>JAXMLV010000039.1:0-40576 GCA_034367065.1 Flavobacteriaceae bacterium
GGATTGTTGTTTCCAGCCGGTTGGAAAAGACAAAGGCATTATCCACAAAGCAGGTTTTAAAAATCAAACAGATTATGATTTTTTAGTCAAGCTTTTCGGAAAAGAAAATCTTTTTCAGATTGATAAAAACGAAATGTACGAAATGTGCAGCAATGTGTTTTCAATCGATACGAATGTGGTGGTATCGGAACGCAATTTCACCCGATTGAACGCTTGGCTGCGAAAACAAGGATTTACCGTAGAAGAAATACCTTATGCAGAAATCGGTAAACAAGAAGGTTTGCTGCGTTGTTCGACCTTGCCTTTGGCAAGAGGAACATAAATTGATATGATTCTTGTTGCATTTTATTCCACGTAATCCAAATCCTTATTATGTGTTTCGGGAATGGTCAGGGTTGCGTAAATTCCCAATCCGAAAGCGACAACACCAACAACGGTAGCAGAGGCAACAACGCCATAAGGTAATTTCAAAAAGTCAAAACTCAGTATCATCGGAACAAGCATACCACGAACCATGTTGGGGATGGTAGTTGCGGCTGTGCTGCGGATGTTGGTACCGAACTGTTCAGCACCTACAGTCACAAACATCGCCCAATAGCCAGTTCCGAAACCGAGCCATGCACAATAGAAATAATACATATTCTCGGAGCGTGTGCCACCGTATAACATCAAACAGACCCCGACAATGGTAAACAACATCATATATAAGATTGCTTTTTTGCGAGATTTCAACCAATGCGAAATAAACCCGCTGGCTAAATCACCAACCGAAATGCCGATGTATGCCCACATAATGGCTTTACCCGGATTGACTTCTTTGATGCCGAATGCGGGTGCAAATTGATTGCCCATCACTGCCAATATGCCAATGCAAAACCAAGTAGGAAGACCGATGGCGATGCATTTTATATATTTTATAAAACGTTCTGCATTGTTGAAAAACATCAAAAAATTACCTTTTTGAACATGGGTTTTTTGCTGAATATCCTTATAAATTCCGGATTCTACCACGCCAATACGCAGCAACAGCAACATCAATCCCAACCCGCCACCGATAAAATAGGCAATCGTCCAATCGCCCGAAAGTTCGACTGTCAATTGAGCCACTACCGCACCCAACAGGCCGAATCCTGCGACAATCGAAGTACCAATAGCGCGAAGTTCTTTGGGCAAAGATTCGCTGACCAAAGTAATTCCGGCACCTAATTCACCAGCCAAACCGATTCCGGCGATGAACCGCAACCAAGCATAAACCATGGTTTTATCTTCAAAAGGAAATTGAGGCAAAAATCCGCACGCAATATTCGCCGCGGAATAAACAAATATAGACCCGAAAAGAACGGAAAGCCGCCCCTTTTTATCACCTAAAATTCCCCAAATCATGCCACCAATCAACAAACCGATCATTTGATAATTGAGAATCAAAGAGCCGGCAACATCTACATTTAATCCCAAATCTTGTAAGCTGGGGACTCGCACTATTCCAAACAACAACAAGTCGTAGATATCAACGAAATAACCCAATGCAGCAACAATAACAGGAAGGGATAAAAGATGTTTAAGTTTTTGTTGGCTTGTGAAGATTTGCATGGATAAAGGTTTACTCAAAAATAGGAAAATCCATAGCTCAATTAACTTTTCTTGATAATTTCTGCCAAAAGTTTTTTTGCACGCAACAGTTTTACTTTGACGTTGTTGATGGGTTCATGCAGATTTTCAGCAATTTCCGAATAACTCATCTCTTGAAAATAACGAAGGTGTATGACTTCCTGATAACCAGGCTTGAGCTTTTTGATATGCGCCAGTAGTTCTGCTAAATTTTGCTCGCGTATCAATTCGTCTTCTTGAGAGAGCGTTTCATCAACGATTTTATGCATTTCCGATTCTTCGGTTTGCTGTATGTCCAAACTGGATAACGCATTCTTCTTTCTTAGAAAGTCGATGTACACATTCTTAGAAATAGCAATCAACCAAGTTTTGAAAACATATTGCTCGTCAAAAGTCTCAATTTTGTCAAATGCCTTCGAAAAGGTCTGAATAACAATATCTTCCGCATCATTTTCGTTCAAGTTCCTTTTGATGTGATAAAAAAGCACCTCGTTCCAATGCGTATCCAACAATAAACTAAACGCGTGTTGATTACCCTCTTTGGCAAGTTTAACAAGATCGGAAGTGGTTCGTTTGGTTTTGGACAAAGTGTCTGATTCAGTTGACCAAATGTAGTAAAATTAAAAAGCTTTGACGCAACCCCTATTAAAGATTGATGAGCAATAAGTGATGAAAATCGATCTTTGCAAAAGGAAACTAAAATTGAATATGGTATTATTGCCTTATGCTCATTGTCTATTGCACTTTGTCCATTCAGAAGTGGCAAAGTGCATCATTTTGTTTTCCCTTCACAGTCTTGATATTGATCGGGCGTTCGTCCGCAAAACCCACAAGCTTCTCCATCTTTGTTTAAAAAAGGACTTTGACTTGCACAAGTTCCGGCAAACTTTCCGTCTTTTTTTGCCCAAATCTTGATAGCGATTCCAGCAAAAGCCAGACCTACTAATACGATGGTTATGATGAATAATGGCATAATATGAACGAATTTAAAGAAATACAAAATTACTAAAATGTGACGGAATATGCTATTTTTTAACGAATAGATAACGCAGCCACGGTGTTTGTACCATGCAGTTATTGCTTTTATGTGCTGTTATGGTGGGGTTATTCAATCATCTACTGTACTTGTCCAGATCTTCTTTAACAACCTCTCTATTTTTCGGATTAAGCCAGCGACAAACACGTATTGTAAGTTGATAGTTCAAAACGAACAATTCTCTATCCATTCTTATTGAATAAGGATATTCTTCTGAAAAAGTCAGAGGCTCTTCGTAAAGCAAATCAGGCAGGCTATCTTTAAAAGATTAAAAAAAAATATTCTCTTGTTATTAGAATTCCTATTTTCCGATCAAAAAAATATTTTCTCTTTTTTCATCAACTTTTTAACTATTTACCCTATTAATAGGTATTCTAACATAGGGTTTATTTTGTGGCAATTTTTATTAAATTTACTTTTGACCTAATTGAATGCTTAGATTTTCAAACAAATTATTTAATTGGTTGGAAATTTCTATGACATAAGCTATATTCTCATCTAATTTTTCTAATTCAATTAGCACCTCTTTAATTTTCTGAATGACAAAAATATAATCTTCATAAAGGGTACTATCGTCAAATCTTAAAAAAACAATGTTGTTGTTTTTAATTGCATTTTTTACAAATTCTTTATCTAAAACCAACTTATTATCATCTAGCTTTTTGATTTGAGAAATATTTATAACAGAATGAGCGTAATTTTTCAAGGCTTCTTGAATGGCTTCTTTATTACCAGAATAAATTGTTTGTACAAAATCATCATACCACATATTTGGTGGCGGAAGAGGGGGGGATGAAACACTATCGTTAAACTTTTTTATTTTAATTTCATCATCTAAGGTGATAATTTCTTCTAAAGCTAAGTTTTTGTCTGGCGCATAATTACCAAAAGCAGTAGCTTTTAAACCTTCAATATTTTCGGTCATGTAAAATATCCATCTATGACCGGGTATATATTCTTTTATTTTACTGACAAATCTGTAAGGTGTTTTGTTATCTGCATAAATTAAAACCAAAGGATCTCCATAGGAAATATTTTTATAAAATTGATTAAGATAAGTATAATTTATGTCCTGATAATATTCTAATCTTTTATCGTCATTATAAACTTCTTGGTTTTTAGTCACATAAAGGCTGTAAAGTCCTGTTACTCTATTTATTTTTATATCCTTACCACCTTTAGGCAAATTTATTTCCTTTTTAGGCTGGGCAAAACCCTGTATGGTAAGAGCCAATATTAAAAGATGTACTATCTTAATTTTCATTTTATTATATTTCACAGCAACTCAAATACTATAACTGTCAATTATTAAATATCACTACTAACCAACTAAATATTTTTAAGACAAATGGCTGCTTTTAATAATAAGCCTATTTTTTTTATACTTTTTGCGTGTAAAAACCAAAAGCGATGAGTCCCAAAGATATTGAAAAAAAGTTTGTCGGTCATCCGATTTTTAAACAACTAATAGATTTTATTCCTAAAAACAAGTTTGATATTCTTGCGCAAAAACATCAAACAGACCGCTATTACAAGTCTTACCCTTATAACTTTTTGTGTATATTACACAATTAGAAAATACATCCGTTTATTTTAATCAAACTCAGGTTAATAAAAAACAACCGTCTTGTTGTTGTACACCATCGTTTTCCTGTCGATGTGCAATTTGATGGCTGTTGCCAGTACGGTTTTTTCCAAATCGCGGCCTTTTCGAACCAAATCGTCAATGGAATGGGTGTGCGAAACCCGCGTCACGTCTTGTTCGATGATGGGACCGGCATCCAATTCTTCCGTGACATAATGACTGGTCGCTCCAATAATTTTTACACCCCGTTTGTAAGCAGAATGATACGGTTTTGCACCGACAAAAGCCGGCAGAAAAGAGTGGTGAATGTTGATAATCTTGTTGGGATAATGTTTTATTAATTTATCGGAAACAATTTGCATATAGCGCGCCAAAACAATAAAATCAACCTCGGCATCTTGCAATAATTGTAACTGTTGCTCCTCCGCTTGTTGTTTGCCATCTTTAGCAATTGGCACGTGGTAAAAAGGAACGCGATAACTTTCCACCAAGGGTCTTAAATCTTCGTGATTACTGATAATCAACGGGATGTGGACATTCCATTCACCCGCGTTGTATCTTCCTAAAATGTCATACAAACAATGGTCGTATTTGGAGACAAAAATCGCCATTTTGGGCTTGTAATCGGAAGCGTAAACCTGCCATGACAGGGTGTATTTTGCGACGACACCTTCTTCAAACGCCAATTTGAATGTTTCGATGGAAAAATCATTTTGTTCAAATTCGCTTTCCAATCGCATGAAGAAAATCTCGTTTTCACGATCTACATGCTGGTCGATATACACAATATTTCCGCCGCATTGATTGATAAACCCAGTGACCGAAGCGATGATACCGGAGCGGTCTTTGCAGTGAATCAAAAGTGTAATGTTTTTCATGAATTACATCTGAGTTGGAAATATAAAAATGAATATAGAAACTTGAAACCGTTTATTCCTGTCCCAACCAAGCTTTTCGAATTTTTATTCTTAGGTCTTCTGCCGGCAAATCTTCGTTTTTCAAAACCGTAACTTCGATGGTTGGAATAACGATTTTGCTGTTGAGGGTTATTTCTTCACCGTTTCGAACAACCACCAATGTTATGTCGTCACCCGCTTTCCAAGTTCTTGAAACTTCTACCAAATCATACACATTGGCAATACTGTATGCAGTTCCATTGATGGTTTTTATTACATCCCCACCTTCAATTCCCCAAGCCTTAAGGCCTTTGTTTTCTGTTGCATAAGACACAAAAAAAAGTGATTGGTCATCTTGATTAACTGTGATATACGGCACATTTCCATCGATAAAAAACCCACCTTCTTTTTCAACGTTGGCAAAAGTCACACCGACCTTGTCAAAAATTTCCACATAGGGAATGGTTTTAGAATCCGCTACGTAATTATTCAAAAAATCACCTACTTCAGGATAGCCCAAGGCAACAATCTCCCCAAAAAGTTCATCGTCTTTAAAAGGCTTGTTCACACCGTATTTGGCAGAAAGTTTTTTCAACATATCTAAAATACCTTCTTTACCAGCTGTTTTATCACGAATGATGATGTCGATGCACATGCCAATGATGGCACCTTTCTCATAGACATTTTGGTAATTTTCTTTATAGGGTTCCACCAAAATATGCTTACTCATTTCTGTGAAAGGAATTGAATCGTTATAATTGAGCGAATTATACAACTTATCCATCATCCGATTGTAGAAATCTTCTTGAGTGATAAGTCCTTCTCTGACTTGAAACAAGTTGGCAAAATATTCGGTTACGCCTTCATACATCCAAAGGTGTTGAGACATTTTAGGTTTGTTGAAATCAAAAAACTGAATTTCTTCCGAATGAACGGAAAGCGGTGTCAATGTGTGAAAAAATTCATGCGAAACCACGTCCATCATGTCTTGAACAAGTCTTTCTGTATCTGTTTCTTCGGGCAATACCACCATGGTGGCATTGTGGTGTTCGAGTGCGCCGTATCCTTGTGCATCGCCTTCATTTGCCTCAGACAAGTAAAGTAAAATGCTGTATATTTTGGTGGAATTGATGTCACCCAAAAACTTTTTCTGCGCCTGCATCATTTTTTCCATCGGCACTCTGAGTTCTTCCGCATTGTGAATTTTATTTTTTGAATAGACGCTCAATTCGACTTTGATATCGTTCAACTTAAAGGAGAGTGTATCGGGCGTATCGTATTGGATGGGATTGTCCGTCACGGTAAAATAGCGGTCGAGTTTAAACAGATCAACTTCCGGGCTGTTGTCTGCATCTTCAAGCGCCGTGCTTCCGTATAAATCGGCGGGATGATTTATGGTTATGTCATAAGGCGTTTCGCTCAAACCTTCAAAATAGCCGACAAAGCCAAAAAGATTCAAAACAAAATTTTGACCGGCAAGGATGTTGGTTCCACCCGGCGAGAATATACCGTTCTCGCCATCAATATCATAGGTGTCGTTTACCAAATACGTTATTTTAGTCAATGATTTTGCTTTCTCAATCTTCCAGGTGTTTTCATCTAATTTGGTGACCGGCAACAAATTTCCTTTTTTGTCAAAGGCACGAAATGCATCGATGTACTTTCCGAAATCGTAGATTGCATAGGTGCCGGGAACGATTTTAGGAATCATGTAGTTGATGGTTTCGGATTTGATTTTATCAACATTTACCGTCACAGGAACTTTGTCTTCCACGACGTTTTTCAAATCGATAGAGACTTGAATGTTTTTAACTTGAGCTGAAGCAGTAAGGCTTAACAACAATGCGAAAACAAAAAAACAACGAAAGATTGCTGTGAGAAAATTCATAAAATGAGTTTTTTAGAAGGGCAAATGTATGTAATAATTGAATAGTTCCGAAGTCTGAAAAATATTTAGAATAACTTTAGCACATCATCCGTTCATTTGGAGAAGATTGATTAATTTGAAAAACATTTCCGTATAAACACGATCACAATCAGCCCAAATAATATTCTTGGTTCATTTGCGCAACCGTGCATTTCCAATCGAGTTCGGTTCTAATTTTAGTCTTAAAAGCCTGACTTTGGTGTGGTTCGCCGTGGTTGATGAATGTTAATTCGGGTGGCTTCTTGAAATGTCGAAGCCAATCCAACAATTCGCTCTGATCTGCATGGCCAGAGAAGGCATTGATTTTAAAAATCTCCGCACCTATTTTGTGATACGCACCAAAAAATTTTAATTCTTTGTCGCCAGATAGCAAAGCTCTGCCGCGTGTTCCCTCTGCCTGATAACCGACAATCAACACACTGTTTTTTGCATCGGAGATATATTTAGCAAAATAATGTAAAATTCGTCCGCCGGTTATCATGCCGCTTCCGGCCAAAACAATCTTTGGCGCATCATCATTTACGACTGCCTTTGATGCATCTACATCGCTGACGAGTTGGACGGTTGCTGACATACGCTCAATATCTTCACGGGAAAGTTGATGTGCTTCGGGATAGGAAAAATAAACTTCCGTTGCATTTACACCCATCGGGCTGTCTAAATAAATCGAGATTTTTGGAAGAAGTCCATTTCGATTGAGAATACTCAAAAGATAGATAATTTCCTGCGCTCTTTCTACCGAAAATGTAGGAATCATCAGTACACCTCCTTTTTTGAAGGTGTGTTCGATGTGTTTTAACAATTCATGTTGGATGGAGACTGACTCGTGCAATCGGTTTCCGTAGGTCGATTCGACAACCAAATAATCGGCATGATCAACATATTCAAACGGATGCAAAATGATGGGTATTTTTCGCCCGATATCTCCGGAAAAAAGAATGGTTTTCCCTTTCACTTTCAGCAAGACAAAAACACTTCCCAAGATGTGTCCGCTGTTGAGAAATTTGAATTGAATCTCATCATCCAACGCATGCCATACTGCTGTTTCAAAAGTCTCAAAATGTGAAAAGACGGCTTCCGCATCCTTGACTTCATAAAGCGGTTTTGCCAGACTGTGTTTGGTGTACTTGTGCAAATTGGCTCTTCGCGCGTCTTCTTCTTGAATTTTGGCACTGTCCAACAAAATTATTTTTGTCAAATCTTTGGTGGCAGGCGTGCAATAAATTTTCCCTGAAAAGCCATTTTTGACCAATACCGGCAAATATCCGCAGTGATCCAAATGCGCATGCGTAAGAAAAACCGTGTCCAATTCGTTGATGTCCATCGGCAGGGAGTCCCAGTTTTTAAGCCGCAACTCTTTTAAGCCTTGAAACAAACCGCAGTCTATCAATATTTTTTTATGCCCCGTTTCCAACAATATCTTAGATCCTGTGACCGTACCGGCTCCGCCAAAAAAAGTGAGTTTCATCCTGTTTTTAATTAAATTTTAATCTAAAAGCAATCCGTCTTACACACTTTAAAATTACGCAATTAGATTGGTTTTCTATCTGATTTTAAGGAAAATTAAAGCCGGTATTTCAGAATAATTTGTTAAGTTTAATGCAATGAATTTTTTTTAATCTAATTTAGAGCAGTCATTTTTTCTAAAACTCAAATATGTTTTAGATTGATTGACTTTAGATTTTATTAATTTTTAAAACTATAAAAAATGGGATGTTACAATTCAGTAGTTGTCAATGCTCCGGCAGAGAAAGTTTGGGAAACCATCAAAAATTTCCACGATTTGAGTTGGAGTAAAAATGTGGTTCAAAAAGTAGATGTCATCGGCAGTAAAAAAGGCAACGAAGTAGGCGCAAAAAGAATTTTGAATGACGCTTTTCACGAGACCTTGTTGTCAATTGACGAAAAAACAAAAACATTCACATACAGCATCGATGATGGCCCGGCCGTGGTTTCCAAAGACAATGTAGAAGGATATGTTGGCGAGGTTAGGGTTTTTTCGGTTTCCGATAACGATACTGCTTTCGTGTTGTGGACTTCTCGTTGGAAATCTGCAAAAGAAGGAGATGTTGCCGCGTTCTGCAATCCGGTTTATCACGCGATTTTAAAAGATCTGAAGCTTTATTTTTCTTAAAATTCTATATTTTACTGACCGTACAAAAATGTTTCAAATCGTTTTAAAAAAAAATAACGATTTTATAAAAGGGCTGATTTGTACGGTCATTATTTTTTTTTCTTTTCAAAATGTTTTTTCTCAAGACATTTTGATTGGTCGTGTGACGATAGATTCCCTCGCTTCTCCGGACATATCCATCGAAAATATAACCAAAGAAACTTTCACAATCACGGATGCAAAGGGGCTTTTCAGAATTGAAGTAACTAAAGGTGATATGCTAAAAGTAAGTTCCGTTCAGACAATAACCAAATTCATTATTTTGTCAAAAAAAGAGATTACTTTACAAATATTTGATATCAACCTTTTCTCCCATATAAATCAACTTGAAGAAGTAGCAGTTGTTGAATATCAAACCATCAATGCAACCTCATTGGGAATCATCCCTAAAGATTTTGTTCGCTTAACACCCGCGGAAAAAGAATTGGATTTGGCAAAAAACTTTCATTTGAAAGCGAAAAGCGGAGTTACTTTTACGCTCGACCCTATTATCAATGCCATTTCAGGCAGAACCAAAAGGATGAAAAGAAATGTGAAGTTTGAAGAAAAGGGAATCACGCTTCAAAAAATTGACCTGATTTACGAAGATGATTATTATGTCCAAAAGTTAAAAATTCCAAAGGAATACATCAAAGGTTTCCATTACATTTTGATGGACAATCAAGAATTTATGGAAGCATTCGAAGCAAAAAATCGTGCAAGAATGGATTTTTTGAGCATGGATTTGGCAAACCAATATTTGTTGACACTCAAAAACTGATAAAATGCATCAAAAAAGTTTACACAAACTGTTTTTTTGTATTTTTAGCATAAATAAACACTTATGCTGGTAAAAGTTTACGGAAGTGCAGTCTTTGGCGTGGAAGCCACCACCATCACCGTAGAAGTGAACGTGGACAAAGGAGTCGGTTACCACTTGGTTGGTCTGCCGGACAATGCAGTGAAGGAAAGTAACTTCCGCATCGCCGCCGCGTTGAAAAACAACGGTTACAACATCCCCGGAAAGAAAATCACCATCAACATGGCACCTGCCGATTTGCGCAAGGAAGGTTCGGCATACGACTTGACCTTGGCCATCGGTATCTTGGCCGCTTCCGGACAAATCAAAAACGAACACATCGAAGAATACCTCATCATGGGCGAACTCTCGTTGGACGGAAGTTTGCAACCCATCCGAGGTGCTTTGCCCATCGCCATCAATGCCAAAGAAAAAGGATTCAAAGGATTTATACTTCCGGCACAAAACAAAGACGAAGCTGCCATCGTCAGCGGGTTGGACGTTTATGGCGTGGAAAATATGTTGGAAGTTATCAACTTTTTTGAAGGCAAATCTGAGCTTCAACCCACAGTCATCGATGTGAAAGAAGCTTTTTACAAAAACCTCGACTACCCGGAACACGATTTTTCGGATGTCCGCGGACAAGAGTCAATCAAACGTTGCATGGAAATCGCGGCAGCCGGCGGACACAACATCATTTTGATTGGCCCGCCCGGTGCCGGAAAAACCATGTTGGCCAAACGCCTGCCGAGCATACTCCCACCCATGACGTTGGAAGAAGCACTCGAAACAACCAAGATTCACTCCGTAGCCGGAAAAGTCAAAGACACCGGCGTTTTGACGCAACGCCCGTTTCGAAGTCCGCATCACACCATCTCTGATGTGGCACTCGTAGGTGGCGGCACGTTTCCGCAACCCGGCGAAATCTCCTTGGCTCACAACGGCGTTTTGTTTTTAGATGAGTTGCCCGAATTTAAACGCGGCGTCTTAGAAGTAATGCGACAACCGCTCGAAGACCGAGATGTGACCATTTCGAGAGCCAAATTTACGGTGACTTACCCGAGCAGTTTTATGTTGGTCGCCAGCATGAACCCTTCTCCGAGCGGATATTTTAACGAACCCGGCTCGCCGGTAACTTCGTCGCAAAACGAGATGCAACGATACATGAGCAAGATTTCCGGCCCACTTTTAGACCGAATCGACATCCACATCGAAGTAACGCCTGTTCCCTTTGAAAAACTATCGGAAGATCGCCGCGGAGAAAGCAGTGTTGAAATTCGAAAAAGGGTGATTGATGCACGAAAAATACAAACCGCTCGGTTTGAGTCCATTGGGAATGTGCATTACAATGCCCAAATGAGCACCAAACACATCCGCAAATATTGCGTGTTGGATGATCCGTCCAAACAATTGCTCAAAACTGCCATGGAACGCTTGAATTTATCCGCAAGAGCCTACGACCGAATTTTGAAAGTAGCGAGAACCATCGCCGATTTGGAGCAAACCGAAAACATCGTCAGTGCGCACATCGCTGAGGCAATTCAGTACAGAAGTTTGGACAGAGAGGGTTGGCTGGGGTAAAGCTTATTCGCTGTCTTCCATCGTGTGATACACATTCTGAACGTCATCGTCCTCTTCCAATTTTTCCAACAACTTTTCGACGTCGGCGACTTCGCTTTCGCTAAGTTTTTTGGTAATCGTCGGTATGCGTTCAAAGCCGGAAGAAATTATTTCGAGACTGCGGTTTTCCATTTCTTTTTGAATGGAACCGTAATTTTCAAAAGTCGCGTAAATCAAGATGTGTTCTTCTTCTACAAAAACCTCTTCTGCACCAAAATCGATGAGTTCCAATTCCAATTCTTCCGGATCCAAACCGGTCGAAGGCACTTTGAAATGACATTTGTGTTCAAACATAAACTCGACTGAACCGGAAGTACCCAAACTACCGCCGTATTTGTTGAAATAGCTGCGGATGTTTGCCACAGTGCGGTTGTTATTATCAGTTGCAGTTTCAACCAAAACAGCGATTCCATGCGGAGCATATCCTTCAAAAAGTACTTCCTTATAATTAGCCGAATCTTTTTCAGATGCTTTTTTGATGGCGCGCTCGATGTTTTCTTTGGGCATGTTGGCTGCCTTGGCATTTTGAATAGCCGCCCTAAGTTTTGCATTCGATTCGGGATGCGGGCCATTTTCCTTGACAGAAATGGCAATGTCCTTTCCGATTCGCGTAAAAGTGCGAGACATGCTTGCCCAGCGTTTCATTTTTCTTGCTTTCCTGAATTCAAAAGCTCTTCCCATGGTTGATTGATTTTACAGACCGCAAATTTATAAAATTCGAAGCGATTCGCTCTATCTTATTTTCGGACAATTTCGCTTTTTTGAGAGAAAAATCTTTTCGAAGTCATATCAAAATCAAAACTTTTTTTCGTAATTCGTAAAAAAATTAAAAAAACGATGACAATTTTTGTAGACATGGACGAAGTAATTGCCGACACCTATAACGCCCACATAGATCGCTACAACAGCGATTATCAAGAAAATCTCACCAAAGAATCTTGTTTGGGACGCGAAGTATGGCAGTGCGTGCCCGAAGATCGTCAGCAAAGCATTCAGAAACACCCAACGCTCGAAGGTTTTTTCAGTGCATTAAAACCTGTGAAAGACAGTCAGTCTGTGTTGAGAGAACTCTCGTTGAAGTATGAAGTTTATATCGCATCTGCCGCGATGGAGCACCCGAAATCACTGATTGAAAAATACCATTGGATTGATGAACATTTCCCATTTATTCATTGGAAAAAACGCATACTTTGCGGAGATAAACACATCCTTGCGGGCGATATTTTGATTGATGATCGAATATTTAATTTAGAAACTTTTCAAGGACGACCGCTGATGTTTACTTCGCCTCACAACATACACGACAACAGGTTTGAGCGCGTCAACAGTTGGCTGGAAGTAGCTGAAAAATTATTGTAAATCACAACCTGCTTATTAGGAATGCGAATCATCCCGATAGTTATTGGGATCGGATTAAATAGCTTTTTCTGAAAGAATTAGAATGGCCTATTTACCTGATGCCGGAGCATATGTTCATAGTTTTAATATCCACAACGCATCTGCGACCCCGACGGGTCGAACCCACATAATCTAATAGTCTATGAGTGTTTAATCCCTCCTGGATTAGAATATGAGATAGTCACATTGTTTGTCAAATAAATACGCTCTTCTGTTTGCCAATCCATCGATTAGAAATTCGGCAGTCAGGTTTAAAATTTACAGATAAAAAAATATTTCAATTTGAATCTAACAAATTATTCAACCTCTGCCCTATTTTGTCATTTAGGCGAGACTGCCCGAAAGTTCAGTCGTTTACTTGGAGTAAGCATCTCGACTGCGCTCGATGCAACATTCAGGCGAACTTGATACACATATAGGCTATAACCTTTATCCGAAAAACCAGAGTTTCACAGCCATGATGACAATCATTGCAACGAGAAAAATCCGGACCACACCGTCCCCTTTTTGAACCGACCATCGGCTTGAAAACCAGGCTCCACCAGCATTGCCTATCGCCAAAAGTATTCCGTATTTCCAATTGACAACTCCGTTGATGATAAATACCGTCAACGCACCCACAGTCAAAATCAAGATGACAATGCTCTTGGCTGCATTTGATTTAACCAATGAAAATCGGTTGATTAAATTGAGTGCCAAAATGATAAAAATTCCCGCGCCGGCTTGCAAAAAACCCGCATAAATACCAATCAAAAAAAACACCAAAATACTGATCCACAAAGCCATTCCGCTTGTGCGTTCTTGAATAATTTCCACGCTCACTTTCGGTTTATAAATCAACAAAAAAACAATCAACACCATGATGACAGACAATGTGCGATTGAAGATGAGCGCAGGAATATCAACCGCCAATTGCGCACCGATAATCGCCCCAACCAGTGCTGCTGAGCCGATGTATAGACTAAAAGGGAAGGTATTGACTTGCTTGCTCTTAAAACCGGCAGTAGAAAAGACGGTTTGCACCAAAATTGCCACCCGATTGGTGCCGTTTGCCACATTGGGCGGAAGTCCCATAAAGATTAATATTGGCAAAATTACCAACGAAGCTCCCCCGGCAATCGTGTTGACAAAACCTGCAAAAACTCCTACCAGCAAAAGAATCAGCGGATAAAGCAAATCATTCATTGCAAAAAATTTGGATAAAGATAATAAAACCATTTACGAATGAGACATCGCATAAAAATCAAAACAAGTCTCGTGAAAAAATCTTTAAAAATTATTTCCATTAAATCAAAAATCATCGTTATATTTGCAACCGCTAAAAAAACGTGTTAACAACGTTTTTGAAACCGCAGAGAACAATCATTTTTTGAAAACTTCTCGACAGTTCCGATAGCAATTGGGAGGAGAAATGGCAGAGCGGTCGCCCCGAAGTGTCGGGAGCGGCGGTCTTGAAAACTTCTCGACAATCCCGAAGTATCGGGAGGAGAAATGGCAGAGCGGTCGCCCCGAAGTGTCGGGAGCGGCGGTCTTGAAAACTTCTCGACAAATTGGAGAAATGGCAGAGCGGTCGAATGCGGCGGTCTTGAAAACCGTTGAGGGTCACACCTCCGGGGGTTCGAATCCCTCTTTCTCCGCTTATTAAAGCCACAACTAATTTAATGTATAATTAGTTGTGGCTTTTTTTATTAATTGCGATTATTATAAGGCTGAAAGTTTTTTTATTTCTTAATTTCTCCCTTTCCAAGTAACCAAAGCCAATTCCCTATCATTAAACACAAAAAAAAATCCGCCTGTTTGCACAAGCGGATTATTTATAAGTGAGTGAACCTTGAGTTAAGAAATTTATTTTACTTTGTCAACAATGGCTTTAAACGCTTCGGGATGGTTCATCGCCAAATCGGCAAGTACCTTCCTGTTAAGTGCAATTTCGCTGGCGTTTAACTTACCCATAAATTGTGAGTAAGACAAACCGTATTGTCTGGCTCCGGCGTTGATACGCTGAATCCACAAAGCGCGGAAATTTCTTTTGTTTTGTCTGCGGTCTCTGTAGGCATAGACTAATGCTTTATCGACTGCATTTTTGGCAACTGTCCAAACGTTTTTACGTCGTCCGAAAAAGCCCTTGGCTAATTTCATGACTCTTTTTCGCTTGGCGCGTGTCGCAACTGAATTTACTGATCTTGGCATAATGATTTAATTTTTTTTGCAGTAGGCGGCTCTGTTTTTTATGAACACTTTTAGGCCCGCTCCATGGTTAATAATTAATTACCTGCGTTGCTGATTATTTCAATCGCAACTGCTCTTTCACACTGTTTAAGTCGGCATCGCTTACCAAGGTTGCATGCGTCAATTTCAACTTGCGTTTTTTTGACTTCTTGGTTAGGATGTGGCTTTTGAAAGCATGTTTTCTTTTGATTTTCCCTGAGCCGGTTAATTTAAACCGTTTTTTGGCTCCGGATTTCGTTTTTTGCTTTGGCATTTTTTACCTGTTTTTATATGGGTTTACTCACTTACTTTTATTTCGATTTTTTGGGAGCTAAGAACATGGTCATTCTTTTTCCTTCCAACTGTGGCAACTGTTCTACCTTCCCAAATTCTTCTAAATCTTGCGCCAACCGAAGCAACAATATTTGACCTTGCTCTTTATAAATAATCGATCGCCCTTTAAAAAACACAAAGGCTTTGAGTTTGGCTCCTTCTTTCAGGAATTTCTCTGCATTCCGTTTTTTAAATTCATAATCGTGCTCGTCCGTTTGCGGGCCAAAACGAATTTCTTTGATGATTACATTTGCCGATTTGGCTTTCATCACCTTCTCTCTTTTCTTTTGCTCGTAAACAAACTTTTTGTAGTTCATTATCTTGCAAACGGGCGGTTCTGCATTCGGTGAAATCTCAACCAAATCCAACTCTTGTTCTTCAGCCATGGCCAAAGCCTCTTTTATCGGATAAACTCCAATCACTACATTTTCGCCCACCAATCTCACTTCCGGAGACCTAATGTATCCATTAATTCTGTGTGCGTCTTTTTTTTCGATTCTGGCTGGGCCGGAAAATCTTTTTCTACGAATAGCTATAACGTAATCATTTTGAGGTTAAACAATAAATTCTTTTATGTCTTTTTGCAATTCACTCTGAATCAATTCGATAAATTCTTCAACTTTCATATTTCCCAAACTTTCTCCGCCGTGTCTTCGGATGGATATCGTTCCGTTTTCGGCTTCTTGCTCACCGACGATTGCCATGAACGGGTATTTTTGCATTTCTGCTTCCCTGATTTTCTTGCCAATGGTCTCGTTTCTCGAATCTTTCAGGGCGCGAATTTCGTGATTTTCCAGCAGACTAAAAACATTTTCTGCATAATTTTCACATTTCTCACTCACATTCAAAATTATTACTTGGTGGGGTGTCAACCAAAGCGGGAAATTTCCGCCGGTGTGCTCCAACAAAATCGCGACAAATCGTTCCATGCTGCCAAAAGGCGCACGGTGTATCATGACCGGTCTATGCAATTCATTGTCAGCACCTTTATAGGTCAATTCAAATCGTTCCGGTAAGTTATAATCCACTTGTATGGTTCCTAATTGCCAATTTCTTCCCAAGGCATCCTTGACCATAAAATCGAGCTTAGGACCGTAGAATGCCGCTTCTCCGTATTCAATTTTTGTTTGAAGATTTTTTTCTTTGGCCGCGTTGATGATGGCGCGCTCTGCCTTGTCCCAATTTTCGTCCGACCCGATGTATTTTTCTGGTTTTTCGGGATCGCGCAAAGATATTTGTGTGGTAAAATTTTCAAAACCCAACGAACCAAAAACGTACAAAACCAGGTCGATTACTTTTTTAAATTCATCATCGAGTTGATCGGGTGTACAAAAAATATGTGCATCGTCTTGGGTAAATCCACGTACACGGGTCAAACCATGCAATTCGCCGCTCTGTTCGTATCTATAAACCGTTCCAAACTCGGCATAACGTTTCGGTAAATCTTTGTAACTCCAAGGTTTGTTGTTGTATATCTCACAGTGATGCGGGCAGTTCATCGGTTTGAGCATGAACAGTTCGCCTTCATTGGGCGTTTGGATTGGTTGAAAACTATCAGCTCCGTATTTTGCAAAATGTCCCGAAGTCACATACAATTCTTTTTGTCCGATATGGGGTGTGATGACCATTTCGTAACCTGCTTTTTTCTGTGCTTTTTTCAAAAAGTTTTCGAGCCTCTCTCGCAAAGCGGCACCTTTGGGCAACCACAAAGGTAAGCCTTGCCCTACTTTGGCTGAGAAAGTAAAAAGTTCGAGTTCTTTTCCCAAACGGCGGTGATCGCGCTTTTTGGCTTCTTCGAGCAAGGCGAGGTATTCGGTCAGGTCTTTTTGTTTGGGGAATGAGATTCCGTAAATCCGAGTGAGTTGTTTATTTTTTTCGTTCCCGCGCCAGTATGCTCCAGCGATGCTTAGGAGTTTGACCGCTTTGACAAAACCGGTATTGGGCAAATGTCCGCCACGACACAAATCGGTGAAAGTATCGTGATCGCAGAAAGTGATGGTTCCGTCTTCGAGGTTATCTATGAGTTCAACCTTAAATTCGTTTCCTTGCTTTTTATAGTAGGATAATGCTTCTGTTTTGGATGCACTTCGCATGGCAAATTCATGTTTCCCACGAGCGATTTCGAGCATTTTATTTTCAATCGCAGGAAAATCTTTGTCAGAAATATTATTCCCGTTCGGATCGATATCGTAGTAAAAACCGTTGTCGATAGCTGGCCCGATGGTCAGTTTGACACCCGGGTAAAGCGATTCTAAGGCTTGCGCCAAAATGTGTGCACTCGAATGCCAAAAAGCTTTTTTGCCTTCCAGATCATTCCATGTATAAAGTACAAGACTTCCGTCTTGGGTGAGTGGTGTGGTGATTTCAATGGTTTGCTTATCGAAAGCTGCTGAAATGACATTTCGTGCCAATCCTTCGCTGATGGATTGCGCAACTTCAAAGGGTGTAATCCCCGCTGCATAAGATCTGGACGAGCCGTCCGGAAAGGAAATTGAAATCATACACGTTTTTTTAATCGAACTGCAAAGATAAGCGGTAAAAGTTGCACAAACAAGCTGATTTTTTTTGCAGTTTTATAAAGAAAATATTTATTAAAGCATCGAAGTAAAAAGATTTTTTCAATTTTCATTTCTATCGCTGAATCAACATAAAATGAACTTTTGTACTTTTACAAAAATCCAACCCATGAAAAGGAATATACTTTTTTTATTGATGTTAACCGTCGGTATCTCATTTGGACAGACTGCAAACCACACTGAAACAATGAAGCCACAAGCAAAGAAAGTACAAATAATCAATGACAGCGTACTTCGCCACGTCGTGATGTTTAAATTCAAAACCGGAACATCTCCGTCTAAAATCGCGGAAATCGAAAGTGCTTTTGCGGCTTTACAAACTAAAATTCCTCAAATTGCTTCCTACGAATGGGGATTGAACAACAGCCCGGAAGGATTGAATAAAGGATTTACCCATTGCTTTTTTCTTACTTTTCGCAGCGAAGCAGATCGTGGCATATACCTGCCACATCCCGACCACAAAGCATTTGGTGCCTTGTTGGGCCCGATATTGGAAGACGTTTTGGTATTGGACTACTGGACTAAATTGTGACAATCAAATTTGAGTTTTTATCAAAACAAAACTATTCAAAATTGTAAATGACCTTAAACGCGTTTAGAATCCTTTTTTTCGATACTTTGAAGAGCCTTTATGAATTGGAAGAAATTCAAGGATTTTACAGCCTCTTGTTAAACGAAAAATTAGGCATCAGTCGTGTGGAGGCGGTGCTTCAATCGGAAAAAATTCTAGACGCATCGACTGAAATCGAATGTAGAGACCTTCTAAAAAGATTGGAAAATCAGGAACCTATTCAGTATATTTTGAATCGAACGCATTTCTGCGATTTGCCTTTTCTTTTAAACGCCAATGTGTTGATACCGCGTCCGGAAACCGAGGAATTGGTTTATTGGATGGTGTCACACTGTGAAATTAATCTTCAAAAAAAGCTCAAAATTTTAGACATTGGCACCGGCAGTGGATGCATTGCCGTTTCACTGGCAAAATTGCTCCCAAAGACAGAAGTCAGTGCGATGGATCTTTCAAGAGAAGCCATACAGACGGCGCGAGAAAATGCAGCTCTCAATCAGGTACAAATCGATTTTATGGAAGCTGACATCCTAAAAACAAGCACATTAGGCGATTCTTTTGACATCATCGTGAGCAATCCGCCTTATGTACTCAACGCAGAAAAATCGAAAATGCGCGACAATGTTTTGAAATTTGAACCGCACAAAGCATTGTTTGTTCCGGATACAAATCCTTTGATTTTTTATGAGAAAATAACGAAATTAGCCATTCATTCTTTACGTCAAAACGGGCTTCTTTTCTTCGAAATCAACGAGGCTTACGGAAATGAAGTTCGCGATATATTGGCTGAAAATGGTTTTATAGCTATCGAACTCAAAGCAGATTTGTTTGGGAAAAATCGGATGATAAAAGGTCGGTTTTCTTAAAATTATCAACGCAAAACCGCACCAAATTCCGTTTCAAAAGCGGTTTGAATTTTCTTCATTATCTTGTCTATTTGGTTGTCTTCGAGTGTTTTATTTTCATCCTGTAAAACAAAACTCAATGCATAACTCTTTTTGCCATCGGGTAGGTTTTTACCTTCATAGACATCAAACAAATCGACTTTTTTGAGCAACTTTCGCTCTTGCAAATACGCCATGTGATAGAGTTTCTCGAAGGCAACATTTTTATCGAGCAGCAAAGCCAAGTCTCTTCTCACCTCGGGGAATTTTGGGATGTCTTGGAATTGAATTTTTTGATCTGTCAAAGAAAGTAATATTTCATCCCAATTTAAAAAGGCGTAAAACACTTCTTGTTTGATGCCAAAATCTTTGGCTACTTCTGACTTAATGACACCTATTGAAGCCAAGTTTACATTTTTGGAATTGACATAACTTATTCCTTCCGAAAAAGCATCAAAAGTGGCGGAAATAGTTTTCAAGTCGGATATTCCCAGAGAATTTAGAACGAAATTTACATGCCCTTTCAGGTGATAAAAATGTGTTGATTCTTTTGGTTTCGCCCAATTCTCTTCGCCGATATTGCCGGTAATAAACAGCGAAAGCATTTTACTTTCCTTAAAATCTGCGGCTTCTTTGCGATAAATTTTTCCGAATTCGAACAATTTAAGATTGTTCTTTTTTCGATTGAGGTTGTACGCAATCGATTCCAATCCGGTGTAGAGCAACTGTGTACGCATGATGGAAAGCTCCGTACTCAGCGGATTGAGTATTTGAACCGCCATTGACTGATCGAATGATTTATCGAATTTTAGATATTCCGGTGAAGACAACGAATTGGTCATCATTTCATAAAAGCCATTCGAAACCAATTGATTGGCAATTTTGTTTTGTACCTTGTAGTCTTCAAAATTACCAACATGGCTGATGGAAGCATTGAGTTTGTCTGAAAATTTAATGTTGTTGTAACCGTAAACGCGGAGAATTTCTTCAATCACATCTGCCTCTCGGATTACATCTACACGGTACGGTGGAATGCTGAGACCCATCCCCGACTCGGTCACACTCAAAACCTTAATCTCTAAAGTAGATAAGATTTTCTTGATCGTGTCTTGTGGTAAATTTTCCCCGATGAGTTTATTTACCTTTTCAAAGGTCAAAAACACTTTGTGATCCTCCACTTTTTTTGGATAGACATCTACCAAATCAGATGATATTTTTGCTTCTGCCAGTTCTTTGATTAAGTTTGCTACTCTTTTGAGTGCATAATCCGAGATGTTGATATCGATTCCTCTTTCAAAACGGAAAGACGCATCGGTATTGAGTCCGTGGCGTTTGGCAGATTTCCGGATACTGATGGGGTCAAAATAGGCACTTTCTAAAAACACGGAAGAAGTTTGCTCCGTAATTCCCGAATCTTTCCCTCCGAAAACGCCTGCAATACACAAAGGTTTCTCGACATCACAAATCATTAAATCATCAGCGTGCAACTTGCGCTTTACATCGTCTAAGGTGACAAAAGAGGTATCTCCAGGCAAGGTTTTCACAATAATTTTATTGCCCTTTATTTTTGCAGCATCAAATGCATGCAGGGGTTGACCGAGTTCATGCATGACGTAATTGGTCGCATCAACCACGTTGTTTTTGGGTGTGATGCCGATGGCTTTAAGTCTATTTTTGAGCCAGTCCGGCGATTCTTTTACCTTGACTTCGGTCAGTGTGACACCACAATATCTAGGTGCTAATTCTTTTTTGTTTACCTCAACATCAATTTTTAATACGCGATTGTCCACACCAAAACCACTGATGGAAGGTGTTATCAGTTCATGGATTTTCTCGTGTTGAGCCAATCCGGCTCTTAGATCGCGCGCCACGCCCATGTGGCTCATGGCATCTGCGCGGTTGGGTGTCAATCCAATCTCGAACACGCGATCATCTTCTATACTAAATACTTTGGAAGCAAGGGTTCCGGGTGAAAGTTTGGCATCTAAAATCATGATACCGTCATGGCTGTTGCCCAATCCCAACTCGTCTTCGGCGCAAATCATTCCTTCACTGACTTCACCTCTGATTTTTCCTTTTTTAATTTCGAATGGATTTCCGTCTTTGTCATAAAGTTTGGTTCCTATGGTCGCAACAGGTACTTTTTGTCCTGCGGCAACATTGGGTGCTCCACAGACAATCTGGAGTGTGTTTTCGCTGCCGATATCCACTGTAGTTACTTTTAGTCTGTCTGCATTTGGATGTTGAACACAGGTTAGCACGTGACCAATCACAACACCTTTGAGTCCGCCGGGAACTGTTTGGTAATTTTGAATACCTTCAACTTCCAATCCGAGGTCTGTCAGAATTTCTGCAACTTTTTCAGCATCAAGGTTGATTTTGATAAACTGTTTCAACCAATTATAAGAAATCTTCATCGAGTTTATAGTTTAAACAATTCAACAGATAAAAGTGTACTTAATTGTTTGAATTGTGGCGCAAAGATAACAATGTATGACCGATGATAAAATCGCAGCCAGAAACTTTTTTGTTATCTTCGTCTTTTAAAAATCAAAAAACCATAAAATATGCGCCTATTCCATTTATTCCTCGTCTTGATTGTCATTGGATTTACTGCTTGCAAAGAACCCGTGAAATCTCTTCCGAAAGCAGATGTCAAAAAAGACAGCACAACCGTGACTCCCAAAAACAAGCGGCCCATTTCCATTGAAAACGGAAAGTTTTTTGAAAAAAATGGTGTTAGATATTTGTATGGTGGTGAAGCTGAAAATCAGCATTTCGATCTTACCGACTATACCTTGAAGGATGAAAATTTTCATTACGGCATTGGTCGAGAAACTTTTCCTGCTTTGCTTAAACCCAAATTCACCAATATCGCTGCCGTGGATACTACCTATGAAGATTCAGATCGTTTTTTAATTTTAATAGGTAAAAATGTAGTGAAAGCTTATTCCGTAAGGGATTTGACACACTATGAGGTGGTCAACGATGTTATCGACGGGAAGCCTGTGATGGCGGCATATTGTGTTTTGGCTGATTTGGGTGCCATATACGACCGTGTGTTGTATGGCAAAGAATTCACTTTTGCTTTGACCGGCTACACTTACTACGACGACGAAGTTTGGAACGGACTAGACGGGTTCATGCTTTGGGACAGAGAAACCGAAAGTATGTGGTGGCCTTTGACCGGAAAAGCAGTTTCAGGCAAGATGAAAGGAGCTGACATGAAGCTTTATGATGAATCTACTTGGGAGCAAACTACTTGGAAAAAGATAAAAGAAACCTACCCGAACGCCCAAGTTTTGGTTTCGGGGCAAGATTTTGAACGTCCCAAAACATGGAAGCACTATGATAAAGTCGATTTAAACGCAAACTATGACAATTCGGTTGCGCCGAAATGGGGTGAAAAAAATTAAAAAATTAACGTGCGTTCTTTCAAATAAATTATCCGTTTCTAAACCAGCAATTTGAATAATTTGCGATAGAATTCATCTGGTTTGAAGGGTTTGCTAATCAAATCGTCCATGCCACAGGCAAAAATTTCCTGGCGGGTTTCACTCAAAGAAAGTGCAGTCAACGCGATGATGGGTATTTGCGGATTGAAAATCCTGATGTATCGTGTGGCTTCGATTCCGCTGATGCCCGGCATACGGATATCCATCAACACACCATCGTATTTCTGATTTTTCACAAGTTCGACTGCTTTGGTTCCGTTGTCAACTACTTCACATTTCATCCCGATGTTTTCAACCATCTTCCGGGTAATCATTTGGTTGATTTTGTTGTCCTCAACAATCAATACTTTTTTGTTCTTTAACAGTTCTAAATCAAATTTTAAATCATCAGTAGTAACTTCTTCTTGAGCAACTTTCATCGTTAATTGAAAGAAAAATTTAGATCCCTTACCCACTTCACTCTCGACAGCGATATCAGAATCCATCAATTTAAGCAAGCGTTTTACGATGGCCAACCCCAAGCCCGTACCGCCAAATTTTTTACTTATCTCTAATGATCCTTGTGAAAAATTATCAAAGATATCTTCTAATTTTTCTTTTGGAATACCGATGCCGGTATCTTCAACCTCAAAAACAAAATTGACAGCATTCGCTTTTAATGAATTTATTTTTACGCGTATCCAAACTTTCCCGTTTTCTGTAAATTTAATCGCGTTCCCGACCAAGTTGAAAATAACCTGATGTATTTTGACCTCATCGCCTAACAGAAAATTGGGTAAATTAGAATCTATTTCTAAAATCAACTCGTTGTTGTTTTTACTGACTAACTCATTCAACGATTGAGAAATTTGCTGAATGTTGTCTCTCAAGTTGAATCTTTCAAATTCCAAAGTTGCCCTTTCAGAATCCAATCTATTTATTTCCAATATGTCGTTAACCAATGCCAAAAGATACTCACCTGAATACTTAAGTGATTCCAAGTTTTCTACTTGCTCCGGTTTTGGCTCGTCTTTCAGTAATAAATGGGTCAGCCCGGTAACTGCATACAAAGGTGTGCGCAATTCATGGCTTATGGTAGAGATAAATCGTTCCCTAACTTTGGCAGAGGTCTCAGCTTTGTTCTTGCTGATTTCGAGTTGCTGGTTTTTGATGCGCAAAAGTTCGTTGTTTCGAACGCGCATGGTGTTGTTTCGATATAGCGTACGTGTCAAAAAAATCAAAATAATTGCCAAGGAGGTACTCATAAACGTGACTAAATAAAGTATCCGAAGTGTTTTTCCGTCTTTTTTTGACTCAGCCCTGAGTAGTTTTATCTCTTGATTTTTGTAATTATCTGATTTGTCTTTGTGACCTATCGGGAAAAGAGCAATTTGATTTGAAAATAAAATTTCATCGTTTATTTCCTGATATTTTTTTAGATAAAAATTTGACTGTTCAAATTGCCTTTTTTTTTCAAAATACTGCGACAATCGTTTATATCCTAACGATTTAATCATCGGGTAGTCGTTGTGCTCTGCAAATTTTATAGATTCGTTAATGCCCTCGTAGGCTTCATCAAACAGATTTTGTTTCAAAAGAACTGAGGAAATTTTAGAGCGTGTGTAGTATTTATAGAAATCGTTTTCTATTCCACTAAAAAGTTTATCTGCATCTTTGTAATATTTTTCAGCTTTTTCGATTTCATTTTTTTGTTCGTAAACCATCCCAAGATATAAGTAGGTTCTCGCTTTGAAATCATCGTTTGGCTCTTCTTTCAAAATATTCAAACCCGTAAAAAGGTAGAGTGGTGCTTTTTCTAAATTGTTTTGGGCTAAATAGTACATTCCCAAGACGTAATACGTTTCTATCAATCCTTGATTGTCTCCTGTTTCATTTTGTTTTTTGAGCGACTCTAACAACATTGCTTCCACTCCTTGGTAATAGTCTAACGCGAGATAGTATTTACTGAGGAGTGTCGCTGTTCTACACTCGTACTTTCTATTTGCTTGGGACATGGCGATTTCATACAAGTTTTGTGTAATTTGCATGGCATCGGTAAACTTGCTTTTCTGATATAACGTCCTCGCTTGTTTTATTTGTGATTCAAAATCATCATCAGACAAAGCATTTGTTTCCTGCGAAAGTAATTGCTGGAAAAACAAAAAAAAGATTAATAGCTGCAGTACTTTTGTTTTCATAAAAAAACATTCGTTTTCTTAAAATGAACGTAAATGTAATTATTTCTTATCAAGAAATTGAATTAAATCAATAATCCTTGCGGAATAACCTGTTTCGTTGTCATACCACCCGATGATTTTTACCATGTCGCCGATAACTGAAGTCATCAACGCATCAAACACACAGGATGCTTGGTTGCCAATCACATCCACTGAAACAATCGGATCTTCAGTGTAGGTCAATATCCCTTTCAAATTTGTTTTTGAGGCCTCAAGAAAAGCCTGATTTATTGTTTCGATGGTAACGTGTCTTTTGACATTGAAGGTAATATCTGTCAATGAACCATCGGGCACCGGAACTCTTATCCCACAACCTCCAATGGCATCTGCCAGATCAGGAAATATTTTGGTAAGTGCTTTGGCGGCTCCGGTTGTAGTCGGGACAATCGATTGGGAGGCAGCACGCGCTCTGCGCAAATCACGGTGCGGCTGGTCGTGCAAACTTTGATCGGTTGTATAAGAATGGACAGTCGTGATGTAGGCTTGTTTTATCTGGCAAAGTTGGTGAATCACTTTGAACATCGGAGCTGCGTTGTTGGTTGTGCAAGATGCGTTGGAAACAATCAATTCATCGCCGGTCAAGATATGCTCATTCACACCCAAAACTACCGTTTTAATGTATTCATCTTCAGGAGGAACCGATAAAATAACACGCTTTGCACCGGCTTGGATATGTTTATAGCATGTTTGATAATTTTTGAATTTTCCGGTCGATTCAACGACAAAATCTACCTTAAACGGCTTCCAATCAATACATTCTATGCTTACCTGATTGAGAATTGGAATACTTTTGCCGTTGATTAAAATACTCTTTTCTTGAAATGATACATCTTCAGATAAAACTCCATGAATACTGTCATATTTGAGTAAATGACTAAGTGTATGCGCATCTGCCAAGTCATTGATGACAACCACTTCAATGTTTGGATGATGTATCAGTAACCTGAAAACCCTTCTTCCGATTCGGCCGAAACCGTTGATGGCTATTCGAATCATTTTTACAACAAGATGATAAATCGATTATTCAATGTGTTTTTGAGCTTTGTAAGACGACCGAACCAATGGACCGCTTTCTACGTGCCTGAATCCGAGATTCAAACCGAATTCCTCATATTTTTTGAATTGCTCAGGCGTGATAAATTCCTTTACCGGCAAGTGTTTTTTACTCGGTTGCAAATATTGACCAATGGTGACGACATCCACATTGACGCCGCGAAGTTCTTGCATCGTTTCCATCACTTCATCTTCCAATTCACCCAAACCGAGCATGATGCCTGATTTTGTCCTACGTACACCTTGCGATTTCAAGTATCGAAGTACTTCCAGACTTCTGTCATATTTGGCTTGTATCCGAACTTCACGGGTGAGTCTTCTAACGGTTTCCATGTTGTGGGAAACTACTTCGGGAGATACTTCCACAATCCGATCGATGTTGCGTGTGACTCCTTGAAAATCAGGAATGAGTGTTTCGAGTGTAGTCTGACGATTCATCCGACGGATGGCATTGATAGTTTCAGCCCAAATAATGGATCCCATGTCTTTCAAATCGTCTCGGTCAACCGAAGTGATGACGGCGTGTTTGATGTTCATGATTTTAATGGATCGTGCAACTTTTTCGGGTTCTTCCCAATCGACCGATTCGGGTCTGCCTGTTTTCACGCCACAAAAACCGCAAGAACGGGTACAGGTATTTCCCAAGATCATAAAAGTGGCTGTGCCTTCACCCCAACATTCGCCCATGTTTGGGCAGCTACCTGATGTACAGATGGTGTTGAGTTTATAGTTTTCAACCAATCCGCGGAGTTCGGTGTATTTTTTTCCGGTCGGAAGTTTTACTCGCAACCATTTGGGTTTGGGTTGAGGTGGCAAGACGTTTTCTATCATTGTGTTTATTTTCTAAATTTGGAATACAAAGATATTTAGAAATGATTAAAACATCCTGATTTTTGGATAGTTTTATAAATCTTGTGTTGGTAAAGTAATTGAGAAGCTGGAAGATAAAGTCTTTAGGTAATAGACAAACAAGAATAAAGTATTAAGAATTAAGTATTAAGTATTAAGAATCAAGACTTAAGATTAAAGCCTAAAAACTCAAAACTAAAAACTAAAACTCATATTCCCCTTGTCACCTTTCAAATTGGATTATCCCAAAGTTGCCATTTTGATTGCAGCCACAGCAGCTTCAGAACCTTTGTTGCCGTGTTTACCACCGGAGCGATCGATGGATTGCTGTAAGTGATTGTCGGTGAGAACGCAAAAAATAACGGGAATTTTTGATGCCGAATTGAGTTGAGCTATACCATTGGTTACTCCTTGGCAGACAAAATCAAAGTGTTTGGTTTCGCCTTGGATTACACAGCCTATGACAATTATTGCATCAACAAAAGTAGTTTCACTCATCTTTTTGGCACCAAAAACGAGTTCAAAGCTACCGGGAACGTTCCAACGAAGGATATTTTCACGTTTTACACCGCAGTCTAAGAGTGTTTCTTTTGCACATTGGTACAGATTTTCGGTAATGTTGTTGTTCCAATCAGATACTACCAAACCCATTTTAAGATGGGTCGCATCCGGTAGTTCTTTTTTGTTATACTCCGATAAATTTTTATGTGCCGTAGCCATTTTTATTTGGCTTGCTTAGCCTGACCGATAAGCACATCCACCTGATTGGCTTGCAAAGAAGTCGGAAAATCTTTTTTGATACTTTCGAAGTAATCTTTGGCTTTTCCGGGTTTGTTCAACTCTAATGCGACCAAGCCTGCTTTGTACAAATACAGTGGTGTCGAAAGTTCATTTTCGTTGGCAGATATGGCTTTTTCGTAGTAAGAAAGCGCATCATCATATTGCCCAAGTTCGGAAAATGCATCACCAATACTTCCTTTGGCAAGTGAAGACAACATCAAGTCATCCGAAGAAAATTTTTCTAAATGTTTGATGGCATTCGGATAATCTTTCAAATTCAAATAGGAAATACCGGCGTAATAATGAGCTAAATTGGCGGTTTTGGTGCCTGAATATTTTTCGGCAATATCCAAAAAACCATATTTACCGCCGCCGCCGTTCAAGGCAAGTGTGAACAAAGAATCTTTGGCTGTACCATTGATGGCTTGGTCAAAATAGCTTTGTGCAAGGCTGATTTCGTTGGCAGCTTCTGTCGATTTAGGTTTTTGGATGAATTCGTTATAACCCATATAACCTAAAACGCCCAATACAACAGCACCGATAACAATGAATATATATTTTTGATTGGCAGCAACCCAAGCTTCTGTTTTAGAAGCACCTTCATCGAGTTTGTTGAAAACCTCTGCCGTAGTGCTTCCTTTTTCAATTTCGGATTCAGCTTTAGATTTTTTACCGCTTGTTGCTTTCTTCTGATAAGTAGCCATTTGTGTGAAATATTTTTAGTGCCCGCAAAATTATAATTTTTATTGGTATTGTAAAGCCATTTCTCCGATAATTTTTGATAATTTGCAAATTCATTTCAGATTGCAATCAAAGAAAGCAATCTCTTAAAAATCAGTTTACTGAAAATGCATTTACAATCGCTTTCCTTGCTTAACTACAAAAATTTTGATGCCATAACTTTTGAATTCGATCAAAAATTCAATTGTTTGGTGGGCAACAACGGAAAAGGCAAGACAAACATCCTCGATTCTATCTATCATTTGTCTTTCGGGAAAAGTTACTTCAATCCGATTTCGTTGCAAAACATTCGCCACGGTGAAGATTATTTTATGATAGAAGGCGAATTTGTCAGGGAAGAAAAAGTGGAGAAAATTGTAGTCGGAATGCGGCGCGGACAAAAGAAAACACTCAAACGAAATAGCAAAGTCTATGACAAGTTTTCGGAGCACATCGGATTTCTTCCCTTGGTGATTGTTTCTCCCTCCGATCGCGATTTGATTGTGGAAGGAAGCGAAGCACGCAGAAAATTTATCGACAGCGTCATCTCTCAATCAGACAAAACGTATTTGACGCATTTGGTGCAATACCATCGGTTTTTGGAACAGCGAAACGCCTTGTTGAAATACTTTGCTGCCAACCAAACTTTTGACGCAAAAACCCTGGAAGTGTATGATTTGAATTTAGACAGACTCGGTTCGGAAATTCATCTGAAAAGAAAAGAATTTATCGACCGATTTATTTCCATTTTTTCAGATCAATACAAAGCCGTCAGCCAAACCGAAGAAGGAATCGGGCTAACTTATGAAAGTGATTTGAACGATGGGAATCTTGCTAATTTGCTCAAAACAAATCTGCAAAAAGACCGCTTGCTTCAATATACAAGTGTCGGGATTCACAAAGATGATTTGAATTTTTCGATCGAAGGATTTCCCATTAAAAAATTCGGTTCGCAAGGTCAACAGAAGACGTATTTGATTGCGCTCAAGTTGGCTCAATTTCATTTTATCGCTGAAAAATCAGGCATCGCCCCTATTTTATTGTTGGATGACATCTTTGATAAATTGGATGACAACCGCGTTTCGCAACTTGTTTCGTTGGTCAATCAAGATGTTTTTGGGCAAATTTTCATCTCAGACACCCACGCCGATCGCACCCATGAAATTGTAAACCAAACCGGTCAAAGTTTTAAAATGATTCAGTTATAATGTACCTTTACTTTTCAATTGGCAATTAAAAAGAAACACTCAAAACACAAAACTCAAATCTTAACACTAAACATATAAAATGTCTTCCATAAAAGCATCAGAACTCATTCTCAATCCGGACGGAAGTATTTATCACCTTAATCTAAAACCGGAAAACATCGCCAATACGATTCTATTTGTGGGCGATCAAGACCGTGTAGAAAAAATATCGAAACATTTTGACCACATCGAATTTGAAACCCAAAAACGGGAATTTAAAACCCATACCGGCGTACTCAAAGGCAAAAGAATTACGGTAATTTCCACCGGAATCGGCCCGGATAACATCGACATTGTGATGAACGAATTGGATGCCTTGGTCAACATTGATTTGCAGAGTCGGAAACCAAAAAACAAACTCACTTCACTTCAAATCATCCGAATTGGCACCTCCGGATCCTTGCAAACAGAAGTTCCTGTTGACGGGTTTCTGATGAGTTCACATGGCATCGACATGAGCGGGCTGATTCATTTTTACAGACTCGATTCCAAACATCATCACCCGGAAATAGAGGCAGATTTTATTGAACACCTGAAATGGAGTTCCAAGAAAGCCTATCCGTATATTTTTTCTTGCAGCGAAAAATTGGCGGCAAAATTTACTGACGTTTGTATGCACACCGGCATAACCGCTACGGCAGGCGGTTTTTACGGTCCGCAAGGCAGGGTTTTGCGATTGCCTATATCTGACGAAATGCTCAATGACAAGTTGGAAAGTTTCACAAGGGAAAGTTTGCGCATCACCAATTATGAAATGGAAACCGCCGTCATTTATGGCATGTCTCGACTCCTCGGGCACGAAGCTCTTTCGCTCAATGCCATCATTGCCAACCGCCCATCCGGAACTTTTAGTGAAGATCCTTATTTGGTTGTCAACAGATTGATTGCCTTCGCTTTGGATAAAATAGTGCAAGATTGATTTTTTAAAACCATCCCTTTCGATTAAATCATTAAACATGGGTTCAGAATCTCTCGAAGTAACCTACAAACTTTCCGAATTAGAATCCGTTTCAAGACTAATTTTAGATTTTTGTGCGCATAAGGTTGTCTTGATAAACGGTGAAATGGGAGCCGGAAAAACAACGCTGATTAAATCTTTGTTAAAAACACTTGGCTGTAAAGACAATGTGAGCAGTCCCACTTTTTCTTTGGTCAATGAATACCAAATCGACACTGAAAAGATATTCCACTTTGATTTTTACCGCATCAACCACGTTGAAGAAGCTTTGGATATGGGTTTTGAAGAATATTTAGATCAAAACGCACGGGTATTTATCGAATGGCCTGATATTGTGTTACCGCTGATTCCAAAATCTCATACGGAAATTAATATTGAGACAAAGACTGATGAAAGCAGAAAATGCACAATCGTTAATTCCACTTTTTTTTAGATTTCCTAACAAGCTCAGGATATTTAGATTACTTTTGCAAAAATTTTTATTATTATGTCAAGTGTTAGAGATTTAAAAAGAAACATCAATAATGTATTGGGAGATTTGATTGAGTCAGCCTATTTGGTTCAGATTGCCCGTTCAGAGGTAAAACCGGAAAAAGTTGAATCCATCGTAGATGAGGCAATCACACATTTCGATACTTTAATCGATAAGGTCAACCAAAAAGATATCGAAAACAAAAAGGCTCATTTTACAGCTGTTCGTAAAGATTTAGAGTCTGTTGCGATTGGTTTGGTTGAGAAAATCAACAAACTTTCCTAATTTTATTTTTTTTCAAAAAAAGACTTGCAAAAAATAAATTCGATTTTATCTTTGCAGCTCCTTAAGCCGGCATAGCTCAGTTGGCCAGAGCACGTGATTTGTAATCTCGGGGTCGTGGGTTCGAATCCCTCTGCCGGCTCCAAATAAACTTCAAACCTTCTCCTATCGAGGAGGTTTTTTTATGGGTCAAAATTAAAATCCGTGTAACTATTCAGCTATTCAAATGAATTTCGTTTTGACCGTCACTTCGAGTGGTTTTTAATAGTAAGGTGACAGCTTTACTATTAAAAATTGTATCGAGAAGCTTGTAATTGTATAGTTCTCGATACGTTTTATTAAAAAAAGCTGTCGCATTTTTCAATAAAACACTCGAACAGACAAAATTTGTGTCGATTTTTTCATTAGACTGAATAGTTACAAATCCATAAGCGGGATGAGAAGTTCATCCGACGCAGGCGGAAATCCCTCTGCCGGCTCCAAATAAACGCCAAACCTTCACTTTTCCTGAGATTTATTCGTAAGAAAGAAGACGGATAATACTGATTTTAATGATTTGCGCGATTTATGTCGGCGAGTCGAATGAATCGGGATTACCAAATCAATATTTTCCAAGTTCCAATGGTTGTAATATAAATGAAAATTGTCGCACACCCAATTTATGAATGAATAAATTTTTAACCATAAATATTGTAATTTTGCAAATCTAAGAACCCGATATGTTAAGCAGATTAAATAGTATAAAACAACGTTTTGACGAAGTTTCTGATTTGATTATTCAGCCGAATGTCATAGCTGATCAAAAAAGATACATTGAACTTAACAGAGATTACAAGGAACTCAAAAAAATTGTTGATAAAAGAGAAGAATACGTTCGAGTAACCAACAACATTCAAGAAGCGGAAGAAATTATAGCGGACGGATCAGATGCCGAAATGGTCGAGATGGCAAAAATGGAATTGGAAGAAGGCAAAGAAAAAATCAAGCTTTTGGAAGAGGAAATTCGCTTTATGTTGATTCCGAAAGATCCGGAAGATTCCAAAAATGCCATGATGGAAATTCGCGCAGGAACGGGCGGTGATGAGGCGAGTATTTTTGCCGGCGATTTATACCGAATGTACACAAAATTTTGTGAATCAAAAGGTTGGAAAACACAAGTGATGGATTTGAATGAAGGAACAGCCGGCGGTTTTAAAGAGATTATTTTTGAAATTACGGGTGAAGACGTGTATGGCGCTTTGAAGTTTGAGGCTGGTGTGCATCGCGTTCAGCGCGTGCCCCAAACGGAAACGCAAGGACGTGTTCACACTTCTGCTGCCACGGTGATGGTGCTTCCGGAAGCAGAAGAGTTTGATGTGGATATAGACATGAACGATTTGCGTATCGATTATTTTTGTTCTTCCGGACCCGGCGGACAATCCGTCAACACCACCAAATCTGCCGTCCGATTGACACACATTCCTACCGGATTGGTGGCGCAATGCCAAGACCAAAAATCACAGCACAAAAACAAGGACAAAGCTTTGCAAGTTCTCCGTTCCAGATTGTATGAAATGGAATTGGCCAAGAAAAACGAAGCCGATGCCGTCCGTCGCAATTCGATGGTTTCCAGCGGCGATCGATCGGCGAAAATACGCACCTACAATTACTCTCAAGGCAGAGTAACCGACCACCGTATCGGATTGACACTGTATGATTTGGACAACATCGTGAATGGCGGTGATATTCAGAAAATCATCGATGAGCTTCAATTGGTCAACAACACCGAAAAGCTCAAAGAATCAGGAGAAGTTTTTTAAATATAAAAGAGATTTAATCTTTACAATCAGCCGCATGACCCTTGCTTTTTTGACCGAACAAATTGTAGCCAAAAAAACATTTTTGTGCGTGGGTCTTGATCCCGATTTAGACAAACTTCCCAAACATTTGCTGACTGAATCTGATCCTGTTTTTGCCTTTAACAAAGCCATTATCGATGCGACCGCACCATACTCAGTTGCCTACAAACCCAATTTGGCTTTCTACGAAGTGTTGGGAACCAAAGGTTGGACTAGCCTCGAAAAAACGATTGATTATCTCAATACGCATTACCCAAATCACTTCACCATCGCCGACGCCAAAAGAGGCGATATCGGCAATACGTCTCACATGTATGCCAAAACTTTTTTTGAATTGTTGAATTTTGATTCGGTGACGGTTGCGCCTTATATGGGGAAAGATTCGGTGGAACCATTTTTGGAGTTTAAAGATAAACACACCATTTTATTAGCCCTTACTTCCAATGAAGGCGCAAGCGATTTTCAGTTGAATAAAAAAGATAGCTTATTTGCAAAAGTGATTGAAACTTCCCGAAAATGGAAAAATGCTGAAAATCTGATGTATGTAGTTGGTGCTACGCAAACAGATTATCTCAAGAAAATCAGAGAACTGATTCCGGAGAGTTTTTTACTGATACCGGGCGTTGGTGCGCAAGGCGGAAGCTTAGAAGACGTCTGTCGCTTTGGCATGAACAAAAACATTGGTTTACTGGTCAATTCTTCCCGCGGAATTATTTATCAGTCCGGCGGAAGTGATTTTGCCGAAAAAGCGGCGGTAGAAGCACAAAAAATTCAGGTCGAGATGGCTTTTTATCTTGAACAACATAGAAACTGAGTACTTGCCTTGATCGTGTTTCCTGAGGCTGTCACATCGAGCGCAGTCGAGATGCGAGATTTGAAAGGGAAGGTATCGATCGTTTTCACAGAAGCATTTGTGAGGAAATCTGCGGTTCCTCTTATTCTTTCAACTTCAACCAGGCCGCTCTGCTTTCTTTTTGGTTGGTGTCGGCGTTTTCTTTTAAAATTAAATTGTATTGGGTATCTGACTTGAGTTCGATGATTTTCTCCATGGTTTTTCCATAACGCTCAAATACGATTTGGACTTGACTCTTGGGTTTGTAATTTTCAATTGCTTTATCCAAAGTGATGGTGTCATTTAAAACTACGCCTCCCACTTCGATGATTCGATCCCCTTTTTGCAAACCGGCGAGATAGGCGGTGCTATTTATCTTTGGGTTATTCATAATCAATTGATTGCGTGTAAAAGCACCAAACACTACTTTGTTGTTGATTGTACTTAGTTCTACACCCACACTTTCAAATAAGCTTTTGAAATCGGGCATGTCGGTCTTGTAGATGTAATTGTTGAAGAAAGAGTCACCAAATTCTTTTCCTGCATAACTATTGAGGGTTTGGTGTAAATCTTCAACGGTATAGTAAATGTTTATTTTACCGTAATTGTTCCACATCATTTTCATAAAATCGTCCAAGTTCAGCTTTTCTCTGCGCAGTGATAAATCCAAAGCCAAGCCCAACATACTTCCATAAGAATAGTAGGAAATGAAAGTGTTTTCGCGATTGGTATCATCAACCGAACGCGCGGCATCCACAAAAGGCGCTTGGTAACTCATTTCGATGGGGTTGAAATATGAGCGGCCCGGTGAAGTCCATACATAGTTAAACGTCCCAACCAATCCTTTCACATAAGCTTCGGGATTGATAATGCCGGTTCGGCACAAAATCAAATCGTCGTAATAACTCGTAAATCCTTCGGCAAACCACAATTCACCGCTCATGTTTACGCGTGTAAAATCAAAAGGTTCCAAAGATTTAGGACGGATGCGCTCGACATTCCAACCGTGGAAAAATTCGTGCGCAACCGTACCAATGTTTTCTTCTATACCGCCATTGGCCAAACTTTGGGTATCAGTGAGTATGGTAGAATTTCGATGTTCCATGCCATCGCCGGAAACATTGGCCATATAGCAGGCCAGAAAAGTGTATTCGCCGTAGTCGTATTTTGGAAATTCACCATAAACTGCTTGCTCCTGAAGGACTATTTTTTTTACTTTTTCAAAATAAACATCAAATTCGGCTTCTGAAGCTTCCTCATCGTGCAAGACGAAATTAAAAGTCTGTGAAATCCCATTTGAATCTACTGTAATCGAGCGTTTTTTATAATTGCTGATTTCCGTCGGACTATCCATAAAATACTGAAGATTCTTGGCGTAATAGGTGTTTCCTTGCAAGTGTTTGAGTTGGGTTGCTATTTTCCAGCCCAAATCTTCACGGGGATGGAATGTGACTTCAATTTCTTGTTCTTCCAATTCCGATACATACATAAAAGTTGCGGGCATATTCAGATGCGCATGGGTTTCATCGACTTGTGCATAGGTACCATCGCCGTGATTGGCAAAAAGAGTATAACTTACTTTGACTGTTCCGTCTGAATTGTTTACGCGCCAAGCGTATGGATTTGGTCTTTCAATTTTAAGTGGATTGCCTTTGCCATCAGTTGCATGCACCGCATAGACATTTTTAGCAAACTCGTGAGGTGCATAGCGCCCCGGAGAGGATCGACTCATTCTAAATTCGACGACTTTCGTCTTCAAATTTTTAAAAGTCGCATGGATGGTGGCTTCGTGCTGAGTAGCATTTTCGAAAGACACAGAATAAGTCGTCGAAACTTGTGCGAAAACGAATTGAGATGACAATTGGAAAAGCAGTAGCGTTAGTAGGATATTTTTCATGGTGAAAATTCAAACCCCTAAGATAATGCATTTAAAATTCATTTTATGATGCCTAAGATTTGATAAGAATTTAAAAAAAATCCATAAAAAAGGCTGCCCAATAATTTAGGACAGCCTTTCTCAGAAAAAGTATAAGGATGATGTTAATTGACCACTGAACTTTTTTCGACAACGGCGTTTATGATAAGATCCAAATCTTCATCATATTCGGCGCCGGAACGAATTACACCTTTTATTTTTATTTGATCACCAATTTTGACACCGGATACCTGGCTGTTGGTTTCGGCGGTAAAAGTACAAGAAACACCCAATTTATCGGAAGGACTGTTTTTAAGCAACAATACTTTCTGTCCCAATTGGTCTGTATCTATTTTGGTTACTTCTCCAGAAATAATCAACACTTTCGATTCTCCTTCTGCATCCAAGTACTTTGCATTGGCTGCTGCAGCATCGGTCAAAAACTCATCGACAAGTACTGATGCGGTGATCTCGGCGTCTGCTTTGGTGGATTGGATGTCTCGGTGAGGCATAAACCACAGATAAGCAACATAACTGATGGCTGAAAGGGCAATTAGTCCAAAAGCAATTAAAATCTTCTTTTTCATTTTTATATTAGTTTGGTTTAAGCGGTATTTGGATTATTTTGAAGCTGTAAGCGTGCTGTTGAAATTGAGATCAACGGTGACGTTGACGGTTTTGGCAACATGCTCGGTTGGTTTACCACTTGGAAGCACAATGTTGTAGTCAGCCAAAGCTATGTCAAAATTGCTGTAACCTGTGATTTTGCCATTCTCAACTTTCAATTTAAGTGATTGTTTGATAGGTTTTGTGATGCCGTGAAGTGTCAAGTCGCCAAGTACGACCGCATCATAAGAGCCGTTTTTTGATAGATTTAATTGCTCGATATTTTGAATAGAGCCCTTGAATTTCGCAGTTGGAAACTGTTTGGTGTCCAAAAATTTGTCTGAGTTGAAATGTTTTTGCATCAATGATTTTTCAAACTCAAAACTTTGCATGGGGACGGAAAAAACGATTTTACCACCTTCAGGAGTAATGGCACTGACAACTTTATAGTTGTTGGCTTCGATGTTTTCAGCAGCAGTTGAGGAAAAAAACTTGATGTGTCCGGTAGTTGTTGATAGTTTCTCTTGCGCAACGCTGATAAAAGAAACACTTGTAAATAGGGCAAAAAATAACTTTTTCATAATGATTTTTTTTTAAAAATTTAAATACCCCCGTTCGGACGGCAAGTCAGTTGACTAATTACGAGATTGTTTAAATTTTAATACAAGTTTCACAATTGATTAACATAGAATACGATGATTACCCACCAAATTCTTCTTCTCCACCACCCTGATTGTCATTACGTTGTTGATTTCTTTCCCTTTGGTTTTTCTTCTGATTGAAACGATACGTAAAAGTGAGCGTGATTTGTCTTTTTCGGAATTGGTTGTTGCTGTTGGAAATAAAAGTAGATGTCCGTGTGTCTGTTTCTCTTCCACCGGAATTGAATAAGTCCCTCACATTCAATACCAATGAGCCTTTTTCTTTAAGTATGTCTTTGCTGAGGGCTAAGTTTGCCGTAAAGACACTTTTGTTTTCGTTTTGTGAATTTTCAGAAGGACCCGAATAAAAGATGGTTTGCTGAAAATCAATTTTTGACGGAAGCGTAATTCTTGAGTTAAGTCTCGTGAACCAGCTTGTGTTGTTGGCATCAAAAGACACACCTCCAAAATCGCCATTGCGTTTTGAGTTAAACAGATTGAAACTTCCGTTCATACGCCACCATTTTAAAGGAGTATAATTTCCTGCAAATTCGAATCCGACTCTTTCATCGGTCGATAAATTTATTGGAAATCGTCTGACGATAGGATCACCATTATCGGTCAACTGACCTGTGTCTTCTGAGATAAACTCAAATACATCGGTGTTCCTTTGATAAAAAATTGATGAAGTTAATGTCAATTTATCCCATCTGCGCAGATAAGCTAAATCATAACCATTTGAGTAGGAAGGGTCAATATCCGGGTTTCCTTGGAAAATATTGGTTTCACTGGATCGAGAAGGAAATGGATTTACAAATCTTGATCTCGGACGTGTTATCCGTCTGTTAAAACCCAATGTTAAACTCTCTTCTTCGTTAAATTCCCACCCTAAATTTATTGTAGGAAAAAAATCCGTGTAGTTTTCATTGAAACTTTCACCGGTGGTCGTTAGATTGACGTTGATATCGGATATTTCCATTCGCATGCCTAAGAGCACTGAAAATTTACCTTTTTTGGTTCCCCACTGTGCATAAAGTGCATTTATATTTTCCTCATAAACCAATTCATTGGATAGGTTTTGATCTAAAATCAACTCTCCTCCTACCCCTAAAGTATCTACCCTGAAATCGGTAGTCAGCTCATTGAAGTTGCCTCTATACCCTAATTCAAATTGAGATTGTTTGTTTTTACCATATGGCAAAACATAGTCTGCTTGCACCAAAATTCTTTCCTGATCCTCTTTTGTACTGTTTGTCTCGAAATCTAAAAAAGTATTTGTTGGAAAAATCTGAATTTCGTTGATTATCGATGATTGATTTTCATTCGAATCTTCATATTGAAAATCTGATGTCAAAATATGGCCGTCGGTTTTAAATTTTTTTTGAAAATTTAAAGAATATTGTAATGTCCTTTCGAATTCATCTTCATCTTCTTCACGCAAAGTTTGATTTACCAACTCTCTCGATTCGTTGAGCCGGTTCGTTAAGTTCTCCGTTCCAGTTTTTCCTCCGTTTCCTCTGTAAAATACTGACCCTAAAATAGATGTAGATTCTGTTATAAAATATTCAAGACCCAAATTGGTGTTGAAATTGTTTCTGATACGGTCAAAATCTCTAAATTCATCGATAAATTTATTCTCAGGATTTCCAAAAAAGTTTTCGCGAAGGTTGGTTGTTTGACCGGGCGAATTGCGATAATTGTATGAAGTTGTGTTAAAAAAATTAATCTTCGGTGTCCGATAGTTCATGTTTATGTTTCCTCCATGGTTGTCAGGTGTACCCGTGGTGACACTAAAAGTGCCGTTGAGCCCTTGTATTTTTCCCTTTTTTAATATAATGTTGATAATACCACCGGTTCCTTCAGCATCATACCTTGCAGAAGGACTGGTGATGACTTCTACGCTTTCGATGGCATCGGCGGGAAGCTGTTGCAATGCATCTGTTGAACTAAGCCCAACCAAACCGGACGGTTTCCCATCTATTAAAATTCTAACATTGGCATTTCCCCTAAGACTAACCGTACCATCCGCATCCGTAGTTACCGATGGAATATTTTCAAGCAAATCCGTAAAAGTACCACCCTTGATGGTCAAATCTTTCCCTACGTTGTATATTTTTTTATCGAGTCGTATTTCAACATCCCGTTTTTCAGCTACAATTTTTACCTCATCCAGTTTCTGAGAATCTGTAAATAGTTTTAAAACACCCATATCAAAATTTTCCTTGAGACTTTTCTCTTTCATCTCAATGGCTTTGAAGGAGATATACTCAACTTTGATGTTGTACGTGCCTGCGAATGTTTCTACCTCAAACCTGCCTTTGGCATCGGTGATACCACCGGTTATCATTTGCGTACGCTTGCTGTTTTGCAACGTAATAGTAGCGTATTCTAACGGTTGTCCCGTCTCTCCGTCTAAGACTGTACCGCTCACTTTTACTTTGGTGATTTGTGGTGCTTGTGCAATTACACCTATACTTATGATGACAAGCATCATAAAAAATATCTTTTTCATAATAATCTTTTAGGAAATTTTTAATTTTGGTTCGGGCGTCGTCCACCAAACTCTTTCGCTCTTTTCTCTCTGTTTTCTTTTTCTATTTGCAAGTATGCCTCAAACTGTTCCTCAGTGAGTAGATTTTGAACTTCATCGTTTTGATTTTGAGTCAGTTTCTGAACGGAATCTCTTTTTTGTTCGCGTGATAAATCGGCATTTTGCATCAATTCAGCAATCTTTTTTTGGTTTTTCAACAAAGTGATTTCCAGTAATTTCATCTGTACAGCTTCTAACATCAGAGGTGCTTCAAGTGCTTTCACCTGCTTGCTGACTCTTTCTTCAGGCGATACCTGATTCTGAAAACCACCACCGGGTCTTCTTTGTGCTTCTGCCGAAACGGTCAGTAGCAAAATAACTATGGATGTCAATAAAAATCTTTGCATTTGTTAAGTTTTATGTATTGACTATAAAGTGATAAATTCGTTTAAGTTTGTTTGGTTAAATGAATGTTAAAAAACAAAAACATCAACCGATTAAAATTGATGAATAAAAAAAATCTTGACCTCAATTTTCAAAAATTGTGGTCAAGATTTTAGATGAATTCTTGTGAATTTTGGCTTAATAAACC
>JAXMLV010000040.1:0-6639 GCA_034367065.1 Flavobacteriaceae bacterium
GTCGAGCGCAGTCGAGACCATATTTTCAAAGTATCATTGCCTTAAAACCTCTCGACTGCCTGCCCGACTTTGTCATTCAGGCGGGCGCTCGAGGAGACATTCACTTTTTATGTAAATTACACACAATTAGCAAAATACATCCGTTTGCTTTAATCGAACTCAGGTAAATAATCAAAATGCTGATTTTGACTCTTTGTTTGCATGATAAGCCTCAATCGCTTTGCGGACACTTTGGTTAGCGATGAGCAATTCTTCCGCCGATTTTTCATCAATGTTCAATGCTTTCATGATCATCCGTGTGCCGCGTTTGACCAATTTTTTGTTAGACAATTGCATGTCCACCATTTTGTTGCCAACGACACGTCCGAGCTTGATCATCACGGTGGTTGAAATCATGTTGAGGACTAATTTTTGAGCAGTTCCGGCTTTCATTCGCGTACTTCCGGTGACGAATTCCGGCCCGACCACTACTTCTATCGGATAATCTGCTTCGTTAGCCAAGGGCGAGTGCTGATTGCAAGTAATGCACCCGGTGATGACTCCGTTTTTTCGGGCATCTTTCAGTCCGCCGATGACATAAGGTGTGGTGCCAGAAGCCGCGATGCCCACAAGCACATCATCCGAATTGATCATGTGAACTTGCAAATCCTTCCAGGCTTGTTCCCAATCATCTTCTGCGTTTTCGACGGCTTTGCGCACTGCCCGGTCGCCGCCGGCTATCAACCCGATGACCCAATCGTCCGGAACGCCATAAGTAGGCGGGCATTCGGAGGCATCCAAGATTCCCAAACGACCGCTGGTGCCGGCACCGATATAGAAAAGTCTGCCGCCTTGTTGCATTTTTCCAATGATGACATCAACCAAATTTTGTATTTGCGGAATCACTTTTTGAACCGCGAGCGGAACGGTTTGGTCTTCTTTGTTGATGTTTGAGAGCAATTCTTCTGTATTCATTTTATCCAAATCGTCATAGCAAGATGACTTTTCGGTGGTGGTTTCTATGGTTTTCATTAGGGTCTTTTTTTAATCAAATACAGTCCGATGACCGTTAACAATGCGTTTACAAAAATATTCATAAAACCAAAATCAAATTGAAATTTAAGGATGGAATAATCATTGAGCAGATAAGTCGAAACTGCTGCCGTAACACATACAAACGGAACCCATTTATCTTTTAATTTTATCTGGGTAAACATTCCCAACAAATACAATCCCAAGAGCGGGCCGTAGGTGTATCCGGCAACTTTAAACAAGAGCGAAATAATGGCACCTTGGCTGTTTGCAAAAGACATCACGATTAGAAACAGCAGTACGTTTACACCCAAAAGCACTTTGTTTTTTATGTTCTTTCGCTCCGCCGATGCTTTGCTGTCTATTCTCAAAAAATCATAACTAAACGAGGTTGTCAGCGCGGTGATGGCCGAATCGGCACTCGAAAAGGCGGCGGCTGTAATGCCTAATAAAAACGCGATGCCGCCGAGTATTCCAAAATAATTGAGCGACAACATGGGAAACAATTGGTCGGTGTCCACAAACCTTCCGTCTGTTTTGAGCAACGCAATGTTGTGATGCTCCGCATAGGTGTACAATAAAACGCCGAGACAAAGGAAAAGAAATTGTGCCAAAGCCAAAAAGAGGCTAAACACCAGCACATTTTTTCTCGCTTCACTTACGTTCTTGCAGGTCAGTGTTTTTTGCATCATACTTTGATCGAGACCCATCATGGCAACGGCAATCAAGGCACCGGAAATGAATTGTTTGAAAAAGTTGGAGCCGGCATGCGTATCCCATTCAAAAATTTTGAAATACGGGCTTTTAACAATCGTCTGTATCATTTCTGCGCCGGATAAATCCAGAGAATTTTTAACGGTAAAAACAGCAATCAATCCGGCGGAAAGCAGGAAAAAGGTTTGCAAGGCATCCGTCCAAACAATGGTTTTAATACCGGATTTGTTGGTGTAAAACCAGATCAAAACCAGTACGATGACGGTTGTGACATAGATGGGAATATGAAAGGCGTCGAAAAAAGCGAATTGCAAAATTTTGACCGCCAGCAGCAACCGCAAACCCGCACCAAAAGACTGCGAAAGGATGAAAAACAACGATCCGGTTTTGTAAGTTGTATCGCCAAACCGATTGTCTAAAAACTTATAGATAGACACCAATTTGAGTCGGTAATACAAGGGCACAAGAACAAAGGCGATGAACAAGTATCCAATCACGTTTCCGAGTACAAACTCAAAATAAAACAAATAGTTGTTGCCAACCAAACCGGGAATGGAAACAAAAGTAACGCCCGAAATAACCGCGCCCACCATGCCGAAAGCCACCAAAAACCAAGGTGATTTTCGATCGCCGTCGAAGTAGGCGTTTTCACCTGAGTTTCTACTGGTAAAATGAGAAACAACCATCAGGAGTATGAAGTAGAAGGCGATGACGGAGAAGGTGAGTAGTGGATTCAAAGGTGAATTGGTTTTTTAATTTTTTTTTTGTTGAAAATAAACTTTTTTAAACAAGTATCCGATTTTTAACTCGAAAAACTAATTTTCCCCATATTTACTTGGGGTATTCCCAATTCAGAATTTCCAAACAGCTTGTTGCCACTCAAGGTTTGATTGGCTAAAACGGCAAACAGTATGGCTTCTTTGGCATCCGGATGCACCCCTAATTTTTCTGTGTTTTCTAATTTCGTTTTCGGCAATAATTCTTTTAAATGTTGAACCAACAAAGGATTGTGCATGCCGCCGCCACTCATGTACAAAACGAAGTCTTGTGATTTTTCGGTGGTTGATAAGATCGCTTCCGCCAGCGTTTCGGCGCTAAACCGGTTGAGCGTTGCCATCACGTCTTTAGGAGATAATTGACTGGTTTCTGAATCTGTTTGCGCTTTTGATAAATAAGCGAGATTGAACAATTCGGGACCGGTGGTTTTTGGAAAATTTTGCTTGAAAAAAGGATTATTCTTAAGTGCTTTCAATAGGGGTTGATTGACTTTTCCTGTTTTTGCAATTGCTGCATCCGCATCGTAAGATTGCCCTTCAAAATGCAATTGTATGTAGGCATCCATCAAGGTGTTTCCGGGACCGGTGTCGGTACAGAATACTTTTGACCCATTTTCGTCTTTTGGAATAAACGTGAAATTTGAAATGCCGCCCACATTGACCATCACCCGATTTTCGGTTGGTGAATAAAAAATCAGATAATCGCCATAAGCAGCCAAAGGCGCACCTTCGCCGCCGGCAGCCAAGTGTTTTTGACGGAAATCGCTCAAGGTGATGATGCCTGTTTTTACAGCCAAATGGTCGCCATCGCCGATTTGAAGCGTGGCATTCGGAAATTTTTTTTTCTTGTGAAGCGATTTGGGTGCATGGTAAATCGTTTGTCCGTGACTGGCAATCGCATCCACTTCTTTCGGGTTTACCTGCCATTTTTTCAGGCATGAAAGGATCATTTCGGCATGAATATCAGCAACCCAAGGATTGAGCAAACAGAGTTTTTCAAGATTGACCTTTTTCTTGGAGAAAACTTTTTTGATTTCCTTTTTGAAGGATAACGCATACGGTATCGTTTCAAACTGAAGGACTTCAACCCGTGTATTTTTGTCATGTCCCTCAATCCTGCAAAGCGCAATGTCCAAACCATCTAAGGAAGTGCCGCTCATCAAACCAATCAGGAGTCGATTTGGCTTGGAAGCAATTTCAAACAAGCGTTTGATACTCGGATTCATGTTGTGAAGATTTAGTCAGTTTTGCTATATAAGGATACACCTTAAATTAGGTTTCATTAACAAAATATTTTCCAAATATAAATTTTTGAAATTTACTATGCAAGTATATTTGCTGTTATTTATTGCATTTTATCTTCATATAAGCCGAATGTTTTTAAGAAATGGCTAAGTGTGCTGTTTTTATTGGCATTGTGAAGAGTTGGTAAATGTGTTAATTAACATCTAATCAGTACATCTGTTTGATTTTTAACTTTTTTGAAAATGTGTGAAAAAATCGCGGAAATAGGAACAGGTGATTTATGATAAGGCTGAATTCAATATAAAAGAAAGGAGGTGGTTTCTCTCTTCCATTCCTTTTATTGACATAAACATTTGCATTTATTTGTTTTTTCTCACAACAAAACCGGAACTCTTTAGAGGTGGGTTCTAAAAATTAAATTTTTCGATTTTTTCACAAAATAGGCCACATTAGGTTTGCAAAAGGTTAAATAGTAAAAATATCCCGGTGTTATTTGGATTATTTTCGACTAAAAACTAATTTAACGTGAGTTCGAATTAAGAAAATCAAACTTTCCAATCAAATCATACACAAATTACTGTAATTCAATGATTTTCAAAAAGTAGTCATCTGCGTACATTTGCGGAATCAGCGGGAAAATTCTTTAAAAGTCTCCCGCGAATAGCGTAGATCAGCGCAGATGTCAATGAGTAAAACTCAAACTGTCTTGTCCTGAAATATGGCTACAGGTTAAAATTGTCCCGACGCTTCTGGATTACGCTGTTAATTTATATACCATATTAGGTGTTTTAAAGTCTAAAGATAAGTGTAATCTTATTTCATTATATAATTTAATTGCATTTTTTGTTGCCAGTAGTGCTTTTTTCGTTATTTGAATTTTTCCCAATATTCTTTGGATGATATGATTTTTGTTTTGTTATGGGTTTCCATAGTAAAATCATTTGTGTTTCCTGTAATTATAAAGTCCGTTTTTAGAAATGTCAGCTAATTCTAAAAGTCTGTTATCGGGTTCGTCTGATAATTTTCAGTTTTTCTTTTGAAGTCGTTTTGTTACTGCACCACTCTCAACAAAAAGTAATATTTCTGAGTCTGCGATGTCTTGTAAATTCCTTAAAAGTCCTGTTTTTGGGTCGGTGTAGGTGTAATCAGGGTCTATGTATTTGTATGAGTTAGACATACGCTTTTTGTTTAGCAAATGTCACTAGTTCACTCAATGAGATTTTCCCTGTTACGTAGTCACGAATAATTTCAATTCCTTTCGGCGTTGGCTTATAACCTTCAAACATATTACTTCCCAAAGCATTAGCTGTACTCTCCAATGTTCTCAAGTCAGCAAATTTTACCCCCATAATGGTTAAGTTGTTTCAGTCTATTTCTATTGTCTTAAACATGTTTTTCAGGATTTAATATCAAGTACTAATTTATGGTTTTTTCTTATGATTTTTCGGTTTTTTCGGTTTAGAATGGTGCCAACGGTTTGCACATAAAAGCAGTAGCGTAAAAATAAGCCAAACTCTTTGACATTTTACACTACCACAACAAAGAAGCAACAACCACAGGGTTTGCACCCAAGTAGCTATTGCTTTTATGCGCTGTTATGGTTTGGGGTTTAATTTCATTATTGATGAATTCCAACTGTTAAAACGCTATTGTTATCCAATCTACTTCATATCTACATATTTTATCGTTTAAAATTTGAACCATATAAACTTTTAATACTTTGTGGTTTACAGGCGGAATAGGTCTGAATCCCATTTCTGATTCCACTTCATCTAATCTTTTCTTTAATTCATTTTCTTCCATTTCGTATAATTGTGGAATTGAGATGAAAACTTTATTATTCATAGAACTAAAATTTAATTCCACAGAATGATGTTTTTGGGGACTGTAAATAAAAGTGTTATTGCTTTTTTCAAAAATTAAAGAGTCACCTCTTTTTTTTAACGTATCGAACTCATTAAAAAGGACATAAACGCTTTTTTTTATTAATTGTTTTCCTCCTTTATATAAAGTATAATAATCATTATTCTCTTTCTCCTGAGATATACTTATTTGTACTAATCCCAGCATAAATAGCAAGGAGAAAATTATTACTTTCTTTACTTTCATCTCATTCGCAATTAGATAGTCCATTGAAAAAATATTTATCCAAGTTTAAAAGCACCCGTTTTTGTTCCAATGGATTTAAACTTGACCAAGCAATAGACTGATTCATATTTTCTATAGTTCGTAAACCAGCCCACGAGATGTCCTCATAAACTTCTCTTGAGAGCCTTCTGTTGTCAAAAATTTCTATTATATCCGCGATTGTTTTTCTATAATGTTGTGCCATCATATTGTGATTCCAAGTGGGTCTGTATCTGCCAATATAATAATCATAGATACCGGGAAAATCATCTCTTAGTCTATTGACAAAATCTATTTGTTGCTGTTGGGTCATTGTTTCAGGTTCTAAATCACCTGTTTGTGCTGCCGATAGCATTTTTCTGAAAATTTCAGCATGAATAATTTCATGTGCAAATGCAACCGCAGATCCTAAGTCTGAAATATTTGAGAGTTGTACATTACTAAACGCAACAGTTATGTTGAAATTTGAAGGAATCATTGTTACACCATAATTTCCTAATCGCAATGAGTTGTCTATACTTAAAGTTAAATGTGCCACCGGAAACTCCCCATCAAATTTCTTGATGGCATTGGCAAATCCGGTACTCGAACTTAATAACTTTTGATACACACAATCCGCCTTTCCCGTCAAATTATTCACAACCTGCTCTTCCTCGTTTACGACTTCCTCCGTTGTTCCTTTCGGTGGCAAAATCCCGATACTGCCTTCAGCCGGAGGTACACACTCAGGACATTCTTCAAAGGAGTTGGTGGCAGTTTTTATTGT
>JAXMLV010000041.1:0-90898 GCA_034367065.1 Flavobacteriaceae bacterium
AGCCGACGGAACCTTGCAGTCCGATTTGTTAGACCGCATCAGAGAATTAAATCCGGAATACCAAACCAAAAAAACAAACGAAATCGATCCCCGCTGGGACAACTTAAAAAAAATTTATATCTTTGCAGGCTCAAAACCGGACTTTCGATGAAGTCGCTTAAAGAATATGATATCAGTTTTGTGGGGCTCAAAGTAGGCAATCACAATTTTGACTATCAAGTAGATGAAAAGCTCTTTGAAAATTATCAATACGACGAATTCAACAACGTCAAGGCTGATGTTGCGCTTATATTAAGAAAAAACGCAAACAGTCTGGAGTTGGATTTTCAAGCTAAAGGCACTGTGAATGTAGCATGCGATTTGAGTTGCGAACCCTACGACCAAGCTTTTGAAGGAAAATTCCACTTGATTGTTCAATTCGGCGAAACATTCAACGACGACCACGACGAAATTCTCATTTTACCGCAGGGCGAACACACGATAAACGCAGCCCAATACATCTACGAATTGATTGTGCTTTCCGTTCCAACCAAGCGAATTCATCCCGGTATAGCCGACGGAACCTTGCAGTCCGATTTGTTAGACCGCATCAGAGAATTAAATCCGGAATACCAAACCAAAAAAACAAACGAAATCGATCCCCGCTGGGACAACTTAAAAAAAATTTATAACAACAAATAAAGACAGAAAATGGCACATCCTAAGAGAAGACAATCCTCAACCCGAAGAGACAAACGCAGAACGCATTACAAAGCAAGCACTCCGCAAATTGCTACCTGTTCAACCACCGGTGAAGCACATATTTACCACAGAGCACACTGGCATGATGGCAAACTTTACTACAAAGGACAAGTCGTTATTGACAAGACAGAAGCAGTAGCCTAATCGCTTATAATTTACACCACAGACTCTCACCATGTGAGAGTTTTTTTATGCTTTAAATGTTAAATTATTATTATTTTGAGGCAAACTTCAATAATATTGCTAATTTCAACTGTTTTTTAATTGAACGAATCCTGTGTTTATGAATAAGGTACGAGCAGCCATTACAGCAGTAGGTTCTTATGTTCCCGATTTTGTATTATCTAACCATCTTTTAGAAACCATGGTTGATACCAACGATGAGTGGATTACAAGCAGGACGGGCATCAAAGAACGAAGAATTCTTAAAGAACCCGGCGCGGGAACTTCGTTTATGGCCATCAAAGCAGCCGAAGATCTCCTCAGAAAACGGAAATTAGATCCGGCAGAAATCGACTTGGTCATCCTCGCGACTGCGACGCCCGATTTGCAAGTTGCCGCAACTGCGGTTTATGTTGCCTCACAGATCGGTGCTGTCAACGCTTTTGCCTATGATTTGCAAGCCGCCTGCTCAGGATTTTTGTTTGGCATGTCAACAGCCTCCGCATACATCACTTCCGGACGCTATAAAAAAATACTGCTGATTGGAGCCGACAAAATGTCTTCCATCATCGATTATACCGACCGCACCACCTGCATCATCTTTGGTGATGGTGCCGGAGCCGTTCTTTTTGAAGCCAATGAAGAAGGCAACGGGTTGATTGACGAACACCTCAGATGCGACGGTCAAGGCAGGGAATTTCTCAAAATCGCCGCCGGTGGTTCGAGAAAACCCGCAACCGCAGAAACCGTCCAAAACAAGGAACACTTCGTTTATCAAGATGGCAAAACGGTCTTTAAATTTGCCGTGACCAACATGGCAGATGTTTGCGTGAAAATTATGGCAAAAAACAATCTCACCTCCGCTGATGTAAACTTTTTGGTTCCCCATCAAGCCAACAAAAGAATCGTGGATGCTACGGCAAGCCGCATGGAAATTGAAGATTCAAAAGTTTTGATGAACATTCAACGATACGGAAACACAACCTCTGCGACTTTACCCCTTTTATTAGGTGATTTCGAAAATAAATTTAAAAAAGGAGATAACCTCATCTTTGCTGCCTTTGGCGGTGGATTTACTTGGGGATCTATCTATCTCAAATGGGCTTACAATTCCTAAATAACCAACAAACTTACGATTATGGACTTAAAAGAAATTCAAAATCTCATCAAATTTGTCGCCAAATCCGGCGCCAGTGAAGTAAAGCTCGAAATGGACGATTTTAAGATTACCATCCGAACAGGCTCTACTTCAGAAGATTACAGACCTTCCGAAAGCAATGTTTCTTACAACATTCCACAACACACGGTGTCTCAACAGCCTCAGGTTGTCAACACAAACTCATCTGCTCAGCCAACAGAATCTGTAACTACCAAACCTGCCGAGCCAGACAGCAAACACATCATCATCAAGTCTCCAATTATCGGCACTTTCTACCGCAGACCCAGCCCGGACAAAATTAATTTTGTTGAAGTCGGAAGCCACATCCAAAAAGGCGATGTACTCTGCGTGATCGAAGCAATGAAACTTTTCAACGAAATAGAGTCCGAAATTTCCGGAACCATCGTAAAAATCCTTGTAGATGATTCTTCTCCGGTCGAATTTGATCAGCCGCTGTTTATCGTCGATCCTTCTTAGTCACGCTTTGAAGTCCTTCAAATGAAGGACAATACAAACCAACACCCGATCAAATGTTTAAGAAAATATTAATCGCAAACAGAGGAGAAATTGCCCTGAGAGTCATCAGGACTTGTCGTGAAATGGGTATCAAAACCGTAGCGGTCTATTCAACCGCCGATGCAGAAAGTCTGCACGTACGCTTCGCAGATGAAGCCGTTTGCATCGGCCCGCCTGCCAGCAAAGATTCTTATCTGAAAATATCCAACATCATCGCGGCCGCAGAAATAACCAATGCCGATGCCATTCATCCGGGCTATGGTTTTCTTTCCGAAAACTCCCGCTTTTCAAAAATATGCAAGGAACACGGCATCAAATTCATCGGTGCATCCTGTGAGATGATTGAAAAAATGGGCGATAAAGCCACAGCAAAATCGACCATGAAAGCTGCCGGCGTACCGACTATTCCGGGTTCGGAAGGTTTGTTGTCTTCTTTCGAAGATGCAGAAAAGACCGCCAAAAAAATAGGATATCCCATCATGCTCAAAGCAACAGCCGGCGGTGGAGGCAAAGGAATGCGGGCCGTTTGGAAACCCGAAGAACTTCACAAAGCCTGGGAAGGTGCTCGTCAAGAATCCGCCGCAGCCTTCGGAAACGATGGCATGTACATGGAAAAATTGATTGAAGAACCCCGGCATATCGAAATCCAAATTGTCGGCGACAGCCGCGGGAAAGCCTGTCACCTCTCAGAAAGAGATTGCTCCATCCAACGGCGTCATCAAAAACTGACCGAAGAAACGCCCTCGCCATTTATGACCGATAAACTCCGTCAAAAAATGGGTGCTGCAGCTGTAAAAGCCGCTGAATCAATCAAATATGAAGGCGCGGGAACCATCGAGTTTTTGGTGGATAAACACCGCAATTTCTATTTCATGGAAATGAATACCCGTATTCAGGTTGAACACCCAATCACCGAGCAAGTAATTGATTACGACTTGATACGCGAACAAATATTGGTGGCAGCCGGTGTGCCGATTTCGGGCAAAAATTACTTGCCCAAACTCCATGCCATCGAATGTAGAATCAATGCTGAAGATCCCTACAATGATTTTCGCCCGAGTCCGGGCAGAATCAACACACTTCATGCACCGGGTGGTCATGGTGTTAGACTTGACACACATGTTTATTCAGGCTATGTGATTCCGCCCAACTACGACTCGATGATTGCCAAACTCATCACCACAGCACAAACACGGGAAGAAGCCATCGCTAAGATGAAACGTGCTTTGGATGAATTTGTCATTGAAGGAATCAAAACGACAATCCCTTTCCACCGCCAATTGATGGATCATCCGGATTATGTTGCAGGAAACTACACCACAAAGTTTATGGAAAGTTTCAAAATGAATCCCTTGATTGAAGAATAAAAAAACAACCCGCCCATTAAGCGGGTTTTTTTATGTTTAAACCACTATAATTTTCGTGGAAATATGCGCTCCACCCCTAAAAAAAACTTTCTCACCCTATTTGAATTTCTTACCTTAGGGGAAATCTATCATCATGAATAAATTACAAAACAAAGTTGCTTTGATTACCGGTGGATCAAAAGGAATCGGCTACGGAATTGCACAAGCCTTAGCAAAAGAAGGCGTTCGAGTGATTTTGACAAGCCGTTCTTTGTCAAGTGCGGAAAAAGCAGCCAATCAACTCAAATCTGAAACAAAAACCGAGATCATCGGCTTAAAAGCTGATGTCAGAAACTTTGCTGACCAACAAAAGGCTGTTCAGATTGCAATCGACAAATTTGGTCAATTAGATTACGTCATTGCCAACGCCGGATTGGGTCATTTTGCCGGCATAGAAGATCTGACCGAAGAACAATGGAGAGAAACCATAGACACCAACCTAACCGGTGTTTTTTTTACCATCAAATCGAGTTTGGATGCCCTAAAAAAATCAAAAGGGTATTTTATTACGATTTCCAGTCTGGCCGGTGCCAATTTCTTTGAAAAAGGTTCTGCCTACAACGCGAGTAAATTTGGCCTCACCGGATTCACCCAAGCCGTCATGTTGGACCTCAGACAAAGCGGGATAAAAGTCTCTACCATCATGCCGGGATCGGTTTCTACCCATTTTAACAATCACGAACCCAACGATCGCGACGGATGGAAAATTCAACCCGAAGACATTGGTGAATTGGTCGTGGATATGTTTAAACTGAATTCGAGAAGCTTGCCGAGTAAAATTGAAATCAGACCTTCGCAACCACCAACCAAATAATCGCGTTTTTAAAAAGGTAAATCCCAAGCGTCTTTTATCTTTTTTATCCGAAACATCATCGGTGAAGTTTTTTTGTATTTTTATACAATTTCTTTACTTATGAAATCGCCATTAACAACAAGTTTGCGCAAGAAAACACCGATAAATAAAAACCCATTAACCGTTACGACTGCCGGACGGGCAGTTTTTTTCAAACCTCCCAATAATTATTATGACAATATGTTTCTATTGCACTGCTGTGCTGAGCGCAGTCAAAGCATGGCCGATAAAAAATAAATTTTACATATATGAAACCCAACTCCAGACGTGTTTTTCTGAGAAATGCTTCCATCAGCTCCTTGGTTTTATTGACTGATCCGCTCAAAAGTTGCACTTCTCAAGCTGAAAAAAAGATAGTTTCCGAGACACACAAACCCCTGATTCTTTCCACTTGGGCGCATGGCATGCCTGCCAACGACAAGGCTTGGGAAGTACTCAACCAAACCGGCAATATCCTTGACGCCGTCGAACAGGGCGTGCGCGTAACCGAATCGGATCCGGACAATTTATCGGTAGGTTTACAAGGTCTTCCCGATCGGGATGGCACCGTTACCTTGGATGCATCCATCATGAAAGGCGACGGCTCTTGTGGTTCGGTTTCTTTTGTGCGGCAAATCAAACATCCGATTACTTTGGCGCGACAAGTAATGGAACAAACCCCCCACGTGATGCTGAGTGGCGAAGGTGCCCGACAGTTTGCCATCGCACAAGGTTTTCCATTGGAAGAAGAAAAACTCAGCCCAAAAGCCGAAAAAGCCTATCAAGAATGGCTTGTTCAATCGGAATACAAACCCATCATCAACATTGAAAACCACGACACCATTGGGATGATTGGCATCGATAAAGATGGAAAATTAGCCGGTGCTTGTACCACGAGCGGATTGGCTTATAAAATGCACGGCAGGGTTGGCGACAGCCCGATTATCGGTGCTGGTTTGTACGTAGATGATGAAGTGGGTGCTGCCACCGCAACCGGATTGGGCGAAACAGTTATCCGAATTTGTGGAAGTTTCCTGATTGTTGAATTGATGCGACAGGGAAGAAGTCCGCAGGAAGCCTGCGAGGAAGCCGTTCGCAGATTGGCTGCCAAAAACGCAAGTCAGATAGCCGATATGCAGGTAGGATTTTTAGCCATCAACAAAGACGGTGAATTTGGTGCCTATGCCGTTCATCCCGGATTTAACTTTGCCATGCATCATTCTGAAGCAAAAATACTGAAGGATGCGGGAAGTAAATTTGCTGACCATGGCTAAAATTCTGCTCGAAGCACCTGTTTTTAATGTAGAATCTGCCCTTCAAGCCGAAGTTTTCGGCATTGACCGTATCGAACTTTGTGCAGACTTTTCGGAAGGTGGCACCACGCCAAGTGTGGGTGTTTTCAGCATCTTGAAAAAAAAACTCTCCATCCCGGTTTTTGTGATGATCCGCCCGAGAGGCGGTGATTTTATCTATTCCAAAACGGAAACCGATGCGATGCTTATCGATTTAAAACTATTCAAATCGCTTGGTGCGGACGGTTTTGTCTTTGGCGCATTGCATCCGGACGGGACGATTGACACATCAATATGCCAAAAACTCATCGAAGCTGCCGGTTCGACTCCTTGCACTTTCCACCGTGCTTTTGACATGACTCCCAATCTTGAAGAATCCCTGGAAATTTTAATTACTTTGGGATTTACCCGCGTGCTGACTTCCGGTGGAAAATCTTCCGTCAGTTCAGCCATGGATGTGCTTCAAAAATTATTGTACCGTGCCAAAAACCGTATCATTGTCATGCCTGGAGGCGGTTTGCAAGCCGAATGCATTCCTCCGCTGTCCGAAACCGGATTGTTGAAAGAAATTCACGCGAGTTGTCGTGACCTCAGAAAAGGGAAGAATGAATATCAAAACCCCAATCTTTCTGTTTTTTCAGATGTACTGACCATCAATCCCGATGTGGTAAAAGGTTTTAAAAATATTATACAATAAACAAAGAAAGTCCGCCTTTCGGCGAACTTTCTTTCAAAAGGTTCAAAACCTGTTATTTGAATTGTGCGTATTTTTCAGCGACCACTTTCCAGTCAATCACGTTGTAAAACGCTGCGATATAATCGGGACGTCGGTTTTGATAGTTGAGATAATAGGCGTGTTCCCAAACATCGATGCCGAGTATCGGTGTGCCGCCACAGCCTACATTGGGCATCAGCGGATTGTCTTGGTTAGGCGTAGCGCAAACATCTACTTCGCCGCCTTTGTGTACACAAAGAAAAGCCCATCCTGAACCGAATTGGGTAGCGGCTGCCTTGGAAAAGGTTTCTTTAAATGTCGCAAAAGAGCCAAATTTTTTGTCAATCGCGGTTGCCAATTCGCCGGTGGGTGCTCCGCCACCTTTAGGTCCCATGATTTCCCAGAATAAACGGTGGTTGTAAAATCCGCCTCCGTTGTTGCGAACTGCTTTGTTGTTGAGATCTAATCCGCTTAGAATAGCTTCGATGCTTTTGCCCGCCAGCGGTGTGCCTTCAATGGCTGCGTTCAGATTGTTTGTATATCCTGCATGATGCTTGCTATGGTGGATTTCCATGGTGCGTGCATCGATGTGAGGCTCGAGTGCGTCGTATGCATACGTTAGTTTTGGAAGTTCAAATGCCATTTTGTAAATATTTAAAAGGTTAAAAAATCAGTTTTTATACATTCAAAGGTACTGAGAAACGACTGGAATTAAAAATACTTAATCTTTATTTAACCATCGATGTTTCTTATCTTGCCATAAAAAAATAATGGCCGCTTCGGGATTTTCCGTCTATGATGCTTCCGCAGGTTCGGGTAAGACTTACACCTTGGTCAAAGAATACCTGAGAATCATTTTGGATCATCCTTCGGACGATGCATTCAAAGCTGTTTTGGCAATTACCTTCACCAACAAGGCCGCTAAGGAGATGAAAACGCGGATAGTGGAAGCATTGGTTTCATTTGTGGAAAACAATCTTGAGAATCCAAGCCCACTATTAGTGGAAATTGCGAAAACCTTAAAAAAAAACCCGCAATCGGTAAAAGATAAAGCCAATCGCGTGCTGCGAAGTTTGCTCCACAACTACACCGCTTTTGAGGTTTCAACGATCGATACCTTTACCGTAAAAATCATCCGCACTTTTGCCAATGATCTTCAGCTTGCACAAGCGTTTGAAATTGAGTTAGACACCGATCGACTGTATCAATTGGCCATCGACGAATTGCTTCGCGACATCGGGAAAGACGCTTTGATGACCGATTTTTTGATTGAATTTGTCTTACAAGAAATTGAAAATGACAAAAATTGGGATGTGAGCAAACAGTTACTCGATGTTATAAAAAAACTGGAAAATGAAAACGATCAGGCACATTTTGCCAAGCTTACCGAGAAAACACTTCCCGATTTTTTGAAGCTTATCCGTTTGGTTTCCGATAAAATTAAATCTTCGAAAACGGAACTGAAATCAAAAGCACAAAAAGCTTTGAATTTGATGGAAGATAATGGTTTGGTTCATGGTGATTTTTCTAGCAGTTATCTCCCTAAGCATTTTCAAAATATTATTTCAAACCCTTCGAAAGTTGATTTTATTGCTAAATGGAAAATCGAAATTGACACAACTTCCTTTTATACAAAAACGCAAAAAGAACATATCAAATCCATTATCGATGACATTCGACCCAAACTAATCGCGTATTTCAACCTTACCAAGCAACTTGTTTTATCGTTGCGATTGTTTGAAAACATTTATAAAAACATTCGCCCGATGGCGGTACTCAACAAAGTCAACCAGCATTACAAAAACTTGAAAGCAGAGCAGCAACTGGTGACGTTACCCGAAGCCAACAGCCTGATTTGGGAGCAGGTGCGCAATCAGCCCGTACCATTTATTTATGAGCGAATGGGTCAAAGATATAAACACTTTTTTATCGACGAATTTCAAGACACCTCCCAACGGCAATGGCAAAATCTCATTCCACTGTTGGATCATACGCTGTCCGACTTTGATTTTCAAAACCAAAACGGCTCTGTGTTGCTTGTCGGCGATGCCAAACAATCCATCTACCGCTGGCGGGGCGGTAATCCGGAGCAGTTCATCGATTTGGGCAACGGCAAATCGCCTTTTCCGCACAGTATTCCTGAGAAACACGCGTTGGACACCAACTACCGCAGTTTGTTTGAAATCGTTGATTTTAACAACCGATTTTTCACGCACATCGCTTCGTTTCTTGAAAATGAAGCCTACAAAAACCTTTATCTGAACGGCAATCATCAAAAGAGTAACGGAACCGACGGCGGTTTTGTCAGCATCGATTTTTTGACCGCCAAAAACGAAACTGAACGGGAAGAAACCTATCTGCCTTGCATCCTCGATCGCATTCGGGAAATCACCAACCAAGGTTTTCAGGCTTCGGATATCTGTATTTTAGTTCGTAAAAGGAAGTACGGAACCCTCATCGCCAACCATTTGATAGAAAATGGGCTTCAAGTAATCTCCGAGGAAAATTTGTTGCTTTCCAGCAATCCGGAGACCGCTTTTTTGGCAGATTGGCTCAAATTGCTCCACCAACCCGAAAACAGAGAAGTGTTGTTAAACTTACTTGAGTTTTGGGCTTTTCACCGATTGAAACAAGACGAAGACAAGCATGCTTTTATCGCCTCACACCTTCATTTCACGGGGTCAGAGCTTTTTCAAAAGTTGACAAATACAACGGATCTTCAAACTTTCGAGCGTCTAAAAGCCTTGTCACTTTACGACTGCGGCGAACAATTGGTCAGCTGTTTCAACCTTTGCGAATCGCCCAATGCGTATGTTCGATTTCTGTTGGATGAAATTCATCTGTTTTCCATTCAAAACGGATCAAACTTATCCGAATTTTTGGAATGGTGGGAAGTCAAAAAAGAGGTGTTGAGTTTGTCTGCATCCGAAGCGGGCAACGGTATCCGCATCATGACGATACACAAGTCGAAAGGTTTGGAATTTCCCGTGGTTATCTATCCGTATGCCGATTTGAAATATACCGAAAACTTTGATAAAGAATGGATTGACCTGCCCGACTCTGTCATTCAGGCGGGCTTTCCCGACTCTGTCATTCAGGCAGGCCTGACAGAAGATGAATGGCTGGGTTTTGAAACCACGCGTATCAATTTTTCACAAACATTTGCCTCCGACTATCCCGAATTTTCGGACTTATTGGCAGAACGAACCAACAAAGCAACGCTCGATAACTTCAACATCTGTTACGTGGCTCAAACCCGTGCCGTCGAACAACTCTACATACTGACCGATGCCAAAACAAATACAGACAAAACAGGCAATACCTTTTCCGATTTGTACATCAGCTATTTAAAAGAAATCGGTGCGTGGCGAGAAGATCAAAACCGATACGTCTTCGGAAAACCCGGAAAAACAAAGTCGGAAAAGGCTCAGAAGGTAGTTTGTCAAGACCTTTGGCTCAACCGAAACACCCAAACCCGGTTGGTTACCATTGCCACCAAAGCGTCCCGATTGTGGGATTCGCCACAACAAGAAGCCATCGAAAAAGGGAATCTGTTGCATCTGCTGTTGGCAGAAATCCACTTAATTGAAGACGTTCCGACTGCTGTTGAAAAAGCGATAGCAGAAGGTTGGCTCGACCCCAAACTAAAAATGGAAGTTTTGGAAAAACTCCAGAAAGTGGTTCTACATCCGTTGTTAAAAGTCTATTTTGATTCCAATGTGAAAGTGCTCAACGAGCAAAGTTTGATTTCGACAAACGGCGAACTGCTTCGTCCCGATCGAATTGTCATCAACTCAGGTAACAAAGTCGTCCTTATCGACTACAAAACCGGACAAAAAAAGCCGGAATATCAAGCCCAAATTGCACGGTATGCGCAAACATTAACGGAAATGGGTTTTACGGTTGAAAAAAGCTTACTGGTTTATTTGGGAGATGATGTGGAGGTGGTTTAGATTTTTGTTTATTTTATCCATCGATTAACTTAATTTTTTACCCGAAAACAGATAGCTCAGATAAGTCCACATAATACAGAAAGATAAAACATTTTTTTGCCGGAGAATTACTATAGATGGCTTAAAAGCAAGAGAAAGTAAATTGCTGCTTTAATTGGATTCGTGATTTTGGCTTTTGAAACACCTGTCATTTTGATGCTTTTGTGGGATTATATATGGCAACCAGAATTGTATGGTGCTTTCGGATTGATGTTGCTTAACCCCGCACTAATCATACACAAAACCGTTGGCAGAAATAAAAAAACCGCATCAAAATGACACGGTTTTGTGGTCCCACCTGGGCTCGAACCAGGGACCACCTGATTATGAGTCAGGTGCTCTAACCAACTGAGCTATAGGACCTAATTGCAACTATTTATTGCCCGCACTAATCAAAACGATTACGCATAATCTCATTAAACAAGCGTTGCGAAATTAATATATATTTTTGGACGACGAAAATTTTTTTATGGGTTGTTTGACTGCTGTTAAAGCAATCCACTTTATCTGTACAAAAAAATCCAAATTATGAACCAATTGAGGTGCTTCCGTTTTAGACATCAACTGTTTTTCCTGAAATAGACATCCGGAAAATCTGCCCCATCAATAAAGAATAGTGCCGATAGATATCGGGAGGCAATCTGGGGCTACAATCGACTTAAGTATAGTCAAATAACCTCTGATTCATTATCCAACACGACATGATTAAGCGCAGACCTAAATTAACTATCCTTTGGAGAAAAACTAATTTATCTTTCTCAGTTGTATAAACATATTCGAGCTGTCGTATTTTTGAAATTTCCCATATCAATATTTTAACAAAAATTTAAAACAGCGGTTGTTGCACATTTGATCATTCGTCATACATTTGTACATACAAATATTGTTTATACAATTATGCTGAGTGCGACAAAAATATCTCAAGGGAAACAAGTAGTTATCAATCTTTTGACAACCGCCAACTTGTTGTCTGAGAAAATCAACGAGTTGTTGAAACCTTTTGATATTTCGAGTGAACAGTTCAATGTATTGAGAATATTAAGAGGTCGGAAGGGTGAGCCGGCCAACATGTGTGACATTCAGGAACGCATGATTGCCAAAATGAGCAATACCACCCGTTTGGTAGAAAAACTATTGCAAAAAGGCTTTGTCAACCGTAAAACATGCCCCGTCAACCGGCGGAAAGTTGAAATAACCATTACAGAAAATGGTTTGGAAACACTTCGTCAAATAGATCCGGTGATTGTACAGTTTGAAGAACGTTTTGTTCAATCGCTGAATCCTGCTGAAGTCGAAAATTTCATCCGTTTAATTCATATTTTAAAAACCACAGTTTCAAATTAATTGCTATGAACACACAAGAAAAAATTGCCCATCCACTTATTGAAAGCCTGCAATGGCGTTATGCAACCAAAAAATTTGATGCCACCAAAAAAATATCCGGAGAAGATTTGGAATTGCTCAAAACGGCACTTCAACTTTCCGCATCGTCTTACGGTTTGCAACCCTATAAATTTATCTTCATCGAAAATCCGGAAGTCAGAAAACAATTGCAACCGCACTCTTGGGGGCAATCGCAAATTGTGGAAGCTTCGCATCTATTGGTTTTGGCCAATCAGCTCGAAGTGGGAGATGCCGACGTGGACGCTTTTTTGAATCTGACCAGCAAAACCCGAAACATTCCTGTTGAAAATTTAGCTCCCTACGGAACTTTTATGAAAACAAACATCGGTCAAGTTCCTACCGAAGCCAAAGCTTTTTGGAATGCCAAACAAGCCTATATCGCATTGGGTTTCCTTTTAACCTCGGCTGCCGAACTCAAAATTGACACCTGTCCGATTGAAGGTTTTGAGCCGGAAGCTTATGATCGCATCCTGAATCTCAAGGCGCTCGGGTTAACTTCTGCTGTTGTTGCAGCTATCGGATATCGCTCGACTGAAGACCCAACTTTAAACCTTCCAAAAGTTCGGAAGTCTAAAAACGAATTGTTTATTACCATTTAATATAATCTGTTTATTTATCTAACCTTAAAATTGAAATTTCTATGAAAAATGTTATTAAAGGAGGCTTGGTCCTTGTCGCTGTATTCGCAGTATCTGCATTTACAGTTGCTGTAGAAAAAAAAGAAGTAAAACTCGACCAAAGTAAAGTCACTTGGAAAGGCTATAAAGTCACCGGATCACACCACGGCAGTATTGCTTTGAAATCTGGTCATTTGTTGTTTGAAGAAGGAAAACTTAGCGGTGGTGAGTTTGTTGCAGACGTGACAACCTTAAATAGCGAAGACCTAACCGGAGAATACAAAGGCAAATTGGAAGGTCACCTCAAATCGCCAGACTTTTTTGGCGTAGAAGCCCATCCGGAAGCTAAATTGGTTTTCACCAAAGTTGTTGCCAAAGGAAAAAATTCTTATGAGGCAACCGCTGATTTAACCATCAAAGACGTTACGAAATCTGTAAACTTTCCAATTTCTATTTATGGAAGCAAAGCAACTGCAACTTTAAAAATTGACCGAACTGATTACGGTTTGAAATATGGTTCTGCCAGCTTTTTCGATAGTATCGGCGACAAAGCCATCTACGATGAGTTTGATTTGGTAGTCGATTTGGAATTCTAGCAATCAGAAAATTAATTGCTATGAAATCGCCATTAACAACAAGTTTGCGTAAGCAAACACCGATAAATAAAATGCGATAACATATATTCCGCTAAAAAAATAAATTTTACATATATGAAAAAGAAGCCTCTCAAATTTTGAGGGGCTTTTTTTATGCTCTAAAAAAGATTGTTTAAGTCACAAAACAAGGATGATTTTTCGTTCTTTGAAAAGTTCGTTTTCTCAAAAGATAATTTACCTTTATCTCGAATTTTTACGATATGCACAACTTTAGTTATTGGGAGCTCAAAACATGGTTTAGGAATGTTGATTTCGCTGTGATTGGCAGTGGAATCGTCGGATTGAACGCCGCATTACATCTCAGAAAATTACATCCAAAAAGCAAGATTGTTGTTTTGGAACGCGGTTTGCTTCCCAATGGAGCCAGTACCAAAAATGCGGGATTCGCCTGTTTTGGAAGTCTTTCCGAATTGATTTCTGACTTGAAAACACATTCCGAAGACGAGGTTTTTCAGTTGGTCAAAAAAAGATTTGACGGAATTGCACTGTTGCGTGAAACTTTAGGAGACGAAACCATCGGTTATAAAAACCATGGTGGATATGAGTATTTTTTAGAAAAAGATAAGGACACCTTTTCAGCCTGCAATGATGATTTTTCAAAAATTAACGGCTTGCTTCATCCCATTTTCAGAAGCGATGCCTTTGTGAAAGTTATAAGGGGCGAAACGAAATATATACTGTAAAACAAGAGGTTACAACCAAAAACGGTTTAAAAAGGTTTAATTTTGGTTTAACTTTTGACAGTAAAATTAAACCAAAAACCAAAAACGGTTTAATTTTCACCATTATTCAAGCCTAATAACGCCTACTACAAGAGCTATTGCGTTAACCTTAGACAGGTGAAGCTCAAACGAATCATAACTTTCGTTGTCGCTTACAATAAGAATGGTATCATTACCATTAGTTTTTTTGATTCTTTTGATGAGTGCACCCTGCTCTGTATCTAAAACATAGACCTTATTCCATTGAAAAAAAACATCTTGCAGGTTTAATTTTTTACAAGCTACGATATCTCCACTGTTGTATTTTGGATACATACTGCTGCCCTTTACCCGCACCATAAAATCTACTTTAAGCTCTGTAAACTCCGGCACCACATACCGCTGTGCCTCGTACTCCATTACCTGCTGGCTGCCGATACCAAAACCCGCCATGGCCTCAACTGGGATGAGCGGGATCCCTGTATGGCTTTCTGAAAGGGTAAGGTTTTTTATACTTTTCGTTTCATCGGAAAACCTTACCGTTTTTCTTACCGTTTCGTTGGGTAAGGTTTTATTTACATTTCGTTTTTCGGCCGGGGGATTTCCGGATAATAGAAAATCAGGATTAATATCTACGCACTTTGCGTATAATAAATCAATATCAAACGTATTTCTTGAATACCAAGAAGACAATGTCTGAGGCTTTATTCCTAAAAAATTAGCAAAATCTGTATCTGATTTGAATTTATAAACATCTTTTATATTACTCAAAATCAAACGTTTGTTAATTATTTTACTCATAATGCGTAAATTTTAAAACATTTTCTTTTTTTTACGCAAAATGCGTATTATATTTGTTTCCATTAAAACACAAATGTATGAAAAATAGCACACCAAAAAATTTAGCGCCTCCAAAATCGGCACGAATCTATAATGCCTTGGCGCAAAGACACGGCGTAAGCAAAAGCTACGTCAGGCAAATTGCTTTAGGCTTACGGGAAACCAACACAGAGAAATCCCTCGCAATTGCTAAAGATTTGGAAGAGACCGTGAAGTTTTTAAACAGGCCTGTGCCACCACCGCCGGGCGCAAAAATGGCTAACAACAAAACCCAAGTATCATGAAAATTGAGGACCACTCAAGCGCGTGCATTTTTGCCGTAGCTCAATTGCTTATCGAAAGAATGCATTATGATCCGGAGATGAATTGCTTCGCACTCTCGGAAGAAAAGAGTTTCATCACACTTCCGACCGGAATAGTAAATGCTTGCAAGCGCGAATTTGAGGCACAAGCCGACACCAACTCTTACAAACTCAAATCTGCCTGATGAGACCACTATATATTATATCACTGATAGCTGCGCTGGCAGTAGGTGGTTGCAAAAGCAACAAGCCACTCATAAAGGAACACTCGCTCAACGTGAAAGACTCGGTGAGCGTGGTGTGGAAGGTGATAGACACGGCTGAAATTGCCCGGCCGGCTGCCAAGGCCACGTTAACGATACGCCCCACGGAAACGCGCGACACCACTATAAAAAAACGGGTTGACCACGCGGAACTTACAATTAGACAGGACAAGGGCGTGCTTACAGCTACATGCACCTGCGATTCGCTCAAAGCCAAGGTGAAGCAATACCAAAAAGAAATCAGCCGGTTGCGCGAAATCAAAGAGAAAACCATCGAGCCTGTGGTGACCAACAAGCTGACCGCGTGGCAAAGATTCTTCTACAGGCTCGGGCTATTCACAGCATTGCTGTCTGTGGGATGGGCTGTTTGGGTAGTTGTTAAACACAGGTATATAAAGTAATAATGACAAAATTTCAAAAACAGATAAAAGATGAATAAAATAGAAAAATTTCAAAATAGCACAGAAGCCCGCAATGACGGCAATACTATTTTGGCGGCCGTTTTTTCTGGTTTCTTTTCGATACTATGGATAGTTGTTTTAGCATTATGGATAACATTTTTGACAAAAGGAAAGATGACCGAAATGTGGATTGCAAATGCCTTTATGTGGATTGGTGTATTTGGTCTTAGCTGGTCAAAAAATATCTACTAACACTACTATTTTAAAGATTAGACCCTGTAAAAATAGTGATTTTCCCGCCACGGCACAGCGTGGTTTCGACACCACGGCGGGAGCAACAATTGAGCCATTGAGGTTACATAGGTGGCTAAACAATAGCCTAAACAAAAAATCGTGACAGCCCGGAAAGACGGCATTTTTAAAAAAAGATATGCAGTTACTTCACAACGACCTTATCGTACGCAACTACAAAGACGGGCAGACACTTTGGGTAAGCCAAAGATTGCTGCAACAAGCGTGTGAGGTTGGTGATAATTACTTGTGGAAGTCTAAAAGCCTGTTCAAAAAATCCATTAAAAAAGGCTACCGTTACGGCAGTTTTCTGCCCAACACCGGTGCATCATGGCGGTGGGCGCGGATACACGGCACTTTTTATTATGACTACGACTGCATCCCCGACCGCCAACCCACGCAATACCGCTCCAAACTCGGCACAAAACAGCAACTCATAGAGGCCTATGAGGCTTTGGAGGCATCGGATAGGCAGGAACACGAACGACAACTCAAAGAAAAAATAAAACTGGCTGTTGGCCATTTGGTTGACAACACCGACATGGTGTATTACCTGTATAACTCTTCTGTGGGCTTCACGCAGGCGCAAGCGCAAGAGATGGCAACGGCGCGGGCATGGTGCAGGTATATGGTGGAGCAACTTGCGGGCGATCGCTTTAAAAGATTAGGCATCACCAAGAAGCAAGAATTCTACCAACTATGCACAGAGTTGTTGTCGCCTCTTAAATTGGAAGGCTTCAATATTTCATCCTCGGCATATCTGCGCAACAAGCTCGATGGTTTTCCTGCCGCCGGGGAAACGATAGAGCAACGCAACTTTTTTATCTCCGGGAAGTACGGAAACGACAACGCGAAGGAAGTGGGCAAGTTCCCGCTCGTTGACGAAGCCACCGGGCAGGTGTATGAGTTTGACATCCACCAGGCTTTGATGTTTCAGCTGTATATGAACCCCGGCGGTAGCACCAAGGAATACATACGCACGCTTTGGGAGCGGTATTACTGCGAGGATGTACAGGCGTTTGATCTGCAACCGATTGCTTACCGCACATTTTGCCACCACCTGAGCCGGTTCAACCGGCAGATACAAACAGCCAGGGCGAGGCACGGTGAGGAGTACTACAAAAAGCACGTGCAAACCTACGTGGCCGCCGAGAAATTGCAGTTTGCACATTCGCTATTCTGCGCGGATGGTTCAGGAACTGTACAATATAAATACAAAAAAGCAGACGGGAAGTGGAACACGATGAAACTCTACGTGATGCTCGTAGCGGATGTATCGAGCCGTTACATTGCCGGATGGTCTCCTGCCCCGTCGGGGTCGCACAAAGAGACCGGGCAAATGGTAGAGGCCGCCGTAAAAATGGCTGTTGAAAATAGCGGAAAGCAGACGATGTTTGAGTTTATCAGCGATAACCACAGCGCGTTCACAGGCAAATCGAGCAAAAACTTCCTCAATCTCGTGTTTAACAAAGTGAGAACGATAGAGGTAGGCAACTCGCAGGCCAACCCGGCAGAGACGCAATTCCGTCTGTTTAAACGAAGTTTAAAAGACATGGCCAACTTTTTTTCAACGAGTTGGGATGCAGGCATAGAAGGGCAATCTAACCCGGACGGTATCTCTATTGACGACCTGCCCACTTATGAAGATGCCTGCATACAGATGCATGAGTTAGTCAAGAGATGGAACCACACCAAACTAAGGGATGGTGTGACCCCTGCCGAACGATTCAACATCAAGCACCCGGGTTGCAAACCCTTAGAGCCTGTATTGCTCAGATACCTGTTTGGCAAGCACACCGAAGTTGACCTTAGTTACATGCGCGGCTACGTAAACGTCTATCGCACGCACGGCTACAACGACAGTAAACTCTTCCAATTTGAAATACCCGATTACGGCGGTGCAGGCACTGAGTTAATCGCCCGGGCAATAGGCTACACATCAGGCGCGAGGCTCAAAGTGGTTTGGGACGAGGCGATGGCAGACCTCTACACCATAGACGGGAAGTTTATCATGAGTTGCCCGCCTGCCCTAAAAGCACATCAATCACACGCGGAGGCAACCGATGACACCGACAAGGCACTCGGCCACAACCGAAGCCGCAAGCAGAAACAGACCGCCGTAATAGACGAATTTGAAGCCAACCTTAGCGATGTGATAGACGGATTGAGCTATGAACACGCGATGGCATTGGGCGGCACAAAAGAGACATGGAACGAAAACCGGGGCAGTCACGAGGCCTCACAAATAAAAGAATCTGCTAAGCGGAGGGTCAATCGTGACTTCGACGACTCCGCTTGGGCAGACTCCTAACAATTAATAAATAGATATGGCAAAGTTAACACAAATTCAGAAAAAAGAAGTAGTGCCTCAAGCAATTGACCGCTACTTGAACGAAAACAACGTGACACAGGTGGCATTGGCTTCCTTGGCAGGCGTTGACAAGGCTTATGTAAATCAGATTGCCAAGGGCAACACCCACATTGGCAAGGCATTGATTGCCGACAAGTATTACGAAGCCATTGCAGAGGCCATCGGAATAAAGTTGGACAAAACCTACTGGCAGCACTTCAACACGTTCAACTTCAAACAACAAATCCTGACCTTCGAGCAGGCACGCGCTGGAAAAAAAAGGCTTGGCATAGACGGCGACACCGGGCTTGGCAAGACCTATGCAGCTACTATCTATAAACGCCGCTACCCAAGCCGGGTCTTTTTAGTAAAATGCTCCGGCATCGAAAACAGCAAGGAGTTTGCCGTGAACATTGCCACCGAAGTAGGGGTAACACCTATCGGAACCAAAGGCAAAATCATCAAAGAGGTCTGTAAAAAGCTTAGAATGCTCGGCGACAACCCCATCCTGATCATCGATGAATTTGAAAACAGCAAAGCAGGCAACATCCCGACCATCAAAGCCATCGCGGACGAATTGGAAGGGCACGCCGCGGTGGTCATCATAGGTATTGATGTTCAAAAGATGCTTCAGAAAGGTGCTGAGAGACGTAAAAACGGCTTTATCCAAACTAACAGGCGTTGGTCTTTCGGGTGGTCCTTTTTAGATCCATCCATCGGCGAGGACATCCGGCTCATATGCAACGAACTCGGCATATTGAATAAACCCGCCCAAAATTGGCTTATTAGCCGCGTAAAAGACTTTGACAGTCTTAAAAACATTTGCACAACCACGCTTAGAGAAGCAGAGAAGACAGACGAGGAAGTAAGCGTGGCATTGCTCAATGACCTTTTCCCCCTCTGAGATGGAATACAGGACAATCAAAGGACGGGACTTGGCCGTTGTCCGCGGCAATAATGGCAAGATAGTAAAGGTTTATAGTGGGCCTATCGCCAAAGCAAAATGGAACAAAATGTTTAACCTAAATTTTATTTAACATGCAAGTATCTGAAGAATGGCTCGAAGCCGAAATCAAGAAGCAAAATGACTGGCTACAAACGAACAGCCCGGCGCATTTTGACTACAAGCAAACGCAAAGCAGACGTAACTTTTACGTGAATAAAGTTATCGAGATGAACGAAAATGAATTATCAACAATTAATATTTAACATCATGGAAACAAAAGCAATTACCAAGCCTGTCAGCGAGATGTCTGTCAGCGAGCTGAAAGCCTTTTTGCGAGAAAAGGAGGCTCAAGAAAAAAGAATTGAAAACCAGCGGAAAGAAGCCTATCAAAAAGACAAAGAGGAATTTTTGAATGGCATACTGCCAGTTTACGAGGAGTTTCAGCAAGGCCTTATCGAGTTGAAGAAAGGTGTCATTGGGCATGCCGAAAATTTCAACAAACTGAAGTACGAAATCGAGAGCAAAGAGCCTAAGGACTACAAATCTTTCGAGTTGAAAAATGAACACGTAAAGGTGGTGGTAGAGACCCAAGAACGTTTCGACTTCACGGACGAAGCCATCGTGCATATCAATGCCATCAAAGACATCTTTAAAGCCAAATTTGAGGCGCGGAACAAAGGGTTTTACAACCTCTTGGACGGCATACTAATGAAGAACACCAAAGGCGATTATGATGTCAAACTCTTGACTAAAGCGCAAAGGCAGGTACGCGAGCTCGGCGATGAAGTCCTTACTTCCGAATTCGGAAAGCTGAGCGAGTGCCTGATCGTGACCGGAAGCGCGAAGTATGTGCGTGTATATAAAAGAGACGAACACAACAAATGGAAAGACATATCCCTTAATTTCTCCTCGCTATGAAACTAAAAACCATTGTTAGTACAAACTGCGGAAGCAGGGATGCGGCTTTGTCTGTGAGCAAAGCCGGATGCGTATCAGTAAGCATGACAGCCGTGCAAAAATACAGACTTCACAAAGTAATTTCTACCAGCATATTGCAAGATGCTGACAGCCCCAAGGACTTCTACGTTCAATTTTTTGAAGATGAGTCCGGAAATTTTAAAGCGCGGTATTACCAAAGTAGGTTGCAGTTTAACTGCGCAGACATCTACCGCGCCATGAAGGACGCGTTTGGTTTACGAAAATCCTGCGTATTGCAAGACTACCCCGGCGGCTTGAAAGCACGTCCTTTACTCATCAACTTATCCGAATTGCTATGAGCGTACAGATAGACCGCAAAGACGACAGCACCTACTACGTCAACGACAAGTTGGTGCGCAAAGACACTAACGGCAATTGGGTATGCCCATTTAGCGAGATAACCCCTTCCGAGCACGAAGCTTTTTTTAAACACTTAAAATCTACAGAAAATGAAAGCTAAACTTTTTGTATGGTTTCTGTTTATTGCCATGTTTTCTTGGGGAGTGGCCACCGGCATAGCGGGAACAATTTGGTACATGAATGCCGCGACCCCCGCATTACTGACAACGTTTATCGGATTTACAACGTTTCCGATATTACTTTTTGTTTTATTCGCATTCATCACAGAATGAAAAAACTTCCGGACTGGCAGGCAACAAGGTTCGAGCCCTTGTCCGGAGCAAAATAAATAGATAACTATGAGAGCTATTGGAATTACAGAGTTTCTAAACAAAAAATTTGATGCCTACCCTTTCGGTGGCAATTGGCTAAAGAGCTTCGGTGAGCCGGAAAAGAACTTTGTGATGCACGTTTGTGGAACTTCAGGCAACGGAAAGACGGAGTTTTCCGTACAATTGGCCAAATACATGGCACAATTTACAAAGGTTTTAATTTGCTCGTACGAGCAGGGCATTTCGAAGTCGCTGCAAGATTCGCTTATACGCAATGATATGAGCGAAGTGTCGGGTAAAGTATTGTTTACCGGCAACGAACCCATTCACGAACTCGTGCTGAGGCTAAAAAAGAGGGCCTCACCGGCAGTTGTAATTATAGACAGCCTCGACTACATGCGCTTGACGACGGATCAATTCAAATTTCTCAGAAAAACCTTTCCGCGCAAAAGCTTTATCGTTGTCAGTTGGTCGTCCGGCGATAAGCCAAAAAGCCAATACGCCAAAGACATCGAGTATATGTCTGATATAAAAATATATGTCCGGAATTTCAAAGCCTACCCACAAAGTAGGTTTGGCGGCAATCAGCCCTTTATTATTTGGGACAGAACCCCGAAAACAGGTCAACAATTAACACTCATAGAAGATGGCAACCATTAAACAATTGATGACCCTGCTCGGGAGGGCAGGCATCAGAGAGGAAGCGCGCCGGGAGATGATCTACAACTTCACAGGCGGGCGGACACAGTCTGCGAGAGATTTAAACACAAAAGAATTGCTTTCGCTATGCAATAAGCTTCAGGCGAATCAACAGCAGGATCAAATTGAGCTGATTATGCGCCGTAAACGAAGTGTGGTGCTGACCATCGCTACGCGCACAGGTATTAAAGAGCCAAACGGGTGGAGTAAGTTCAATTTATGGATGAAGAATCGTTCCATATTTAAAAAGGAACTACATAATTACGATTTTGACGAGTTAGATCAACTTGTCCGGCAATTCAGAGGCTTGGAAGCCAATTTTAACCGTAGCGCAGAAAAACCCGGCACCAAAGCTTGGCACCAAGCTACAGGAATCCCGGATCTGAACCCTAATTAATAAAAAAAAAGCCAAGAATATTGCTATCCCCGGCCCGCTGACACGGCAAATATAGCAATCTGATGGCATATAACAGCGTAAATTTTTTAAAAAGAGTAATAGAGGTACAGCAGATAGCTTGGCAACACCGCCAACGGGGGCTCTTTTACAAAGAAATTTACTACGTGCACATCGAAAAACAGTATAAAATAAGCAAAAGAACCTTTGATAGATACTTAGGTATCAATGCTAGGAGAGAATTAACCAAGTTAAACGAAAAGTTATGAAAAAAAAAACAGATGAAAGCCGCCTACTACACGCTTGTGATTGTCTTATCCGCCTTGTTTGTGGCCGGATTCGTCAAAATAATTTATGAAATTGTCACAAATCCGTATCAATTCAAATGAAAAGGGCTAGAGCACTCCAGACACATGCGAGCAACCATTGCCCGCACAGCATCGCCACCATACGTGTGACGTGGAGATGTGTGACCTGTGAGGTCACGGAGACGGTTTGCAAGTCCTGCCAAGAAGTAATCGAACGAAAAACAGAATTCTGATGAGCCCCATCCAAATATCTATGAACAGAGATGTGCTGTCTGCTATCGACCGACTGATGGCTTCTTTGTGCAACGTAATGGAGATGCCTGTTGATGTGAACAAGCGTTCTCTGTTGTCGATTTCGAGAGACGTGGAAGTAGTCATCCACCGAAGGGCACGTGCTGTTTCTTGCCAAGGGAAAAACGCAAAGAAAATGCACAAAGTGAAATTGAAGTACCATGAAGCCGCCGTGCTCGAAGTACTCCTTCGTGCGTCGAGCAACACGGAGGTTGAGCCGTACAACAGATTTTCGTTCCGGTCTATAGCCGACCAACTCAACCAAAAGTTGGCCTAATGGAACAGCTCACTACTTATCGCGCTAAGGGCAGAGAAATAGGCTTGATTTTTTTGTTTAAATACGATTTAAACGGAAACCTCAAAGCTTTTGAGCTGTCTGAAGGGGAACTCAACCCAACGCAGATGCGGTGGCTCTTCGCCGCCGGGAATTTCCCTTGTACCGAAGGGATGATGCAGGCCATTTGGATGAAAGAAAGACGATATCAAAAGATATTCGAGATAGATCGATCTGTGGTCAACTTATCTTTTGATGCGCTTTGGAACTTGTATGGCCACAAGATTAAACGTCACGAGAGCGAATTGAAATTCAAGAAGTTGAAAGAGGCAGACGTGATTCGGTGCTTCAAAGCCGTGCCCGCCTACAAAATATACCTCGCTCGCAAAGGCGTGGCGCAGACGAACCTTGCCACATTTATCCACCAGCGGTATTTTGAAGACGATTGGGCGAAGGCATAGCCGCTTCCTTCCGATGACAGGAATAATTATTTTAATCCTAATTTTTCTGATGATGCTTACTTCAAGCAATAAAAAGAAAATCGACTTTAGTGGTGATACTTTGAAACCGGAGGTTGTGGTAAAAGATTTTTGTACTTTGCCTATAGCTTAATTGGAGTCCAAATAAGGGAAGTCAACAGATGACTTTTCAACCGCTGCGGACAGCGTCTATAATTGGACACTCAACAAAGAAAGCGGTATCAAAGTCATGGAGCATGGAACTGTCAATTTACCACAAATGCTGATTCGAGGTAGAATGTTTAATTAACCACTAAAACCGCCATTGAGCCAAACGCATGTTATGCCCTGTTTTTTTTGCCTTAATTTTCAGATATTTAAAAAATAATTACAGAAAAATGTATTTTTATTTAGTGGTTAATGCATAAACCTGTATATTTGTACCATACAAAACGAGATAATTATGAAAGCATTTAGATACAACAGCGAAAACAGATCAGACAGAAAATACAATAGATGCGGAATGGAAAAAAATCCAAACGCTGTAAAATTTTATTCTTCAAACATGGCTTATGCTGACAATTACAAATACATTTATTCGGATGCAGGTGAGATAGTTGCTGAATCCACTTTAGAAGTGGTAGAAGTTGAAAATGTCAATCTTTTTGATATGGCTCAAAACTTCAAATCACTAACCACTTACAACAACTACATCGCTGCTGAAATAGGGGCACAAATGAGAGATTACACCCGTTTTATGAATAATGCAAAAAAAGCAAGCGAGCGTAAAATGTGGGCAAATCAAATAGACCAATTGAAAAACAGAGAGCAGGAATTGATTTCTAACCTTTTTGCAAATGAATTTCAACCATTGTCCGATTTTGCAAGACAAAACGAGTTGGTTGCTGAGTTAAAATCTTTGGGTTTTGATGGTTATACTACTAAAAACGAAATTGCAATTTTCTAATGAAAGAACTAATCAACTGGCACGAATTAAGTCGCAAATTGTCGGGAAATGGTCAAAACATAAGACCTAATCACATACCAAAAAAGTATGAAAAGAAAGTTGCTCGTTTACTCAAAATTCTCGAAGTTTGGGAGCGTTGGGTAAAATAGGGGATAACGGCAAAGCATTGGCGATGTTGGGGAATTAGAATTACAAATGTTCAAACGAGCACAAAAGATGAATAGAATTGCACAAGCTGAAAATATATGGTCAAGCCCCAATATTGCCAATGCAATGTTAGGTGCAGGCTTTCGTATTCTCATTGCCTGTGAGGAAAGCGATGAAGTCCATAGCAGGTTTGAAGCGTATGGATTTGATGCTTGGAGTTGTGATTTGTAGCCAAATAGAAACCCAAAAGCAAAGCACTATCAAGGAAATGTTTTTGACATTATAAATGATGGTTGGGATGCTATGATTGCTTTTCCACCTTGCACCCATTTGGCAGTTTCCGGTGCAGCTTGGTTTGAGCAAAAACGAAAAGATGGAAGGCAGCAGGAAGGCATTGATTTTTTTATGGCAATGGTAAATGCGCCAATACCACGAATAGCAATAGAAAACCCTGTTGGCATTATGAGTAAAATTTATAAGCCACCAACGCAAATTATACAGCCTTATATGTTTGGTGATGAAGCAAGCAAAAAGACTTGTTTGTGGCTTAAAAATTTACCACCGCTTTACCATAATGCTGCACCGAATTTGTTTGATGAAAATGTTACTTGGGTTGGCAAAGGTGAAATGGTTGAATTTGAAAGCGGTTGCAAAATGCCTAAATGGTATGCAGATGTTTGGAAACTGCCAAAAGAAGAAAGGAGCAAGTTAAGGTAAAAAACATTTCCAGGAATAGCACAGGCAATGGCTAACCAGTGGAGTGTCGCCATAGCTTGCACCTAGCATTGGAATAACTACAAGTCGTAAGTGAGGTCACCTCTTAAATTGAGATTATCATAATCTCCATCCTGATACTTTGCCGCCGTGTTTTTCCGTCCCCTGAAACTGCACTCATAGGTGAGCAGGTAGATGTCCACGATGCTATCCATCTTGTTAAATCCTTCGGATATAATTTCCATCTTTCCGGTGGTTTCGCTCTCTATCTTAGAGACTACTGCATCTATGCAGCTTACAAAATCGAGAAATTTCATCCCCAACTCCCGGTTGAGCGATATGTTAGAAGTGTCGCGCAACTGCTCGTAGCAGGCATAGATGTTCACGGTGGCCTTTGCCGGATCGTTGTAGTCAATATCCCAATCGACCAACACGGCAGGCTGTGTAAAAAGCTCGAAGTTCTCTTCGTTTTGGTCTTGCCCGGCGTACAGGTCTATGTAGCCGACCGGGGTAAGGTTCTGCCCGGTAAACAATGCCTGCACTTCAGGCTTGGCAAACTCGGCAATCAACTTTTGATAAAATGCTTTCATCTGTTTGTATTTATTGTTTTTTTAAGGTCATGCTTCGACTGCGCTCAGCACAGGAATGGAATTCGCCAATAATCATTTAGGTTGGTATTAACTTAATTGTTACCTGCAAGCGCTGCTGAGAACTTCCAAACATAATTCTCGTGGTATTTTAGATCGTACGTAACTACCTTTTCGCCCCTGCGTTCCTGTCTTACTTCCTCTCGGTGCAGGTTGGTGATGGCAGTTTTTATTTCCATTGTGGCAAATATTTCTCGGCTTCCAAGTTTGGCTATTAGTCCAAATGTCTGTTGGTTTTGCTCTATCATCTCCATATTGGCAATACCATATCGTGTGCCTTTTTAATTTTTGCATAAACGGCATTTTTCTAAGCATCCCTCGTGGGTTTTCAATAAAGAATACCATATTAGTATTTATCTTTTCCCACGCTTTTATCATTTCAATAAAATGCCTATTCACCTGATCGCATTTTTTAGCATAATCACTCTTTGGCTCTGTTCCATTTCGGTGTGTGCTTATCGCTGCAATTGTATATGTAGTGCAATCAGGTGAAGCCCAAACAATATCAGGGACAAAAGGCACATCTTGTTTTTTCATTTCGCCAATATCAATAGCCAAATTAATTCCCTCAAACATTTGCCAGTCCACACTAAAAACTTTCATTCCTAATTCTTCACCAACCTTTCCCACACTTCTGCTCCCTGCGAAAAGTTCCAGTAAATTACCCGTGCCAGCAGGTAACGGCACCTTCGCAAAAGTGGGGCTTTCATCTATAAATAAACTTTTCTGCATCTAATTAACATTTTTGGTTTAACAAACTTTTATCTTTATAATCCCCACCTTCGCAAAGCTGCAAAACGTTATGGCTCATTTCATGATCTGATAATTTTTCTGATTTCACGTTCTACAAGGCGCTCTACCCGCCTGAGCAGTATGGCCGATTCGCCGATAAACTGCCGTTGCGGGATGGTTGTGTTCATCGTTCGTTTGTGCGACTTGACCGTACTTTTCCTGCCTGCCCGGACCCGGCTGTGTTTTTCGACGGTAACGGTCTTTGTTATCTCGCCACCCTCGTTGTGTATGCGTGCGTAAGGCACATCAGTACCGATGGTGACGGAGTTGCGGGTTTGCCTCAGCTTTTTTACCGAGCGTTTGAGCCTTCCGGACACTACAAGAATAGAGCCTTTGGGCTTCTTTTTGGTCGTGCCTATCCTTTTGCGGGGCTCCCACTTTTCACGGGTGCGGTCGAGCCAGTTTTTTTGCCGGAAACGCTCTTTAGAAAAGTTCACGGCTTCTATGCCTGCGAGCTGTGGGAACTTCCGATAGAGCAATTGTAGGCGGTTGAGCTTTGATATGTAATCGGGACTTAGCGGCATAGTTAGCTGTTTTCGGCATTTAACACCACGCGTAGCATGGCTTCTTTAAACCAGTTTTCTACGTCTTGCAGGCTTAGGCCTTGCCCGGCTTCCTTGCTCATGTTGATACCGCCCTTGTTGAAGGAGTCGATATTGATGGTCACGTTTTTCACCTGCCCTGCCTGCCCGGCTACTTTATTGACGTTTTCGCCTGTGGTAGTGGTAGTAGTGGTTTCCGTTTTTTTGCCATCTTTAGTTTCCACCAATGGTTTATCTTCCACCTTTAGCTTGGTTGTTTTCTCACGTGCGGCACGTTCGCCCGGTGTTACCAAATCAGCCGCTTCGCGGAAAGCTTTTACCTTGTCTAAAGCCCCTTGCGCCAATCCGGTGGGGTCAAACCTCGCGAGGGTTTCCAACACCTGTTGTATAGGTTTTAAAAGTGCATCGAGCAACACAAGGCCAAGGCGTTTAAGACCCGCTAAGATGCCGTCATCGGTAAAAGCTTTTTTGATGCTGTCCCAATGGTCAGATACAGACTTGAACGCGCTGATGATGATACCTATTGGGCCCATAAATAACAGAAGCCCCGCGCCCCATTCATCGAACTTCTTAATAGCCGTCACCACAAGCGTGATGAGCGCGGCAATGGCGATAACGATAATGCTTACAGGATTGGCACTCATGGCTATATTGACAACCCATATAGCGGCGGCCAACGGCCCGAGTATGCTGATGAACGTGCCGATGACGCTGATGATGGTGTCGAAGTTGTTAAACAGGAATTCGAGTATCGGATTTATTTTGTCGATAAACCCTGCAATTAGCGGCAGTATCTTTTCGCCTATTTTTGAAAAGATGGCTTCGAGACGGTTGCCTAATATCTCACGCATTTTCCCTACATCGCCTTGGGCGTTCTCTAAAGCCGCCTGAAGGCTGAATGTAGTGGAGTCGAAAGCGTTGAAAGTAGATATCATATCTTCAGCTCCGGTTTTTACCTTAGACAAAGCGGCCCTCAATCCTTCCGGGCCGCCTATCTTATTGATGGCCTCGGTGATTTGTTTGTCGCTCATTGTCTTGAACTTATCGCCAATTTCGACTAATAATTTAGAAGCGTCTTTTAGATTGTCATTCTCATCGAACACATCTATATTGAGTTCGTTTTTAATGTTGTCGGCTTGTTGGCCAAGCCCTTGGAAAAACGTTTTGGTTTGGTTGGCGGCAATATCCGCAGACTTGCTGATGGATGTGAACATGGCGAAAATTTTGTTTCCGGTATCCACAGATTGCCCTGCTGCGCTTGTGGCCCCGGCAAACTCTGTTTGCACTTTGGCCAACTCATCGAATGTAACGATGCCGACCTGCACGGTCTTGGCGTTAGACTCCAAGAGCTTGTCGATGTCGCCCACGCCCAAGCCAAAAGCTTTCATGCTTTTGGTGGTCGAGTTCATGGCATCGTTGATGTTTGCCCCTGTGGCCAAGGAAAACCGCCCTACTTTTTTAAACACTTCAATGGCATCATCGCCGTAGAGGCCTGTGGCACTCTGTAGGTCAAACACTGCGTTGGTAGAGTCCACAAGGTTGGTACCAATCTCGAAAGCCGCATCGCGTATATTGTTCCTAAAACCATCAAGTTCAACCTTAGACTTATCGAGGTTCATGTTGCGGATGGGCAGAAAGGCGGCATCGAAGTCTTGCGCCGCGTTGATGCTTCTGTTTAGCCCAACGGTCAACAGGGCAACACCTCCAATGGCAGCAAACGCCCCGGCAATGCCGGCAGCTACTTTTACGTTTCCGAGCTTAAAGCGGTCGAGCCTGCCCTGCATCTTGTCTGTGGCCGTGTTTAATTTGTTTTGGGCTTGCGTCAACTTGTTGTTAAACAACTTGTCGCCTAACTCAAGAAGCAGTTCTAATTTCGATTTTGTTGCCATATTTAAAATGTTTTGTATATTTGTAACCCACAGGGTTTATAAAACTTCTATTAATAGCGCTCCCTGGAAGAGGATACACACCGCGAATAGAGCCGGCTCATTAGAGTTTGCACGGGCTAAGTTTTATAAACCCTTCCTTATTTTATCCTTAACCCTTTTCTAAGCGAACTTTCATCTACTTTCATCAAATACCAAGTGTTTATTTCTAAACCTTCTCCTCCTACTTCGCTATCTACCACCACTACTACATCCTGATAGAACTTCAAGTATCGGGTTTTGAATTTGGACTCTAAAAATTCATAATACCATACTTCGTCCGGATCGCTCACTATGTCTTGGATGTGCGGAAACAACTGGTGCCTGATCTCTTGTGTGCCGATGTACTTCCCTGTAGTATGCACGTCAAAAACCTTTTTTTTCAGCATCATCTTACGCCCGAGGTAATCGGCAAAACCCATAAAGACTTTTCCTTCCACCTGTTTAAAAAGTTCTTTCACGTTTTCAGGTGTGATGGTTGGGTCTATTTTGATTTTGTTTAAATTTGATTTAAACGAATCCCACGGCTTTAGTCCGTACTTGTCAAAGGTCATGGTATTGAGCTTTTCGGGCAGGCCTTTGATGTCTTTATAAAATTGCTTTTCAGTGAACACCTTCTTCAGGTCGCCCCGGTTGATTTCAAACTGGCTTCCCTCAAACTTTGGGTCTGCCGATTTGATCAGGTTAAGCCCATCTTTACCTATTGTTACCTGCCCGGGCAATGGTGTGCGGTTGAATTGCAACATCTCACACCGGCAGCCATAACCATTTGGCGGCCATATCTTCATGGCTTCCGGGTCGCGCAAGTTGAATATCTTGCCGTCTAATACATCGTGGGCGGCACGCACCCTGTCGTCTCCCACAGTTTGGTATTCCACGAAGGAAGTCACGGTGTCTTTCTCTGCCATAAAGCGGTGAAATGCCGCTGAGTTTTGCCCAACCGCCACCGACAAGTTGTACTCCGTGCGTAGCCACTCGTTGTTAAAACTGCTTACTTTTTGGGAAGCCAGGCGTTTGAAGTCTGAGAAAGAACGTATCTGCTGTGCTTCTTTGTCTATCAGCAATTCAGACATGGCTGCCAAACGGGCTTCTGTTTTAGATTCTGAAAACTCAAACAGGTTGTACTCCATCATTTGGAGCGCAAGCGTGTCCGGCGTGTCGTAATCGACAGTAACGCCGTAGCCTTCTTTGAGCCCTTTGAGCAATTCAAGCCCCTCGGCAACCACTAAGCCGCTCGCCGTACCAAGTGTATCACCGTTGTCCCAAAGGAGTTGCATCAGCTCGGCAGACAACCGGTCTATTATTTTGTTGTTGGCCATCGCCACGGGCGCATGATGCTTATGGCCACAAGAGGGCGGATAATTGGGTTTATTCCATGAAGCCACCGGCATTAGTTGGCTTTTTTTTTTGCCCGTAATCGGGATGCTGAATGTTTTTGACAACCAATCGGTATCAACTTCGTGTTCGGCAAGCACGCCCTGGACGATTGTCCAATATTTGTTCAGGTCTAATTCTTCCTTTGCCTCAATCCATTCAAACACATCGTCATCTGACAGGAAAGCATAGCCGTGCATTTTGAGAAGTGGGATGAGTTGATCATTTACGGTGAATGAAATATCCCGCCGATCGGCCTGTGCAATCTTGAAGTCGAGCGAGTTCTCATGCACTTGTGTCTGCGCCCGGTTAGATGCGTCTTTGCTTAACGTGTTTGACCCCACGATCACACTTGATATTTCGCTGCTGTTTTGCTCGATGAACTTCGAGAAAACATTGTATGTATCTGTCCGGTTGGCTTCGTCAAATTTGATGGTCGTGCCTTCCGGGAACACACCCACGGAAGCCTCGGCAAGGGACAGGAGTTGTTTCTCGACCGCATCGATGTGCGTGGTGTTGTTGTTGTTTGTTGTTGCCGAGATGAGCGGCATGCCGAATTTCTCGCAGAACTCTGCCCAAGATTGCGCCACGTTTCGTTTCCAAATAAGATTCGGAATGATGTCATTGATGACACCGAGCGGCTCATCGCCGACAAGCTCTAAAACCCACGCCTGATGCTCCGGGGCATCGTACTGAAAGAAAGGCTTAGGCTTGCTTAAATCAGGATATACGCGTTTCTCTGTCGGCACAACGTTGCGCGGCGGAATGAGCGAAAAGTTTATTTTATGCCCGTCAAAAGAAAGGAATTCAACCACCCTCGTGCCGTAAATGATGCTGTCAATCTTTTTGTTTAGAAAATCGAAAAACCATTTTTGCTGGAACAACTCTGAGGCAAGCTCGTTGATGTCGCCGCTCTTGCGGTTGCGTACCTGAAAGCTTGTACTCATTGTCGAAGTGCGCCGGAGCATTACGGCAGTTTTGAAAGTGCCGTCTGTTTTGAGGTCGTCTATCAAATCGGTATATCTATTAAACCGGGGGGTATCGATATGCTCGGTTGCGGCAAGCGCAGCACGCCAAGCCTGAATGTCTTTCCGGCTTCGGTCTTTGAATGCTTTTGTAATCTGCAAAATGATGGCAGCGGCATTCCGGCTGCCTGACTTTAGCGGCATCGTATCGGTCATCGCCGTAGGGCTTGCTGTTTTCGTCTTACTGCCTAAGAAAGGTATCTTCATAGCGTGTTTTATTAAAGTGCCGTTATATTTAAGTTTAAATCGGTTTTAAACGTATATTCACCACTTGTTGTTAGAGGGTTTATAATTACTACTGATCCTGACGTTGCTTTTTTCCTCTCCTGTCACTGTGTCTTTGATAAGTGGCAAGTCTGCAATGTTGTCTCCTTTAGCCGTGAGCTTTAGCCATTCCAACGCATCTTGATATCGTTCGGAGCGATGGGTCGGTATTTTGTTTGGAGCGATGGAGCTGTACAAATGGTAAAGCGCACAGTCTATCGTTATCATAATGATAAATGAATTGCGTTCGCTCCCAACCGCCGAAAATATCGCGGTGATGTCGTAACGGCCGTTCAGATAGTTTTTAATCTGTGCAACGGCCATATCCTCTGCGCCTAAGAGTTTTGTTGTACTGAAATTTTCGAGGAGAATGTTTTTAATCTCCGTACGTATCAGCACATCGTAGTCTGAATCTATCAGGAATCTCATCAGTATCTATTTTTTTTGTTCTTAATTAATTCTCTCCGGCTAATCGTTTTCGGCTGAAACTTAGTGACAAAAGTGATTTGATTTACTTCTGCAATAGCAGACTGCAAAGCATCAGGCGCATCGTCGTTGGCGTTGCTGCCTTTCTCGAACGCCAATAACTGGTCTTCCAAATTTTGAAAATCCGTACTGCCACGGTATGCTTCGTTTAGAGAAACATCGCCCCGCTCGAAGTAGCCCACCATCGATTCGATACGATCGAATTTGTTGGTTTTGCTTTTTTTGTCGGCCACCACCGGAATGTACCAACCTCTCTCATCACCTTCGAGATCGAAATCGTTTACAAATTCGTCTTGGGCAAACAAACCCTCAATCTTGTAACGAACGTTGTATTTCGTTAAGCCTTCATCCCGGACAAAATCATACAACCACGTGGCCACATTGGCGCGCGAAGTCTGCCGGACGTAAGCTGCCAAGACGTGAAACGCCCTGCCTGTCTTGCCAACCAGAACCATCGCCTTAAAGTCGCCCGCGTCTTTGTAGCTTAAATCGCCATAGAATACCAAACCGTCATACTCGTTGTACGGCAATTGTCGTTTCCATTGCAATTGCTCAGGCTTGAACACTTCACCTTCTTGTATGTGTACGTGCATGTATTCGCGCATAAACGATCGGTAAGGTGTGTTCTCAAATTTGTCCCGCCAATAATCTGAGGTTGTTTTTTCCGGCCACGCCGGCTCAAATGTTGATAAATCTTTCACCGCTTTAACGGTGATGATATGGTGGGTAATCGGCTTTTTTGCCGCTTTTGCGTTTGCATTGATGCGTTGGAACTCTTGTTTGAGTTGGTTGATGATGGTGTTCTTGTGAAAGTTGTTGTTGGCCACTATGAAGCGGCGGCGAATGCCTCCTTCGTCAAACGTGCCTTTTAAATCTTCCCACACCCACTCGTAAGCCCTGCGCGAACGCCGTTCGTTGTTGCACATCTCCTTTGTATCAACATCATCGACAGCAATGTAATCAGGACGTTCGGATGCTTCCCGAAGCCCCCTGACCGATTGGCGAAAACCGCTCGACACGAATTTGGCACCATCGGTGGTACTGAAATCGCCCTCCGACCAGTCGCCGTATTTGTAGCGGTTTCCATAGTCATTAATGATCCTTTGGTTGTGCTGCAACTGCGCCTGTATATCGGCTATCAGCTTTTTGCCCTTGTCCGCGGTCTGCCCAATCAACAACATGAAACGTAAATCGTTTTTAAGATAAAGATGAAGTGGGATGCCCATATCGATGTGTACGGATTTTGCGCCACTTCGGTAAATCTCTGCCAACAGGTCGATTATTTTGTTTTTGATGATTAAGTTGGCCATGTCCTTATGGAAGGAAGCGCAAGGGGATTTCGCGTACATCGGGAAGTAATACTCAAACCACTTTGCATAATCTTTCTCTAAGACTTGCACACGCGCTATCCTAACGGCAGGGCTTTCGTTGATGTTAATAGTAGTGGCCTGCGCTATCTTCCGGCAATGCGCTTCGTACTGCTTCAGTAATTTCTCTTGTGCCGGTGTCATTTTCCTTGCAAGTTAATTTTGTACTGTAGGAACAGCTTGTGAAAGTGCGTAAACTTGATAGCCATCTGAGGGTCCTGGTCTGCCATCCAATTGTCAAACTCCTGAAAGACGGAAAGAACCACTTGCGGGGATATCTTATCTGATACGTCTCCAATTACTTTGTTAATTTTAGAAAGCGCATCGGCATCAATAACGGAAGTGCCTCCTTCTGCAATGACTTTCAACTCACGCATGAGCAACTCACGAATCTTATGAGGTGCGGCCAATACTTCGGCGCGCTTGTCGTCCCAAGATTTTTCGGTTGTCGTAGCCTTGCGCCACTTTGATATGGATTGGGCGGACACATCGAGTGCCTCACTTACTGCTTTTGCAGACATACCTTCATGCACAATCATTTGTTCTGCTAATGCTTTTTTAGCCTGAATAGAAGTCTGCTTTGCCATGTCTTTTTAGGTACAAAAGTCGCTGATAGTTAATCGCCGGGCTAAATTGTTTGCAACGCTTGCAAACAATTTTTTTTAAATGAACCGGGCTTTGAACCTTTGCCCAAAATTCATCAGGATGATATTCACGGTCGAGGACAACACGATTACGGCATACGGATACATATGGGACGGCGACGGTATGGAGTTCGCTACGCTGTTGTCTCAACTCGAAAAGAGGCACACCGGCATCATTTTGAAGCTGCATACCTATGGCGGTTCTGTGTTCGACGGCAACATCATCTATAATGCTTTGAGATCATCAAAAGCAGACATTAAAATTAAGATAGTAGGCATCGCCGCTTCAATGGGTGTAGTTATCGCGCTGTCCAGGGAGAATGTGGAGATGGTGGAAAATGGATTTCTGATGATACACGCACCGTCCGGCTATGTGGACGGCACAGCCACCGATTTGGAAAACAACGCGAAACTACTACGTTCTATCGAAGCTAATTTTTCCAGGAAGCTTGTTGAGCGGACAGGGAAAACAGAAAAGCAAGTAAACAAATGGCTCGAAGGGGACAATTGGTTTAGTGCTGAGGAAGCACTTGAAGGAGGCTTCATCACAGGCATTATCAGCCCGGAGGCCGACACAGATTTATTTGACCCTTCACAGATGGGCCAGGTAGAAGTATTCAACCGCTATGTAGCATTGTTGCTGCCTAAAAACGAGAAATCAAAAAATGTACATAAAATGAAAAAACCACTTATCGAAGCCTTGCACTTGCAAGGCGTAAACGAGCAAAGCTCAGACACTGCCGTCATTGATGCAGTGAAGGCACACATCGCCGCATCTCTGTCTCAGGCAGAAATCAATTTGACGGCCGAAAAAAATGCAAAAAAAGCATTAGAAGACAGCATCGCCGCACAATTTGACGCTGTTGTCAACCCTATGTTGGAAGCCGCCGTAAAAGACGGTAGAATCAAAGCTGATGAGAAACCTATCTATTATGGCATCGCTAAAGCGTCAGGAATCGATGCTTTGAATACTGTGATTGGCAATATCTCTCAACGCAAACCGATCTCCGCGGGCATAGCTGCCGGTAAAGCGGATGTTCCTGCCGGGCGCGAAAGTTGGAACTTTGACAAATGGCAAAAAGAAGACCCTCGCGGTTTTGAAGCTTTGTCAAAAACCGACCCTGAGGCCTTTCAAAAAATTGTAAAATCCAAATTCCAAAAATAAAATGAAAAAGACACGCAAATTATCAGTTTTCGCCATCCTCACTAACCTGTTTTTGGCACTCGCCTTTGGGGCAGTTCTTTCGTCCTTCACCGGCGCAGACACCTTTGTGTCGGCATCCGTCGTTTTTGCTGCCGGTACGGGTGTGCAATTCATCTTTCCGGATTCGTTTCAATCAGGCGTACTTCTGGCGGGTGTGTATCGGGAGATATGGACCGGGGAGTTGGTTGAATCATTTCAACCGGAGATCAATGCATCCTTCTTGGCAGAAATACCCCCCTTCGACCAGTATGTTCAGAGTTCGGCGGGTGGAGAAAATCAGGTCATTCATTTAGTTGACATAGGGGCTGACCCGGAAGTACTTATAAACAACACCACTTACCCTATTGGATATGAGACATTGGCAGACGGCGACATTGCCTTTCAGTTAGATAAATTCTCAACCAAAGCAACGAAGGTGACAGACGATGAGCTTTATGCCATCACGTATGACAAAATCGGCTCGGTAAACCGTAAGCACCGCAACGCCATTCTTGCTAAAAAATTTGGAAAAGCAGTACACGCCTTAGCACCCGCTGCCAATACTGTTGATACCCCCATAGTCAGGACCTCCGGCGCAACTGCCGGCACGAGAAAATTGGCAACGGTAAACGACATCATCGACCTTGCAGGCGCATTGAACGATGCAGGCGTGCCGGATGACGGTCAACGCGTGTTGGTACTCAACACCAAACACAATACCGGTATCTTGAAAGAAGTGAAAGACTTCTACAAAGACTACCTGAACATCGCCACCGGGCAACTACGCCCATTATTTCACGGTTTCCGTATTTATCTGTACCATGAAATGCCATTCTATTTAGATGCTGACAGCACTAAGGTGGCTTTTGGTGCGGTTTTCGACCCGCTAATCCACGTGGAAGCTTCGGTAGCGTTCTACGCACCCGATATGTTCAGAGCTGAAGGCATGACAAAAATGTACTTCGATGAACCCGACACGCAAAACCAAGCGTCTGCCGTGAATTACCGCCACTACTATTTAGTGTCTCCTAAAAAAGCACGCGCCATCGGTGCATTGGTATCAACTAAAGTTTAACCTTAAAATCGACACAGCATGGCAACCATAAAAGAAAGAGCGGCCTCAGTATTTGAGACCACCGCCCACGACAAACTTTTCGCAAATAAAAAAGGTGAATTTTTCACCTCTGAAAATTTGGGAAATTTAAGCCTGAAGCCCGGAGAAAAACTAATCCCTTTTGTTAGGGATGAGTTTACCAAGGCTTCTAAAAAAGGCAAAACAACCCCGTCCGAAGAGGGAGGCTCAATCACTAAAGAATAAGACATGAGCAATCTAAACGGAGTATCCATACAAAAAGGAAAAGTAGGTGCCAACCGGTTGAACAACGACCGGGCGGTATCTGCCCTTATTGTCAGTTCGCCGGCCAATGCCCAACTACCTTTTAAGCAGGCTGTCAAAATTTACAGCCTGTTTGATGCGGAAACTTACGGTATTACTGCCGAGGCAGACCTATCGAGCAACACGCACGTGTATCGCCATGTCCGGGAGTTTTTCCGAATGGCCGGCGAAGGCACAGAGCTGAACCTTATGATTGTGCCACAAGCTGAGACTTTGCTCACCATCACAACCGATGCCGCAGGCGACATAGTCAAGGCATTGCTGATTAACGGGGACTATAAAGTCAGGCAGTTGGCCATCGCGACTAACCCGACCGTTGCCCCTACCATCGTGGACGGACTTCCATCTGACCTATTAGATGCCATACAGGCAGCCCAAGGGATTGCCAATTGGGCATTTACGCAATTCATGCCCTTACAAATCATTTTAGAAGGCAGGAGCATCACCGGATCGGCAGTTGTACAAGACTTGAGGGACCCGGCTATCGATGCGAACAAGGTGACTGTTGTCAACGGGCAAGACTGGCAATACGCCGACTTGATGACAGGGGAAGCCAAAAACTTCGCCGATGTCGGTACTGTCCTTGGTGTTCTCTCAGCTGCCGGAATCAATCAGAACATTGGCGATAACGAAGCCTTCAACATCACCGACAGCACCAAAGGTGTTTGGGTCGTTCCGGGGCTCTCGAACCATGCCAAAATTAAAGATGCTTTCCAAGAGCTTCAAACATACGAAAACAAAGGGTACGTATTTGGCATCACATACGCCGGCCTTGCCGGAGTGAGAATTAACAACGACCATGTGAGCGCACCGATTGTAATTGATGCCGAGGGTAATCTCAATGAGCATACCATCTCACTTGGACGCGTTGTTGACGATGCCGTAAGGCAGTTACGGGCGGTTTATTTACCCAAAATCAAAAAGACCTATCCGGTTGACGAAAACGGGAAAATACCGGCAGGCTTACGGATAAGCCTTGAGAGCATCGGCGATCAGGTATTTGCAGATATGCAAAGAGCTGGTGAAATATCAATCGGCAAGGCTACCATTAATCCCAATAGTGATTTGTTGGTTGCTAAGCAACTGATTGTCACTTATCGAATCGTTCCAACGGGACAAGTCGGGGAGATCATCGGAACCATCAATCTTAAAAACGAGTTAAACTAAAGACATGGCAGATTTAATCAGAAACGGCAAGGCTTATGACTCAGCAGATGTTGAAGCCTTCATCAATGGTGTGCCTATCAACATAGCTAAAATCAGCTACGGCAATGAGCAAGAACATCAACTCAACTACACCCTTGGCAGTAACGCCTCCTCTTGGAGTAAAGGTAAAATCACGCCCTCGGCTACGATAGACTTGTTTATGCACGATTCTGTGCCGCTTGAGATGGCCGCTAAAAATGGTGACTTGCTTCAGGTAAAACCATTTGACATTGTTGTCACCTTTGCGAATGAATACAACATCATCGTGGTTGACAAAATTCTCGCTAAATTCAAAAATACCGGAAGGGACGTAACCGGGGACATGGGGCTTCAAAAGTCGTACGACCTGTTTGCGCTTGACGTAAAACTTAACATAGCACTATAATCATGGCAAAAGAAGCAATCGAAAAAACAGTAGCTGTATCACAAGAAGTGATCGAAAAAGTAGGCGGAGAGAAAAATCTTCGGCGCGTAGAACTCCCAACAGATGACACCGGAGAGGCCACTATCGAGGTCATTGTCAGCGTGCCTGACCGCCGTGTCATGGGGCAATACCTCAAGTATCAGAATGTAAACCCGGCAAAGGCACAAGAAATCCTCGTAAAAGCCTGCCTGCACACAAGCAGGGAGGAAGTTCTCGCAGACGATGGCCTGTTTTTCTCTTGTGTAGGTGCTATTGCGGAACTTATTCCGCTGCGCGACGCGAAGATAAAAAAGTATTAGCCACCTGCCCAGGGCTCATTAATGACGATGGAAAAGATATCATCTTTAAAATCGATGCAATGATCAGCTTTGTCCTCCACATTCCCTTTCCGGAGGAGTTGCCTGACGAGCTTTGGGCAGAAAAGTGGGCACAAGTGCAATGGCTAATCGAGAAAGGGATTGTATCACCAAAAATCAAATAGTATGTCTATTGTTCAGCCGTTCAAGAATGTTTTTAACGACGTTGTTGCCTTTCCAATCAACCTGACCATAGACTTAGCGGCAAGATATGCCGCCGCTTTTGGAGCTAAAGCTATCGGAAATGCAATAAGTAAACTGTTCATTGATAAAGCTGATAATAACGATTACAATTTCCAACTGTATCCGAACGCCGATTTAGCAACTGAATACGTGAAGCTTGAAGCAGACGGATTCTCACCACTCGAATTTTCGGCAGTTATGATCGGAGATAAGGGCGATATTTTTGCACCGCCGATGCTGATGACTTTTGCCCAACAAAAGGCATTGGTGGAAACCAATGTAAACGATGCAGATCCTGTCGTCATCGAGCGTTGGGGGACCAACCCTTGGAACATCTCAATGGGCGGGCTGTTGATAGATTTACAAAACCGGGTTTACCCTTCAGACGAAATCAGAAGATTAAACAGGGTGTGGCAACACAATGGCGTGATCAGCGTGGTTGGCCGGCAATTTGAGGAAAAAGACATCGACACCATTTACTTTAAATCCATCGAGATAAAGCCGTTAGAAGGATTTAATGATACGGTATCTATCTCAATTGAAGCATCGAGCATTAAAGCAGTCAATTTCACACTTCTTAAGCCAACAGAATGAACTATCTATTCCACAACGTTAGCCTGAGAATAGTCATCGCCGACAAGCTTTGGTTCAACGCGTGTAAGTCGATAAGAATCGACAAGAGCGTGCAAGTTCTTACGGATAGTGCTAAGATTGAATTGCCCCGGGAATTTAAGAATGCAATCGATGTTTTCGGCCAACCGGTTGACATCTCAGGAAAGTCGATACTCGATTTTATCCGTCGGGACGATCCTATTTCAATTTTGATTGGCTATGACGGAGATTTGGAGACCGAATTTCAGGGTTACATTACTAAGATTGGCGCGGACACACCGCTGCTGATTGAGTGTGAAGACGAGATGTCCCGGTTAAAAAAAGCACCACGCGTAACCAAATCCGTTAAGTCCGGGAAGCTCATCGATATCCTTAAAGCTATTTTGCCGGCAAAGTATAAAGTAGAGTGTAACCAAGACTACGCGTTTGGCACTTGGCTTATAGACCTCGCGACACCTTATGAAGTGTTAGAGCAACTAAAGGAGAAAGTAGGTATTAGGGCTTATTTTAAAGACGCAACTACCCTGAAGGTAGGTATGATGATTGATTTTGAGCCGCAAACGACTCACGATTTCAACTTTTCAGAAAACGTCCGTAGAGACACTGATTTGAAGTTTGAGCTAAAAGAAGACAGGCTGTTAGAAGTTACGGCAAAATCGAAGCAAAAGAACGGTCAAGAAATCACTTATACAAAAGGAGATAAAGGAGGAGACACCATCACCCTGAAACTTCCACAACTCAGCAAAGCCGAGTTGAAAATATGGGCAGACCGCACGCATGCGTCGCGCTCGTTTACAGGATTTGAAGGTTCATTGAACGGGTGGTGTTATCCTCGGACTAAACCCGGAGATGCCGCCAAGATTGTCCGCCCGTTTTACCCGGACCGGCATCAGGACGGGAAATACTTTATTGAGTCAGTAAGTATAGAAGTGTCTGAGAGCGCAGGTATCAAACGAACAAACAAGCTAAGCTATAAGCTATGATTGAGGAGATTTTTAAACAGGCTGTTTTGAAGTCAAAAAAGACTGAAGGTAAATTTACCTTAATCGTAGGTACGGTCACAGCAATCAACAATGACAGCTGTACGGTTGACGACTACGAAGATGTCCGGCTGAATGCCGTGATTGACGACCTTACGAGCCAAGTAACTGTTTATCCGAAAGTAGGTTCGAAGGTAATCATCGGCAGGTTAGAAGGTGAAGACGATGCCTTTTTGGTTCGGACTTCTGAGATTGATAAAGTAACCGTCCGGATGGGCGATCAGCTGTTAGAACTGTTTGAAGGTAAATTTACCTTTAAGTCCGGGGAAATCAGCGTAAAATCTATAATGAACGACATTTTAGAGAGACTTCAATCAGCCATAATTATTACACCATCCGGGCCTGGTAAATTTTCTGATCCTGATAAGCTGTTTTTGAACGAAACTAATGAAAAAGTAAACCAATTATTCGCACAATGACTTTAGATGACGCAACATTTATCGCGCAAATAGAAGCTTTACAGGACGAAATGCTCCAAGATACGTATTATACAACAGCCAAACAACAGTACGCGCAAAAGTTGTTACTGGCCATTAAGGCGTATTTGATATCCGGCACAGTTGATATCACCGGAACATCAAGCCAAGGCGCGTTTACAGGAACCGGAAACATAAGCTGATGAGACAAGATATATTGATAGAGGACGGAGATTTGATGATGAACGGGGATTTTGTCATCGGGCAAAGTGACCAGCAGCACGTTGGTGACATATTCATAGCCCAGCCCGGGGAATACAAAGAGTGGCCGGTGGTCGGTTTTGGTGCTGTCAATTATGTAAAAGGATTGAAACGCGTGGATGAATTTAAAAGAGATTTAAAGCTTCAGCTCCAATTTGATGGATACGCAGACGTAGACATCGACACAACGAACGGAATCGAAAAAACAAAGATTAAGATATGAACGACATTCTCCTTGCCATAGGTGGCCTAATTACTACCGGAGGCGCAGCACTCTTTGGATGGCTTTTCGGACGCAGAAAAACGGCCGCCGAGGCAGAGGGCCTTGAAGCCAATGCCAAAACCACCGAGATTGACAACGAGATAAAGCTGTCGGAATATTATAAGACATTATTAGATGACCTTAAGCCGAGATATGAAAAGCAATTTCGAGACTTTGAATCGGCCTGCCAAAGCAAAGAAAAGCTACTAAAGGAAGAGATTCTCATTTTAAGGAAAGAAAACAGGATTTTGAAGGCACAAGTTGCCCAAAAAGACACCGAATTAAAAGCAAAAACAAAACGGATACTCGAATTGGAATCAAAAAAATGAAAACAAGAGTTTTAGATAACCAAAGCTTGTTGGACGTGGCCATAAAGGACACAGGGACAATTTCGTCTGCCTTTGATATTGCTTTAAGCAACGGCATCGGCATTACCGATGAGCTGCCCGCCAACTCCGAATTGAACCTCCCCGGAAAGGATTATGGATTCAAAGCCGTGATTGATTATTTCCGGCGTATAAAAAAGAACCCTGCTACAGGCATTGACAACCCCGAGACACTCGTTCAACCATCCGGCATCGGATATTGGGCAATTGGAACAACATTTAAAGTGAGCTAAATGGCACGCACAATCAGTCAAATACAAGATGAAATATTAGTCGCCAAAGCAGGCGAGCCTGCCTTGACGGCGTTAACTTCCACGAGCAAAGTGGCGGTGTGGCGGATTTGGACATTTATCACCGCGACCGTCATTTGGACGCTTGAAAAGCTGTTCGACATCCACAAGGCAGAGGTGCAAGAGTTGATTGCCAACTTACGTCCCGGCACGCCGCTGTGGTACCGCAACAAAGCGTTGGACTTTCAATACGGCTTCGCGCTTTTGCCCGACAGCGACCTGTTCGACAACACGGCGGCCACCCAAGAGCAGATTGACGCATCCAAGATTATTAAGTTCTCGGCTGTGACAGAAGCCGAGACTGAGAGCCGTGTCATCATCAAGATTGCCACGGAAGAAGGCGGCAAGCTTGCACCGATTGCCATTGACAGACAAGCGGTGTTTGAGGCTTATATCGCCGAGATTAAGTACGCAGGCGTTGCCGTGACGGTCATTAACTTCCTGCCAGACATTCTGAAGCTTCAGATACGCATCTTCCGGGACCCGCTGCTCATAGACGAGAACGGCACAGACAGGCTATCAGGCGGTAAGCCTGTGGAGGCTGCGCTGTTGGAATACATGCGTGAGCTGCCGTTCAACGGCGAATTGGTGATCCAGGACTTGGCTAACAAGCTCGAAGCCGTCAGCGGTGTAGAGATCGTGCAGGTTGACAGCATAGAAAGTAAGTGGATAGAAGTTGAAAGCGGCGGTTACGGTCCCTTTCAACCGATAGACGTGCGAAAGATTCCGGTATCGGGATATTTTGAAATTGAAAATTTTGAAAACATCACTTATGTGGTATAATATTAACTATAACCGGCTTGCTGTGATGCTCCTGCCCACCTTCTTGAGGCGCGAGCGTATGACGGCGTGGCTGCGGTCGTTGCTTACGCCTGTGTCGAGCCTGTACGACAATTGGTTTGGCTTCCGGCTTCGCAATATATATGAGCTTGCGCACAACGGCCAAGTGGTTTACCTGCGGGCCGCGCTGAACGACAGCTTTGACCCTGCTGAGAGACGTATTCAAATCATCGACGGAAACCGTTTCAAAAGAAAATTCATCTACACGAATCCTGAACAAAAGCCTCGCTTCTTAGGCAAGATATTCATCAACAGATCTGTTGACTTCGCCGACACCGGCGTTGACTTCATCGTGGCTGTTCCGGCGGGGCTCGTGTTCAACACGATTGACATGACTGCGTTGGTTAACTTTTACAAAATCGCTTCAAAACGTTACAAAATAGACACATTATGAATATTATAGACATCCAACAAACGGGAGGCTTCCCGCTCGAAACCGACACCATCGACAGATTGCAAACCAACGTACTGCTCATGCAGGCATTCGGCGAAGCGTTCGGCAACTTCGGCATTGTGAAAGGCGCGAATATAGTAGGCACAACTGTGTCTGACGGTGTAGTGTACATCAACGGCGAACTGCTCGAGTTCCGCGGTGCGCAGTTAGGCACGAATGTCATCATCGTTGAGGAAGTTGAGAATAGGGTGTTTGAGGACGGCACCAACAAAAGTGTTTTCAAAACCCGATATGCCACCTTCGGAACGGCTACTACAAGCTACCCGTGGGCGAACTTTGTACGCCCCAAGAATCTTATCGATTTGAGCAAGATGCAGCGCATTGTTGGTGAAATCATCGATTGGTTTGGCAATCCCGCAGCCGTGCCGAATGGTTGGAAGATTTGTGACGGCACTAATGGCACACCCGACTTGCGCGGACGCATGACGATGGGTTACGACCCGGGAGACCCTGACTACGATACTGTGGGCAAAATTGGCGGCGCCAAGCAAGTGACGCTTACAGAGGCCGAAATACCGGCACACAACCACGCAGCAAGCTCAACAGCTGCCGGCGCACATACGCACAACATTGCACTGAAGGGCGGAGAAAGTGACGGAGGCAACTCAGGACGTGAGTTGAGGCAAAATACCGAATTGGGAATTCCCAAGACCGTGACCACAGATAGCCAAGGAAGCCACACACACAGCATTGCGGTGAGCGATGCAGGTGGCGGTGGTGCGCACGAAAACAGACCGCCTTATATGGCGATGTTGAAGTTAATGTGGGTTGGATAGCCCCTCCCTGACCCTCCCCGATGGGGAGGGGAATAAGAAAGATAAAAATTTAAGACAAACAATATGGCAAAAGTAAATTTAGCGACGATTAAAAACTGGTTTAAAACCGGACTAAAACCAACGCAGGCGCAGTTCTGGGATGTTTGGGATAGCTTCCGGCACAAAGACGATGCTATACCTGCCGCAGAGGTTGGCGGGCTCGATACTTTGCTTGCCGGGAAGGCAGAAGCAACGCACGCAACAAACCCTGCTGCGCATCCGGACATAGTGGCAACACTGCGCGATGAGATGACAAGAGCCGGGCTGTCTGCACAACTCTTAGAAATCGTTTTGCCCCCTGAGGAAGTGGTTGACCCTGCGTCTAACAGCATCATAGAGAAATTAAATGTATGGCTGACTACCCCTATTATATTGGACGAAGACACCCTCATCTATGTACGCTATTGGTATTCGGAGCTCAGCGACGGCGATGCGGCCACTATACGCACTTGGGCATTGTTTATGCTCGAACCCGGCACGTATGGCCCGGGCGGGCAACCCATACCGCAGGTCAAAGTCATTAACGACCTGTCCTTTGGTCCGGAGCTTGAGATGGGCTCTCGCCGCATTAAGTTGTCCACCATCCCGGCGTTGAAACAGGCATCGGGCAGTTCAATCGCAACGCAGGACCAGTTTAATAAAAGGGTGGACGATTTGCTTGATTTGAAGAGTAAGCCGAGTTTTAAGCCATTTGGTGTAAGGCTTTTACCTAATAAAAGTATGTCCTGGCCTACAGATTATAATTGGCAGCTTGTTGGGAATGAAGAGTTTCGGGGGTATGGTAATATAGCTATAGTACAAGACAATGCGGTGAATTGGACTAACCTCGTGGAATGGAATAGTAAATTTGACCTTGGTAACCCAGCCCTTAAATACTTAGTACTTGTAAGCTATTATAACGCAAACGGTTCTCATCGTATAGATATAACATTTCAAGAGACCATTAGCAATGTTAGCTTTAGGCAGTGGACTTTCAGCCCGAATAGTGTGATTCCCACTAATAATATTGAATTCTCATTTTGGCTTAAAATTATAGACCTGTCTCAAGGCTCTTTTCAGGCCTCTATTACTATGAACGGTAAAACGTGGTCTCTCACGAATTCGAGCGGCATTGCCTTAAATAGTAGCCACTCACTTTTAGAGTACTCCCTTCAGCAGGGTGCTTGGAGTCAATCCAATTTTCCTGCTTTTCACAGGGTCAATTTTTTGAGTAATTTCCCGGGAAGTGTCGAGATATATGAGTTGGGCTTCGGTTATGCATCCCAGGGGAATGGTTACGAAAATCCTACTACTATTTGGGATGACGAGGAGTTAATCTTAGACTATGTAAGTACTAAATCTAATATACGAGATTATTTCACAAAGAAAGGTTTCGTGACGAATTCTTTACCCCCCTCAACTTCAATAGTTAAAGAAATAACTGGTAGATTTTACTATAGAGACGAAGACGGTAGTATGTTGTCTGCAACCATACCGGTGAACGCATTTCAAAGAGGTTTTGACGGTGTAATTGAGGCTCTTACACTCTGGCAGCCGGGGGATGCTGCAATTGTCAGTGGTGTTCTACTTATCATCAAAGATAATACGGTTATAGTTGATGTTGCTGATTCTTATGAATTGGAGCTTACCCCTGCCGTTGACGAGATATTACTCAGCCGTTTACCCTTTCCATTTAACATAGGACTCAATGGTAATGCTCCTATTGTATTCTCTGGTTATTCTTGGGACAACGGCCAAAAAGTAATTATTAAAGTAAAACCAGACGGGATATACGCCAAATTAGAAGTAGGTGGATATCAAGATTTCTTTGGAGGGGAAACGTTAGCTTTTAGAATAGAATGGAAAATGAAATAAAATGATACAGTTTAGCCCATTAGTCACGTACCCCTCGGCCGGTCATCATAATGGAGACCTCGGGGCAACAGCCAACGGTTACACAGAGGGCGAGCTCACGCAAGAGCTCCGTAACTTGGTGGTTAAAGAGCTTAGCCGCCTGAACGTGAAGTATATTACCGATAAAGACGACGAGACCAATCGGCAATACCAGGGCCGTATTAAGCCCGCAGACGGATCTGTTATATTCGACATCCACTTTAATGCCGGGCCACCCACAGCCACCGGAACCGAGGCCATAGTGGCCAACGAAGCCAACGAAATTAGCAAGCAGTTTGCTAAGGAACTCGCAGACGAGACCGCAAAGATACTCGGCATCAGAAATCGGGGCGTAAAAGACGAAACCGGAACGCATCACAGTCGTATAGGTATTCTCAGACTCCCGGCAGGCACAGCCGCGCTTATGGAGGTGTGCTTCATTACTAACATGAGCGACATGGCCGCCTACCAAGTGAACAAAGAACGTTTGGCTGCTTTCTATGCTAAGACACTTAAAAAGTATGATGATATGATATAAAGAACCCCCGACTTCGCCGCTCAAACAATAAAGGTGCAGTAACACCAAGCCGAGGTTAAGTTTAGTTTAAATGTGATTTAAATGAGCCGCTATTTTCACTAACAAATTTTGTAATATTGCAGTAAGACTTGGTTTGAAAAGTTGCATATTTGGTTTTGCCGATTATAAAGTACCCAATAAATTTCAGTTTAAAAAAATACTGAATGAAGGCTTTCTCAACCCGTTTGAGTCGCAAATAAACACCGGAAAAATGATGCAGGCTTTGCTCAAAAAAGCAATTTCGGAAGATGTTTTGATTTTAAATAACATATCGGTTGCCTCACTGGAAGATTTTTCAAAATACGTCGAAATAAAAACGGAACAAGACATAGATATACGCGCCAAGCAAGTCTTGGTTGCCACCAATGGTTTTGCTGCCCAATTGCTCAAACTGGACGTCAAACCCGCGCGGGCGCAAGTATTGGTCACCGAACCCATAGACCAGTTGCACATCAAAGGAACTTTTCACCTCGACCATGGATTTTATTATTTCCGAAACATCGGCAATCGGATTTTGTTTGGCGGTGGAAGAAATTTAGATTTCTCAACCGAAGAAACACACGCCTTTGGCTTAACAGCTTTGGTACAGAATCAGTTAGTTGAACTGCTGGAAACAGTGATTCTGCCTGACAAGAAATTTAAAGTCGATCAACGTTGGAGTGGAATCATGGGCATAGGTGCGCAAAAATGGCCTATTGTAAAACAAGTGTCAAGCTGTGTTTTCTGTGCAGTCCGTATGGGTGGAATGGGCGTGGCTTTGGGCAGCGAAGTGGGCAGAGAATTGGCAGAATTAACCAAATAAATACAGCAAGTGAAACGTCCAGGACAAAGCAACTTTAACACGCAGACAGATGATTCTGGATGTTACACCTGCCTGCCGGCGGGCAGGTCTGACCGATAAAAACAAATAATATAAACAGATGAAACAAGTAAAATGGTTTTTTAAAAAATTGTTCAGACTCGGACTTTGGTTCTTGGGAATTTCCATTTTGACAGTAATTCTTTTTCGTTTTATCCCCGTGCCGTTCACCCCGCTGATGTTTATCCGCACAGCACAGCAGTGGAGCAACGACGAGAAATTGGTTTGGAAACACGATTGGGTTTCGTTGGATGAGATGTCACCCAAACTACCGCTTGCTGTCATTTGTGGCGAAGACCAGAAATTCATGACGCACAACGGTTTTGATTTTGAAGCCATCGACAAAGCACTTAAACACAACGAGAGAAGCAAAAGGAAAAAGGGGGCGAGTACCATTTCTCAGCAAACTGCCAAAAATGTTTTTCTATGGCCCGACCGGACTTGGGTCAGAAAAGGATTGGAAGTCTATTTCACCTTTTTGATTGAAACACTTTGGAGCAAAGAGCGTATCATCGAAGTCTATCTAAACAGTGTTGAAATGGGAAAAGGCATTTATGGAGCCGAAGCAGCTTCGCAGTTTTGGTTTAAAAAAAGTGCTCAAAAGCTGACTTCCGACCAAGCCGCAGCACTCGCTGCTGTTTTGCCCAATCCGAGAAAATACAGAGCCAATCCGCCGACTTCCTATATCCAAAATCGAAAGAATTGGATTGTCAGGCAAATGGGGTATTACGGGGAATTGACGTTTGATTAATTTGTGTTTTGGGAATTTTTCAACGATAGATATTGAACCAAATTGTTACGTTGTTACATTGTTACATTTTCAAATTGATTCATTAATTCTGCTTTTCACGGCTTTTTCTGTCAATGAGAACAGTTCTTCAAAGGTTTTACCGACCGGATCGATGGGCGGATGCACATAGAACGTGATTCGTTCGCCCGCCGAAAGCGGAAAAGAACCGTATCGAATAACTTTCCACGAGTTGTTGATGCTCACAGGAACAATCAGCACATTGGGAATATTTTCAATGAGTACTTTGAACCCACCGGGTGAAAATCGTTTGGGAACTCCGTCTTTGCTTCGGGTGCCTTCAGGGAAAATAACTGCCGAGCGTTGGTGTGTGTTCAAGTATTTTGCAAACTTGAGCAAAGCGGGAATGGCTTGCGTTGGGTCTTTGCGATCGATGAGTGCCGCACCGCCATGCCTCAGATTAAACGAGACACTCGGGATGCCTTTGCCCAATTCTTTTTTAGCGACAAACTTGGGATGAAATCGTCTAAACTTCCAAATCATTGGCGGAATGTCGTGCAAACTCTGGTGATTGGAAACAAAAATTATCGGCCGTCCGGAAGGCAGTTTTTCGGCAAATTCAAACCGGTAAAACACACCCATCACCCACAAACTGGCATTGAGAAAAAAATTGAGCCAATCGACGGATATTTTGTGCCATCGGTAGCCGCCCAATTTCAAACAAATCCATTGGATGGGATGAAAAACCACCAAGGTCAATCCGAAAGCGAGGTAATAAAAAACCGATAGAATGTAAGAAATGAATTTGTGCATCGTTTGATTTATTTTCTACGAAATGAAATACTGTTTAAAAAATCGTTCAAAAATAAGTAAACGATCGGGTTTTGCCACCCAAACGTATTATTTCAATTCTCTCACACCCATATTATACAATGTGAAAGCAAAAATATCCGCCATTTCTTCGATGGTTTTGGACACCGGTTTTCCGGCTCCGTGCCCGGCATTGGTTTCAATTCGTATCAGGGTCGGTTTGTCGCCCGCTTGATTTTCTTGAAGTGTGGCGGCAAATTTAAACGAATGTGCCGGCACCACGCGATCGTCATGGTCAGCCGTGGTCACCAAGGTTGCGGGATAGGAAACACCGGGCTTGAGGTTGTGCACGGGTGAATATCCTTTGAGGTACGCAAACATTTCTTTGGAATCTTCCGCCGTGCCGTAGTCATAAGCCCAACCCGCTCCGGCGGTAAAAGTGTGGTATCGAAGCATGTCCATCACGCCGACAGCCGGCAGTGCCACTGCGAACAAGTCAGGGCGTTGGGTCATGGCTGCACCGACCAACAATCCGCCGTTTGAACCTCCTCTGATGGCGAGATAGTCGGTTGAGGTGTAGTTGTTTTGAATCAAATATTCGGCGGCAGCGATAAAATCGTCAAATACATTTTGTTTTTTCATTTGGGTTCCTGCATCGTGCCACGCACGACCGTATTCGCCGCCACCACGCAGGTTCGGAACGGCATAAATACCGCCTAATTCGAGCCAAACCGCATTGGCAATGCTGAACGATGGTGTCAGGCTGATGTTGAATCCGCCGTAGCCATAGAGAATCGTCGGGGTTTTTCCATCGCGCTTGATGCCTTTTTTGTAGGTAATTATCATCGGGATTTTCGTGCCGTCTTTGGAGGTGTAAAACACTTGTTCGGAAGTGTAGTTTTCAGGTGTAAAATCAATTTTAGGTTTTTGATAAACTTCCGAAGTTCCTTCTTTCGGATGAAAGGAATAAATCGTTCCGGGCGTGACGTAATTGGTGAAAGAATAATACAAAACAGCATCTTCTTTTTTACCGCCAAATCCGCCCACCGAACCGACTCCAGGCAATTCGATTTCTCTTATTTTGTTTCCTTGATAATCGTATTGAAACACTTGTGAAACCGCGTCCTTCATGTATTCTGTGAAAAAATAACCCGCACCTTTCGAGATGTTTAACACTTTTTCGGTTTCCGGAATAAAGTCTTTCCAATTTTCAACCGAAGGATTTTGCACGCTGACCGTTACAACCTTTTGATTGGGTGCTTGGTAATTGGTCAATAGATAAATTGTATTGGCGGACACATCCAACATGGAAGTTGAATAGTCGAAGTTTGCAATCATCGGAACAATCGGTGCGTTTGGTTTTGTCAAATCTTGTAGATACAATTCGTTGCCGGAGGTGGAAACGGAGGCAGAAATAAACAGATAATTACCGTCTTCAGAAACTTGTCCGCCTACATAGCGTCTTTTTTGTTCGGGTTTGTTGCCAAAAACGACTGCATCCGACTTTTGGGAAGTTCCCAATTTGTGGTAATAGAGTTTGTGTTGATCGGTCTTGGCTGAAAGCTGACTGCCTTTGGGTTTGTCATAACTCGAGTAGTAAAAACCCTCGTTGCCTTTCCAGGAAATACCGCTGAATTTGATGTCCACCAAAGTATCTTCGATGATTTCTTGGGTATCGGTGTTCATCACCATTACTTTGCGCCAATCGCTTCCACCTTCGGAAACGGAATAAGCTGCTATTTTTCCATTTTTAGAAAAGTCGATACCTGCCAAAGAGCTTGTCCCGTCTTTTGAAAACCCGTTGGGGTCGAGGAAAAGTTCGGGTTCGCCACCTTCTTTCGTTCGATACAATACATATTGATTTTGCAGTCCATCGTTTTTGTAAAAATAGGTGTAGTCGCCTTCTTTGAAAGGTGCGGTTATTTTTTCGTAGTTCCAGATTTTTTCCAAGCGCTCTTTCAAGCTATTACGGAAAGGGATCTTATCCAAATATGCAAAGGTAACGTTGTTTTGAGCCTTGACCCAAGCGGCAGTTTCGTCGGAGCGGTCGTCTTCGAGCCAGCGATATGGGTCTTTGACGGTTTCGCCGAAATAAACGGTTGTGCTGTCAGTCTTTTTGGTTTCGGGATATTGGACGGGATTTTTTGTTTGTTTGTTGCAAGAAATGGCAAAAACGACAATGGACATAAGCAATGTGTTTTTCATACGGTTGAAATTGAATAAGAAACGTAAAGTTAAGGAATCTCATTTTAACGGATGGCTTCTCTAAACAGGATTTTTTAAATTAAAAGAAGTTTTGTTTATATTTACATTGATTTCCTTACAAAACCATCCAAAAAACTTAAAACCCATCCAGCCATGCACAAACTTCTTTCCATTGCTTTTTGTTTCGTTTTTTCCGTATTTGGAATTGCACAAAAAAGAACTTTTCCGACAGACACCTTGGTTGTCACGACACATCAAACCACCATCAACGGCAAAGTGATTCCGTACAAAGCTTCCACCGGTATGCAACCCGTCTGGGATGAAAATGGCAACACGATTGCAACTTTATACCACACTTTCTACGAACGGACAGACATGAAGGATAACACCTCACGACCGTTGGTCATCTCGTTTAACGGCGGTCCGGGTTCTGCTTCTGTTTGGATGCATTTGGCTTACACGGGTCCGAAAATCTTAAAGATTGACGACGAAGGGTTTCCAGTTCAACCCTATGGTGTGAAAGAAAATCCGTATTCCATCCTCGATGTAGCCGATATTGTCTATGTGAACCCTGTCAATACGGGCTATTCCCGGACGATACCCGAAAGCGGTGAAAAGATAGATCGCAAAAAGTTTTTCGGAGTCAATGCAGACATTGCCTATTTGGCAGATTGGGTAAATACGTTTGTTTCCAGAAAAAACAGATGGCGATCACCCAAATATTTGATTGGCGAAAGTTACGGAACCACCCGCGTTTCCGGTTTGGCTTTGGCCTTGCAAAATCAGGAGTGGATGTATCTGAACGGAGTAATTCTCGTGTCGCCGACCGGTTTGGGAATCTCAAGAGAAGGCATCGTGGAAGCGGCGAACCGTTTGCCGTATTTTGCCGCTGCCGCTTGGTATCACAAAGCCTTGCCTTCTGCTTTACAAAGCAAGGATTTAGATGAATTGTTGCCTGAAGTAGAAAATTACACACTTCATCAGTTGCTGCCTGCCATGGCTTTGGGCGGATTTTTGGGCGATGACAAAAAGAAAGAAATTGCTTCTAAAATGGCTTACTACTCCGGCTTGTCCGAAACCTTTATTTTGCAAAATAACTTGGATGTAGATACGCGCGAATTTTGGAAAGAATTGCTCCGTACCCGCGGATTTACCATCGGTCGGTTGGACTCTCGCTATTTGGGATTGGACAAAAGCGATGCCGGCGACTCACCCGATTACAATGCCGAACTCACTTCTTGGTTGCATTCTTTCACGCCGGCAATCAACTATTATCTCCGAGAAGAACTCAATTTCAAAACCGATTTACAATATTATATGTTTGGTCCGGTGCGACCTTGGGATAATTCAAACGATCAAACCGGCGATAATTTACGGCAGGCAATGGCACAAAACCCTTATTTACACGTAATGATACAATCCGGATTTTTTGACGGTGCAACAACCTATTTTAACGCAAAATATTCCATGTGGCAAATGGATCCGAGCGGGAAAATGAAAGACCGCTTTCGGTTTGAAGGTTATCGCAGTGGGCACATGATGTATCTCCGCAGGGAAGATCTCAAAAACGCCAACGACCATATCCGCGATTTTATCAAGCAAACACAGAGCAACGGGAAGTCCGCGAAATATTGAGATTTTAACAGAATCGGTACCTATTGAAAAATCAATTCCTGCTGATTTCCAAAACTTCAAATTTTAAGGAGCCGTTTGGCACGCTGATTTCGGCTATTTCACCGACCGATTTGCCCAACAAGCCTTTCCCGATAGGAGAGGTAACCGATATTTTACCGGTTTTCAGGTCGGCTTCGCTTTCGGCAACCAAAGTGTAGTTCATTTCTTTTCCGTTGGATAAGTTTTTGATGCGTACCGATGATAAGACCAAAGCTTTTGAGAGGTCTAATTGCGTTTCGTCAATGATGCGCGCGTTGGAAAGCGTCTCTTCCATTTTGGCAATTCGGAGTTCAAGCAAGCCTTGGGCCTCTTTGGCCGCGTCGTATTCTGCATTTTCAGACAAGTCGCCTTTGTCGCGTGCTTCCGCTATTTGTTGAGACACTTTGGGGCGCTCTATACTTTTAAGCATCTCCAATTCCTCTCTCAACTTTTTTAATCCTTCCGGTGTGTAATAAGATACTTTACTCATGATTCATTCGTTTATAAATAGAAAAAATCCCCTCATATATTGGGGATTCCTTTACAAATATATAAAAAAAAGTTCACCATATTTGTAAAAGTAATTATTTCATTCATTTAAAGTCGATTTCATGAACAAGTTAGCCCCTTTCTTTTTTGCGGTATTTTTTGTTATTTCATGCAGCACTTCAGGCGGTGGCGACAATGGCAACCCGAATATCAGAAAGGTTTCATTTTCAAGGGTTATCAACACCAATCTGCCCGCGTTCAGCAGTATTCTAATTACCGGAAACACCATTTTTATTTCCAATAACAACGATGGGACAGGTATCAAAGGCGTACACATCATCAACACCGGAGCCGGATTTTTGGCATGGGAAGCAAGCTGCCCAAATCATCTGCCCAACACTTGTTCGACCACTTTGGCCAAAGGAATCACGGTAACTTGTCAATGCGAACAATACGAGTACAATCTTTTTACGGGTCAAATACTCTCACAAAGCAAACAACCTTTGTTCAATTTGGTTCCTTACGGCGTCAGAAAAGAGGGGAGTAATTTGGTGATATTTAATTAAGTGTGAATTTTAAGTAAGGTTTGAAGTGTCATTCGTCCAAAGATTCGCAACTTATTTTTGTTAATTATAAAACTTTTACAAATGTTACAAAATCTTAAAGACGGTGTAGCCGCCAACCAATTTGATGTCGTTGAATTTTTTAATGGTCAAGCTGTTAAAGGGCATGCTCAATTTGAAACCGTCCACAATGAAGCAAAATATTGGTTTAACTCGGCAGTCAATCAAAAGAAGTTTGAAAAATCACCCGAAAAATTTGTTCCTCAATACGGTGGATTTTGCGCCATCGCCATGTCTGAAGAAAAACAAGTAAATCCGAATCCGAAAAGCTTTGTGATTCAAGACGGTAAGTTGTATTTCTTCACTCGTTTACTTTTCGGCATCATCGATGCCAAAAGACAATGGGTCAAAGCACCTGCCGAAAAACAAAAATTGGCAGATGTCGCTTGGAAGAAAGTGAGTAGCTAAGCGTTAGCAGTTAATCTAAATCTCAATTTCGTGTTTGAACACTTTTTTCAATGCCCTCATTGTTGGGAAGAGATTTCCATGCTCGTGGACAGTTCTGTTCGGCAACAGTCCTATGTTGAAGATTGCGAAGTGTGTTGTAATCCGATTGAAATAAACGCCTCCTTTGAAGAAGGCGATTTAAGTGAATTTCAGGCAAAAAAATTAGATGACTAAACTTTTTTGCAATCATAAATTTCAATTTCAGTACTTTTATCTTTTTTAAATGTTAAAGTAGATTGGATGAAATTGTTGCTAAACAATCGCTGTTTTTTTTACCCAAAGTCACAAAATTAAAAGCACTTTTGCTTTTCGCTTTACTTTTTGACTCTGAGGCGATTATCCTCAAGTAATTTCAGGTTTAAACACTCAAAAATTCAGGACGACAGTTTGGTTGTTGCTTTTTAAAATCCATTTGATTGTCAATATTTGACCCGCTTCATCCCATTCAAAAGTCGTTTTTTTGCCGTCAATTAACACTTTTTTCGGCTTTTTGTCCAATCGATGAATCACCAAAGTGATGTTTTTTTCTGAGGAAACAAAGTTTTTTCCGGTTTCGGTTTCTACGGAGATGTGTATGCTGTTTGTTTTGTTTTGGCTTTGAAAGCGGAGGATTTCATACTTGCCCTTTTCGAAGGCTTCGGGCGTCAATCCGTCATCGTTATAAAGCATACCCTTACTCGAAGCAACCGAAGAATCATGATAAAAATGCAATTCAAAGGACTGCAAAGTGTAGTCATTTGTGTTTTGAACCAATCGTGCCATCGGTACAAAAGCACCCGCCCGAACAAAAGTTGGGATGTGATTGTCCACAATTTGAACGGAATAGGTTTGCCCAGCTTCGTATTTTTTGCCGGTATAAAAATCGAACCAGTCAGCACTTTTCGGAAAATAAACTTTTTGGGTTTCTATCCCCGGATTGACTACCGGCGATACCAAAAAAGCATCTCCCCAAAGATAGGTTTTGGATTCGGAAAGCAATGCTTCGTTTGTTGGTTCTTCGAAGAGCAACGGACGCATGAGTGGCGTTCCGTGAAGGTGATTTTCAAACGCCAGACTGTAATTGTACGGCAACATGCGGTATCGCAGTTCGATGGCTTTTTTCGCCAAAGCTTTTGTCTCGGGGTCTTTAAAAACCGGCTCGGAGGCAACTTCTTCCTGCGCATGCGGACGAAAAACGGGCTGAAAAACACCGTATTGCAACCAGCGTGTGTAGAGCGCGGGGTCGTCATTGGCTCCGGCAAACCCACCCAAATCGGAATGCATATAACCCAGACCTTGCATGCCCATCTCGAGCGCAATTTCTGTTTGCGATTGGAGTCCGCCCCACGAGCGGTTTACGTCGCCCGACCAAGGAATCATTCCGAAACGCTGAGACCCAGCATAGCCTGCACGCATCAAAATAAACGGTCGTTGGTTTGGGAAGTTTTTCCGATAACCTTCAAAAATTAGACGCGCCCAATTGTGGCCATAGACATTGTGCAATTCGTCTGCCGTACCTGTCGCGTGTATCAATCCGGAAGGATGCGCTTCGGGTTCGCCCAAATCGCCCCACCAACCGCTGACACCCATTTCGGTGTATTTTTCGTAGATATTCCAAAACCAATCGTGTCCTTCTTTTTTGAAAATATCGATTAGGCCTGTATTGCCGAAATAGAAATCATAGACAAAAGGTTTTCCCAGCGAATCAACAGCGAGGATTTTTTTATCGACTGCCTCTTGCCATTTCTTGGAAGTCGTCAGCACAAAAGGCTCGGTGATTAAAATGGTTTTTATGCCTTGTGCGCTCAAATCCTTGATCATTTTTTGAGGATTTGGAAAACTGTCTTTCAGGAATTCAAAATTTCCCAAGGTGCCTTGAATTTCTTTCCCGAACCAATACAAATCAAGGATGATGGCATCAACGGGAATGTTTTCGGCTTTGAATTTCGCAACAGTTTCTTCCACTTCCCGTTGCGAATGATAACCGAAACGGCTGGAAAAATTGCCCAAAGCCCAACGTGGTGGCAGTGGTTGTTTGCCCGTCAAGGTGGTGTAATTTTCGATTAAATCTTTCCAATCATCCGCCGCGATGACCTGATATGTTTTTCTCCCGCTGATGGTTTCGTAGCGGAGCCGGTTGTCTTTTTGGCTGTCTAAGTCTAAAAAACCGATGGGTGCATTGTCAAAATGCACCGCGTAGATACCTGAAGACAAGACCAATGGCAGCGTAAAATTCATCAGTTCGGCGTGGTTTTCATAGCCGTAGTGTGCGCGGTTGTAGAGTTGCAACCGATGCCCTCTTCGGTTGAGTCCCAAGGCTCTTGCGCCACCGCCGTAGAGTGCTTCATCGGGTTTAAGGTTAAACTCCAACACCTCCAAACTATCCGTTTTGATGTAGCCCGATTTTTCGGAAATGAGCAATTTGTTTTTGTAGTAATATTGAATCTGAAAAGGGGCTTTTTGGATGGTCACAGAGATTCCGTCGGTTTTAAATTGGAGGTTTTCGTCCGTTTCGATGACTACTGTCGAAATGTTTTCGGGAGTCATCACGACAGCCTGCGACTCCGGACGATAGTTTTCTCCAATTGGGATAAAGGAAGTCTCCACAATTTTATCGGAATACGCGAGCAGGCGATAGGCGCCATCTTGGGTTTTGATTTCCAGTATGTTTGCTTTTTTCTCATAACCCAAAAAAGTGCGGTTGGGGTTTTGGGCTGTTGATACAATCCCAATCAGAAAAAAGACCATTATATAAAAACCTTTAGTTGTCAATATGAATTTCATTTTTTTGTGGATGATTTAATTTTGAAGTAAAAATTCCAACGGAATGTGAAGTCGCTCTTTCCAAGAATTTTCTGAATGATCGTGTCCTTCAAATTTTATATTTGTTGAATACCCTTTCATTTTCAGTATTTGTGTAATCCGATTTTGATACGGAAGATAAAGCGAATCGAGTGTTTGCGTTCCATAATCAAAATACAATTTATGTGTTTTCGCATTGGGTAGGTTATATTCCATGTATCGCAAAAATGCATCTGGAATCGGGTTGTTATGATTGGTAAAAGTTCCAGTCCAATGTGTTGACAAACAAGCTGCTCCACCAAATATGTTGGGATATTCCGATATTGCATACATGGAAATGAGTCCTCCCATACTCGACCCGATAACAAAAGTGTTTGCGTTGTCGGGAAGCGTTGAAAAGTTCCCGTCAATGAACGGTTTTAGTTCAGTAACGATAAATTTCAAATAATTATCGGATTGAATGTTTTCTATCATCAATTTCTGACTTTTTGCAGATGATAGTATGGAATCTTGCTTTGGCTTATTTAAAGACAAAAAAGGCTTATTTGGAAAATAATCTGTATGTCGATATGCCGAAATATTCCAAATTCCTACAATGATACAATTTTTGATTTTTTGAGCTTTCAGCAATTTTGAAACGGTTTCGTCAACGCCCCATTCTTGTTTATTCCAAGTTGTGGTTGAATCAAAAAGCATTTGCCCGTCGTGCATATACAAAACTGCATACTTTTTATTCTTGTCATAATAATCCGGCAACCAGATATCTACATTTCGGGCATGAACAAAATCGGATGGAAAGTTTTCAAAACGAAGTACTTTTCCGGAGGCTAAAGTCAACAAAGGTTTTACGGCAGTCATTTCATGAAAATCACCTTGCGAATCTATCTTGTTTTTGCAAGAGCCGAGAAACAGTATGAGTGCGAAAATTGATACATATTTCATTTCAAATATTTTATTTTTCCAATTCCAACACCAAAGCGGATTTGGCTTTTACAAAGATAGCGTTTGTCACATCCACAGAAACGCCGCTGAGGACATCTTTGCCTTTGTTGTAGTTTTGGATGCGTTCTGCAAAACGATTGGGCTCAACGGTTTGATCTTGGTCGCTGTTGTTCATCACCACCATCACCGTGTCGTTGTTGTCATACCTGAAATAGACATACACGTTGTTTTCCGGCACATAATGCATCGTTTTACCGGAATGAATCACGGGTTTTGATTTGCGCCATTGAAAGAGTTTGCTCGTAAAATCAAAATATTGGCTTTGTTCGGCAGTTCTTCCTGCTTGGGTAAAAGCGTTATTCGCATCGCCTTCCCAACCGCCGGGGAAATCTTTTCTGATGTCGCCGTCGCCTTTGCTTTTATCGCCCGCCATCCCGATTTCCGAGCCGTAATAAACCTGCGGAATGCCGCGAACGGTCGCGATGAGTGTCATTGCCAAACGATATTTATCAAAGTCGTTTTTGTAAATCTGATTGATTCGGTTGGTGTCGTGATTTTCGGCAAACACCAAGATGTTGTTGATGTTCGGATACAAAAAATCATTTGAAAAATTCTCATACGCCCGCATAATGCCTTCATTTTGCCAACTGAATTTGGTTTGTTCATCAAACATCAAACTGACGGCATCGTGTAGGGTGAAATCCATCACGCTGGGTAAATTGGAGTTGTAGTTTTGGATGGCACCAATTTCGCTGTCTTTTTGCCAATAAGCCATTTGTGCTTGGCTGTGCATCCACACTTCCCCGACGATGTTAAAATTCGGATATTCGTCCATGATGGCTTTGGTCCAGGTGGCGATGCCTTCTTTGTCGTTGTAAGAATAGGTATCAACACGCAGACCGTCCAATCCGGCGAATTCTATCCACCAAATGGCATTTTGAATCAAGTAGTTGAGTACGATTGGGTTGCTCTGGTTGATGTCGGGCATGGTGGTGTCGAACCAGCCGTCCATACAAGCCGCGATGTCGATTTGAGCTGCATTTGAGTCGAATTGAGTGGTCATGCGGTAGTTGCTTCTCCTGAAACCGCCATTGTCCGGCCATTGGTGAATCCATTCAGGGAAAGGCAAATCACGAATCAGCCAATGTTTGCTTCCCCAATGGTTGGTCACGTAGTCCATCACGAGTTTCATCTTGCGTTGGTGGAGTTCGTCAGACAAATGTTTGTAGTCTTCGTTGCTTCCGAAACGTGGATCGATACGAAAATAATCGCTTTGCGCGTAGGTGTGGTAGGAATATTTGGGTTCGTTGTCTTCGAGCAGTGGCGTACTCCAAAGCGCGGTGATGCCCAATTCTTGTAGGTAATCCAAGTGTTTGATTATGCCTTCGATGTCGCCACCGTGTCGTCCGCTGTCAAAACCTCGGTTGGCTTTTTCAGCCATGTCGGGTTGCGAATCGTTTTTCGGGTTGCCGTTGGCAAAGCGGTCGGGCATGAGAAGATACATCATATCAGACGAATCAAAACCTTTTCGGGAGGCGGAGTTTTCGACCCTGGTTTTCAGTTCGTAGGTGTATTTGTACATCGTTTTTTTGCCGTCTTTCAGCAGTATGTCAAAAGTTGCCGGATTTTGACTTGCGGTGTTGACGGTTACAAAAATATAATTCGGATTGACGGGTTTGAAAACGTCTAAGGCGGTCATTCCGTTGGTCAAAACCACATCGCATTTGGCTATTTTGTCGCCGTAGAGCATGATTTGCAATTCGGTATTTTCCATTCCTGCCCACCAAAAAGGTGGTTCTACTTTTTTGATTTGTGCAAACGCGGTGATTGAAACAATCAGCAACAGATAAAGTATTTTTTTCATTGTACTGTGAATTTAGTAATGTGTTGTTTTATAAATAGTTACTCTTTTTGGGGTTTTTTGGATACATTTTCTAAAAATACGCAGTAAAAATGGTGTGGAGAAAAATCTATACGAAAATTTTGGTTATTTTATATTGTAAGAAGAAATACGCTCAATCAATTTTATATTGATGCATCGCAGCGTTATTCGGCAAAATAATCTTGGCAAAGTTCAACCAAAACGCCGCCTGTGCTTTTGGGATGGATAAACACAATCCGCTTGTTGTCTGCGGTTTTTTTTATCTTGCTATATGCCTTTTTACTACATTCTAAAAAGTAAAAAACTCATTTTTTGTGGTATTATATCTAAAAAAGAATGCCGATTATTTATTTCAAGCATTTTCATCCCTCCAATATAGGTTTTAAAATCTCCGGGCTTTTTTCTTTAAACATACTGATGCGTTTTACCACTTCATTATCCGGATGGCTCCATTTGGCATGCAGTTGCTCAATGACCTGTTCTTTTTCTGTATCGCTTAGTTTTTCAAACTCCCAAAACTGCTCCCCTTTCAAAGGGGAGCTGTCAGCCAAAGGCTGACTGAAGGGTTTGAGGGGTTTCATCACTTCTGCTATATCCCGCTCCACAAACTCCAAAACATCTATGCCACGTTCCTTCATGTGGTCGGGGAAGTAAATTTCGATAATCAATCCTTCTATAATTTGATCGAGATTGGATAGCATCTTGATGTCATTCATTTTGAGATGCACAATTAACTCAACCAGATTTTCAATGGTATTTAAACTTGTTTTATTCTCTGGCTTCTTAACAGGTATTTTCTCAAAATAAACTTTGCTAACTTCTCTAACATCACCTAAAAGTTCGGGAAAGTTGTCTTTGAAAAAATATCGAAAAAGCTTAGAATTAAAGAAGGCAGTTAGATATCGGATATTCTCACCAGTTACAATAAAGCATTTTTGATTGGTTAGAAACTCACCTTTAGGATCGTATGAAAATATTAAATCTTTAGACATGTTCATGAAGATCATTTTTGGTGAGTCAAATGATTCAACATAATCACAACTTCTCAAATTTGTCCAATGGTCGCCCTTATCTTGTCGTTTTTCCAGTTCAGTTTGATAAGCTAAAAGGTGCTTATAAATAGATGGATACTCGGATATTACATTAATTCGTCCATCTCTTTCAAGACCCCTTCCCCGATATTTGCCATTATGGGTATTTATTAACCAAACTTCAACAGGATTAGGTGCATATCTTGCCAAATCCTTTCCCCGAAGCATTGGCCGTATAATCGTATTATTTTTCGGATCCATTTTTAAAAAGTTATCCTTTTGTTCTTCATTTAGATAAAAGGCATCATTAAAACCTGTTTTAAGTCCGTAATTCACATCTAATTTCCAAGAATTTATTGGAGTGCCGCTTTCAATTACTTGTTCTCTTAAGGTATGCTTTACCTTATCAAAAATTAACCAAGACTCTTTTGATAGGTTTTTTAATTGTATAGAGTGTTCATCAACGATTTGATGCAATCCATCTTGATAGTTTTTTTTGATAGTACTTACATCACAAGCAATCAATGACTTATTACATTTCTTATTAGATACCATTAGAATATTGGAGAGTACAGCTACATTCTCGAATATATCTGTCCCCCTAAAATCAATTAGGATTTCAGGACAGTATTTTGACAAAAAGAATTTTCTGAGTGGCTCTCCTGATATGTTTCGCATCCACTGGTTTGAAGTAATAAACATTACAGAACCATCTACTCTTGTGATATTCAGTCCTTTTTCATAAAACAAGAAATAAATATTGCCTGAGTTAGAGTACGTTTTGAATCCTTGTTTTGACCATTCTTTTTTTATTTCTAATTCATATTTTTGAACAGGTCTGTAGGGCGGATTCCCAATCACCACATTAAACCCATCTTGAATATCAAACATCCATTCAGGGTCAAAGAATGGAGATGATGCGTTTTGGTCATAAGGATCCCATCCAGCCAGTTTTTGAGCGGTATCACTTTTCCAGCCGCTTTTTTCAAGTTCATCTGCTATTTGGTTACGGAGTACTTTATCTTCTTCACGGTATTTCAGTTTGGTTTCTTTGCTCTTGGCACTGAACAGTTTGCTACGTACTTTTTTGAGCTTGGTTTCCAAAGCTTTTACTTCATTGGTGTCGTACAAACTTAATTGGGCACTTGGTTTTTCAATTCCTATCAAGGTATTGGCCGCTACAAATTTGGTTTCCAAGTTGGGCAATGGGCGTATGCCAAAATTGTCTTTAGTCCCTTTTACCCCTCCGTCACTGCGTGACACCTTCTCTTGGGGGAAGGAGCCTTTTTGGTCAACCACCAGTGAAATAAAGAACCTGAGCTTTGATATCTGAACGGCAATAGGTTGAATGTCCACGCCATAAATGCAGTTTTCAATCAAGAACAGTTTACGGGCATAGTCCGGGTCGTTGATGCTTTGGTCAAAGGCTTCGTTTATTTCCAACAGGCGTTCTTCCCGTGCTTGTTTGTCTGCTATTTCAAATGCCGCTTTAGATTCTTGTTCGGCTTTAGCAAGTTGTACTTCTTTCCAAGCCTTGTTATCCGGGTCGAGCTTTTGAAGGATGTGCACCATTTTTTGCAAAATGCCCATCGGGAAAGCACCCGAACCACAAGCCGGGTCTAGTATGGTGCAGGTGCTCAAAGCCGTGATGATTTCTTTTTGTAGTTCAGGTTTATCTTCAAAAGGCACTTTGCTGTCAAAGGAAGTCAGTATATGCAGTTCTTTATCCAAGGTTTCATCATCCAAAAGCTGCTCCCCTTGAAGGGGAGCTGTCAGCCTTTGGCTGACTGAGGGGTCATTTTCTTTCCACCCAAAACTTGCTTTTACTTCATCCAACAATCCCTCCGGATTATCCCAAACCCATTTGTTTTCAAACCTTAAAACTTTTATTCCCGTATGGTATAAAAACAGATCTCGTTCGGTATCATATACAGCTTGCGTAGCTTCAAAATGGCCTTGACCATCTAACTCAATAGCTATTTTTTCTTCGGGGCAGTAAAAATCCAAAATGTAATTAGCCACACTAAATTGCCTTCTGAATTTACGGCCTTCAAATTGTTTTCCTTTGAGTAAAGTCCAAAGTTTTGCTTCTGCCGGGGTAAGGTTATTTCGTAGTTCTTTGCGGAAAGTTTTTAGGTAAGGGAGGTTATTTATTCTTGCACCCTCCGCCTTCGGCTGTTGGGGTGAGTTTAACCCCTCCGCCTTCGGCACCTCCCCTTGAAGGGGAGGAGTTATTTGGTATTTGGAGGAGAGTTTATTTTTGAGGTAGGCAATCAGGCTTTCGTCCACCATGTAGTTTACAATCTCCCGTGGCGTATAAAATGAGCCGGTTTGCTTGCGGGCGGTGGTTTTGGTTTCGGGGTTGTAACTTGCCAGTAGGTTTTCAAAGACCTTGCCTAATAGTTCCGGGTCGAGGGCTACGTCTTCTTCAATCGGGGTGTTTTCGGTAATGGTAAACTTGTAGGATTTCAGGATGTTAATCAGTCCTTTTACGGCTGCTTGTTTGTATTTTTTATCCTTGATACCTACAATGTCACTCAAGTCTGTTTCTTCTTCCAAGCCAAAAAAGAGGTAATCGGGCACAATGAGTTGTTCGCCCTTCGCCATGTTGTCAGAAAACCCATCGATATAGACATTGTTGAACTTATCATCTAAACATTCAAAAAGCCCACCATTGAGGAACGGAACCACATCATTTAGTTTCCTCAAAAACGCATCAGGATTTTTGAAATATTGTTTGTAACGCATCAGGTAATCAATACCCCTGTGTGTGCCGTAGCCATCACCACGGAAACCACGCTTGCGTTTATCCAAGCTATCGCCTTCAATTGGGCAATTGAGCGTTGCAAAAAAGAGGTTTTGCAGTATGGCTTTGTAGTATATGCTTTCTTTGTTTCTTCCTTTAAATAAGCTGGTTTCATCATGATAGGGCGTGATTTCATTCAGTATATCTTTTTGCAAAGCATCCAGCTCAAAAAGTTCTTCGGGTATCAGTTTTTTCTCTTTGATAAACCATACAAAAAGCAAGCGGGTAAGCATACGAATGACATTGGTGGCTCGGTGCTCTTGAAGCAGGTCTTCTAACTTGGCATTTTTGTGGTGTGCATCTGCAGTAGTCGGCTCACCGGGGAAAGTAACGTGTTGTGTTGCCCAGAAATACCAATTTGATAGTTCCTGATAAAACTTTTTGTTAAGCAGGCTTACGCTAAATACTTCTTGCCAGTAAGCGTAGAGTTTAGCAAAGGAATCAACCTTTTTAGTTCCGGTGGTCGGAATTTGCAGTTCGGCTAAAATGCGTTCGTGCCCTGAATGAAGTTTATCTATATGGATGTCTCGCAACAAGCTTACTTTCCCCGCCTTTTCCCCTTCCCGCCATTCCTGTTTGTATTTTAAACGTTCGGTATTGGCAAATGCTAAGTAGTTGCCATATTTGAATACTACCACCACAGGTGTGTAATAAAACTCCCGGTTGAAGGCACGGGAGATTTCTGCCAATTGAGAACGGGTGGGTAATAATCCGTTGGGTCTTTCTTTGAGCGTAACTCCAAAAATCAGGATGCCGTCATAGTCAGATTTGATTTTATCGGCTTCTAATGATTTATTGCCCTCAAAGGCGGCATCGTCCAACATCCCCACGAAATAGACGTCATCCATTAGTTGGAAGGTGTCGTTTTCTTTGTAGGTGTCTTTGAGAATTTGTTTTGCGTTGGTCGGTTCGTCTGCCACGTAGTTTATGGGCACTTTCAGTTCTTTAAAAAATGCTTTGAGGGCTGGGAGGAAGTTGTTGTTAAAATTTGATAGATTCATACTATTTATTTTTTATGCCACGAATGCACGAATAGGTTTTTCATTCGTGTATTCGTGGCTATTCTTATTTCATTTGTTTTCATTCGTGCATTCGTGGCTATTCTTATCTCATTTGTTTTCATTCGTGTATTCGTGGCTATTTAAAACACAATACGTTTATAATTTAATTTCAACTCTCCAAAATTCACAATCAATGCAAGCTTGTTATCGGAAACTTTTAAATAATTAATGGCTTGAGCGACAAACTCATCTGCAATTCCCTGTACAGCTTTTACTTCCAAAATAATCTTATCCATCACGACAAAATCAGCATAAAATTTATGTGGTAAAATTATTCCCTTGTAATTTACTTCATATTGCTTCTCCCGCTCATAAGGAATATTCGCTTTTTTAAACTCATATTCCAAAGCATCTTTGTAAACAATCTCAAGAAATCCGGCGCCAAGGTTATTATGCACTTCCATACAAAGTCCAATAATTTGGTAGCTTTCTTCTTTGTAAATAATATCACTCATTTTTCAGTTTTTTAGCCACGAATGCACGAAAGGGTTTTTATTTGTGCATTCGTGGCGCCTCATTTATTTCAATTTTTTCAGGTTCGCATTATTTACTAACGAAGTCATTTGGGTAATGGCAATTTGGTTCAGTTGGGTCAAGCGTTCGGCTTGTTCCAAACCTTGACGAATCAACACCGCATTGATGCTTTCCAGATTAGAGAGCACCACCAATTGTTCCAAAGTAGCCTGGTCACGAATATTGCCTTTGGCATCCGGATTTTCGGCTCGCCAATCCGCAGCAGTTTTTCCAAAAAGCGCCATGTTCAATAAATCGGCTTCGGAGGCATACACAAATGATGTTTGCTTTGCTGTAAGCTTTTCTGGAATCAATCGTTCTTTAATGGCATCGGTATGAATAGTGTAGTTGACTTTGGCAAGGGTGCGTTGCAGGTTCCAGTCGAGTTTTAGGCGGTTGGTTTCTTCTTCTTTGAGGCGTTGGAATTCTTTGATGAGGTAAAACTTGAATTCTGCACTAATCCAGGTGGCAAATTCAAAGGCTATATCACGATGGGCAAATGTTCCACCATATCTACCAGACTTTGAGATAATACCAATCGCGTTGGTAGTTTCTATCCATTTTTGTGGCGTGAGGGTGAAACTGTTTGCCCCGGACTCATTTTTAAACGCATCGAATTCGATGCGTTTAAAATCAGGATTATTCATTTGTTCCCAAAGACCACAAAATTCAATGGCACTTCGGGTACGCATCCAATTTTGAATGATATAATTAGTTCGTTCGGTATCCCGATATCGAGCCATGTCTGTTAATGAAATAAAGTCATCCGTTTTATTTGTAAAGAGACTTATTTCCCTGCCTATTACTTCTATTTTTTTATTCTTTGCCATATTTTAACTTTTAAGGTAGTCAAATTCGACCACTTTTAATTCTACCGAATTCAGGTTAATTACACCGAAACCAAAAACCATGTAATCAAATCGAAATTGTCCAGTTGGAATTTTTCATCCACCTTGATGTTTTGCTTTACACGAGATAAAGCGTCTTTGTCTCCTTTTCTCAGTTTTGACAAAAGGTCTTTTGCTTCTGTTCCCATTACTTTTTTGACAGTGCCGTCTTCCTGCAATTGTTCTTCTGCTGCCTGACTATCCAACCATGCTTTGAAGGCGTTGACCATTTCCTGAATGGCTGCCTCATTTCCTGTTTCAATCGCATCGGGAACAAAGCGGTCTTTATCCTTGTGATGGGTCAAGGCATCCAATACGTCCTTTTGGTTCAAAAGCACCATTTTACCCTGCTTATTGATGTAAATCAGGTCAAAAACTTTGTATTCATGATTCATTGTTTTTGCAGGTTTGGCAGGATAACCAAGCAAAGCGATCAATCCATTTTCTGCACAAACGGCTTTATCGGCTTTAAAACCTGTATAAACCCCTTTTGGCATTCGTTGGTATTTGGCTTTGTCTTTATTGAATTCTTCCAATAGATCTTGTCGGTAGCGTTCTAATGAAAGGTCATCAAAGCCAAATGTTTCATTGCCATCTAAGTCGTCAAAAGTAACCTGCATTTGCTCCATCATGCGATTTTTCATGCGTTGGTCTAGGCTTTCATCCAGAATCATTTCTTGGAAGGTTTCTGAGAATTTTTCATCTACTTCCGCGCCGGCTAACTTCATGGCTGCCATGCGTTGTTCTATTCTGCCTTGTAAATTCAAATAAGAATTGATATTGTTTGATGGCCAAAAGTTAATGCCAAATATTTTCTTGTTCGGACTTCCCAAACGGTCAATACGACCCAATCGCTGAATGATTCTTACAGGATTCCAGTGTATATCATAGTTGATGACCATGTCCGCATCTTGCAGGTTCTGTCCTTCACTCAACGCATCAGTAGCAATCAAAATGTCGATGGGTTGTTGAATTTTAGCATAGGTCTTTGGATGATTTTGTGCCACCCAAAAAATCCAATCATGATAGGCATCCAATCCTTTTTTATTGGTTTGAAAATCCCATTCCTTCTCCATGTACAGTTTGGTGTATGGGGCAAAGCGTTCTAAAATAGGTTCAAAATTTTTGGTTTCTTCTTCTGAATCGCTGGTTTGTGAACCTGAACCGGAAACCATAGCTAACTTGTCAAATCCACGACTTTTTAATTGGTCGAAAAGATATTGAGCAGTATCACGATAAACGGTGAAGATAACAACTTTTGCATTTCCACTGTTTTCTCCTGAGGCTCTTTTCTTGTTGATTTCAGCTATCAGCGTTTGCAGTTTGTCATCTGCTGAATTAAGATTACCGGGTCTTACTGTTTCCTTCTCGACTTTAGTTTCAAATTTTTGAAGATTGATAAAGAGATTATCTAGCGCATCCAAATCTTTCTTTAAATCATTTTTGAAGTTCTCCAAGTTTCCGGCTGCATCAATATCAGAAAGGTTTATTTTTCGCTTTTTACCTAAAGTGAGCTCTTCGTAATCGTCCTGAAAATCATCATCATCAAACAAGTTTTTGTCTTTCTCATCCAACTTACTGTTTGATTTTTCTTCCTGATAAGCTTTGATTTTATCTAAAGCGTTTTGGTGATGGTCTTTAATTTTTTCAACAGTAGAGTAAAAAGAATACCAAGATGATTCCAATCGCTTCACCATCAAGATGTACATCATTTTTACCAAAAATTGATCTCGTTGCACTTCATCATCAATTGCTGAAACAGCTTGCTTTTGATGTTCTTCTTTTGCTCTCCTTTTTTCTTCGGCTATTCTTCTTCTCTCTTCTTCTGAAATTGTATAATAAAACGGTTGATAACCTGAAAGCATGGGCGGAAAATGGTCAAACAACTCTTCGAAAGACTTAAAATTACCTAACTGACTTGGTGTAACAAACAGGTTTACAGGTTTGGCTTTAACCGGAAACGTTAGTCCGATTTGTTGTCCTTCAATCATTTTCCGAGTACGAGCTACAATCAATGAATCCGTGAGCGTAAAGAAGTTAGCAGGTAACTTTTTAATGAAATCGCTGATTCTTGGGCTTGGGTTTTCCCGCCATTCGTTGAACACTTTTTGTGCAGTACGGAAAGTGTAATCCAAATTTCTAATGCCTAAAGTTTCTTCATACCCGCCTACATCACCTTGCACCATCAATTTGAATTGGTTACGGATGTCGTTTAATGAATTATTGATTGGGGTGGCGGAAAGAAGCAGAACTTTTACGTCTTCATTTTCTTTCAGAATCTGCTCAAGTAAAAATTTATATCGGTTTGATTTATCGTTTCTAAGGTTGTGGCTTTCGTCAATGACAAATAACTTCTTCTTTGAGTTGGTGAATAGAACATCGGCTCTATCTTTTAGATACTCTGCTTTTCTCATTCGATCTTCATGCATGTCTGTGTGATAGCGAATAGAAAATTCCAATTTATCTTTCTCAAACCGGGAGTCATGTTTTTTGATGTATCTTCTCCAATTGTGCTCTAGTTTTTTGGGGCATAACAAGACAACTTCATGATCTCTTTGGAAAAAATGAATAACGGAAAGCGCACTCCAGGTTTTTCCTAAACCTACCGCATCGGCTAAAATGGCTCCATTGTGTTTTTGAAGCATTTTAATCAAACTCAAAACACCTTTTTTCTGAAATTCATATAGTGTATTGTAAACCACTGAATTTTCTAAACGACCAATTTGTCTATTAAAATCAGGGTCGTTTTCGGTTTCTAATATTTGATTGCCGAATAATTCAAACAGTACCTTGTAATAGAGTTCTCTTGGTGTGTACTTGATAAAAATTCGCTCGATTTCATTTATCAAATACTGTTTAAAGTCAATTTTTGATTTAGTCCCATCAGGTGCAACTAGCGTTTTTTCTTTGTGCGCCTGTGGTCTTACCCATAAAGCTTCAAACCAATCTACCAGTTCTTTGTACTGATTGTTGTTTCCTGTTTCAGCAATATTCAATTCAATATTGTTTGTTTGCTTTAAACCAACTCCTGCTTCTGTGAGGTTTGAACTTCCAGAAATGAAATATTTATTTCTATCGTCCTTTTTTTCAGGACTAAACAAGAAGCTTTTTGCATGGCAAAAATTAGGTTCAAGTGTCTTAGCTATCACCTTATCTTGCTTCAAAAAAGATACCGCTTCTTGTGATAGGCTGCTCAATTTTAATGACGCTTCAATACTGATATTTTCATTTAGAAGGTCTAGAGGCCTATTGTTAATAGAGTCAACATTTACAATATCGCCAAGTACAAGTCGAAAATCAGAAATTTTATCGTTAACCGTTTTTGAAAGCCAAGCCAGCGCACCAATCGTAAAGTAGCCCGTTACAATATCCAGTTTCCCCTGTTCTGTGTAGGAAGATATCCACTCGTGGACTTTTAAGTTTTCGTTCTCGTTGTCTAATATCATTTTGTTTGTTTAATCATTCTTACAGTACATTTGTTTTATTTTATAAAGATAATATTTTTGGTTTTAAAAGAGGGCTTTTTTACATCAAACAGATGCCTCTGTTAGTCATCTTAAGTGCTCACAGATAGCCATAAACATTTGTGAATTGTTGTGCTAAATTGTACCTTTTCAATATAGCGAAGCGATTCCAACATAAACTCAATCAATACCGACTCATCCACCACCTAAAAATTTCGGGTGACACAATATGCCCGTGTTCATCGAGCTCCTTTCGCATTTTATTTAAACGTTTCTGATCGTTGATCTTCCATACTTCCCGCTGCCATTTGTCGAATGCTTCTTGATTGCCCTTTTTTTCGCAAAGCGGACAATGCCATGAATCGTCGTGAGTGGAGACGGAAATTAGGTGACGCCCTTCGCCGTTCGGACACAAAGCCGTCCAAGTGTATTCCGTACATCCATCCGGTTGCGGCTTAAAACCCTCTTTTTGTAAATACTCGATAAAGCCATTTTCTTGGGCTTTAATCTTGGCCTGCTGTATATTCTTGAAGCGTCTTTCATCTAATAAGTACAAAACTTTGGAAAATTCCTCTGGGGTGAGAATCGGACTACTCAGAAAAGTCGGTTTGAATTCCTCAGAACGCTGTGCCATAAAATTATGAAAAAGCACGTTTAATTTGTCACTTTTGAGATGCTCAAATTTCAACTTAATTTGCGCAATGATGTGAAGCTTCTTTTCGTCGTCTTGGGTAGCCAGTTGGATGAAACCATCATCCGTAGTCCGGTAGTAATAAGAAATGTTGAGCTTCCAATGATTCTCAAAAATCTTCAACAGTAAATTGAATTCATGAGAAATACCTTCGGTACTTCCAAAATCAAAACTCGAATTGACGGAAACACCTTCTCTTTGTGTGAAAACAGTCTTCATAATGCAAAATTTTAAAAAATTAATAATGCATCAGGATAATAAACGAAACAGTGAGGGAATCATTTTTTTGACTGAACTGTCCATATACTAAACCACCGTGGCTTTGTTGCTCGGTTGGTACGCATTCCTGCGTTCCTGATATTGTCACAAATATAGAAAAATTTAGCGAATTTTCAAAGTAAATTTTTGAAATACCTTATAGATAAGGTTTAAACGACTTAAGAAAACCAATTACTAATTGTTAAAAATAGGGAGTTGTTATTTGATGTCTTTTTTAATTTTTTCCCCAAAATATCCCCAAACATCGGAAGAACCAGTAAACCTTAATGTATAGAGGTAGTTTTAGACTTGAAGACCGGGCACTTTTACGAAGTATTATTGCTTTACAAAGCCACAAATGAAATTCTAAATTTAACCCATGCTGTTTTTATTTTTAGTGGAATTCGTTGAACCGGGTTTCCTTTAAGGAATAAATTTTTTACGAATTTTACTTGTTACTTTGAGTAAATGCGGGTGAAGCTTCAAATGGATTGTGTTTATATATTCATGCGTTTTATAAAAAATAAAATCGAACGGACGTTATTTAACAATATAGTCCTGGCAAAGTTCAACCAAAACGCCGCCTGTGCTTTTGGGATGGATAAACACAATCAGCTTGTTGTCTGCACCTTTTTTTGGATTTTCATCGATAAAGACAAATTGTGCTTTTTTAAGTCGCGTTATTTCTTGGTGGATGTCATCAACCGCGATGGCGATGTGGTGCATGCCCGGGCCGCGTTTGTCAATGTAGTTGGCGATGACGCTATCTGGCTGTGTGGCAGAAAGCAGTTCGATTTTACTCTCTCCGAGTTGGTAAAAGGTTGTTTGAACTTTTTCTGATTCTACCTCCTCCGATTTATAAGCTTTTCGGTTGAGTAATGAATCGAAAACAGCTTCCGAAAGTCCAAGGTCACTTACCGCTATGCCGATGTGTTCTATTTTATTCATGGAATCAAAATGTTAGGTATGCTTTTTATGACCTAAAAATACTACTTTTGCAGTTATGGAAACGAACAGACAGAAAAAAATCGCAGGAATCATTCAGGAAGACTTGGCGGATATTCTTTTGAAAGAGCTCAAAAAGGGCCCGCTCAAAGGTGTTTTATTGTCTGTGACGGAAGTTTCTGTGCCGACCGATTTGTCTTCAGCCAAAATCTATCTGAGTATTTTTCCAAAAGAACACGAACAAAATCTGATTCGGGAAATTATCCAACAAACACCTAAGTTCCGGCATGAATTGTCCCAACGGACTCGTCACCAACTCAGGCGTGTCCCCGAATTGGTTTTTATTTTAGACAATTCGATTGAACGTGCAGAAGCACTGGATCGATCGTTTAAAGGCACTGATAATCCCATCGAAAATCCGGATTTGTTGGCCAAGCGAAAAATGCTTTAGTGTGAATGCCCCGCTTTATATTGCCAAAAGATATCTGTTTTCAAAGAGCAGTCAAAACGCCATCAATATTATCACCTTTATCACCGGACTGGTTGTGGTCATCGGTGCATTTTCACTGTTTGTTGTGCTGGCCGGTTTTGCCGGGCTTAAGGATTTTAGCGTTTCGTTTACCAATAGTTTTGACCCGGATTTGAAAGCTTTTCCCGCCGAAGGGAAAATAATTTCATTTGATTCGGAAACTGAAAAAAAGTTGAAATACATCAACGGAATTGCATCATACAGCAAAATAGTTGAAGAACGCGCTTTTTTCACTTACAAAGAAAAAAGCCATGTTGCATACATTCGAGGCGTTGACGCGAAGTACGGCGGCGTTCACCAAATTGATTCTATGTTAACCTATGGCAGTTGGTTTGCCGAGAATACTGCGCAAGTGGTGGTGGGTTATGGCACAGCCAATGTACTTTCACTTCCGCTTTTTGATTATGACAATCCGCTCAAAATATTGGTTCCCCGCCCCGGAAAAGGAGTCATCAATTCACCCAAAGACGCGTTTATCGAACAAGATGTTTTCCCGACAGGTCTTTACAACATCAACGAAGATATTGATAAGAAATATGTGTTTTGCGATTTGTCGGTTGCCCAATCACTGCTCAATTTAAAGCCCTTTCAAGTTACAAATATTGCCTTCAAATTGAAACCGGATGTTGATGAACAAAAGCTTGTCAAGGAATTGAAAGCCGCTTTCAATCAGAAAATTATCCTCAAAAATCGCATGCAACTCAACGATGCGCTCTACAAGATGTTGAACACGGAAAACTTAGCAACCTATCTTATTTTTACCCTTATCATCATCGTCGCGATTTTTAATGTTGCCGGCGCAACCATCATGATGATACTCGACAAAAAAGCCAATCTGAAAACCCTGTACAGCATGGGTGCCACCGTTCGTGAAATCAGGCGGATATTTTTTTTGCACGGGACGCTGCTGTCTGTTTTTGGTGCGCTTTTGGGAATCATTTTGGCTACACTACTGGTATTTCTTCAGCAGCAATTTTCACTGCTGATGATTACGGCATCTTTGCCATATCCCGTAAGGTTTGAACCGCAAAATTTTGGCATTGTTTTCCTGACCATCGTGGTATTGGGAATGATCGCGGCGAAGATTGCTTCCCACAGAATTTCAGACAGACTTTTGGGGCTGTAATCTACTTATTCACTTTCGCCCAAGTATCCCGCAATCCCACAGTTTTGTTAAACACCAAGTGGTCTTTTCGGCTGTCAGAATCCACGCAGAAATAGCCGATTCGTTGAAATTGATATTGATTTCCAATAGTTGCGTCTTTCAAACTCGGCTCCACATAAGCTTCGATTGCTTTAAGCGACTCGGGATTGATAAATTCCAGAAAGTCTTTGTCTTTGTGTCCGTCCGGCGATTCGTCTGTAAAAAGACGGTCGTAGAGGCGAACTTCAGATTTGAGCGCATGTTTGACGGAAACCCAATGTAGCGTGCCTTTCACTTTTCGTAGGCTGGCTTCGGTGCCACTGCCACTTTTGCTGTCGGGATCGTAACTCACATGGATTTCAGTTATTTCGTTTGCCTCGTTTTTTATCACGCTTTCACCTTTGATGATGTAGGCATTTTTCAGGCGAACTTCCTTGCCGAGTGTCAAACGGAAAAATTTGTTATTGGCTTCTTCCAAAAAATCGTCTTTTTCGATGAAAATTTCACGGGAGAAAGGCACTTTTCTAAATCCTGCTGATTCATCCTCTTGGTTGTTTTCGGCGTCTAACCATTCTTCTTGTCCTTCGGGATAATTTATAATCACCACTTTTACCGGGTCTAAAACAGCCATCACGCGCGGCGATTTTTTGTTTAAATCTTCGCGTACGCAAAACTCCAAAACCGACACATCGATGATGTTATCGCGTTTGGCAACACCGATGGTGTCCGCAAATTTTCGGATGGCATCGGGGGTGTAACCTCTTCTGCGCAGACCCGAAATCGTTGGCATGCGCGGGTCGTTCCAACCCGATACGTGTTTTTGTTCAACCAATTGCAACAGTTTGCGTTTGCTCATCACGGTATAACTCAAATTGAGTCGGGCGAATTCCCGCTGTTTGGGAGGCAATGGCAAGACATTTTCGTCATAAACTTGTTTGACAAACCATTCGTACAACTCGCGATGCATCATAAACTCGAGGGTACAAATAGAATGCGAAACTTGTTCGATATAATCCGACTCTCCGTGCGCCCAATCGTACATCGGGTAGATAAACCAATCGCTGCCGGTGCGGTGATGTGCTTTGTGCAAAACGCGGTACAAAAATGGGTCGCGCATAAGCATATTGGAGGAAGCCATATCAATTTTGGCACGCAAAACGTGCGCACCATTCAGAAATTTTCCAGCCTTCATCGCTTCAAAAAGTTCGAGGTTTTCGGCTACCGGACGATTGCGGTACGGACTTTCTACACCCGGCTGTGTGGGCGTGCCCTTTTGTTGTGCAATGAGTTCAGCCGATTGCGAATCGACATAAGCCAAGCCTTTTTCAATCAACAAAATTGCCCAATCGTAGAGTTGTTGAAAATAATCGGAGGCGTAACATTCTTTGTTCCACTCAAATCCCAGCCATTGGATGTCTGCTTTGATGGAATCGACATATTCTTGTTCTTCTTTCGCGGGATTGGTATCGTCAAAGCGCAGATTGACCGGCGCGTTGTATTTCAATCCGAGCCCGAAATTCAGGCAGATAGATTTGGCGTGACCAATGTGTAGATATCCGTTGGGTTCGGGTGGAAATCTGAATCGGAGTTTGTCTTGGGTATATCCGCTTTTAAGGTCTTCTTCAATAATTTGCTCCAAAAAATTGAGCGATTTGTTTTCTTCCATCGGGTGTTTGACTAAGTGCGGACAAAGTTACCAAAATCTAAGAATAAACTATCTTTGTCAAAAACTATTTCATGGGAATTATACGCTTGGAAAACATTCGACTCTATGCCTACCACGGATGTTTGGAGGAAGAAGGCAAGATTGGGTCGGATTATCGGGTGGATGTCAAAACCAAAGCAGATTTGAAACAGCCCGCCACGACCGACTCGCTCAAAGATACCGTAGATTACGTTCATCTGCATCACATCGTCAAAGAAGAAATGGCGATTCGATCCAAGCTGTTAGAAACTGTTGCCCAAAGGATTATCAATCGGATGTTAGCCGAATTGCCGATAGAAAAAGCGGTGGTGAAAATTTCCAAAATAAACCCACCCATCGGTGGCGATGTGCGTTCGGTTTCCGTATCTTTGAAAGGAACGCGCGAAAAATAAAAAACCCGTCGTGAGTTAAAAATATTTTTTCTAACTTCGCAACCCAAAATTAGGGCATCGTGGCCGAGTGGCTAGGCAGAGGTCTGCAAAACCTTCCACAGCGGTTCGAATCCGCTCGATGCCTCTTCTTTTCTCTATCTATTTTTTTAGCAAAACCTTCCAAAGTGGTTCTCCCGCCCCGAAGTGTCGGGGTTCGGGACGCTCGATGCCTCTTCTTTTTTTCTCTATTTCTTTACAGCAAAACCTTCCAAAGTGGCTCTCCCGCCCCGAAGTGTCGGGGTTCGGGACGCTCGATGCCTCTTCTTTTCTCTATCGTTTTGCAGCTACAAGAAGTTGGCGATTTCGAAGCACTAAACTGTCTGCCAGCACTGAACTTGATACGAAGCGCAAAGCTTCATTTAACCACTGAACCGCCAATTTCTTGTAGGTGCTGTTATAGCCAGTGGTTTATATGTCGTTACAGTTCAAGTGTCAATTTTAAGTGTCCACCGAGTCCTTGTTGGATTATTTTCATAAGTGTCGAAAGTCGAATGTCGGAAGAGTTGTTTTCAATGCGTGAAATGTAGGATTTATTTGTCCCACATTTGTCAGCAAGTTCCTCTTGCGTCATACCGAGTTTAGTCCTTGCCTCTTCGAGCAAAACCCCAAGTCGGAATGCTTCAAATTGTTGTTCCCATTTTTCACGTTTGGGTTGTCCTTTTTTACCATACTTTTTGTCAAGTATTTGGTCTAAAGTTGTGATGTTACTTTCTGTTTTCATTTTGATATTCCTCCATTATTTTAATTGCCTTTTCTAATTCTTGTTTAGGTGTCTTTTGAGTTTTTTTTTGAAAAGCATTCCCCAAAATGATTAGATTTCCATTGTCGAAAAAAGAGAAAATGCGATAAATGTTACCACCAACTTCAACTCGAATTTCGTAAAGTCCTTTTGTTCCTTCTAAATGCTTGAAATATTTTTCAGGAACTTGTTGAGTTACCCGAATCAAATTCAACGTCCACTCAATTTTTGCTTGAACTTTGTCGGTTTGTTTCTCATAAAAGTCGAGAAAATAATTTTTAAATGCTATTACTTGTCTGTCGTAAGTCACGATACAAAGTTAACTATTTAGACAACATTTTCCAAATTTATTTTTGTCAGTTGTCAGTCGAGATTTGAGATTCAGCTTTCCACCATTGGCTATAACTATTTTTTTAGCAAAACCTTCCTAAGCGGTTCTCCCGCCCCGAAGTGTCGGGGTTCGGGACGCTCGACGGATCTGCGTTTTCAAGAACACCTTTGACAAAGGATTCTGAATTAAAAAAAACTCAATACAGCTAAAACCAAGCAAACATTAAAAACGAATTTTATTGGTTCACACATGGCATTATTATTTTATAACTTTGCCTTGTCCGGTTTGCAAATTTTTTATCCAAAATAGATTAATCTTCAAAACTCCGTGTTTCAAACCCTTTTCGATTTTCTATTCAAACAATACAGCGATTACAGTACCTTGCACATTGTACTCGAACTGGTAGCCGCGGGTTTTGGCGTGCTGAGTGTTTGGTTTGCCAAAAAGGAAAATATTTGGGTTTATCCGACCGGCTTGCTGAGTACGGGTATTTATGTTTACCTGCTTTATCAATGGAGTTTGTTGGGTGACATGCTCATCAACGTGTATTATTTTGCCATGAGTGTGTATGGTTGGCACGTGTGGACAAGAAAGGTCGATGAAACACATTTTATACCAATCACTCGAACTTCAATCAAAGAAAAATGGATTTCGGGATGGCTTTTTGTTGCAACGATTCTCTTTGTTTATTTGGTGTACAAGGGTTTCGATCGATGGAATTTTTGGTCGGCCCGGATTGACACGCTCACCACGGCTTTGTTTTTTGTAGGTATGTGGTTGATGGCGAAAAAGAAAATCGAGAATTGGATTTATTGGATCATCGGCGATTTGATTTCCATTCCGCTTTATTTCTACAAAGGTTATACCTTTACAGCCTTTCAATATTTCATATTTTTGATAATCGCCATTTTTGGATATCTTTCATGGAAAACCCACTTGCACAACAAGCTTCAGACTGCATCAAAATAGTTCTCTTCGGCCCCGAATCGACGGGAAAAACAACACTTTCCAATCAATTGGCGAATCATTATAAAACGGTTTGGGTGGAAGAATTCGCCAGAGAATATTTACAGGAAAAATGGAATAGAACCCAGATTATTTGCGAGCTCAGTGACATACTTCCCATAGCTCGCGGGCAGATGGCACTCGAAAACAAGTTGGTCAAGCAAGCCAATCGGGTGTTGATTTGCGACACGGATTTACTCGAAACCAAAGTGTATTCGGAAGCTTATTACGGTAGTTGCCCTGCCGACTTGGAAACCGCTGCAAAAGCGAGTGCGTATGATCTTTATTTACTCACATACATCGACGTGCCTTGGGCTCCGGATGACCTTCGCGATCGACCTAACCAACGAGTCGAAATGTTCCAATTTTTTGAAGAGGCGTTAAAAAAATCGCAAAAACCCTATGTTTTGTTGAAAGGTGACCAAACTGTACGTCTAAAAAAAGCTATCTTTGAGATAGATAAACTTTTAAATTCAAAAAAAACTTGATTTCAATAAATTTGTGCGGAACAATTCAGGTTTTAATACTTTATAAGAAATCCACATGAAGTTTTCCAAAGAAGATGTCGCCCAAATTGAAGCCAGCGGATTGACCGTTGAGCAAGTACAAAAACAGCATCAGTTTTTTGTCCGTGGGCAACTTCACACCTTGCTTGAAAAACCCGCCGTTGCAGCAGACGGCATCGTCCGATTTCAAGCCTTTGAATCGCAACAACTCGTTGCATATTTCGACAAGAAAAAAAAGCATTATAATTTATTGAAATTTGTGCCTGCTTCGGGTGCTGCCACTCGGATGTTTAAGGCGTTGATAGAGTTTGTCAACCTATTTAATCCCGAGACGCAAACTTTTAACGAATACGTCAACAAGAACAAAGCTCATACGCTGAAAACATTTCAGGTGGGGATGGAGAAACTACCGTTTTACACCTTGGTAATTCGCCATTTAAAAGAAAAATTTGTCGATTATAATGAATACAATGAAGATAAAAAAATAGTGCTTTTTATCAATCATTTGCTCACACCACAAGGATTTAATTTTCAAAATCTTCCCAAAGGTCTTATTCCGTTTCACCGATACAAAAATCATTTGGCAACGCCTTTTGAAGAGCATCTTTTTGAAGCTGCACTGTATGTGAAAAATGACGATTCCGCTGTGTTGCATTTTACCATTTCGGAAAATCAATTTCAGTTATTTGAAAATCATTTAGAAAAAATAAACAAGGTTGTTTCCGAAAAAACAGAAACCCGGTTTGATGTTTCCTTTTCCTTTCAAAAAAAATCGACAGACACCTTGGCGGTATCCTTAAACAATGTGCCGTTCAGAAATCAATCGGGTGGGTTGGTCTTTCGTCCGGGCGGGCATGGTGCATTGATAGAAAATCTTAATGAGCGAACGGAGCAGCTCATTTTTATACAAAACATCGACAATGTGGTGGTTCATCACTTTGAGAAAGAAATTTCTTTTTATAAAAAAATGTTGGGCGGACTTTTGATGAAATTGCAAAAGCAAAGTTTTGCATATTTGAAGGAGTTAGAAAATCCGATTGGTGAAGCCAAACTTGATGCCGTTAAAAAGTTTTTAATTAACGACCTCAACAGTTGTCTTCCCGCTGATTTTGAAAAATACACTTTTGAAAATAAGCTGACATTCATTCAGGCTAAATTGAACAGACCCATTAGGGTATGCGGCATGGTTCGCAACGAGGGCGAACCGGGCGGAGGTCCGTTTTGGGTGAAAGACGCATCGGGAAATTTGTCTTTGCAAATTGTCGAATCTGCACAAGTAAACAAAAAAAATAAATTGCAAGAAAAGATTTTGAAAAGTGCCACACATTTCAATCCGGTGGACATCGTTTGTGGGGTGTACGACTACCGTGGCAACAAATTTGACTTGACTCAATTTGTCGATGAAAACGCGGTTTTTATCGCAGAAAAAACCATAGGCGACCAACCCATCAAAGCCCTCGAGCTACCGGGTTTGTGGAATGGTGGCATGGCAGACTGGAACACCGTTTTTGTGGAAGTGCCACTCATCACATTTAATCCTGTTAAAACTGTGAACGACCTTTTCAAACCAGCGCATCAGGTTAGATAGTGTAACCTTTTTACACACTTTGTTTACACAAATTTACACAGTTTTACACAATCTGTATTTTTTAAGAGACAAGAGAAATGTAGATACATCTCTACATATCAAATCATTACTCATTTTAATTTGGGATTTTTAAAATCGGCATGGTTGTTTAATGGTACTGCGTGTATTTAAATTTAAAAATCATGTCTATCAACCAGTTTATTTCGTTCCTCTCGTTTGAAGGTCAAATAACACACGCCAATCGAATTCCTTATTTGTTTGACGGCATCATGGACAAAGTTCTCAACCGAGATACAGAAAATCAAAATTTGTCTCAAAACCCTTACGATTGGGCTTGAAAACAAATATCCATCGAAAACTATTTAATCATTTAACATCCAAACCTTTTACAGTATGAAAAAAGTAATTTTAATGACCGTTTTAACTTCGGTATTCCTCATGTCTTGTGTTTCTAAAAAGAAATATGTAGCATTGGAAAGCGACTTGCAAAACACGCGTAGTCAACTTCAGAAAACGACTGTTGAGAAAGAAGAACTCGAAGCCAAATTTGCCAAGATTGAAGCCAGAGTGGCCGAGTACAATGCCAAAATCAACTCCTTAAAGGAAGTGAATGACAATCAACTGGAATTGGTCGGCAACAAGGCTGTCATTTCTAAAAACATGAAAGACAACATGAAAGCTACTTTGCGAAAAGTAGATCAAACTGAATTGAGCAACGCCAAAACTTTGGAAGACTCTATCAATTTGGCGGTTTCTTACAACATCAAACAATCGATTACCAACAACACCAACCAAGAGGATGTGGACATCAGTATTGACAAAACGGTTGTGATGATTACCATTTCTGATAAGATGTTGTTTAAAAGCGGGAGCTACAGAGTGAGCGACAAAGCCGGTGATTTGCTTCAAAAACTTGCCGATGTCATCAATTCTGAACCCAGCACCGAAGTGATGATTGAAGGTCATACCGACAACAAAACCGTCAAAGCCGGCTCGTCTGTTCGAGACAATTGGGATTTGAGCGTACAAAGATCTTCTTCGATTGTTCGTCTGCTTCAAGATAAATACAAAGTAGATCCTTCCAAATTGATTATTGCCGGAAGAGGTAGTTTCAAACCCTTAGTTGGTAACGACACCGAAGAAAACAGAGCCAGAAACAGAAGAACCCGAATTGTGATTATTCCTGATTTGGACAAGTTTTTCTCCATGCTCTAATCGTAATTATTTCCCCGTAATTTTTACTGTGCATACTACTAACACTATTTGAAAAGGGTGGGCTTCGGCTCACCTTTTTTTTGCTTAATAAAATTTTAAACAAACCGGTTTAATCGTTGCACTTTGTGTTCGGTTGTTCAACTTTATGACGCGCAATGTCTCCCGCTAATTAACAAAGTAGATTTGTCTGATTTTTGAAAAAAATAGGGACTGTTTTTGGACCAACCGAAATCAATTTATTTTTTAACAGTGTTTAACATTGTCGATTTTTAATTTTTTATACATTTAGAATTGATTTTTACCTAACCAAAAAAACAATTTCCATGAAAAATCACTTTTTGACATCTTTGCGTGCCGTCTCGATATTTTTTCTAATTGCAGCATTTATCGCCTGTGAAAACAAAGAAAAGAAGACAGAAACAACTCCCGTTTCCAATTCAGAATTTGAATCTCCATCTTTTCAAGTAGGGATTGTTGTGAAAAATTTAGCGGAGTCGTTGGCGTTTTACAAAGACGTAATCGGAATGGTGGACAGTCGGCAGTTTGACATCAATGCCGAGTTTGGGAAAAACTCCGGACTTTCGGACAGCATTCCGTTTAAGGTAAACGCGCTCAAGTTGGAAGACAGCCCAACTGCGCCGGAGTGGAAATTGGTGGCTTTTGACACCATTCATTTGGAAGGTTTCCCCAAAAGACTTCAAGATGGTATTGGCGTGCGGTATACCACTTTATTGGTCAAATCGGTTGCGCCGTTCTTAAAAAGATTTGAAGAACACAACGTGAAAACCCTTGGCGCAACACCTATGAAACTGCCAAACGGAAAAACGTTTATATTGATTCAAGACCCGAATGGAATATTTATTGAAATCATTGGAGGAGATTAGTGTCAAATTGGGTACGCAAAATATCATTCCAATGGTGCAATTCGGATAATTCCCTTTTAGGTAAATTTTTCAATACCTGCTCATCCACCGTCTGAAGGTTTCTATCGAAATTTCGAACTGACACAATTTTGGATTAATCGAACTCAACCTGATAACTTCAAAATAATATTATTTTCATCCATAAACCTGCTTTGGTTAGCCGTAACTTTTCAGTCTAATGAAAAATCAATACAAATTTCGTCTGTTCGAGTGTTTTATTGAAAAATGCGACAGCTTTTTTTAATAAAACATATCGAGAACTATACAATTACAAGCTTCTCGATACAATTTTTAATAGTAAAGCGGTCGCATTACTATTAAAAACCACGCGAAGTGACGGTTAAAACGAAATTCATTTGAATCGCTGAATAGTTACAGTTAGCCCGATTTATCAGACGGTTGACAAGTGAACATAAATCACTTATTCAGGCATCGCAAACTGATATTCATGGTTTTGGTTTTTAAACAAAAAAGCGTTTTTATATGACCCATTCGTTTTTTAACAAAAACACAAGCTACATAAACAGCTGTTTATCTGTTGTTTATTTTCTTGTCATGCTGAGGATATAATCCATAATCAAAGAAGTTGCGCCCAATTTTTCACGTATAAAAGTATTGTTGATATTGCCTTGTTTGGCTCTCTTTCCAACATCGTTAAACAACCCGTTTAATGCCTCATTTAACTCATTCTGATTGGAAACACTGATTACACCTCCGCAAGCCACCAACTGTTTGGCCTCTTCGAACTTGTCGTAATATTTGCCAATCACCACAGGAATTCCAAAAACAGCCGGCTCCAAAACATTGTGCAAACCAGTCGCCATGCCGCCGCCAACATACGCCAAATCGGCCTGTGCATAAATTTTGGTCAGCAGCCCAATCGCATCGACGATTAACACCGAAAAATCTGCCGGGTTTTTGGTAGAAATTTCACTGTGCAAAACGGTTGGTAATTCGATTTTTTCACGCAAGGAGAGAATCGAATCTTGCTTGATGTTGTGCGGAACAAGCACATACTTTTGTTTTTTTGCTTTGTTTTGATTGATGTATTTCACCAACAATGTTTCATCTTCCGGCCAAGTGCTTCCGGCGACCAAGCAGATTTGGTCAGCTTTGAATTTTCTTAAAAAATCAAGCGAATTGTCGCGTTGCAAAATTTCTCCGACCCTGTCAAATCGGGTGTCTCCGGACACGGTAACGCTTTTAAAGCCTATATCGGAAAGTAGCTTTTTGGAGGTTTCATTCTGCACAAAAAAGTGATTGAACGTGTGGAGCGACTTGCGCATCCATCCGCCGTAGGGTTTGAAAAAAGCCTGTGAAGGACGAAAAATAGCTGAAACAATCAACGTCCTTATCTTTCGGTCGCGAAGTGTTTTCAAATAAATCGGCCAAAACTCATATTTCACAAAAACAACCCATTCGGGATGTGCCAAATCCAAAAAACGGTTGGCATTTGATAAGGTATCGAAAGGCAAATAAAGCACCGCATCTGCCGGAGCCTTGTCCTTGACAACTTCATAACCTGATGGCGAAAAAAAAGTTAACACGATTTTGTGTGACGGGAAAGCGTCCCTGGTTTTTTTCAGCAAAGGCAACCCCTGTTCGTATTCGCCCAAAGAAGCCACATGAAACCAGATTACTCGGTCGGAAGGTTCGATTTTCGCTTGAAGAATGTCAAACGAGTTGCTTCTGCCGGCGACAAACAACTGCAATTTCGGATTGAAAATAGCCGCCAAACGTATGCCCAAAAAAGCCACTTGCGAAAGAAATTGATAGATCAGGTACATGCTTTTTTAATTATCAGGCTAAAATAATACCCTTTATAGAATAAATGTGGATAGTCATCCGTAAATTTGCATCGAATTGAACCACACAGCTCACAACTATGAGAAAATTACAAATGGTTGACTTGAAAAGTCAATACGAACCCATCAAAGAACAAATAAATTCGGCCATTGCCCAAGTCCTCGAAAGTTCGGCTTTCATCAACGGACCCGAAGTACAAAATTTCCAAAAAGAACTGGAAGCCTATTTGGGCGTAAAGCATGTCATCCCTTGCGCCAACGGCACAGATGCCTTGCAAATTGCCATGATGGGACTCGGTTTGAAACCCGGTGACGAGGTCATCACTGCCGACTTTACTTTTGCCGCCACCGTTGAGGTAATCGCTTTGCTTCAACTCACACCGGTTTTGGTAGATGTCGAACCTGATACGTTCAACATTTCCCCCGCTGCCATTCGTAAAGCGATTACGCCCAAAACCAAAGCAATCGTGCCTGTACATTTGTTTGGACATACGGCCAACATGGATGAAATTTTAAAAATTGCTGAAGAATTTAACTTGTTTGTCATCGAAGACAATGCGCAAGCCACCGGTGCTGATTATACTTTTAAGAATGGCACTAAAAAGAAAGCCGGAACCATCGGCCATGTGGGTGCAACTTCTTTTTTTCCGTCCAAAAATTTGGGTTGCTATGGCGACGGCGGCGCACTTTTTACCAACGATGATGCATTGGCGCACACGCTTCGCGGCATTGTCAACCACGGGATGTACGAACGCTATCACCACGATGTGGTAGGCGTGAATTCCCGATTGGATTCTATACAAGCGGCTGTTTTAAGAGCCAAACTTCCTCTTTTAGACACCTACAACAAAGCACGTCAACAGGCGGCAAAACAATACACAGCCGCTTTCAAAGACTGCAAACACCTCATTACACCATCGACCTTTACCCAAATTGATTGCAACAAATCAAACGGGATTTGTTCGGCTTGCGATTGTCATGTTTTTCATCAATACACCTTGCGAGTGACCAACGGAAAACGCGATGAACTTGCCAAGCATTTGGGTGAAAAAGGAATTCCACACGGCATCTATTACCCGATTCCGCTGCATCTTCAAAAAGCCTATTTGGATGTACGTTACCGCGAAGAAGATTTTCCGGTTACCAACCAATTGGTCAAAGAAGTAATCTCACTGCCGATGCACACTGAGCTCGATCAAGAACAAATCGATTATATCACACATACAATTTTGGCGTTTTTGGGTTGAGTTTCGATTAATTCTCTCCTATAAACGCTTTGATATCATTCGCCAATTTTTCAAAATCCGGGTGGTGATTGTAAATCATGTGTCCGGAGTGGAAATATTTTAATTCGATGCGTTCCTTGGAAAATCCGTTTCGGGAAAAGGTGTATTCCGCATCAAAAAAGGGTGTAATCAAATCGTAATAACCGCAAGCAACCATCACTTTGAGTTGGGTATTTCGCCGCATGGCGTTGCTGAGCCTGCGGGTGACATTTGCAAAAACGGGTTCCCAATATTGTCCTTCGGGTACATCGCGCCAACGCCATTTTTCGCCCACTTCGTCATTGCCGGTGAGGTAAGGTCTGTCCATGACTATTTGCAAATCATCGGCAAAATAGCTGTTTGCAACCGCCGTATAAGCCGCGCCGATTTGATAGTCGGATGCATCGCCGAGCGTGGGTCTTTCGGCTGTTTGGTCGGCTTCTTCACCTTTGTAGCGGGCATCTAACCTGCCCAAAGTCAAACCTTCATTTCGGAGCAATTCTTTCTGAAAACGAGGAACCAACACCCGCAAATTCGATTGTAAGACATACGACTCGGAAAGCCCCAGAAAATACGCCATTTTTTGGGCGATGGCTTTTCGTTCGGCCTCCGTCAGCTTATTCCCTTTATACAAGGCAGGCAGATAGGTGTCATAGACAAACTGACGCGCTTCGGCGGTGAATTCTTCTACCGATTTTCCGAGACCTGCTTTTTTGTGATACTGAGCCGTGGCGGCCATCGAAGGAAAATAAGTCACATACGAAACGATGTTGTCATCCACCGAAGTCGAACCCGCATAATCGAGTGCTTGAGATATCAAAATCAAGCCGTTGAGCGCAACGTCTTGACCATCTTCTTCCAATGCCTTTGCTACTGCGGCGGCACGCATGGTACCGAAACTTTCGCCAATCAAATATTTGGGGGAGTCCCAACGCTTGTTTTCGGTAATCCAAGTGCGGATAAACTGTGCAATGGAAGCCGCATCTTCATTCAATCCCCAAAAATCTTCCCCTTTTCCTTTGCCTAAAACACGGCTGTAACCAACACCAATCGGATCGATAAAGACCAAATCGGTTTGGTTTATCAAAAAATCGCGGTTGTCAACTACGCCAAAAGGAGCAGCGCCGTCATCGGAATTCGCATCCGAATCCACTTGCACAACTTTTGGGCCTAAAAACCCAAAATGCAGCCAAACAGATGCCGAACCCGGTCCGCCGTTGAACACGAATGTGACGGGGCGTTGTGCCGCCCGCGTATCTGTTTTCAAATACGATACATTCCAAAGAGCTGCCGTGGTATCACCCGTTTTGTTTTTGAGCAAAGTTTCTTGGGCAACGACCTTGTAGTTGATATTCTTGCCCGCGTCTGTCCACACGTGGTTGGTGATGAATTTTTTGGGAGCAGGGATGCTTTGTCCGAATGCAAAAGAAATAAAACCAAATAATCCGAGAAGGAACAAAGTATTTCTGAAAGCGTGCATCGTGTATGTTTTAATAATTGAAAGCTAAGATACGGTTATTCCGATAAAAAAATAGCGGGTGTTTTTTTGAGAAACAAAAAGTATGGAAACCTTTGTCTAAGTTTTCTTGAAACATCAACCTCTATAAAACAACAAAACCCACTAAGAAGCGGGTTTTGATATAGCTGTGCAAAAATTTATTTCTGAACAATCAGTTTTTTGCTGGTTGTTTTGCCGTTTTCTTCAATTTTCAGAATGTAAATGCCGTTGTTGAGTTGGCTCACATCAAGGGTGGTGCCGTTGAGTTGGGTGCGCAACATTTGTTTGCCGAGGATGTCAAATACCACGACCGTTTTGCTGCCGTTTTGAGCCGAAACGATGTTGACGATGCCTGTGCTTACCGGATTTGGATAGACCTTGAAAGAACCGCTGTTGATTCCAAAATCTTCGGTTGAAAGCAGCGCCGGAGGAGGTGTGTTTACAAAATCATAAAAAGGGAATAATTGAGATGCAGCGGTAAATTCGGAAACGATGCCATAAACATCAATCGGTGTTACAGGAATTGTCACTCCTTGCAATCCGGATTCGGGATGTTGGGTTCTCAACACAGAAACATCTGCGCCTACATTGATGGCGTAGTTTGTAGCGGGAGCAGTCGTGAAAGTAACATTGGTTGGATCAATGGTGACACCTGCAATTTTAACAATTTGAGATTCATAAGCATCAAAATTGGTATTCAATTCTGCTAGGGTGATGACTTTCGGGGTAACGGTGTTTCCGGTTGAAGACGGTGTTCCCGGATTTTCAATCGGAAGGAACTGGAATATGCCGTTAAACAGGTTTAAGGTTCCTTTGAGTCCTGTCATGCCGTCTCCCTGAGCATAAGCCGTTGCGATGGTATTGGATGCATCGTCAATGAGAATTCCGGCGGTGGCATCCTGTATAAAAATCTGGTTTCTGGCCGCAACTGCAAAGGTGACTGTGGCTTCTCCGGTGAGTTGGTAAAAGTTGGTTGCGCCGGTGGGTTGGGCGCGCAGGGTGGCGATGTCGGCGATGGGATTTAGAGTTGCAATGGTGAAACTAACCGAAGCTGTAGCGGTCGGAGACAAAGGTGCGCCTGCGTTGTCCACCAATTCCATGTCAACCGTGTGTGTTCCAGCACCGAGCGTCAACGAAATGGGCGTGGTGTCAAATTTATCAACCGTAGTACCTCCGTCAACAATATAATTGATGAACCCGTCTCCGGCAGAAGGTGTTGCTACCGCGAAGTTTTGTACGGAAAAAGTAACATTAAAACTGGATGTTGGCGGAATGGTTGAACCATTTCCGGGCGAACTGATGCTGATTGTAGGGTCGGTGGAAGCAGAAGGGCTAAACGTGCCTATACCGCCCATTAAAGTTTCGAAAGCCGTACCTCCTTGGCAAATGCCTTGCAAGTCTAAAGAGGCAGGGCCTGGAATATTCCAATTAACCTCTGTAAATCCTCCATCGGGGCTTGTACCGTCAAGTCTTTTGGCGTAGGAGTCGGTTGTTTCCCATGTTGTTCCGCTTCCGTCAAGTCCATCAACTCCAAATTGGTCAATTACAGTAGTTCCTTGAACAATTCGTATTCTGTCATCACCATTTAGATTGATTACAGATGAAACCAGCACCTGCTTTCCAACAGTTGAAGGGAACTCCTGATTTAGGATGGTCAAATCAGCTACCGAGGTCACATATACAAAATCATCTGTAACAATACCGAACGAAGACAAAGAAGTGTTGACTCCCCATGTTGTGCCCACATTAGTCTGATTTTCCAAAGCAAAGTTTGAAAAATCAACCGTTCCGTTGGCGTATATTTCCAACATTTTGGGTGTTCCGCCTGAGCAGTCACCATCTACAATGGCTGTAAGAATAGGTGTTTGAGCTCCAACAGTAAAATTCAATAGCAAAAACAATAACACGTAAATTTTTTTCATAACAAAAATAGGTTTAAGGTTAAAAAATAAAATACAAACTTAATAAATGAAGGGGCAGCTTTGTTTGTAAAAAGATTATCAAAAGATTAACTTTTAATTATCTAATGACGAGTTTTTTGGTTTCGGAACGTCCGTCTTGCGCTACTTTCAGTATGTAAACACCCGCTTTCAGGTTTTGGATGTTGAGTCTCGAACCGGAAATCGTTTGTTTGATGAGTAGTTTTCCCAAAACATCATACACATGGATGTCTTTGGGAGATTGAGAGCCGGAGGTTATGTTCACGAAACCGTTTGTGGCAGGGTTTGGGAATACCACAAAACGATCTTTAAATTTATCTTCCAAAGAGGCTGTGTTGTCTTTTGGTGTCACGGATGCCCAATTAGTACCAACCCTCAATTCATCAAAAACAATGGATGGGGTTTCGGTGGTAGAATCTTGCCGAAGGAAAAACCGGTTAAGGCTGGTTCGGGTTGTGTTTAGGCTGGCTGTCCCGTCAGGAGTGGGAGGTGAAACTGCTTCTAAATCACCCGGCACGGGATTGACCCAAATGCGTGCTTCTCCTACCGCTAAATCATAAGCAATGACCACAAAAATGTCTGTGTTGGTGTCAAAATTTGTTGGCAACCAAGTGTTTTCAGTTAGCGAAGTTGCTTTGTTGATGCCGATGTTAAATTGTACCTCGGCTGTCCTCAGCCAAACGGTTCCACCAAAAACGGTCGCACTTTGCCCAAAACCGGCAAAATAGCCGCCGTTGGAGTCGGTCAGGGTTGAAAGATTGGTTACCCGAAAAATAAAGGAGGCATAGACTGTATTCCCGGATTGTGAGGTGAATGGCAATTGTGGGTCAATTCCGGCTCCAACAAGACTTACTGAATTTCCGGTCGATAGCAACAATCCGGTATAAGAAAGATTACCTGTTTGCACAAGCACTTCGTTTCCAGTGTTTTGGTTTACCCATCCTCCTTGTCCGCCAAGGTTACTGCCAACGGCATAATTAAAAACATCCGTAACCGGTAAAGCCTGCCCGCTTGCGGTAAGAGAATAAAATAAAACGTAAAGTAAGGTGTAAAAGTAAAGTCTCCTCATCCAAGAAAGTTTTTATGAACCAAATATAACAACTTATCAACAATAAAACAATGTTTTTTCTGTTGGGGTAAATTATTTTTTATTCGTGCCCTATAAAAATTAAACTACTTCAGCTTTTAGCCGAAAGATTTGGTTTCAACTAAAGAATTTTTATGTTCAATTCTAATTGTCCGCCAAAACCTAACTCAATTATTTTTTGAAGTGTCGAAATACGAGCTTCTTTTATGTTGTTCTCAATTTTAGAAATATAGGATTTAGTTGTTCCAACCTTTTGAGCAAGTTGCTCCTGTGTCATTCCCATTTCTATACGTGTGTCGTGAATTAACACTCCTATTTTGAATGTTTCATAACCTGCTTCAAGTTCGTCACGTTTTTTTGTCCCGCGTTTTCCGTAGTTTTTTTCTTTGAACTCTTCAAGTGTTATTAAATTTTTATTTTTCGTTTTAGTCATGATAAATTTATTTTTTATTGGCATTAGTGTTTGCGTTCCAATTCATATTCCGCTTTTATTTTAAGTGCTATTTCAATTTCTTTCTTTGGGGTCTTTTGAGTTTTCTTTTGAAATCCGTTTGCTAAAACAACCAATTGCCCTTTGTCAAAAAAACAGAAAATTCTAAAAATATTGCTTCCCAGTTGAACTCGTATTTCATAAAGCCCATCTGTGTTTTCAATGTGTTTAAGATAGGTTTCGGGACTCTTTGTAAGTCTTCAACTAATTCAAAAGTCCAAATAATTTTTTCTTTTACTTTTTTATCTTGTTTATTGAAGAAGTCTTGAAAGTAGTTTTTGTAAAACGTTATCTTTCTATATTTCTGATTTTTTTCCATCCGGATGTTTATCGGAACAAAGATAACAATGTTTCCCTAAAGTGAAACATTTAAAGGCAGTTTTTGAAAAATCGCTTTTCAATCGTGTTTTTGAAGCACGCTGAGTGCCTCTTTTATCTGTTTTTCGTCGTTGAAAGCATGCAAGCAAAACCGAAGT
>JAXMLV010000042.1:0-14569 GCA_034367065.1 Flavobacteriaceae bacterium
CTTAGTGCACATGAACGGCAGGCTTTATGATCCCAAACTGCATAGGTTCCTAATGCCAGACAATTACGTGCAAGACCCGTATAACACGCAGAATTTTAACAGGTATGGGTATGTGCTTAACAACCCGTTGAGTTATACCGACCCGAGTGGGGAGATTATACCATTTTTAGCCGGGGCGATAATTGGAGCGTTAATAGGCGCAACAGGCTATGCCATAAACGCTGTCATTACCGGTAGGTGGGACTGGGGAGGTTTTGCAATGTCTGTTTTGGGCGGGGCTATTTCCGGTGCAATAGGAGGGGCATTGGCTCCCGGTTCGATCCCGCAGGTATTGACTTTAGGAAAGATGGCAAGTTCTGTAGCTTGGGGTACATTGGCAGCTTTTGTACCGGGGATTTCTGTACCAATTGGTGATTTTTCATTTAACCTGAACCCTGCTTTGACAGTAGGTAATTCCTTTTCGATAGGCGCGCAATTCAGTGCATCATACACAAAAGGGAATTTTTCGGTATCTGCCGGAATAACATATGGGATACGAGTTAATGGAATGAATGATTTAAGCGGTGAATTGGCAAAAAACACAAAAGGGTCATACACAAATATAGGCGTTGGTGCAGCGTGGAATGACGGAAAAACATCGTTTGGCTATTTCGGTCAATTCTACGACAGCCCGAAACAATACGTAGGCGGCATTAGTTTTAGCCGTGGAAACTTTGGCCTTAGGTTTCAAGATGATTTTCCTTTCGGCGATCAAGGAGACAGGTTTCGGACGGCAGCCATGCAACTTACTTGGAAAGTCAATAAAGATGTGCAATTGGCCGCAGGGTTTAGTGTTTTTACAGGACAGCCGGGTAAAGAGGTTGATAAAAACGGTGCTTATGTTCAAGAAACACCGTTCGCATACAGGAACGGGGTTGTTTACGGAGGAATCAATTACAGGGGAAGAAGTTTCTTGGGCGGCTGGAATTCTGAAAGAAACCAAAACTTTTTTCAAAATGGATTTCACGATTTAATGGGTAAATTTCCTTTGAATTTGATATTTGATAAGCCTACGCCGCATTTTCCTCCACAGGGATACAGGTCACAAGGGTATTTTTACGGTGGCTTTAATGACCCTTTTGGGTTGCCAAACTAAAAATCCACAGATGAAAAAATCACATATATTATTTTTAGGAATTTTTTTGCTGCTTAACGGTTGTATTTTACTTAATCCGAAGGATAAAAACAACAAATTACTAGAAAGTAATAATTTTCGGAATAAAGATTTTACCCATCCTTACTTAAAAGAAAATTTAGTTTATGAGGCAGTGGATTCGATTGATTCAAAAGAATATATTAAATTTTTAATTTTTAGCAACGGATTTTACATTAATTCAGGGTACTATCCTAATGGAGGGGTCGATAACTTAGAAAAATTTAATTACAACAAATTCTTTTGTTGTTATGGTAGATATTTTACAGAGGATGATACTTTAGTTTTAATTCAAAAAAATCATTATGCCATAAATCAAAGGAAAGGGATTTTAGGAAGCTATTGGGGAACATTTACAGTAGGTTACAAAGGTATAATTGATAGCAATGGGGTTCAATCCATTAAGATATATGAGATAGATTCAATTATTACTGAAAACGGTTACAATTATGAGAGCAATAGGTATAAACCTACTACTATAAATTTTATTGTAGATACGCTAAGAATAAAAAAACTTTTAAAAAGAGATTGAGTTTTCAGGATAGACTACATAGAGCTATTTTACTTGATTCGATGCCAAAGTTCTAATCAAAGAAAAACGTATCTTTGATGCCTGGGGCGAGGTGGTAAAGCTTACCGATGGCAGCAACAACAACCTAAGTTCTTTTACATTACTTGACCGAGGCTATACCGGGCATGAACATTTGTTGGGCGTTGGGTTGGTACACATGAACGGGCGTTTATATGACCCGAAATTGCACCGCTTTTTGATGCCGGATAATTTTGTGCAAGACCCGTATAACACGCAAAACTTTAACAGGTATGGTTATGTGTTGAACAACCCGTTGAGTTATACCGATCCGAGTGGGGAGTTGTCATTCAAACAATTTGTGGGATTTGTAATCACTTTAGCTGCTGTATTTTTGGCTGCTGTTGTAGCTTATGCAGTTGTATTTACTTCTGTTTGGGTTGGGATAGGGGTTGCAAGTTTGTTAGGAACTACCGTAGGGATAACAACGGGTGCTATTACATTTTCTGTTTTGACTTATTCTGCGATCGTGGCATTTGATTTTATTGGTAGAAACCTAACTAGTTTTGTTAATAAAATTAATGATCCCGAACAACAACGTTATGCATTTGCAAGTGAACAATCTTATTTTGGCATTACAATAGGCGTGAAAAGTAAATATTTTAATGAAAATTTTATTATTCAAAACACACCTGAATTCTCTTTATCGACTATTTCTAAAAAATAAATATACCTTAATTATGAGAAAATATATATCTCTTATCTGCTTGCTTTTGATTTCAACAACATCTTGTAAGTCTCTAATTAACAAACAGGAAAGGAATACTTTAAAAGTTGACAATAATGAATCAGAAATTATTGTTTTGGAAGTGAATCATTTAAAACCCAAAATATCTAAATTGCTTTTAAAAAAGAGAATAGGATTTAACATTCTCAATAAAAAATGTAATTACGACACCATTATCTCAGATTTAAAAAAGGAAGCACTTAATATAAACGGCAATGTGGTTGTAATTGACAAAAACACTCCATACAATACACCATTGCCAACCCGAGTATGCTTTAAAATAAATGCATCTATTTACAGAGTTGACTTAAAATATTTAGACGATATTAAAGCTCGCTCAAATATAGAAATCAATAGTAGCGATAATTCCACTGAAATCAATATTTATAGATTTTCAGGTTCTGAATTATTAAAATATGATCTGATAATAAATGATTCGTTGATTGGAAGAATAAAGGCAAATTACAAAAAGAGTATAATGATATCGAAACCGGGGATTTATGAAATTTGGTTAAAACAGAGCAAGACAGAAAAAATAAAAATAGATATAGAAAAAGGAAAAAAATATTTTCTAAGATTGGATTTTGATTATAATGCATTTAATGTAAGACCAGTCTTAAAAATAATAGACCCAAAGCAAGGCAAAAAAGAATTTGAATTTTTTAACGCGAAAAAATGAAAAATAGTCGATAAATTTTAAAATCTCTACCACCGACAACAGCAGCAACATTAAAGAAAAACGTATATTTGATGCATGGGGCGAGGTGGTAAAACTCACCGATGGCAGCAACAACGTTCTACCAAATTTTGTGATTCTTGACCGTGGTTACCCGCCCAATCGTGCAGAATGATAAATTCAAAGGGCAAAACAATCTGCTCGAACAAAACAGAACTTCAAAAGGTACTTTAATCACAGCATAAAACATTTATAAAAAAAAAGCCTTCATACTATTGAAGGCTTTTTTTTAAGTGAACAAATTTTTATTCTTCTTGTGATTCCTTGTTTGAACCCTTTTTGGTTGAGGGTTTTTGCATTTTCATACTTTCCCCGACCTGGTTAGCCGCTACAAACGAAGCAACCATGTTGTTGAGCATTTCGCTGCCGGCTTGAGGTGAATTCGGCAACAGTATCAAGTTGGAGTTGGTGTCTTGACCGATGGATTGAAGCGTGTCGTAATGTTGGGTAACCACGATGAGCGCAGAGGCTTCCTGTGAATTGATACCCACTTTGTTGAGCACATCGACACTTTCTACCAAACCACGCGCAATCTCCCTGCGTTGGTCGGCAATACCTTGTCCCTGCAGTCTTTTGCTTTCGGCCTCGGCTTTGGCTTTGGCCACAATACGGATCCGAGAGGCCTCGGCTTCAAACTCTGCAGCCGTTTTTTCACGATCTGCCGCGTTGATTCGGTTCATCGCGTTTTTCACTTGTATGTCCGGATCGATGTCGGTTACCAAAGTTTTGATGATGTCATAACCATAACCCATCATCGCTTCGTTGAGTTCGCCCTTCACCGCGATGGCGATGTCGTCTTTGCGCTCAAACACATCATCGAGTTTGAGTTTTGGCACTTCGGCGCGCACCACATCAAATACGTATGACGTAATCTGGTCGTGGGCATATTCTAAGCGGTAAAAAGCATCATACACCTTGTCTTTGATGACCATAAACTGCACAGAAACCTTGAGTTTGACAAACACATTGTCTTTGGTTTTGGTTTCAATCAACACATCCAATTGCTGAATTTTGAGGTTGATACGCCCGGCTATTCTGTCAAAAACCGGAATCTTGAATTGCAATCCGGAGTGGCGGACACTGTTGAATTTACCAAACCTTTCGACCAAAGCAGCCGTTTGTTGTTTCACGGTAAAAATCCCCGCGAAAACAATAATCAAGGCAAAAAATAAAATAATGGGCAATACGTAACTTTCCATGGCAATGAGTTTAAAAATGTTTCTGTTAAGGTACTATTTTTTTGAATATGAATTTGATTTAAACCGAAAAATGTTTGATGGCATTTTCAATTCTTCGGATGGTTTCTTTTCTGCCAATGAGGGCTGCTATGTCAAAAAGATGTGGTCCTTTGAGCGCGCCGACCAAACTCAAGCGGAAAGGTTGCATGATTTTCCCCATACCGATTTCGTCTTTCGTCAGCCAATCTTTCACCGCATTTTCTATTGCTTCGGATTGAAAGGTTGCTGTGTTTTCAAGCAATTGAATTAACTTATGCAACAATTCTGTAGTGTCCGGTTTCCAATTTTTGGAGGCTTTCTCATCATAATTTTCAGGTGCTTCAAAAAAGAAAAAACACAAATCCCATAAATCTGCCGTGAACGTTGCTCGTTCTTTGATTAAGCGCACAATTTTTTCAACATCAACATCTTTAGCACGTATATTTTTCACTTCTAAAATCTTTTGAAATTCCTTGGTGACTATCGCGTCATCTTGTTTGACAAAATATTGATGCTGAAACCATTTGGTTTTTTCGGGGTCGAATTTGGCTCCGGATTTGTTCACTTTTGAAAGGTCAAAAATTTTGATTAATTCATCCAAAGAAAATATTTCCTGTTCCGTTCCCGGATTCCAACCCAAAAGTGCCAACATGTTGATGACGGCTTCCGGCAGATAGCCTTGTTCGCGATAACCGGACGAAATTTCGTTTGTTTTTGGGTCATTCCATTCGAGTGGGAAAACAGGAAAGCCCAATTTATCACCGTCGCGTTTTGATAGTTTTCCATTCCCGACCGGTTTTAAGATCAATGGGAGATGCGCAAACTCTGGAGTTTCCCAACCAAAAGCTTCGTATAGCAAAATGTGCAGCGGAAGAGATGGCAACCATTCTTCGCCGCGAATCACATGACTGATATTCATCAAATGGTCATCGACGATGTTTGCCAAATGGTAGGTGGGCATGCCGTCGCTTTTAAACAAAACTTTGTCGTCCAATTGGTTGGTATCTACCTGTATATCACCACGGATGAGATCCGAAAAATGGAGTGTGCGATTGGTGGGTGTTTTAAATCGGACTACATATTCTTCTTTGTTTGCGATTCTTTTTTGGGTTATTTCTGGAGAAATCGTCAAAGCGTTGTCTAATTTTTCTCTGTTGTGGTGGTTGTAAATAAAAGTTTTTCCTTTGGCTTCGTGGTCTTTTCTATGGGCTTCAAGCGCTTCGTTGGTGTCGAACGCAATGTATGCCCAACCCTTGTTTAAGAGTTCATCGACATATTGTTTGTATAGATTCTTCCGCTCACTTTGTCGATAGGGACCACAATCTTTTTCTTTGCCGACACCTTCGTCAAAAGGAATTCCACACCAGTTCAGCGATTCGATGATGTATTTTTCTGCACCCTGCACGTACCTTGTTTGATCGGTATCTTCAATGCGCAACAGGAAATCGCCACCGTGTTGTTTGGCGAACAAATAGTTGAACAATGCGGTTCTTACGCCGCCAATGTGTAAGGGTCCGGTCGGACTGGGTGCAAATCGCACCCGCACGCGCTTTTTCATGGGTTTTTGTTTCTCCTGCAAAGATACAATTCTACTTTGTTGAAGATTGAGATAAAATCAATTATCACCAATCGGAATCATTTCTTTCGGTATGCGGTGATTCATAAGCCGAAACCAAAGTGGCGGGACAAAGGCAATCACCATCGAGGTTGGGTATCCAAAAGGCAGTTGCGGACTCGTTTCGTGGCAATTTAGCAGTTGGTATTTCTTGTTCGATTTAAAATGATGATCACTGTGCCGCGTGAGTTCATACAACACAATGCGACCCAACGCATGATTGGAGTTCCACGAATGATTTTCTGCCACGCGGTCGTATCTGCCCGATGGTCGCAGATTTCTTCGCAAGCCGTAGTGTTCGATATAATTGATGGTTTCGAGCAGTAAAATGCCGGTTATGGCCGAAAAAAAGGACAACACCAACCCGCTCTCACCAAAGAACGCATAGACGATTCCGCCATACACAAAATGAATCAGCGTGAACCAAATCATATCGCTTTTGAGTGATAAAAAGGAACGATTTTCTATCTTATTCAGTTTCGATTGAATGCGCCATGCTTTTCTATAAGTTCCCGTAACCGATTGCAGCCAAAATGCGAAGAGCGATTGGTTGTATTTGGCCGTAGATGGATCCTCCGGCGTACCGACATCAAGATGATGACCGTGGTTGTGCTCTATGTAAAAATGGGTATAAAAAGTCGGTATCAAAAGGAGTTTTCCCAACATGCGTTCTGTCCAAGCATCGCGATGTCCAAGTTCGTGTGCAACATTGATGGCGTTAGATCCGAAAACGATGCCAACACTGAGCGTAAGACCGATGATTTCATAAGTTTGGAGATTTTCCTGGGTCGTTAAATAAAGTGACCAAATCAAAATTCCGTAAATAATGGGGATGTTTAGGTATAGTAAAATATCGTACATCCATTCGTGAGACTTTTTATCAGCCTCTTTTTTGTCAAGATTTTTGGTGTTTTGTGGAAGTAGTGTTTCTATGATTGGAATTAAAACAAATGAAAAAATCACCACAGCAAACAAAGCACCCCCTTTTTGGTAGATGCCCAATGCAGCAACCAACGGGATGCTATAAGACCAAAGATATTTCATGTTAAATTGATTTGATTGGTTAAATGTAAAAATTTAAGTTTAGATTTTATCTTTCTTGTTTGTAAATATTTAACGTCCTTTCTAATGAATATATCTTAATTTTAGCACTTTAAATTTTGTATGGTGAGTGAAGTAGCCAATATTTATCAGAAACTAGCGCGTTTTATCAAGAAGTATTATACCAACGAATTGATAAAAGGCTGCATCTTGTTTGTCAGTTTTGGATTGCTCTATTTGCTGTTGACACTGAGTCTCGAATACTTTTTTTGGCTGAACAAACTTGGGCGGATGTTCTTGTTTTGGTTTTTCCTTTTGATTGAGTTTGCTTTGTTGGGCTGGTTTGTTGCCAGACCGTTGTTGGCTTTTTTCAAGCTTAAAAGCGGCCTCAACCACGAACAAGCAGCAAAGATTATCGGCAGACATTTTTCGGAAGTAAGTGACAAATTAATCAATCTTTTACAACTTAGTTCCATTACTGAAAAGGACGATTTGTTGCTTGCCGGCATCGAACAAAAAGCAAATGAGTTAAATCCGGTTCCCTTTCAACTCGCCATTAACTTCAAAGAGAATGTTCGATATCTTCGCTATGCGGTACTTCCCCTTTTGATTTTTCTTGCCATCGTGTTATCCGGTAAATTTGAATTTTTTGACAGTTATCAGCGTGTCGTTCACTATCAAACAGCCTATTCACCACCGCCTCCTTTTGAATATTTGGTTTTAAACGATAAACTATCGACCGTTCAAAATGAAGACTATCAACTGATGGTTAAAGTTATTGGCTCTGTTTTGCCTTCCGATATTTCAATTGTTTTGGAGAATCAAACGTATTTACTCAAACGAACTGGAATTGATACCTACACCTATCATTTTTTAAGGCCACAAAACGACATCAATTTTCATCTGACATCTAACGGATATTCATCCAAAGAATACATTTTGAAAACCATCGACGCTCCGTCTATGCTTCAGATAAAAATGAGTTTTGATTATCCCAGATATACCAAAAAACAGGATGAAACAATCCTCAACGCTGGAAATGTTACTATACCCGAAGGAACTGTAGTTACTTGGAACATCAACACCAAATCTACCTCACATATATTATTCGTAAATCGCCAAGATTCTGTCTCATTTGAAAGAAATAATGATTTATTTGTTTTAGCTAAAAAAGTATCGAATAGTTCCCATTATTCCATAATCTCCTCTAACAACTATTTAAAATATCACGAAAAGTTAGATTATCAAATCGAGGTTGTTAAAGATGAATACCCCAAAATTCATGTTAAACAGTGGGTTGATTCCATCCATACGCAAAATGTTTTTTTTATGGGCGAAGCGACCGATGATTATGCCTTAAAGAATTTACGAATGGGATATTATCCTTCTGCTGACAAATCAAAAATCAGATACCTAACCGTTCCAATTCAGAATAATACTTTAACCCGATTTACGGTTTCATTTCCGGATACACTTCCCTTGATTCCGGGACAGACATACGATTTGTATTTTGAAGTGTATGACAATGATGGGGTTAATGGTAGCAAAAAAACCGTCAGTGAAGTTTTTTCTTTTTCTAAATTAACGCAAACAGAGGAAACTTCGGAGTCTCTTAACAAACAGAAAGAGGTGATGCGTAAAATTAATAAAACGTCAAATGTTTTAGATCAGGTTGACAAACAATTGGAAGACCTCAACAAGTTGCAAAAGACCAAGGAAAAGCTTTCCTGGAATGAACAACAACAACTAAAGAACATTATCGAACGACAAAAGCAACAGGAAAACATGATGAAAAGTTTCTCTGACGAATTGCTTAAAAATCTACAAAACAACAAAGATGAAAACAACGAGATGCAGCTGGCACTCAAGGATCGTTTAGAAAGCAATAAACGGGAAGCAGAACAAAACGAAAAGCTATTGGAAGAGCTTCAAAGAATTTCTGATAAATTGAGTCAAACCGAGCTGAATGATCGAATTGAAAAACTAACCAATCAATCTAAATCTCGCAAAAAAAGCCTGCAGCAGTTGTTAGAACTTACCAAACGTTTTTACGTAACACAAAAACTTCAAAATCTCACCAATCAGCTGGATCAACTTGCGGAAAAGCAGGATAAACTTTCAGAAACACTTGAAAATCAGAATAATAAAAACATACAGGAAGCGTTGAATCTTGAATTTGACAATTTTAAGAAGGAATTGGAAGAATTGATTGAAGAAAACGGCGGTCTTAAAAAACCAATGCAGATCAATCGTGATCAAATAGCCGAAAAGCAAATCTCCAAAGATCAGCAACAAGCATTAAAATCTTTGTCAGACCAAAATTCAAATGAGGCAAAACCACAACAAAAAAGTGCTGCCGATAAGATGAAAGCGCTTAGTGAGTCTATGCAAAAAAATATGGCTGCTGGACAAGGTGAACAACTTCAAGAGGACTTAGATGTGCTCAGGCAGATACTTGACAATTTAGTTTCTTTTTCATTTATGCAAGAAGCGTTGTTTGATAAGATTTCTACTTCTGGTCAATATGCCAAATCTTTGTCTTCATCCATCAAAGCGCAATATGCATTGCGAGAAAATTTTCAACACATAGACGATAGTTTGTTTTCACTTTCTTTGAGAAGACCAGAATTTTCAGAAGTAATAAATAAGGAAATTCAAAACGTTTATGAGAATATTGATAAATCTTTGGCCCAACTTTCAGAGTTCGAAAATTATAAAGCAGCTGCATCTCAACAATACACTTTAACGTCAACGAATAAATTAGCCGATTTTTTGAGCGACATCTTAGATAATATTCAAGAGCAAATGTCTTCTTCATCATCTGGTTCTCAGGGTAAGGATTTTCAGTTACCCGATATCATTAAGCAACAACAAGCCATAAATGATGCGATGCAGCAAAAAATGGATGACCAAAATGGCAAACCGAAAGATGCCGGTAAAGATGGTAAAAAAGGGGAGAAGGAAGGCGCAAAAAATGCTGAACAAAAAGGCAAGCAAGGAGGTCAGCAGGGTCAATCAGCGAATCAAGGGAACGAAGGAGATTCTGAGTTAGGCTATGAATCAATTTTACAAATATACAGACAACAGCAAACCCTAAAGTTTCAGTTGGAAGACTTGATTAAACGAGAAGGTTTGACACCACCAAACACCAACCTTTTAAAACAGGCTGAACAAATTGAGCAAGAATTATTGTTAAAAGGGTTTAACAACGAAACGCTTTCAAAAATGATTAATTTTAAACATCAACTCCTTAAATTGGAAGAAGCGGTTAACCAACAAGAGGATGACAAGAAACGCAAAGCTGAAACCAACACCAAAGATTTTTCACCGACAGACATCATTCCTTTAGCGCTTAAACATTATTTTCAAGAAGTGGAGATTTTAAACCGACAAGCCTTACCTTTGCGCCCAATTTATAAGAACAAGGTCAACCGTTATTTTATAAGCGCAAATGATACGTTACAATAATAACACACCATTCACTTTGTCTGATAAAAAGTCAATCACTAATTGGTTGTTAGCGGTTATTCAATCTGAAGGTTTTGTCCTTGGAGAGATTGAATATTTTTTTTGCTCAGACGAACAGCTTTTGGACATCAATCGGTCTAATCTGAACCACGACACCTACACGGACATCATTACATTTGATTATACAGTTTCAAATTTAATCAATGCCGATATTTTTATTTCTATTGAAAGAGTTCGGGACAATGCCAATAAATTTACCATTGATTTTAATGAAGAGTTGCGCAGGGTGATGGTTCATGGGGTATTGCACCTTTGTGGTTACAAAGACAAAATAAAGGAACACAAGTTAATAATGACCCAAAAGGAAGATGAAAAGCTTCAAATGTTTCACGTGAAACCATAAGTATGTTTGCTGAAAAATATGATGTTATTGTTGTTGGTGGAGGTCATGCCGGTTGTGAAGCGGCGGCCGCAGCAGCCAACATGGGTTCAAAAACCTTGTTGATTTCCATGAACCTTCAACATCTTGGACAGATGTCGTGCAATCCCGCGATGGGAGGCATCGCCAAAGGTCAAATTGTTCGAGAAATTGATGCGCTTGGTGGCTATTCCGGTATCGTTAGCGATCGTTCGGCTATACAGTTTCGCATGTTAAACAAATCGAAAGGTCCCGCCATGTGGAGCCCGCGCACCCAAAACGACCGTATGCGTTTTTCCGAAACTTGGCGTTTGATGTTGGAGCAAACCCAAAACCTTGATTTTTACCAGGAAATGGTTGTAGGAATTTTAGAAGATTCCGGCGGAATTAAAGGAGTTAAGACAGCACTGGGAATAGATATTTTTGCAAAATCAGTCGTGTTGACCAACGGCACTTTTTTAAATGGATTGATTCACATCGGCGATCATCAATTTGGAGGTGGACGCGCCGGAGAATCTGCCGCCTATGGAATTACCGAACAGTTGGTTCGAATGGGTTTTGATTCCGGAAGAATGAAAACCGGCACACCGCCGAGGGTTGACGGACGTTCGCTGGATTATTCTAAATTTGTAGAACAACCCGGCGACGAAAACCCACAAAAATTTTCCTATTTACCCATTACTCGACCGTTGGTCAAACAGCGTCCTTGCCACATCACTTACACCAGCCCGTTGGTACACGATTTGTTGCGTGAAGGATTTGATCGTTCGCCCATGTTCAATGGTCGCATCAAAAGCATTGGGCCGAGATATTGTCCATCCATAGAAGATAAAATCAATCGATTTGCCGATAAAGATCGTCACCAACTTTTTGTTGAACCCGAAGGTTGGGAAACGGTAGAGGTGTATGTCAACGGATTTTCGACCTCTTTGCCAGAGGATGTGCAGTTTAAAGCATTGCGATCTGTACCCGGTTTTGAAAAAGTGAAATTTTTCCGACCAGGTTACGCGATTGAATACGATTATTTTCCACCTACCCAACTCAAAAGCACTTTAGAAACAAAGTTGATTGATGGATTGTATTTCGCCGGTCAAATTAACGGCACCACCGGTTATGAGGAAGCGGCATCTCAGGGTTTGATGGCCGGAATCAACGCACATTTGAAAATCAATGAAAAACCTCCTTTTGTCTTGAAACGGAGTGATGCTTACATTGGTGTTTTGATAGATGATTTAATTACCAAAGGAACAGAAGAGCCTTACCGAATGTTTACTTCCCGGGCAGAATACCGCACGCTTTTGCGCCAAGACAATGCCGATTTACGGCTCACGGCTATTTCACACGAGTTGGGTTTGGCATCGGACGAACGACTTCGGTTGGTGCAAAACAAAGAAAAACAAACAGCTTCATTTGTCAAATATTTAAAAGAAACCAGCGCGAATCCCGAACAGATTAACCCGGTTTTTGAAGCCAAAGAATCTGCATCAATCAATCAATCGGACAAACTCTTCAAATTTTTATCCAGGCCTAATTTGACTTTAAATGATTTTGTCGGCATACCTCAAGTGGATGATTATTTGAGAGAGAATGAAGTGACGGAAGAAGTAGCCGAGCAAACCGAAATTCAAATTAAATACGCGGGATACATCGAGAAGGAACTGCAACAAGTTCACAAAATAAAGAGATTGGAAGACATTCTCATTCCAACAGATTTTGACTTCGACCGTGTAAAATCACTGTCTTTTGAAAGTCGGGAAAAGTTCAAAAAAATCAAACCGGAAACGCTCTCTCAGGCATCGCGAATCAGTGGTGTTTCCCCAAGCGATATTTCTGTTTTGCTGGTTTATATGGGTCGATAATCAAAAATGATTCACGTGGAACAATCTGCCAAAACCGATTTTTTAGAACCTAAAATTCATTTTATGAAAGTGAAAGACTTCTCTGTTTCCGGAGAATATTTCGACCTGTATTACAATGCCGATCAGTCAATATTGATTACATCCCCTCAGCCTGAAGAACATAAAATCGGTAAATATTACGAAAGCGAAAATTATATTTCACACACCGATGGACATAAAAATTGGTTTGAAAAAGCCTATCAACTGGTCAAATATTTTTCTTTAAAAAGAAAGCTCGCCCTGATAAATCGATTGCATTCCACCAAAGGGAAAATTTTAGACGTAGGTTCCGGAACCGGCGATTTTTTAGTCGAAGCAAAGAAAAACGGTTGGACAGTTTTGGGAATTGAGCCCAACACCAAGGCAAAAGAAATAGCGATTAATAAAGAAATGGAGGTGTTATCTGATATAGAAGATATAAAAGAAAACCAATTTGATTTGATTACACTTTGGCATGTGTTGGAACATCTTCCTGAGCTCGAATTACAGTTAAAAAAATATCACAAATTGTTAAAACCAAATGGGGTTCTGGTTGTGGCCGTTCCCAATTTCAAATGTTACAGTGCGACTCACTACAAATCATTTTGGGCAGCTTATGATGTGCCGAGACACTTTTGGCATTTTTCTCAAAAGGGAATGACAAATCTTTTCTCAAAAAATCAATTGGAAGTGGTCAAAACGATTCCAATGAAATGGGATGCGTACTATGTCAATTTGCTTTCAGAAAAATATGCGCATGGACACATGAAGATTTTTTCAGCTTTTTTCCATGCACTTAAATGCAATCTTGCTGCAAAAAGAACAGGAGAATATGCCTCGCTTATTTATTGTGTACAAAAAACCTCAAATCAGACCTTGTAAAAGCGTTATCCGGCGAAAGCCTAAAACCCCCTCCCTTTTTTTTGTTTCGGCTATTAAAAGCCCGTAAACACCCCATTTTTAATAATTAAAAAATATAATTAATTCAATTTTCAATAAAGTAAAACTATACATAAGCAGAAATAAAATTTATTCCATTTATCCTGCAAACTTTCCTACTTTTGCCGAATTAAATTAAATATCATCATGAAAAAATTATCGATTCTTTTTTTATCAACTTTTTTTCTGTTTTCATGCAATCAGGAAAAAACAGCTTTTGTTGATTCTGTAAAATTGCTTAAGGACTACAAAGAGACGCAAGACATTCAAAAGAAATTTGAAAACAAATCGGATTCATTGAGAGCCGGTTTTGACGCGCTTTCTCAAAACTTCCAAAGAGATGTGCAAGATTATCAAAGCAAAATGGACCAGATGTCTGCCAAAGTGAAAGATGAAACAGAGAAAACCCTCATCGGGAGACAACAACAAATCCAACAAATGCAACAAGTGGAAGGCCAGCGTTTTCAACAAGAATCACAAACTTCAATGGACTCATTGCTTTCTAAAGTCAAAAAGTTTGTGAGCCAATACGGTAAAGACAACGGATACAGCTATATTTTTGGGTCAAACGAAACCCAAAACATCCTTTACGGCTCTGAAAAAAACGACATCACAGCGACTGTTTTGGAAGCATTAAACAAGGCTTACGAAGCCAAAAAATAATACTGCCAGAATTTATCGAGATAAAAAACCGCTTTTTGAGCGGTTTTTTTAATTTCAGGGCTTTTCAATTATATGGGTTAATAACCT
>JAXMLV010000043.1:0-5525 GCA_034367065.1 Flavobacteriaceae bacterium
TAGAAAAAGAGAGAAAAAGATTAATTATTTAAATTAATCATCACGTCAAAAACAAATTTGAAATTATATGAAATATTTAAAAATGAAATATTTGGTATTTGCGACTTTATGCTTTTTGTCCTTTTATAGTTGGTCTCAATCTATGACTTCTAAATATAATTCCCTTTACAAAAGGTATGAATATTTTGATAGTGATGGTCAAATGGTTGGTTACAAACAATGGAACTCATTGCATAAACAATGGGAATATTTTGATTCACATTCTAATAAAAGGAAAACAGATTATGGCAACTATGTAAGCCCTGTAGACCTTGGTTTAGTTTCACAAGCTTTAACTCAAAGACAGAATAGATATAATTCCAATGTGCAAAAGGTTAAAAATCACCTTTCATTTATTTACGATGGATTTGATAAGCTTAATAGTCAGGAAAGAATAAATATGGCTTATATTCTATTTCAAAAAAGAATGAAATCATTTTTTCAAGTTAATAATAAATTAGACTATAGTAGTAACAATATTTATAATCAGGTAATTAATCGCATAACAGATATAGCAATAGATGTTGTTGAAGAAGTTAGTAATATCGATTAACAACTATACTAAATTTAATATAGGTAATCTTTGTTAATGTAATATTGTCAAGGCAATAGAAAAGAGCATTGTTCTCAAAAAAATTGGAATGACAAGTAAAACGACCAATTCAGACAGCAATAGCGGAATAACAAGTAGAACGGAAAAGACAAGCCGACTGCGACTGAAAACAAACTTGAACTGAAAATTAAAAAGCTTGAATAAAAACAATGCCGAATAACAAAACCGTGAGAACTACTACTTGCAACACCGTGTATAAAAAATTGCTAGTTTTAGTTAATACAAAGGTTGTTGCTTGTTTGCTGGCTTCCGATTTTACTTCGGAAAATCCTCGCACCCAAACACGCAACTTTCCATACACGAACACGTTATGCCCTATTTTAAAATGACAGACACGACAGAAAAATATACAGCAGAAGAAATTCTTGAAATATTCAAGGAACAACACAGACTTTGTAGCCCGCTTGACCCTGAAGCAGACCCTTGGGCAGAAATTAGTTCGGAAATCACAATTAGAGAATGGAGATGGGCAAACGATTTACTTGGTTGGAAAGAACTCAGTAAGTTTCTTAATCAAGAATTCCGTATTGACATAACCGAAAAAACTTGGTATGACACGTTAGAACCTGCAAAAACAAGAAGACTTATTGAAGTATGTGAACTAATCTCAAAACACGCAATAAAAGAATATTTCCAAGAACACAAACTATTCGGACAGCCTTGTTTGAAAGCTAGTGTTTTCCTGACCATTAAAAGAAACTTAGAAAAAAAAGGAGTAAATGTTTCCGACCTTAGACCCTCTTCAAGTTTTAATGAATACCTAGACAAACATTTTTCACCAGTTTTGGAAGAAATTACATTGACAGGGACAAAGCCAATTGACAAAATAGAAACAATTAGGAGAAAGAAAGGATTTTGGAATACGATAAATATTTTTGACCCTGAAAGACACGAGATTTTGACAGGAGACGTGAAAACTTTTAGAGATTTAGTAGAGAAAATAATTGATGAAAGAGAGAAAAACAGGGCATAACAGCCGTTTTGCAAAAGCGGGGGTTTCGTGCTTCTATGACAGTGAAGTGCTGAATTCAAGCTTTGTGCATCTAATGAAGTTTAGTGCTGAAAAACCCCGCCTTCGCAAAGCGGCAAAACGTTATGTGGCATTTTAAAGACCGACAGTACGAATGAGAACACTATATAAAATATTAGGACTTGCTGTTATTGACTTTGGACTTATTTGGCTATGGGTATATCAAATGGACCCAGACCCAAGTGTTTCAATTGGAATTATTCTTCTAGTTCCATTTGTTTTTGTTCTTAATCTCATAATTGCGGGACTTCTCTTTTATGCGAAAAAGAAAGAGTATTCAAGAGTATTTCTTGTAAACTCAGTGACAGCATCAATTATAATGTTTTACTTATTTGGAAAAGGAATTGACAGACACCAAAACAAAAGATTAGAACAATGGACATTTCAGAAAGCTGACACTACTTTTTCATTGATAAGATGGAAAGAAACGAACGAATTTAGTATGACATATAGCTTGAATCCCGACTCTTCCTGGGGTTTCTTGGACGGACATTGCGAGAACAAAAACGGAAAATGGATTTTAAAAGCGGACTCTATAAAAATGGAAATAGACAATGACAACTTGATTGGTTTCAGAAATCAGACTGACACGTTAAAAATGACAAAAATAGAAAGATAAAAACGCCACATAACAGCACCTACCCAAAAGTGGCGGTTCAGTGGTTAATTCAAGCTTTGTGCTTCTATCAAGGTTTCTGCTTGGTTGACAGTGAAGTGCTTCGAAATCGCCACCTTCGGGTAGCTGCAAAACGTTATCGGCAACCTTAACGCTCCGAACAAACGACAGTGCTAAAATTAAACAACCAACAGACAAAAAATAAAACAACATGGCAATAAAAAATTACGCAGCTTTAATGAAAAGGTATTCTGACCAACCATTCGCAGAAATTTTTGCCCACTTTCCTTATGACGGAGAGAACGGAGAAACTTGGGAAACACCATATGCAAACCTTGCGAACAATTTAGCGAAACAAGAAGATTGGCACTTTCAAAAACCAGAGTTTAAGAACAAATACAAACAGCAGTTTCCCATACTGACAAATTATTTGAGCTATACTTTTCTTCGTGCCCAAGAACTTAAATTGATTTCTTTTTCTAAGGACGGTGATAAAGCATGTTTTAACACGGGACTACAAACGAAAGACGAGAAAGATATTTTTGCTTTGTTCTTTCGCAACAAAGAATCTGTAAAATACAAAGCCCCTGACTGGACTTTTTACACATTTGCTGACTCATACTCTCATAAACTATCACCATATAAGCCCCTTCCCGAACTACCAACATATATAACTGACCCAGCTGACTTGGTCTTTAATACCAAACTTGACATTGATATAAATTATGAGCATATCATAGACGAAAATAAGGAAAGGTTACCAGCAGTTTTGCAAGCAAATAGAAGATTAGCTTTAACTTCTATATCGGGTGCTATAGAATCTATCAAATCAAAGGTTGCAAGAAATTATAAAGTGGCTATTCCAAACTGGTATAGTGGTAAAGTTCAGCTTTTGCTTCCGCTAAATTTGACTGACGATTATAATGCAGATGTCGCGTTAGTTGTTGACCGTGATGACGAGAGAAATATTTACAGAGCAAGGACAATATTAACAATGGACTTAGCATACATTGACGCAAGATTAATAACAAGACCTGACCGAGAATGGTTGAATCCGTAATTTGCAGCACTAAATCGTATGCCTGTAACTACAAGAAATATAGAAAGAAAATGGATTGATAATTTCAAGAAGTCCCCGCTTGTTGACAAGGAAACGGGAACTTTTCAGAGTAATTATGCCCACCAACTATTTTACGGAAAGGAGGACGAAAGCTATCCCTCAGATTTTCCTTACGACTTTTCACATTTCTATAATTCTTGCAATGAAACAGACCGAGACACAGCAATTGAAAACCTAACTGAATATTTAAGTTTCATCGGAATAAAAATTAGAAAAGAAGCAATCAATAGACACCTTGAACAATATCCTGATGACTTTACTAAACTGACAAAAAAGTGCTATTACATCTTCAAAACACTTGCACATTACGGAACAGACCTAAATGTAGAGAACCCTTATCACGATAACAATGGAGACCTGTTTTTTCTTTTGCGTATAGAATCAGAAGAAAGTATTCACGGAGGACAACTAAATTTATTTGAAGATTTAGAACTACCAGACCTTTACAAAAAAATAACAAACCTACCTGATGGATATGAGAACGATAAAACTATAAAAGCCCTCTTTGACAAAATTGAAAACACCGATGACAGTTTCTTTATAACAGGAAAAGCAGGAACAGGTAAATCTACTTTCGTTCATTATTTTGCTCAAAAAACAAAGAAGAAAGTGTTAATGACTGCATTTACAGGTATTGCTGCAATCAATGTTGGGGGACAAACAATACATTCGTTTTTTCGGTTCCCATTAAAGCCACTGATGCCAGAAGATGATGAAATAACAATCTTCCGAGATTTCACACAAAAATATAAAATCATTCAAAAAATTGACACCATCGTGATTGACGAGGTTTCAATGTTACGTTCCGACATTCTGGAAGCTATTGACTTTTCACTTCGCAAAAATGGAGGCGACCCTAATAAAAAATTTGGTGGAAAACAGTTACTCTTCATTGGAGATATTTTTCAATTGCCGCCTGTAGTGGATTCAACTGATGAGGTTGAAAAATTTCTCTTTGAAGAAATCTATGATAGTGAATATTTTTTTGATTCACATTCATACAAAGAAGTTCTTCCTACATACTTTGAGTTCAAAAAATCTCATCGTCAAAAGGATGATTTACCATTTGTGCAGCTATTAGATGCAGTAAGAATTTGTCAAGCAACAGAAACAACAATTTCAAAACTTAACGAAAGATACAATCCCAATTATACCCCAAAGATTGATGAATTTGTAATTAATCTTACTTCAACAAATGCAATCGCAAATGCTGAAAATACTAAAAAACTTATAGAGTTGACCTACACCAAATTCAACTTTGAAGCTGAAATTACAGGAGAATTTAAAGAGGACAGATACCCAACAGGCAAAACTTTAGAATTGAAAAAAAATGCTCAGGTAATTTTTATTAAGAATGACGGTGCGGGAGGAAGATGGGTTAATGGAACAATTGCCAAAGTTGATTTCATTTCAAGCGACTTGATTGAAGTTAGGTTGCAAAACGGAAATACCTACAAATTGGAAAAAGTTACATGGGAAAACAGAAAATACAAATACGATAAAGACAAAAAGAAAATAGTTTCAGAAGTAATCGGAACTTTTACTCAATTCCCAATAAAACTTGCTTGGGCAATTACTATTCATAAAAGTCAGGGTTTGACATTTGACAATGTAATGATTGACCTTGGCACAGGAGCATTTGTGAATGGACAAATATATACAGCATTGAGTAGGTGCAGAACACTAAATGGAATTACTTTGAAAAGAAAACTACGCAAAGAAGATATTATCGCTGACAAACGCATAATTGACTTTCACCAGACTGAACAAATAATTGATTCCATTAATCATGACGACAATGTTAATACTTGAGAGACAACAACGGACGGAAAGAAAGGCAGCCGATAACAGCGGGTTTAAGAAATTAGCGGTTCAGTGGTTAAATAAAGTTCAGTTTTCCAATCAAACATTTGTGGTGGCAGACAGTTTTGTTCTCCGAAATCGCCAACTTCTTAAACCCGCCAAACGTTAGCTTTAATGCAGAACAAATCGCAAAACCGTCAAATTTCGGTTTGAATAAAAAAGTTAGTTATTGCGAATTTTGAAAATGAATTGCGAAAAATTGAGCTGACTAAAACAAAAAACAATCTGAATTCTCACTCAAAGT
>JAXMLV010000044.1:0-5118 GCA_034367065.1 Flavobacteriaceae bacterium
GTGCGCAAGGGTATGAGTGATGCTCGGGTCTATCAAGACTTTAAAATTTCTACTATTGTAGATATCAGGTTTAGCGCATCGCTACCGGAGGTCTATCAAGACTTTAAAATTTCTACTATTGTAGATTGCCATTCAAACCCCCGTTTATTGCCTTTGGGTCTATCAAGACTTTAAAATTTCTACTATTGTAGATGGAATAATATCCGAGATGCCTCTTTCGGTCTATCAAGACTTTAAAATTTCTACTATTGTAGATACGATAAATGAATTTTGCAAATGCAATGTCTATCAAGACTTTAAAATTTCTACTATTGTAGATATATAACACAGGAGCTTGTTCTAACCTTGTCTATCAAGACTTTAAAATTTCTACTATTGTAGATACTACAAGCAGACGCAGTGCAGACGCAACGTCTATCAAGACTTTAAAATTTCTACTATTGTAGATGTTGAGTTGGTCGGCCACCGATGTAACCTGTCTATCAAGACTTTAAAATTTCTACTATTGTAGATGAGAGTATTATGGGAGACAATTTAAGTGTCTATCAAGACTTTAAAATTTCTACTATTGTAGATTTGATGTGGAATTTGATAATGTTTTTAGTCTATCAAGACTTTAAAATTTCTACTATTGTAGATACAGTACATTAGCAGTAATACTACTAAACAGGTCTATCAAGACTTTAAAATTTCTACTATTGTAGATGGCGAAACTACCCTCGACGGCACGTTAACGTCTATCAAGACTTTAAAATTTACTCACCCGTTATTAGCGGCTTCGCTTCGTTTCGCTTTTTTATGGTGTTCGTGAATGCTTTCGCATTTCTACTATTGTAGATATTACAGATTCTGCCAAAGGTAAAGGCATCAATCAAAAAATATGCAGGCTTAGTTTAAAACCTCACAGCCCCACTATCAGGGCTGTGAAATCTTGTCGGTCTGTTTAATAAAAACAAATTGATGAAAAACACGAAGGTTTTGAAAACCTTTCGGGTTTACTTTTTATAAAAAAACTTCCGCGAGCTAAAGTCGATCTTGTCAACTTCCATTTTTTCAGAAAATGTTTGCCATTCGTTGGTTGCAGTTTGCCTGTAATTTCTCCCGTTGTAAGTAAATTCAAAAGGCATTTCAAAATCTTTGACATCGGTTTTCCATCGGTATTTAAAAGAATTTCCAACGGGCTCGACTTCGAGAATCGGGATGTTTTTATAAAACAGATATTGCTGAAAAATCGGACTGAGATTGCGCCCGGTTTCCCGGTTGAAAAAATCAATCACCGTTTGTGTATCGATGATTTGGTGTCGAAATGTTTCCACATATTTACGAATCAATCGCCACCATTTTGCATCATCATGCACCATGTGCCGTATCGTGTTCAACAGCAAGGCTCCTTTTGGGTACATATCGCCCGAACCCTTTTTGTTCAAACCATATTCGCCAACAATTGACCGATCATTCCGCACCAATTTGCCTTGACCGTTGATGTATTGCATGGCCTTGTCGTAACCCCACTCGCATTCTACAAAAACCGATTCGGCATAGGTCGTAAAACCCTCGTGTATCCACATATCGGCTATGTCTGACGAGGTGATGCTGTTGCCAAACCACTCGTGCGCCGACTCGTGTATGATGATAAAATCGAATTGCAATCCAATACCCGTTCCCGATAAATCGCTGCCTAAATAGCCTTTGCGATATTGGTTGCCGTAAGCCACCGCACTTTGATGCTCCATGCCCAAATAGGGCGTGTCCACCAATTTATAGCCGTCCTCCGTAAAGGGATAAATACCAAATTTTTCCTGAAAACAATCCATCATCGGTTTGACTTCCTCAAACTGAACTTTTGCCGCCGTAAGATTTTCCGGCAACACATAATAAGCCAAATCCAAACCGTTGTAGTTTTCCCCAAAATGCACATAATCGGCTATGTTGACGGTGATGTCGTAATTGTTGATCGGGTTTTTGACTTCCCAATCCCAACGCGTATAACCATCCGGCTGTTTTTCACTACCCAAAAACCGTCCGTTGGAAACATTCATCAAACCGTTCGGGACAGCAACTTTGAGGGTTGCGCCTAAATCGGGTTCGTCGCTTTGGTGATCTTTGACCGGAAACCACAAGCTCGCGCCTGTACCTTGCACAGCCACGCCTACCCAAGGCTTGCCTGCCTTGTCTTTGCTCCAAACAAAACCGCCGTCCCACGGAGCATTTTTTGCAGTTACAGGATGCCCGGAATAATAAAACCGCAGCGTTGCTCGATTTCCTTTTGATAAAAGTTTATCAAAATTGATAAAAACCGCGTTGAATTCGCGCGTATTGGTCAATTTTTTTCCGTGTAATACAATCGAATCGACCTGCATGTTTGCAAACAAATCGAGTTGGATGCGACGGGTGTTTTCTACCACTTCAAAAGTGATGTCGTTGTAACCGGAAAGAAATTTTTCAGCAGGATTTATCTTGATGTTCAAATCGTAATGCAGCACATTGAAGCTTGTTCGCTCCGGGCGCAATCCGCCTTGCAAACTGTCATTGCGGGAGGAATTTTGCGCGTTTACAAATGCAGAAACCCATAAGAAAAAAAGGAGGTTAAATCTATTCATCATTAGATTTTAATTTGAAAATGAAATCTCTTTAAAATGGTATCAAACAAAAATAGCAATAATCTTATGTAAGAATAATTATTTATCTTTCATTTTCAATTTGTAGATGCCGCAGGCATCACACGTTCATAAAAGACCTGTGCGTAAAGAAATCTGCGACCCCGACGGGGTCGAACAAACACATCACAATTCATTGGCTATTAACGTATAATCCCTTTGGGATTAGGAAAAACACAAATTGACGTCTAAATTTAATTAGAACCTTGTTGTCAAAAACAAATGCCCATGCCGCAGGCATCACACGTTCATAAAAGACCTGTGCGTAAAGAAATCTGCGACCCCGACGGGGTCGAACAAACACATCATAATTCATTGGCTATTAACATGCAATCCCTTTGGGATTGATAAAACTCCAAACACCATGAGCACTTATTCTCGAATCTACATTCAAATTGTCTTTGCTGTCAGAAATAGGCATGCGCTTATAAAACCTGAGTGGGAAGAACGCCTCTTTCAATACATTACCGGAATTGTACAAAAAAGAGGACAAAAAATGTATGCCATAAACGGAGTGGAAAACCACATTCATTTTTTCATCAGTATCAGCCCAAGCTGTTGCCTATCAGACTTGGTTAGAGAAATTAAAAAATCAAGCAATGTCTTTATCAACGAAAACAAATTTTCGACTTATAAATTTCAATGGCAAGAAGGTTTCGGCGCATTTTCTTATGGCCATTCACAAGTTGACAAAGTGGTTAAATATGTGATGAATCAAAAAGAACATCACAAAAAGAGAACTTTTAAATCAGAATATATGGATTTATTAAAAAAATTTGAAATTGAATTCAAAGAGGAATATCTTTTTGATTTTCATGATCAATCTTCATAAAATTTAATGCACTATACAAGACGCATTTGCACCGGATCCCAATGCATAAATTTATTTTGCGCATAGCTGTCGTTGCACAACAGTGCCGGAGCGGCTGCACGAAAACCAAACACCGGATCTTCCACCACGCTTCCGTTTTTGCGAATGGCATTGATCAAGTTTCCGTGATGGTCGTAATGTGCGCCTTTATAGCCGTCTTCTGCCTTGTAAACCACCTCGTTTGGCGGTAAAATTCGTTTTCGGTCGGAGACATCGCCACCTTGTTCTTTTATTTTCGCCAATTCAAACGGATCGTCGGTCGAGACGTCATTTGTTCGGAGTACGACTTCTTCCCATTTCACGTCCATCGAGCCTTTGCTGCCGACTATCCGCAGGTAAGTTGTACCGCTGGTGCCGTCCACAAAATTGCAACGCAGGGAAAGATCAAACCCCGGGTGTTCGGCTACTTCGGGATAGTTAAACGTGCCCAACAGCACATCGGGTACTTCTCTGCCGTCTTTCCAATACCGAAGTCCGCCGAGCGCGCTGATGATGTTCGGGCCTTTCGAATGGGTGATAAAATGCAGACTCGAGAACAGATGCACAAACAAATCGCCGGACATACCGGTTCCGTAATCTAAATAATTCCGCCATCTGAAGAAACGAAGCGGGTCGAAAGGTCGTTGGGTGGTGTTGGATAGATAACTTTTCCAGTTGACTGTTTTTTCGGATGCATCTTCCGGAATGGCGTATTGCCAAGCGCCGATGGGAGAATGCCGTGCCCAAAATCCTTCGGCATAATTGATGTCACCGATGGCTCCTGCCGCCAATAATTCCCTGGCTTTTTCATTTCCCAAAGACGATAAACCCTGACTGCCTACCATCATTATTTTGCCCGATTTCTTCCACGCATCCACCAATTGATGACCTTCATCCACGCTGTGTATCATCGGTTTTTCGCAATAAACATGTTTTCCGGCATTGAGCGCATCGATGGAAATCTGTTTGTGCCAATGATCGGGCGTGCCGATGATTACCACGTCAACATCCTTGCGACGGAGTATGTCTTTGTAATTGTCGGTGGTAAAAAGGGTGCTGCCATAGTTCTTTTTGGCTTGTTCGATTCTGCCGCTGTACAAATCGCAAACCGCCACGATGTTTACACCCTCATGCATCAAAGCCGTATTCATGTCTTCCGTTCCCATTCCACCGGCACCGATGAGGGCGTAGTTGAGTTGCTTTTTATCGGATTGTGCGTGGTTTCGTTTCAACAATTGAACAGTCGGCGAAGCCTTTGTTGTCGTAGCCGAGGCTGAAAGCAATCCTACGCCGGCCAATCCGGCTTGCTTGATAAAAGTTCTTCTGTTTTTATCGTTCATGGTTTTGGGTTTTTATAATTTATGTGAATCAAGGCAATAGAAATTTGAAAATTTGAAAATGTGTTAATTTGAAAATCTAAAAGAGCAAATAATGTTGGGATGCGATTCGGGTTACTATACTGAACTGAATCCTGTTTCTTGAGTCTTGAGTCTTGTTTCATGTTTCATGTTTCATGTTTCATGTTTCACTTCTGACTCTCGACTTCCAGCTTCCGACTTGTCCATTAATTACTTCAAATCGGGATCACTCTCCCGACGCTTCGGGACTGAC
>JAXMLV010000045.1:0-143664 GCA_034367065.1 Flavobacteriaceae bacterium
TTGTCATTGGGGTTTATATTTATTTCTCTTAGAATTTTAAGTTGAAAAAAAACCAAAAGGAACAGATTTTTTAAAAGAATAAAGTCTGTTCCTTTTTTCATTGCTTATATTTGATGGAATTTGATTAAATTAAGCAAAAAAAAAAATCATGTTTCACACACCCTATATTTTGATGTTGGTGTTGGTTTTTCCGTTGAATTGTGTAATTATGTAACCTATATCTTTTGAAGAAGTATTAGAAAAATAATGAGACCTTCAAAAATCATCTATCTGTTAAACTTACTCCCCATACTTCTCATGGGACAGGAAATTCCACCCATATTGCAGTTTCCTCCGAGTGTGTATAAAGCCGAGAATCAAAATTGGGCTGTTGCACAAGATGCAAATAAATATATTTATGTAGCCAACAACGAGGGTTTATTAGAATATAACGGAGCCGAATGGACACTGTATCCATCTCCAAACAAAACTATCTTGAGGTCGGTAGAGGTACTGAATGATCGTGTTTACACCAGTTGTTTCATGGAGTTTGGATATTGGAAAAGAAATGATACCGGACAATTGGAATATACCTCCTTGTCTGGCAAAATACGTTCCCAAATACAAGAAAATGAAATTTTTTGGACAATCAAAAGTTTTGAAAACTGGGTATTGTTCCAGTCCACTGATCGAATTTATATTTATGATTTCACAGATGATAAATTCTCAATTTTAACAGACAGCGGCAATTATTATCGGATTTTTCGAGTGAACCAAGAAATCATCATTCAGAAAAAAGATTCCCGCCTCTATAAAATTGAAAAAGGAAGAGAAATACTCTTTGCGGAAATTCCTCGTGAATTCAACATTGAGTTGATTCTCAATATTTTTCCCGATTCGGACGGATACATATTATTGACCAGGAATAGAGGTTTTTTTAAAGTTAAAAATGGGACAGTATCAAAATGGCATGTGGAAGCAGACAACGAATTGGAGAGGTCGAAGATATTCAGTGCAATCCGGCTGAAAAATAAGGACTTTGTGTTGGGTACGATTTCAAAAGGAATCATCCGGTTGACGGCTGATGGCAAGATTATAAATACCCTTAATCAAACCAACGGCCTGAGTAATAATACTGTACTAAGCCTGTTTGAAGATGTTGACGGGAATGTTTGGGCTGGCTTAGACAATGGCATTGATTGTTTGAACATTCCTTCTTTTATCAAAGAATACAATGACCCGATTGGAACTTTTGGCACATTGTATTGCTCTATCCTATACAATAAAAATCTTTATTTTGGTACCAATCAAGGTCTGTTTTATAAATCGGCGAACTCAAACGAGCCATTGAAGTTTATAAAGGGGACTGAAGGCCAAGTTTGGTCGCTTTTCGAACATGGAGGTGAGCTGTTTTGCGGTCACGCTACCGGTACTTTCCTCATACAAAACAATGAAGCCATCTTAATTTCTTCAATAGCAGGGACTTGGGGATTCCGAGATATACAGGGAAAACCCCAATGGTTGTTGCAAGGGAATTATTCCGGCTTGGTTGTACTCTCAAAAGAAACCGGGAGGTGGAAACTGCGAAATGAAATAGAAGGCTTTGAAAATTCCACGCGTTTTTTCGAAATTATGGATGATGGGAAAATATGGGTCAACCACGAGTCCAAAGGTGTATTTAGGTTAACCCCGAATAAGGATTTGACAAAGTTCGAGGATGTCAAATTGATAGACAACATTCCGAAAGGCAAGGGTTCAGGCCTTTTAAAGGTAAAAAATAATTTGTTGTATGGCTACGAAAAAGGCATCTTTGAACTTGATACAACTTCTCAAAAATTCATCAGAGACTCCGTATTGAGTATGTTAATCCCTGAAAATCAATATGTGTCTGGCAAAATGGTGTCCGACCAAAACGCTCGCCTATGGGCGTTCAACAAAACCGATATAGCCTATGCCCAAGAAGGCTCTGTGTCGGATAAATCTTCAATCCGATTGATACCCATCCAATACTTTTGGCGCAAAGTTACCGTGAGTTTTGAAAATATCTCACAAATTGACAACAATAAATATCTTGTAGGCAAAACCAATGGTTTTTTAGAATTAGATATCGAAGCTCATCACAAACAGCCACATAAAGTTTTTCTAAATGCCATTCAAACAAAAGAAAGAGACACATTGCTCACACTCGTTTCACAATCTGAAAATGGAAACTTTAAATACCAGCAAGGTTCCATCAAATTTAGTTTCAACGTTCCGGCATATAACAAATACGATTATATAAATTTTCAATACATTTTAGAAGGATACCATCAAACTTGGAGCGATTGGACTGAATCATCCGACATTCTTTTTGAAAAATTACCATTTGGAGATTACACATTCAAAGTAAGATCAAGAATTGGAAATACAATATCTGACAACATCGCCACTTATCAGTTCAAGATAAACAGGCCTTTTTTATTGTCAAATATAGCCATCGCGGGATACATTCTATGCTTGATTACAATTATGATTCTCACACATAAATTCTATAAAAGACACTATCTCAAGCAGCATCAAAAAATAATGGCTGACAACCAGCGGGAAATGGACATGCGCCGCATGATTGGTGAACAGGAAATCATCCACCTCAAAAACGAAAAGCTACATCAAGAAGTAGAAAGTAAAAACCGTGAGTTGGCTATCACCATGATGAGCATCGTAAAAAGAAATGAAGTTTTAAAAAATATCAAAAAGGAACTCAAAACCAACACAAATTTTGAAGAAAACACAATCATTTTTAAATTGATAGACAAAAACTTGGACAATTCGGAGGATAGAAAATTACTTGAAGAAGCCTTCAATAACATAGATATGGATTTTATCAACAGGGCCAAAGAAAAACATACCGATCTTTCTCACAACGATTTTAAATTTTGTGCATATTTACGACTTAACCTATCATCAAAAGAAATTGCTTCTCTGCTGAATATTTCCACAAAAAGCGTAGAAGTGAGACGATTCAGACTTCGAAAAAAGCTTGGAGTACCACACGATATGAATTTAACTGATTATATTATAAGTCTTTAGTTTTTTCATCGCAACTACAAAACCCATAATTACCACTACATTACCACTACAATTAAGCTAATTGTGAAGGTTTTCCCAATTTTTACAATTACTAATTTCATACAAAACACCCACGTTTTTTGTGGGTTTGACAATTAGTTTGGTTTATTTTAAGAATTGTATGTTTTTTGTTTGGGTGTTCTTTACGCTTCAAGTAAAACGTTTGAGTAGATTTGGAATATTCAACAGAAAGAATTTCTCAACGTTAAAAACAAAAATCAATTTTATGAATCTAAAAACAAACAAGCCATGGAATTAAAACAACCTAAAAAGTCGGCAAAAGCAATATTTCTGCTATTAACTTTTTTTGCCATCAACCTGTTGACAGCTCAAAACCAGAGGACGGTAAGCGGGACTGTTCATGATGAAAACAGCGTTCCTTTGCCGGGTGCTACAATTTTAGTATCTGGAACAACCATTGGAACAACGTCTGATTTTGACGGGAATTTCACTTTGCAGGTACCCATTGATGCCAAACAATTGGAAATTTCTTATATTGGTTATCTTAAAGCTACCGTAGCCATTACAAACAACAAAATTGTAATTAACTTAAAGCAAGATGCAAGTAAGTTGGAAGAAGTTGTGGTGGTAGGATATGGAACACAAAAGAAAAGTGATGTCACGGGGTCTGTTTCCAAAGTTGAGATGGAGAAAGCCCTTGCAATTCCAACTTCCAACGTGGCAGAAATGCTCCGAGGACAAGCTGCCGGTGTGCAAATCACCTTAGGTTCCGCAAGACCGGGGGGAACTTCAAACATCTTGATTCGCGGAAGAAATTCCATCAGAGGTGGTAATTCCCCACTTATTGTTTTGGACGGCTTTCCCATCGAAGACATTAACGATGTCGCTCCGGATGACATCGCTTCCATTGAAGTATTAAAAGATGCCTCTGCACAAGCTATTTATGGGGCGAGAGCTTCTAACGGAGTTATTCTTATCACGACCAAAAGAGGTAAAGAAGGTAAGATGACCGTATCTTTCAATAGCTATACAACCACCCAAGAATTAACCAAAAATTTTGAGTTATTCAAAGGTGAAGATTTTGTCAATTTAAGAAGAGAGGCGCGAAGATCTATCAATCCTATTGTTAACGGAGTACAAGAGTTCAGTCCAGATGATGTAAACTTCACTGGCGTAGAATTTGACAACTTCACTGCCGGAAAATTTACGGATTGGGAAGATTTGGTTTTAAAATCAGGAACAATTTACAGCCAAACCATAAGTGTAAGCGGTGGTGACGAAAACACCAAAGTATTCAGTAGTGTCAATTATTTCCGACAGTTAGGCTTGATACCCACGGCAGATTATGTCAGAGGAACATTCAGACTAAATATTGAACAAAAAATTAATAAAAAACTTAAATTTGGTGCTAACATAAATATTTCAACCGATAAGCAAAGAAAAGAATCTTCCAATTTGGACTTTATCACAATTTCGCCGCTTGCAAGTCCGCGCGATGAAGACGGTAATCTGATAAGTCGTGTAGCCGGAGCCAATGCGAGCAGCAGCACGCAGAACCCTTTGTTTAACATTCAAGAGTCTGATAATGCAACTAAAATTAATTTTTACAACCTCAATGTCGTAGGAGATTATCAAATCACTAAAAATTTGTCTTATAAAGTGAATACATTATTTACCAGACGGTTAACTGACGTGGGGACTTTTCTATCCAGTCTTCATCCCGCAGGCATTACCCCGAATGGGAGCGCAACGGTTTCAAATACGCTTAGAGAAGAATACCTGATAGAGAACATTCTAAATTATAATGGACAAATAACTGACAACCACAGATTTGATGTGACTTTTGTGCAATCTATCAATCAAAGAAACACTTCCAGAACTACCTCAACAGGAACAGGATTTGGAAGCGATATTTTGGGTTTTGACGGCATCAGCAATGCACTCAACTTCAAAACCACCCGAGACGAAGAACAATTTAGAATTTCCTCATTCTTGGGCAGGCTGCGTTATACGATGTTAGACCGGTATTTGGTCACGCTGACCGTTCGTAAAGATGGCGCGTCCGTGTTTTCAGACAGCAACAAATGGGGTGTTTTCCCCGCCGCATCAGTTGCATGGCAAGCACATAAAGAATCATTTCTTAGAAATGTTAAATCTATAAATGAACTTAAAGCGAGATTTAGCTGGGGTGAAGTAGGCAATCAATCTTTAGATCCATTCACTACGCTTGGTGTGGTAGGAAATTTTCCTTTTATTTTTGGCGGAGCTATTGTAGGCGGGAATTTACCCGGAACAGTACTTCCGAATCCCGATCTAACTTGGGAAACATCAACTACTTTTAACACAGGACTCGATTTCGGCTTATTTAACAATCGAATCTCCGGTTCGGCAGATTATTACCACACCAATACAACTGATTTGCTCACAGACATAACCCTCGGCGGAACTTCGGGCTTTAGCTCCACAATTACCAACGGGGGAAAAACTATAAACAAAGGGGTTGAAGTGGTATTAACCGGACAAATCATCAGAAATAAAAATTTCGATTGGAGCATCACAACCACTTTCACAAACAACTCAAATGAAATTGTAAAAACCGGATTGGTTGACATCAATGGCAAACCAGTTGATGACAGAAGTAGAAATAGATTCGTCGGCAAACCCATCAATGTAATAAGAACTTTGGTTTTTGATGGAATATTCCAAACCGATGAAGAGGCTTTGGCTTCTGCTCAAGGAACATTAGGCGGTACTGTTACCCCTTTTCAAAATGTATCAACTTTGACCGCCGGCTCCATTAGACTAAAAGATGTCAACGGAGATGGTGTAATCAATGATGATGACAACATTGTAATTGGTACAGACCCTAAGTGGTATGGAGCTGTTTCGACTAATTTAAGATATAAAAATTTTGAATTGTTAGCTGATTTATACATCGTTGAAGACGCGACCAAGTTCAACCCTTTCTTGGCAAGTTTTAATGAAGGTGGTACACTTCAATCTGTAAGAAACAGTATAAAAGTTGATTTTTTCACACCGGAGAAACCTTCCAAAACGCATCCGCGTCCAAACTTTAACAGCGCGCCTGCAAACATCAATACAATGGGGGTAGCAGATGCCTCATTTGTCAGGTTGCGTACCCTCACCTTGGGCTACAACTTGCCAAAATCTTTGTTGGAAAGCATGAAACTAAGCAGTTTTAAATTGTATGTAACAGGCTCAAATTTATTTACCATCACATCATTTAAGTCGTTCAGCCCTGAAAACCTTCCGAACGAATTTCCTGACACGCGATCATATACCCTCGGTCTAAATGTCAGCCTCTAAAATTATACATAAACTATAAAACATAAACCCATGAAAAATACTATAAAACATCTGAAATGGAGTTTTCTTCTTTCAATCTTTGTTTTTTTCACATCGTGTGACAGCTTTCTTGATGAGAGACCAACCTCTCAGTTTACAGCCGATTTCGTATTCAACACGCCCGAAGGCCTGGAAGCCGGCGTGGTTGGTTTGTACAATTTCCAAAGAGCTTTTTGGGAAAACTTAAGCAACAACGGTTCAAACCCGTTAATCATAGACTCGCGAGATGATTTAACAATTCCACGAGGTGGTGAAATTTCTAATTTCGGAAGAATGCGCAGTGGGACTACTCCGCAAAATAGTGGTGTCCTAAGCGACTACTGGAGGACTTATTACAGAATTGCAGATCGTGCCAATGCCATTATCCAAGCCACCGAGGAAATAAATGGAATGGACGAAGTACGAAAAAATAAAGTAATCGCTCAGGCAAAATTTTTTAGAGCAAATTCATTTTTCACACTCTACAAATTATTCAACAATATTTTTGTCACGACCGAACCTACCAATCCCGAAAATGCTTTGAATATTATACAAGACAAAACACCAAAAGAACAAATTTTCCAATTGATTAATGAAGATTTGACTTTTGCCATTGACAATCTAGAGTGGACTACACCCGAATTTGGCAGAATCACACAAGGTGCGGCAAGACACTTGAAAGCCGAAGTCGCGTTATGGCAACAAGATTGGGCGGAAGCAAAACTACAATCGGAAGCTGTTATCAATTCCGGCGTACACTCGTTAGTAGCATCGACAGGGCTGGTCTTTAAAGGTGACCTGAAAAATACGGAAACACTTTGGGCGCTACAATGGAAAAGGCAGGTAAACGGCACTCCTCACAAAGTTAATTTCGTTTTGATGCCAAATTATGCCGAATTAATCCCCGGTTCCAAATATACTGTTGAACAAGGAGGGCGAGGCTTCGGTTGGTTAACCATAAACAACTATCTCCGCGATTTGTTAAACGAAGACCCGAACGATACCCGTATCAAAGGCACCTACTACATGCGAGATTACGTGTATAATGATGCCGCTACCATACCGGCAGACAAGACACTTGGCGATAAAATTATTCATAAAGATTGGCAAGAATTCGCGGCAACAGCAGGAAACCGCAACTTCTTTTTTATCCGGTTAAATGCAGGCTGTAAAAAATATTTTCCGGATGACGGTATCCCCACCGAAGATTTACAAACTAAAAACATCATGATGTCGCGTTTGGCAGAAACTTATTTTTATGCCGCTGAAGCCAACATGAGGTTGGGTAATGACGGACTTGCGATTCAACAGTTAAATGCCGTTAGAAATCGTGCAGGCGCAGCATCCGTCAGCACAATCAGCATCGAGACTATACTCGATGAACAAGCCCGAGAATTGGCTTTTGAAGGAAGAAGATTGTACATGCTAAAACGAACCGGAAAGCTTTTTGATTATGTCGTTGACCACGCCGGATATGGTAAAGCGGGTGACCTGAGCCTTGAAAATCAAGGCACACATGCCAATACGCCGGAAGACCCGTTTACATTCAGGAACGATGCAAGAAGGGCTATGCAACCCCACATGGTCAATTGGCCAATACCCCTAAATGAAATGTTATTACTCGGCCCTAACTACCCTCAAAACGATGGTTACTAATAATCATTAAAACAATACCTTCTCGTAAACTGTTCTTTGTTAATTTTGATTTGAGTTGATTTTGAGGAATTAGCCGAACCCCTCTCTTCTTGAGGGGGGTTCTTTTTTGAAGAAAATCTCTCTGAACAGTTATTAATAGGTTGGTCAATTAGTTCTTGTCAAATTTTTAAAAATCCTTGTCAGGTTGAGCGCAGTCGAAACCGTTTTTTGAACTAAAGGATGCTCCCAGTCAGGTTGAGCGCAGTCGAAACCGTTTTTTGAACTAAAGGATGCTCCCATTAATAACTATCAAAATGAAATCCCCAAATTGATAATACATTTTGTCTCTCGGCAGCAAGAAAAACGATTCCTTTTATTTTTTATAAAACTTTTCAAAATGAACAAACACATCATCACACTTAGTTTTCTAATTACATCGTTTGTTGTTTTTTCCCAACACAAAACCATCGGCCAAAAGGTTGATGAACTTTTAAGACAGATGACCTTAGAAGAAAAAGTAGGCCAACTCAATCAATACACCGGCGATTGGGCTGCCACCGGCCCTATCACCATCAATCCGAACAAGCAAGAAGAAATAAAAAAAGGACAAATCGGCTCTATGCTCAATATTTTGGGAACAAAATATACCCGTCAATATCAAGAATTGGCCATGCAATCCCGATTAAAAATTCCCCTGCTGTTTGGCCAGGATGTCGTGCATGGCTACAAAACTACATTCCCAATTCCCCTTGCCGAAGCTGCCAGTTGGGATTTGGAAGCCATGGAGCAATCTGCCCGTATTGCGGCTATCGAAGCATCCGCGAGCGGCATCCATTGGACTTTTGCTCCCATGGTTGATATAAGTCGTGACCCGCGATGGGGCAGAGTAATGGAAGGTGCAGGAGAGGATACTTATCTTGCCTCTAAGATTGCCTACGCGAGGGTAAAAGGCTTTCAAGGAGAAAAATTAGGCGATGTCAATTCGGTCATGGCGACGGCCAAACACTTTGCCGCTTATGGTGCGGCGGTCGGCGGAAGGGATTACAATTCGGTTGACATGAGTGAACGCATGTTGTGGGAAACCTATTTGCCACCCTTCATGGCTACATTGGATGCCGGAGTTGCCACTTTCATGAATTCGTTTAACGACCTCAACGGAATTCCGGCAACCGGTAATGCCTATTTGCAAAGAGAAATCTTGAAAGGAAAATGGAATTTCAAAGGGTTTGTCGTTTCAGATTGGGGCTCCATACGAGAGATGGTTAATCACGGCTATGCAGAAAACAACAAAGAAGCAGCTTTTTTAGCTCTAACTTCCGGAAGCGATATGGATATGGAAAGCAATGCTTATCGAAATAATTTAGTCGGATTGGTCAAAGAAAACAGAATTCCGATTGCATTAATAAATGATGCCGTCAGAAGAATTTTATACAAAAAATTTGAACTCGGCCTTTTCGACAATCCTTATAAATATTCTAATCCTGAAAGGGAAAAAGCAGCACTCAACAATCCGGAACACACAAAAATAGCGAGGGAAGTTGCAGCGAAAAGTATCGTACTCCTTAAAAATGAAAACAACATCTTGCCCCTGTCAAAAAACACCAAAACCATTGCGTTTATTGGCCCTATGGTCAAACCGTTAAGAGCTAACCACGGATTTTGGGCAGTAGAGTTAAAAGAAATTGACTCAACTTACATCGTTTCACAATGGAAAGGTTTGGAGAATAAAGTTGGTGAAAACACCAAACTTCTTTATGCCAAAGGTTGCGGCATAGACAGCCAAAGCAGAGATGGTTTCGCCGAAGCGGTAGCGGTAGCCAATCAGGCAGATGTGGTTATTTTGAGTATCGGTGAAAGTTGGAATATGAGTGGCGAAGCCAAAAGCAGGAGCAACATTCATTTGCCCGGTGTACAAGAAGAATTGGTAAAAGCCATTCAAGCAACAGGGAAACCCGTAGTGGTTTTGATAAATGCCGGCCGTCCCATGGTGTTTGACTGGACTGCCGATAATATACCCGCCATCCTTTACACTTGGTGGTTGGGAAGTGAAGCGGGGAATGCCATTGCCGATGTGCTTTTTGGCGATTACAACCCATCCGGAAAATTGCCGATGACTTTTCCTCGAGGCGAAGGGCAAATCCCCATTTATTACAATTACTTCAACACCGGCAGGCCCGCTCAAAACGAAACAGCCACAAATTATGTTTCTGCCTACATCGATTTGAAAAACAGCCCGAAATTCCCGTTTGGCTACGGCTTGAGTTACACGTCTTTCCAATATTCCGATTTAAAACTTTCCACAAAAAAAATTAATCCTTCGGGAAAAATAGAAGTGACCGTAAATATCACCAACACAGGTAAAGTACTCGGTGAAGAAGTGGTGCAACTTTATTTGCGTGACAAAATAGGTTCGTCCGTCAGGCCCGTCAAAGAATTGAAAGATTTTCAAAAAGTTAAATTGGATGCCGGTCAAACAAAAACCCTTAAATTTACTATTGACATAGAGAAACTGTCCTTCTACAATCAAAAATTGGAATGGGTTGCCGAGCCCGGTGACTTTGAAGTAATGATTGGAGCTTCATCGGCAGACATTCGATTGAGAAGTGATTTTGAATTGATTAAATAAATATTTTTTATATACCAAATGAAAAACTTATTCCCACTGATACTTTTACTGCTCGCCATGCAAGCATGCAAAGATAAAAAAGATGAAATTCAGTTTGTTAGCTTGCAAAAAGCGGTTTTAAAAGACAAAATTGCTGGCGGTTGGGCTGGAAAAATGATAGGTGTTACCTACGGAGCACCTACTGAGTTCAAGGCTCAAGGGAAGATATTTGAGGATTCCATTCATTGGATTCCTGCCGATGTTAAAGGATCCATCTGGCAAGACGATATCTACGTTCAACTTACTTTTATGGAAACCATGGATAAATATGGTGTTGATGCACCGGCCGTGAAATTTCAAGAGTTATTTGCGAAATCCGGCTATATGTTGTGGCATGCCAATGTTCAAGGGCGGAAAAATTATTTTGATGGAATTTATCCGCCGTTTTCGGGAAATCCTGAATTTAGCCTACATGCTGACGATATTGATTTTCAAATTGAGTCGGATTATATTGGTTTTATTTGCCCCGGGATGCCACAATCCGCCAACAAAATTGCCGATAAAATAGGGCATATCATGAATTATGGAGATGGCGTTTATGGAGGAGTTTTCGTAGCGGCTTTATACGCAGAGGCCTTTTTAGAAAATGACATCAATAAAATTATCAATAAAGCATTGCGCTCTCTTCCAGCCGAAAGCGATTATGCTAAAATCATTAATGATGTTATTGTTCTACACAAACAGTATCCGACCGATTGGCGTGAAGCTTGGCAAGAATTAGACAATAAATGGGGTAACGTAAATATTTGCGAAGCAGGTAAAACTTTTAATATTGATGCCAAACTTAATGGTGCATTTATCATTATGGGACTGCTCTATGGAGATGGAGATGTCGATAAAACAATGGAAATTGCTACACGTTGCGGTCAGGATTCAGATTGCAATCCATCAAATGCTGTTGCCGTTTTAGGAGTTATCAAAGGATTTAGCGGTTTGCCATTGGCTTATCAAACAGCTGTTAAAAATATGGGTGATTCCCTGTTTGATAATACTTCTTATTCATTCAATAAAGCAGTCAATTGCACCATGAAGTACGCGCAAGAGATGATTGTTAAAAATGGTGGAGAAATTGGAGAAAAAGATTTGACTATCAAAATTCAAAATCCGGTTGCATTCCCGTTGGAAGATGCTTTTCCTGAACTAGTTTTTGACAAAAGGATAAATGTTTTTGATTCGTCAACCGATGCATGGAAAACAAAAGGAAATTGGAAGGAAAGTAATAAAAACCAATCTAAATACAGTCATAATGCTGGGGATGAAATAAGTTTAACTTTTGAAGGTACAGGGGTTTCGATTGAAGGCAACTGGGTAAAAGACGGAGGAATGGCAGATGTTTTTGTTGACGGCGTATTCAAACGTACCATCGATTGTTATTTCGATTATGCCAAGCAAGAACATCGAGGCATTAATATCTTTCACATACTTAATCTTCCTGATGGGAAACATACCGTTACGCTGGTTGTTAAGGGTGCAAAAAACCCTAAATCAACAGATGCAAATATTTATGTTTCAGAAGCAGTAATATACAAAACGGCATCAAAAACCAATGAAATTTTTAAGTTTAGTTTTCAATAAAATGAGCTTAATTAAAAACCAATAAAAATGAAAACAACCAGTTTTTTAATTATACTCCTTGCCACAGGCTATTTTTCTTATGCACAATCAAAGCAAGAAAAGAGCTTGACTTTTTTGCATACTTCCGGTCAAGATATGGTTAATGAATCCGGAGAAAAAATATTTCTAAAAGGTGTTGGCCTTGGAAACTGGCTTTTACCTGAAGGTTATATGTGGAAATTTGGAGGCCTTGGCGATCGTCCTCGAAAAATAGAAAAAGTAGTGGAAGATTTGATTGGAAAAGAAAAAGCCACTCATTTTTGGAAAACATACAGACAAAATTACATTACGGAGGCTGACATTAAACGAATTGCTGAACTTGGATTTAACTCGGTTAGACCCGCGTTAAACTCAAGATTATTTCTTACCAAAGGCGAAAATCCGGTGTATGTTGAGGAAGGATTCCAGTTGATGGATTCTCTGGTTTCATGGTGCAAAAAACACAAAGTTTATGTTATTATTGACATGCATGGAGCTCCCGGCGGACAAACAGGTGCCAATATTGACGATAGCACCAATGATATTCCCGAACTTTTTATTGATAAAAAATACGAAGAGCAGCTCATCAATCTTTGGGTTAAAATTGCCCAAAAATATAAAGATGAACCCACTGTGGCTGCTTATGATTTGCTGAATGAGCCTCTTCCAAAAGCGACTGGCGCTGCCGAAAAATACAAACATTTACTCGTGCCTATGTATAAACGTATAACTGCCGAAATTAGGAAAGTTGACACCAAACACATGATTACTTTAGAGGGATTTGATTGGTCAAACGATTGGTCAGTTTTTGATAAACCTTTTGATTCTAATGTTTTCTATCAGTTTCATTATTATTGCTGGGCAAGGCCTGACAACTTGAATAATATTGACGAGTATTTAATAAAACGAAAAGAATTTAATACGCCGATTTGGGTTGGAGAAACTGGTGAAAAAGGGAATGCCATCTATTGGGCTACAACCCAATATTTCGAAGCTAATAATATTGGTTTTTCGTTTTGGCCATGGAAAAAAATGGATACAAAAAACACTCCCTATTCCATTAAGAAACCAGCTAATTGGGATTTGATTTCAGAATATACAAAAGGAGGAGATAAACCCGATAGCTTAATTGCTGAAAAAGCATTCAACGACTTTCTAGAAAACATAAAATTGGCTAACTGTGATTATTTTGAGGATGTTACGAATGCTATATTCAATAGGATTCCCGGCATAATCGAAGCCGAAAATTACGGGCACGAAGGTTATAATCGTTCCTATTTTGTTTTGGACACGCTGAAAAAATCAAAATTTTATAGAAAAAATGAGCCGGTACAAATACAATTAGACAGCGAAGTGAAAGATCAATTTTTGTCCGAGCAATCCGTTGAACTGCAAAAAACGGAATGGTTAGTTTACAATTTTGAGAGTTTAGAAAGCCGTGAATACCAATTGACATTGAGAGCTTCGGCCAGAATTGAACCTTCTACGATAATTATTTTAGTAAATGGTAAAAAATACCATTTTACAATAAACAATAAAAACCTAGATAACGTGAAAGCAGGTAATGTTTATTTAAAGAAAGGGGAAAATAGAGCCCAAATTTTTGTTAAATCTAATACCCTAAAATTGGATTGGCTTAAATTTGAATAAGATAAGTCCAGTATATTTCAATGTAAAAGAGGTACATCAATCAATGACCCTCTAAATAAAAACTGATTTCACACGGCAATATTTAGGACTGATGATGGAAAATTTTAACAAAAAAGACAAAATAAAAAAATAAAGACACCGCAAAAATGAAAAATTTATTTCCATTCGTTCTTTTACTGCTCGCCCTGCAAGCATGCAAAGAACAACAAACAGAACCTCAATCTATCAATCTGCCCAAAGAAGCCAAATTCAAAATGGGTGATAACATGGATTGGGCTACACCATCCTACAACGACAACACTTGGGAAACCAAATCGTTGGGAAAATCTTGGTCAACAACACAAGTGACGGGCAATGTATATGCATGGTATAGAATCAAAATTATAGTCCCGTCAAGTTTGAAAAACGGAAAAGGATTAAAACTCAATTTGGGTAAAATTGATGATGTGGATCAAACTTATTTTAATGGCAAATTGATTGGCCAAACGGGAACTTTACCCCCCAATTACGAAACCAAATGGGATGCCGAACGAATCTACGCCATCGATGAAAACAGCGTACAATGGGATCAAGAAAACACCATTGCCGTCCGTGTCTTTAGTTTGGATATTGGCGGAGTCGGGATGTATGACGGGTCATATAGTTTGAAGCCTATCGGTTGGATGGACGAGGTTGAGGTGCAGCAAAACATAGTTGAAACAGCCAATAATGGTTTTACCACAAAAATCACTTTCATCAATAAAACAGAAAATGCTTTTAACGGAAAAGTAGAATATTGGGTAGCCGATAAAGCCAATACCGTTTTATTTACGGAAACCAAACCCGTTCAATTGCAACCAAAAAAAGGAGCGGGATTGGTTGTGTCGTTTACGGACTTCGAATCACAAGTTGAAGATGTTTTTAAAATTGGTTACCGGATTCATGATAACAACAGCACCCTTACCAGCGAAAAAGAGCAGATTTATGTATCCAACAACCATATTCAAATTCCAGTTGGCAAAGAAGTACAACCCATGGTAAAAAACAAAATTGCGGCTATTTATTTGCCAATTGCCTTTCAAGCACAACAATTGCAAGGCTATCTTGGCCAAAGAATGACACAAAACCTCGAAGAAAGATTGTTGAATGTAGATGAAGACGGGCTGACTGGTTCCTATCTTTCAAGACCCGGGATTCATCCTTGGGCAGGCGAACACATTGGAAAATATTTAGAAACTGCTTCAAATGTCTGGAAATATACCCATGACCCGCAACTAAAACAACAGATGGATAGAATGATGTACAAACTCATCAACACGCAACTCGAAGATGGTTATTTGGGAACGTATATGCCCGAGGATTACTGGACAAGCTGGGATGTGTGGTCGCATAAATATAATTTGTATGGTTTATTGGCATATTATACCACAACCGGCTATCCGCCTGCTCTAGAAGCCTCCAAAAAAATGGGGGATTTGTTGTGCGCTACTTTCGGAACGCATCCCGGCCAACGGGACATTATTTTGGCAGGGGAACACATGGGCATGGCTGCAACCAGTGTTTTAGACCCAATGATTGATTTGTACCGATATACCAGTGACAAAAAGTACTTAGATTTTTGCTATTACATCCTCGATGCTTGGGAACAAGATAATGGCCCAAAAATTATCAGTTCGTTATTAGCAACCGGAAATGTGGCAAAAGTGGGCAATGGGAAAGCTTATGAAATGCTTTCCAATTTTGTGGGATTGGTAAAATTATATCAAGTCACCGGCGATGAAAAATTATTAAAACCCGTTCTAATTGCCTGGCAAGATATTGTTGACAAAAAAATGTACATCACGGGAACGACCAGTTCCCGCGAACATTTTCAAGGCGATGGCGACTTACCGGCTACTGAAAAAGACAACATGGGAGAAGGCTGTGTGACAACTACTTGGCTGCAACTCAATCAAAATTTATTAGCCGTAACCGGCGATTTAAAATATTATGATCAAATAGAAAAATCAATCTATAACCATCTTTTAGCTGCCGAGAATCCGGAAACAGGCTGCGTCAGTTACTACACGCCACTGATGGGCAAAAAACCTTATACCTGTTTTATTACTTGTTGCCAATCAAGTGTGCCAAGAGGCATTGCCCTTATTCCGAATTTTACCTTTGGAAACATAAAAAACGTGCCTACCTTGATGCAATATGAATCGGCAACTTACAAAGAAAAGATTGTGGCAACTGATGGAAAGAGTGTCGATTTGTCGTTAAAAATTGAAGGGGGGTTTCCAGAAAATGGCAGCGCGGTTATTACGGTAAACGTGTCAAAATCAACGGATTTTCCAATTAATTTAAGAGTCCCGTCATGGAGTACAGCCTTTGTGGCAAAAATTGGGGACAAAACATACAATGGCAAAGTGAATGACTATTTAGAAATAAAAAGGCATTGGAAATCGGGAGATAAAATAAATGTAACTTTTCTAATGCCGATACAAACCGTTGATGGAGGAAAAAATTATCCCAATCAAATTGCTTTTCAACGCGGCCCTCAAGTCTTGGCTTTCGATGATGCCCTAAATACAAAACCAACTTTTGAAACAGGTCAAAACTATGTGCATTATACTTTCGAAAGTAAGATTTTTACTGAATTATTGCCAAAACAATGGATTGGAAACCAAGTTTACAAGGTAAAAATTAAAAATAACCAATCCATAAATCTAGTTCCTTTTGCCGATGCTAGCCAAACCGGAGGGGAATTGAAAGTATGGTTGCCACTTTCCAAACCTAATTAAAATGAATACACATAAAATTCTTGTGATAGGCAGTGCCAATACGGATATGGTAGTGAAAACAACAAAACTTCCGTTGCCCGGAGAAACGGTTTTGGGTGGGATTTTCTTCATGAATGCCGGTGGCAAAGGCGCAAACCAAGCAGTTGCCGCCGCAAGATTGGGGGGGAATGTCAGCTTGGTTACTAAAGTGGGAAATGATATTTTCGGCAAACAAACCATTGAAAATTTACAAAAAGACAATATCGATACCGGCTGTGTTTTTATAGATGATGAAACTCCTTCAGGCACGGCATTGATTATTTTAAACGAAGAAGGCGAAAATTGCATTGTTGTTGCCCCGGGTGCAAATGCCAATCTTTTGTCTTCGGATATCGAAAAAGTAGAAGATATTTCTAACGCAAAAATAATTTTGATGCAATTAGAAATCCCTTTGAAAACCATCGCCTTTGTAGCGAAAAACGCAAAGAAAAATCATCAAAAAATAATCATTAACCCTGCTCCCGCACAAAAATTAGATGATGAATTATTGAACGGTTTATTCCTGATAACACCTAACGAAACCGAAGCTAGTTTGCTAACCGGAATAATAGTTGTTGACGAAAAAACCGCTTCACAGGCAGCCAAAATTTTTCTTAACAAGGGTGTCCAAAATGTGATTATCACTTTAGGAAAAGAAGGTGCTTATTTTGAAAATAGCAACTTACACTTTAAAACTTCTGCACCCGCTGTAAAAGCATTAGACACAACTGCGGCAGGTGACACATTCAGTGGGGCAATCGCTGTTGCAATTTCGGAAAACCCGCACTCTATCGAATGGGAGAAAGCCATCAAATTTGCAATCACAGCCGCATCTATTTCGGTGACAAGATTAGGAGCGCAAGCATCTATCCCTTACAGAAAAGAAATTGTTTTATAATGATTCTAACCTTTTAAAAATCAGCCCATGTATATTGTAGAAAATTACGGATTTGCAATCACCCTTTGCTTTATCACCATGCTGTGTTGGGGCTCTTGGGCCAACACAACCAAACTTACCTCTAAAACATGGCGGTTTGAACTCTTTTATTGGGATTACGGTATCGGAATATTGATGGCAACCTTGCTTCTGGCAATTACCTTGGGAAGTACGGGAATTGAAGGCCGATCTTTTATGACAGATTTTACTCAGGCCGATTCCGAAAGTTTAATTTCTGCCTTTACAGGAGGTATTATCTTTAATTTAGCCAACATATTATTGGTTGCTGCCATTGCCATTGCCGGCATGTCCGTAGCATTTCCGGTTGCCATCGGTATCGCGTTGGTTTTGGGTGTCTTGGTAAATTATATCGCGTTCCCGCAAGGCAACCCAATATTAATATTTGGCGGTGTTGCTTTAATTGTTTCAGCAATTTTAATCAACGCCAAAGCTTACGGGAAGTTGCAAACAGTATCGTCGGGAAAAGTTTCCAAAAAAGGTTTAATCATTTCGGTCGTCAGTGGCGGTTTGATGGGTTTATTTTACAAATATGTAGCAAGTTCAATGGCAACCGATTTTAATGTGCCCGAAACCGGAAAACTCACACCATATACTGCATTGGCCGTTTTTGCAATCGGTGTAGTTGTCAGTAGTTTTATATTCAATACCATCCAAATGAAGCATCCGTTTGTAGGTCTTCCTGTCTCATTTAAAGAATATTTTAAAGGAAAAACCAAAGACCATTTGGTGGGTATATTGGGTGGCGCAATCTGGAGTATCGGCATGTCACTGAGTATTATTGCTTCCGGAAAAGCAGGGCCGGCAATTTCTTACGGACTCGGGCAAGGCGCAACGGTGGTAGCTGCTATTTGGGGAATCTATGTTTGGAAAGAATTTGACAAAGCACCCTCAGGCACAAAAACTCTGTTGAATATCATGTTGCTTTTATACATCGCAGGACTCGTCATGATTATTTTCTCTAAATAAACTCAGAAGTAATGACGTCCATTGATTTCATATTCAAACCCATCAAAAACATCTTCCTCACTACAGTTGTATTTTTGTTTGCCTCTATTTGTGTTTCAGCCCAAGACAATACCATTCAACCAACAACAATCAAGACCAATATAGCAAGACCCATTCAAAAAAATGTTTCACCAAAACCCAAAATCATTGCACACAGAGGCGCATGGAAAAAACTAAATCTACCACAAAACTCTATCGCTTCACTTAGGCAAGCTATCAAATTAAAATTCTACGGCTCAGAGTTTGATATCCGAATGACCTCAGACGATTCGTTAATCATCAATCACGACCCAACGTTTTTTGACATGGAGATTGAGCAATCAACTTATGCTGAATTAATCGAACACAAACTCTCGAATGGCGAAAAATTACCTACATTGCGGGAATACATTTTATCCGGAATACACAAAAACAAAAAAACAAAATTGATTTGTGAAATAAAACCATCCGGAATCAGCGTAGAAAGAAGCTTGCTGATTGCCCAAAAAGCACACCAACAAATACAGTTTTTGAAGGCACAAGACAAGGTCATTTACATCAGCTTCAGCTATGCTGTTTTGAAAAAAATAATTGAATTAGATACGAATGTCTCCACACAATATTTAGGGGGTGATGTTTCTCCGGAACAATTAAAAATTGATCTAATATCCGGATTGGATTATCAAATTTTGAAAATCAAAAACCGCTCCGAATGGCTGGACAGTGCAAAGAAAAATATGGTTACATTAAACGCTTGGACTATAAATACAGTTGAAGATATGGATTGGATTATTCAAAACGACTTTGATTTTATCACAACTGATGAACCTGAATTATTTAAGAAAAAAATTAAATAAAAAATGCAAAAAATCAAAATTCAATATTGTATCGCCTTAATCTGTTTGCTATCCGTCTATTCGTGTAATGTAAAAAAAAATATTGGAGAATCGTATCGCCTAGTATGGTCGGATGAGTTTAATTATCAAGGAAAACCTGATGTCAACAAATGGGGTTATGAATACGGTTTAATCCGAAACGTGGAAAAACAATACTATACAGATAGCCTCAAAAATGTACGTGTTGAAAACGGTTTCTTGATACTCGAAGCACAAATAGAGACAGTCCAAAATGAAAAATACGTGTCCAAAGATGTCAAAAACTGGAGAGAAAACTGGGAATTTGCAGACTACACGGCTTCCAGCCTGACCACCGAAAACTTAGCTCATTGGAAGTACGGGATTATTGAAGTAAAAGCCAAACTGCCTGAAGGAGTCGGCTTATGGCCGGCCATTTGGATGTTGGGCGAAAACCGGAAGGAAGTAGGTTGGCCAAAAGCTGGCGAAATAGACATCATGGAGCACGTAGGCTTTGACAAAGATTCTATTTTTGGTACGATACATACTGAAGCTTATAATCACATGAAAAACACACAAAAAGGGAAACGGGTTTTTATCAAAAATCCTTACGATGAATTTCATGTTTTTTCGATAGAGTGGACTCCTGAAAAAATTGATTTCCTGTTGGACGGAAAAGTTTACAATCACGTTGAAAATGAACACAAAACTACTGATGAGTGGCCTTTTGACCAGCCCTTCTATTTAAAACTAAACATAGCCGTGGGGGGAATGTTGGGGGGAAGAAAAGGAATTGACGACAGTGTCTTTCCACAACAAATGATTATAGATTACGTTCGGATATATCAAAAACCATAATTTATGAAAACAATTTTTATCTGCTTTAGTATTTGCTTTTTAATGTTTGGCGTGCAAGCCCAATCCCTCAAAGTGATGACCTACAACATCCGCCTCAACGTGGATTCTGACGGCGAAAACGCTTGGCCACTTAGAAAGGACTATTTTGCGAATCAAATCCAATTTTACGAACCGGACATTTTTGGTGTGCAAGAAGCCAGATCCGAACAAGTTGTTGATATTTCCAGTGCTTTAAAGCAATACAACCAAGTTGGTGTCGGTAGAGAAGACGAAGGAAAAGGCGAGTCATCCAATATTTATTATAAAAAAGACCGTTTTAAGGTTTTAGAAACCAAAACCTTTTGGCTTTCTGAAACACCCGACCAAATATCCAAAGGTTGGGATGCCGCGTTTAATCGGGTTTGTACCTATGCTTTGTTTTCCGATAAAATGACCGGCAAACGTTTTTGGGTTTTTAACACCCATTTAGATCACATCGGAGAAGAAGCCCGTACCAAAGGCATCAAACTCATTTTGTCAGAAATTGAATCCGTCAATCGCCCAGATTATCCGGTGATTTTTATGGGTGATTTTAATTCCGAACCCGATACGGAAAGGATTGCTTTCCTCCAAAAACAAATGATTGACACCCGTTCAGTCTCAGAAAATACACCTTTCGGACCTTCCGGTACTTTCAACGGATTCAAGCATAACGAACCCGTAACTCACTTGATAGATTATATTTTTATCTCAAGAAATGAAAAATTGAAAGTATTGAAATATGCCGTCTTGAGCGATTCCAAAGATTTAAAATATCCATCCGACCATTTGCCCGTTTATGTAGAATTAAAATACCAATAATTTCCTAAATCTATAAATTATCACCCAGATTGATTTATGAAAATGCGAACTGTTTCGTTTTCACTTCTAACGAGCTTATTTTTTATGATTTCTTGCAAAACAAATCACGCCTACATCGAAAATTCATATCGGTTGGTTTGGTCTGACGAGTTTAATGATTTCGGTAAACCAAACCCTGAAAAATGGGGTTTTGAAAACGGACTCATTCGGAATTTAGAAAAGCAATACTACACAGAACGATTAAAAAACGCCCGTATAGAAAATGGTTCACTGATACTTGAAGCGCATAAAGAAACCATCAAAAATCAAGCATTCATCTCCAAAGACGCAACCAATTGGAAAGAAAATTGGCAGAAAGCAACCTACACATCTGCAAGCCTCACCACAAAAGGTTTGGCTCAATGGACTTACGGAATTATTGAAGTAAAAGCCAAACTGCCCAAGGGAGCGGGTCTTTGGCCAGCCTTTTGGATGTTAAACGAAAACTACGAAGAAGCCGTAAGTTCTAAAAAAGGAGAAATAGATATCATGGAACACTTGGGGTTTGATAGAAAATCGATTATTGGCTCAGTCCACCTGAATGCATCAGGGAATGAATCGTATCAATTTCAAAGTAAAAAAATTCGGATTAAAAATCCCTATGATGAATTTCATGTTTATGCCATTCGTTGGACAGCAAAACAGATTGAGTTTTTACTTGATGGAAAAATTTATCAAACAATCAAAAGAAAAAACTATAACCAACACAATCAATGGCCTTTCGACCAGCCATACTACTTAAAACTCAACATTGCCATAGGTGGAATTTCAGGTGGAAAAAAAGGTGTTGACAACACCGTCTTTCCTCAAAAAATGATTATAGACTACGTCAGAGTTTATCAGAAGGAATGACACTTCGCAAACTTAGATATTTGTTTTACTTAAATATAATATCTCTTTGTTTTGGGTCTGAAATAAAATCGATAATTTTATCAAAAAATATTTATTGCCACAAAAACTTGCAAAAAATGTCAAAAAAAGGATTTCTCATCGATATGGACGGTGTCATTTATTCAAATGAAACCTTAATTCCCGGCGCAGATAAATTTATTCAAACCCTTCAAAAAGAAAACATTCCCTTTCTTTTTATGACCAACAACAGCCAGCGCACACCATTAGATGCAGTCTATAAAGTTGCTCGAATGGGCATTGAGATAAAAGAAGAAAATGTTTACACCAGTGCCATGGCGACCGCTTGGTTTTTGTCTTTTATGAAACCAAAAGGCACGGCTTATGTGTTGGGAGAAGGTGGACTTTTGGCGAGTTTACACAATGTTGATTACAAATTGGTAAACTCCAATCCGGATTTTGTAGTGGTCGGCGAAGGTCGCAACTTTACCCTCGAAATGGTCAACAACGCGGTGGATATGATACTTTCGGGCTCTAAATTCATTGCCACCAATCTCGACCCTTCACCCAAGAAGAAAGGTTGGGTCAACCTTGGCATCAAAGCAGTCGTAGCCATGATAGAAGAAGCAACCGGTAAAAAAGCATTTTCAGTTGGAAAACCAAGCCCGGTGATGATGCGGTCGGCTCGTAAATATCTCGGCTTGAGTGCGGAAGAAACCATCATCATCGGCGACACCATGGATACGGATATTTTGGGAGGCGTTCAATTGGGTTATACAACCATACTCACCATGTCTGGCGTTTCCACAACTGATTCGCTGCTTGATTACGCCTTCAAACCCGATTTGATTGTAAATTCAGTAGCTGACATCGATATAAAATCTGTCCTTGGAATGCATTGATTTTATTGTTTTTTAAGATTCAAACTTTTATTAATTCACTATTTTTGTCAAACTATTTTAGATTCAAAAAATAAAAATCATGAAAAAAGTTATCAGCGTGTTATTTGTCTCTCTTTTGTTTAATCTCAACCTGTTCGCGCAAGACAAACCGCAATCGTTGCCAAAATTTGCCGTACAAGATGCCGATGGCAATTCTTTTTCGGAGAAGGATTTGGCACATAATAAATACATTGTTTTTGTTTATTTCAACCCAACTTGCCCGCACTGCCAACGCGCTTTCAAAACATTGAATGAAAACGTAGCCAAGTTGGACAACAACATGGTGGTTTATGGCGTGACCGTCGGCGACATAGGAAATTCGCTTTTCTTTATGAAAAAATACGCCCCGGTTTTGAACGAACAATCAAATTTTAAAATTTTGTTGGAAAAAGACAGAGCTTTCGCAACTGTTTTTGGCGTTGAACGATACCCTTCAATTTATCTGTATTCTCCCGATAAAAAACTACTCAGCTTTGAACAGGACGAGAAAAAAGTTTTGAATTTTTTAGAGAAAATAAAACCCGTTGATCGTTAATCGGCAAAATACATTTTGAATAGGTAAAATTCAAAAAAAATAACCTATTTTTGAAAGAAACATCCTTGATTGGATGTTTTTTTTATCTAAAATTCAGGCTGAATCTTATAACTCACCAAACCCATGAAGACCAACCTTTCCATTTTTTCCATTGGACTAATCTTGACAATAACCGCCTGCAACCAAAAGGCAAAATCAGATTCGGAAACCACTTTGCCAACTACTGCTTTTCAAGAGCAATTCCGACCACAATATCATTTCACGCCACCGGCACATTGGATGAACGACCCGAATGGTTTGGTTTATAACCAAGGAGTCTATCATTTGTTTTATCAATATTATCCGGAAGACATCGTTTGGGGACCCATGCATTGGGGACATGCCGTCAGCAAAGATTTAATCCATTGGGAGCATAAACCCATCGCGCTATATCCGGACAAAAACGGTTATATTTTTTCAGGAAGTGCAGTGGTGGACAAACAAAATTCTTCAGGATTTGGCAGTTTAGAAAATCCTCCTTTGGTGGCAATTTTCACTTATCACAACGATGCCAAGGAAAAAGCAGGCGGCAATGATTTTCAAACCCAGGGAATTGCATTCAGCTTGGACAACGGAGATACTTGGACGGTTTATGACAAAAATCCGGTAATTGATAATCACGAAATTCGCGATTTCAGAGACCCGAAAGTTTTTTGGTATGAAGAGCATAAGCAATGGATTTTGACTTTGGTTGCGGGAGATCACGCCCGGTTTTACGCATCCGACAACCTCAAAGATTGGAAACACTTGAGTGATTTTGGCAAAGACATCGGCGCACACGGTGGCGTGTGGGAATGTCCGGATTTGTTTAAATTGAAAGTAGAAGGCACAAACGAAGAAAAATGGGTATTGTTTATCAGTATCAACCCCGGTGCGCCTTTGGGTGGTTCCGGAACACAATATTTTGTCGGTAATTTTGATGGAAAAAGATTCACTACCAATCAAAAAGACCTCAAATGGATTGATTATGGGACTGATAATTATGCAGGCGTAACTTTTAACAATACCCCGGATGGAAAACGCATTTTTATCGGTTGGATGAGCAATTGGCTCTACGCCCAAAAAACGCCTACCGAAGTTTGGAGAAGTGCCATGACGTTGCCCAGAGAACTTTCACTGGCAAAAGTTGGCAGTCAATATGTTTTGAAAAGCGAGGTTGTGGAACAGCTTGAATCTTTAGCAGTAAACCATATTGAAGAAGCAAGTGTCAACCTACCCAAAACCGTTGATGGTGAAATAGTCTCACAAGCTGAAATTTCATTTGACGCACCCAATGCCTCTCTGAAACTTGTTTTTTCAAATTCTGAGAATGATTCGCTGCAATTATCATACGATGCAAAAGCAAAAACTTTTTCAATTGATCGAACAAACTCAGGTTTGGTTGATTTTGATGAAAATTTCAGCAAAGAAATTCATCACGTACAAATTCCCAATATTCAAAATGCGCATTTGAATTTTAAAATTTATACCGATCAGTCATCCATAGAAATCTTTATCAATGACGGAATTTATGCATTTACGGAAATCGTCTTTCCTAAAAAACCATTTAACAAATTAAAGATTTTTGGTGATGAAAATAAAGAAATCAAAAATTTTAGCGTTAAAAAAATCAATACTATCTGGTAATTTCATAATATTGAAAGACTTTAACAGCCACTTAAACCTAACCTATAATAAACCGAAACCTTGAAGACAAACAACATCCGCAATTGGTCCATCACTGTAGCCGTTTCAGGCTTCTTGTTTGGATTTGACACCGTAGTCATCTCCGGTGCCAATCAACCCATCAAAGAACTTTGGAATATGTCTCCCCTTTTTCACGGACTTTTCATCATGTCGATGGCATTGTGGGGAACGGTTATCGGTGCTATGTTAGGCGGAATTCCGTGTGATAGATATGGACGAAAGAAGACCTTGTTTTGGATAGGAATACTCTATTTGGTTTCTGCCTTAGGTTCGGGTTTAGCAACCGATCCGTATTCATTCTCGATTTTCAGATTTATCGGTGGTTTGGGTGTTGGCGCATCTTCTGTTGCCGCGCCAATTTATATCTCGGAAATAACTACTGCTGCCAACCGCGGGAAACTGGGAATTCTCTATCAATTCAACATCGTCTTTGGAATCTTGATTGCCTTTTTCTCTAATTTTCTCCTCAAAGGTTTTGATGGCGCAAACGATTGGCGATGGATGCTGGGTGTAGAAGCCATACCCGCATTCATTTATTGTATCATGGTTTTACGTGTGCCGGACACTCCTCGTTGGCTTATTTTGAAGAAAAAAGACGAAACAGCCGGTTTGGCGTTGCTCGAACAAAATCTTTCGAAGGAAGAAGCTTTGGTGAGTTTTGAAGAAATCAAGAGTGATCAGTTAAAACCCAATCAAAGTGAACATATTTTTTCAGCCAAGTATAAATGGCCTTTGATACTGGCTTTCCTCATTGCATTTTTTAACCAACTTTCGGGCATCAATTTTATCTTGTATTACGCCCCGGAAATACTTGAAATGGCCGGATTGGCTTCCAAAGAATCGCTGATGAATTCGGTACTGATAGGTGTTGTCAACTTGCTATTCACCTTTGTTGGGATGCGGTTGATTGACCCTTTTGGCAGGAAACAACTGATGTTGGTCGGCTCCATCGGATACATCGTCAGTTTGAGTTTGGTGGCTTGGGCTTTTTATTCAGGCGCAGGATCACTGGTTTTGATGGTGTCTATTTTGTTGTTTATCGCTTCGCATGCCGTCGGACAAGGTGCGGTTATTTGGATATTTATTTCCGAAATATTTCCGAACAATGTGCGGGCTTCCGGGCAATCTTTTGGAACGGGTACGCATTGGATTTTTGCAGCGCTCATCACCTTATTGGGCCCGGTCGTCATCGATCTATTTCGCGTGAATCCTTGGCCAATATTTGCCTTTTTTGCTTTTATGATGGTTTTGCAATTGTTGTTTGTCCTCTTTATGATGCCCGAAACCAAGGGAATTTCTCTGGAGGAATTGGAACACAGAATTCTCAATAGAAATCGTAAAGCATGAACCGGGTTGCAAATTTTTTATGTTTTGGCGAAGTACTCTTCGATGTTTTACCAGACAAGAAAGTTGTTGGAGGAGCTTCACTCAATGTGGCTATCTGGCTACACCGGCTTGGCAATCAAGTAAGCATGTTGAGTGCTGTTGGCAAGGATGAATTGGGAAAAGAATTAATGGAATTTATTTCTGCTCAAGGTTTAAATACCGATTTGATAGCGATAAACGACAAGTTTCCTACCAGTACAGTCAATGTAAAACTTGACGCTGACGGTGTTGCTACCTATTCGATAGAAAAACCGGTGGCATGGGACGAAATTTCTTTATCCGATGCTGTAAAGAAAAAGTCGGAGTGCGCAACTTATCTCATTTATAATTCGCTGACTGTGCGAAGTGAAACCAGCCGAAACACACTTTTACAGCTATTAAAAAACGATGCCTATAAAGTCTTGGATGTCAATCTTCGCCCGCCGCATTATGACAAAGAAACATTGATTGAGCTCATGCAGGCGGCTGATTTTATCAAGTTTAACGAGGAAGAAATTTTAGAAATAGTGGCTTATTTTAAATCAGGTGTTCAAGACATACGCGAGGCTGTTTTGCGCTTGTCCGAAAAAACAAAGACCTACACCATTTGTGTGACACTTGGCGGTGACGGCGTATTGTTGTATAAAGACGAGAAGTTTTATTCCTTTGGCGGCTTTAAGGTCATCGTAAAAGACACCATCGGTGCCGGCGATTCGTTTTTGGCAGCCTTGTTGTCTCAATTGCATCAGCAGACTCCGATTGAAAACGCACTCCGTTTTGCTTGTACTTTGGGTGCTTTGGTGGCATCGAAGGAAGGTGCAGTGCCGGAAATTGACCTGAATGAGATAAACTATAAAATGAACTTCGAGAAATAAAAAACCCCCATTCACACATCGTTAATGAGGGTTTTTAAGAAAGGATGAATTAATTATTTAGCGGATACGCCATTCGGTGCTTCTTGAACCCAATAATAATCGGTTTTTTGATGCAATTTGGCATTGATGAGTTCCATGCCTTCTTGGTAAGTACTTCCTTGTGGCACCGCAACAGCTTGTCCGTTGGGGAGTGAAACCATGTAGAAGCCGTCTTCAAATTTTGACAATTTGACATCTGCTCCATTCGGATTCTCCGCATACCAGGTTTTTTCTTCCGGCAAGTAATACATATTTACTTTTTTGCCTTGTTTCTCACCTGAAAGTACGGCTACCGTAAAATGATTTTGCGTAGCGATGAGTTGGTATTTTACACCGTTTTTTTCTACAAATTGGTTTTCGATATCGCCCGCTTGCATGGCTATCGGGTTGGAACCGGACCAAAATTCAATCACGTTGAAAATGATTAAATCGCCCAAGAAAAACAACGGATAAACCGGGATGATGAAGAATCCCCAAAAGATGGCGTTGTTGACAAATTTGCTGTCGGAAACACCTTTGTTCCAATCCTTAAGATTATTAAAAGCTTTGAACTCGCCGAGGCACGATGAGGATAAAATACTGGCAGTTAGCACGAGTGCTATCAATGGTTTTTTCATAGTAATTGTTAATTTAGTTAGTAAAATTAAGACTGTTGATGTCTATAAACTTCTCTGACGTTTTTCATCAGATTTGAGGAGTAAACGAAATCAACTACTGCTTTATTGTCTGTGTTAAAAATCTCTTTGTTGCTTCCTTCCCAAGCTTTGACTCCATCTTTGAGAAACACGATTTTTTCGCCTATTTCCATCACCGAATTCATGTCATGCGAATTGATAACGGTTGTGATGTTGAACTCTCTTGTGATTTCCTGAATGAGATTATCTATCAAAATGGAAGTTTGCGGGTCGAGTCCTGAGTTGGGTTCATCGCAGAATAAATACTTCGGATTGAGCACGATGGCTCGAGCAATGGCGACACGTTTTTTCATTCCACCTGAAATTTCAGAAGGCAGTTTATGGTGTGCTTCTTTCAAGTTGACCCTATCCAAAACCATATCGACTCTTTCTTTCATCTGAGCCGTATTCATATTGGAGAACATTTTGAGTGGAAATTTAACATTTTCCTGCACGTTCATCGAATCAAACAATGCACTTCCTTGAAAAACCATCCCGATTTGTGTTCGCAATTCGCGTTGTTCGTCGTAGTCTAAGTTTTTATAGACATGGCCTTCAAAAGAGATTTCACCTTCATCTGGCTTAAAAAGCCCAATCATACATTTTAGAAAAACCGTTTTTCCAGAGCCGCTTTGACCGATAATCAGGTTTGTTTTTCCTTTGTCAAAACAGGTACTGATTCCTTTGAGTACTTCAACATCACCAAAAGTTTTATGCAAGTTTGTTACGGTTATCATCAGCTGAGGAGTAATTGTGTTATGATATAATTTAATACGATAATGACAACACTGGTCCACACAAAAGAGGTTGTGCTTGCTTTGCCGACTTCCAATGCGCCTCCTTGCATGTAATATCCATGAAAAGCCGGGATGGTAGCCAAAATAAAAGCAAAAACCAACGTTTTGATAAAGGCATAAATCACGTGAAATTGAATAAACTCAATTTGGATTCCCTGAGTATAGTCTGATGAGGTTGCGAAACCACCCATTACTGCCGCAACCCATCCGCCAATAATGCCGAGAAACATGCTGATTGCAATGATGAATGGGTAAAGCATCATCGCTATAATTTTTGGAAAAATAAGATAATTCAGCGAATTTACACCCATGACTTCCAAGGCATCAATTTGCTCGGTGACGCGCATGGTTCCTATGCTTGACGTGATAAAAGACCCCACGCGTCCTGCCATGATTATCGAAATAAATGTTGGGGAAAATTCAAGTATGATGGATTGCCGAGTGGCAAAACCGATGAGAAATTTCGGCAACAATGGATTGGTAAGATTTAGTGCTGTTTGTATGCTAACCACGCCACCTACAAAAAATGATATAAAGGCAACGATACCCAACGACCCGAGTATCAAATCGTCCACCTCTTTCATCAAAACTTCTTTGAAGTCACAGCCACGGGGCGGTCTGCTAAAAACTTTCCGTAGCATGATGAAGTAGGCACCAATCTGTGAAATATGTTTCATGTGTATTCGCTTTCTTTTCTTTGAGGTCAATCTTTTGGCTAAAGTAGAAAAAAACCTTCGATAATGCGTGTTTTTAAAAAGGCTTTAATATAATGAAATGCGTAAAGTATGTTGAAAAAAAAAATCCGAAGATAGTTCTCCGGATTTTTTAAAATATTATGATTGGTTCAATTTCTATTAATAAAAAATTGATCTGTTATCCTCTATTTTGGCTTTTGCTTTCAAAGCATTGAATATATTGCCCGATACGGGTGCGCTGCGTTGGTTCAAAATAACATCTCCATAGGAGAGGTAACTTTGGTTGTCATCTGCTTTATTCACTTGTGTTATTCTTATTTTGTAAACACCGTTGTTCCCTTCCAACGCTTCAGATGTTTGAGCTTCTTTCAGACTGAATGCGGCTCCGACTATTTCGGGTTCTCTACCTGCCCCGGCTATCATCGGATTTTTTCGGTTTACTGCCAATGCGTTTTCTATACTAAGATTGTAGGCTTTTGCGGCATCCTCAAGGCTGAGTTTGGTGATTTTTTCTTTGATAATGACTGCTTTCTTCTGATTTCTCAAGATGGGCAAAACACGCGAAGAAGCATCTTCCGGTTTCATCAGGCCTTTGGCAGCTTTTTTGGTAAGTTGGACTACTACATAATCGCCGTTTGTCAAATCAAATCTTTTGATGTCTCCAATTTTGGTTTTTTCTTCAAATGTCCATTGAACCAAACTTCTGTTAGAACCAATTCCTGGCAGCAATTCATCGAGTACACGAATAGCGTTGATGGGATTTACTTGATATTTACTTTGATCCGCTACTTCTTGAAAATCTTTGTCTCTTACGGCTATCTCAAATTTGGTAGCCGCTGTAAACAAATCAGAAATTGTTTTGTCTGAAGGCTCTATTTTTCGTGCTAAATTAGCAACTTTCACAACCTTTACTTCACCTTTTTGGTCATCTATTGTTACAATATGATAGCCAAATTGGGTTTCGACTATGCCGATATCTCCTTTTTTGTTTTCAAAAACATAATCGTTAAAAGGTTTTACCATCATGCCGTGTGAGAAAAATCCCAAGTCACCACCTTTGTCTCTGTTAGACTGATCGATGGAATATTTGGGTGCTAATTCGGCAAATTTGGCTTTATCGCTTTTTACTACTGTCAACAGGCTGTCAACTAATTTTTTAGCTTCAGATTTTGGCAAAGCGTCTGGACCGGCAGATTGCAATCCTTGATAGGAAACCAAGATGTGACTTGCTTTGACTGAATCCGGCTGTACTGTTGCGGCTACAATTTTGGTGGCTTTATAAAACACTCCATCGCGGTAAGGCCCGTAGATTTTCCCTTGAGGTGTGGCTAAAATGCTGTCGGCAACATTTGAAGGCAATTGATTTTTGGTGACAAATGCGTTTTCGTAAGGCAAATCGGAATTTGCAGCCAAAAATTCGTTTATATTTTCAGTGTTTTTAAACCCTCTGACGGTATCATTTTTTTGGGTAGTTGCGTTGTATTCAACACGATCGTTTAGCAGTGTCAAAACAGATTCTTTAACTTGGTTTTCGTCTTCCAACGAAGCTTTCTCCTGAAATAACACGAAGCGGACGCCTCTCGAAGCTTCTTCTTCAAAACTTTTCGGGTGTTCTTTCACATAAGCCGAAATTTCTGCTTTGCTCACTTCAATTTTATCATCAGCGATGGCTGTGTATGGAATTAAAACAAAATTGAAATCGGCTAAGTCCCGCTCAATGTGGTATGCCCATTTTGATTCGAGTTTAGTTGCTGTAAATCCGCCTTTTACCAAATTGTAGTAGTGTTGTTGAAGCGCATTGGCAGCCAGGTTTTTTTCATAGTCTATCCACTGCCTCCAAATTTCACCGCCTTCTTTCTCGATGCTCGCGATGTATTCACGAAGCCTGTACTCATCAAAAAAGCCATTTTCATTTTGGAAATTTGGGTTGTTTACCAAACTAGCCATCATGATGTTCCATTGTTCATCTTTTTCTACGGCCAACCCAATTTTTTCAAATTGTTCTTCAAATAGTATTTTCCCCACTTCTTGATCCCAAACATATCGAACAGCTTGGGTGTTGGTCGCGTTTGGTCCTAAGTTGGCTTGAGCGTTATCTACTTTCAGCCTGAAACTCTGAATGTCGATGTCTGTTCCGTTGACAGAACCTACGTTTTTCGGCGCACCACTGTTAAAACCACCTCGTGTGAGCACGTCAGATAGAATAAAGGCAAAAAGTGCCAAAGCTATAATCAGAATAAGAAAAAGTGAGCGTTGTCTAATCTTTGAAAGTACGGCCATTGTGCTTAAAATTAAAAAAATTCAGTCGGCGAAAATACCATTTTTAAATGAATAATAAAATAAGAAAGTTGTATTTATTTTTATGAAAAAACCTGGCGTTAGAAGTTGGAAGTTGGAAGTCGGGGTCAGACATCAAGATACAAGAGTCGTGAGATGAAAAAAAAATCTGTTACCTATTCGCTAGGCGATGGAAAACTAAGTAAATTGTAACTATTCAGTCTAATGAAAATTCGATGCAAATTTCGTCTGTTCGAGTGTTTTATTGAAAAATGCGACCGCTTTTTTTAATAAAACGCAAAGTGACGGTTAAAACGAAATTCATTTGAATAGCTGAATAGGTACACTAAATTTAATCTGATTTCAATACTTTCAAACTGACTAAATCAATCTTGGTGTTGGAAACTTCGAGTATGGTGAATTGATATTTTTCTATCTGTACAACTTCATTTACTTGCGGAATTTCTTCGGTGTAATTGACTATCAAACCACCCAATGTTTCGTAGTTTTCATCTTCTGGCAAGTCTAACTTATACACTTCGTTTATGTAGTCAACTTCCAATCGGGAAGAAAACTTATACATCGTTTCATTCATCTGTATTTCAATAAGTTCGTCAACATCGTGTTCATCTTCTATTTCGCCAAAAAGTTCTTCTACGATGTCTTCCAAAGTGATGAGTCCGGCAGTTCCGCCATATTCGTCTAGAACAACCGCGATACTTTTTCGTTTTTTTATTAACAAGTCCAAAATATCTTTTGTGAGCATAGTCTCAGGGACAAACTCTATAGGCTTTAAGATGCCGGCGATGTTTTTGGGTTTTTTGAACAAATCGAAGGAGTGAATATACCCAATGATATCATCGATATTCTCTTTGTATATCAATATTTTTGAATAGCCAGTTTCGGTCAAAATTTTGATGACTTCTGCAATTGGGGTTTGGATATCGACCGCTTCGATTTCCGTTCGCGGCACCATAATTTCTCGGGCCTTTATTTCTGAAAACTCAAGCGCATTTTGAAAAATCTGAATTTCAGAATCCACTTGGCTTTCGTTGTCATTTTTCTCAATTTGTTCGTTGATATAATGTCCCAATTCCATTTTGGTAAAGGTCAATTGAATGGCATCACCTGAAGTTTTGAACACGTTTTTGAGTATCCAATCCGTCAATTTCATGATTAACTCGGCAGGTATCGAAAGCAATAACATGACGGCATAGGCAGGAAAAGAGAGCCATTTCAACAGAGAATTGGCATAAACTTGGAAAAAGACTTTTGGTAAAAATTCGGCGGTTATCAGTATGATTAAAGTTGAGATTATGGTTTGAGTCAAAAGATTAAAATCTGTCAGTAAACTGTTTACAAATTCAAATTTAGTTGGGTTGAGTTGAACAAATAATTTCATTAAAAACTCACCCATAAAATATCCGTAGATAACCAGAGATAGATTGTTCCCAACCAGCATGGTAGTGATAAACTTGGAAGGCTTTGCCGTGATTCTTGAAAGCAAAATACCAAAGATATTTTCCTGCTTTTTTTCTATCTCAACTTGGATTTTGTTGGCGGTGACAAACGCGATTTCCATGCCCGAAAAAAATGCGGACAACAACAAGGTGATGAAAATATAAGATGTCTCCGGGCTCATGAATCTTGATCTTTTCTTTTTTCAAATTTTTTTCTGAAATTTCTTTTAAAAAAAAACATGAAAAGGGCTACAATAGCAAAAAGAGCATATAAATAGGCTTTCCCGGGCTCAGCAGTCCAGATTGCAAATGATTGATACACAAAAAAAGCAGCTATAATCAGGTAGCCAAATTCGATAATTTTATATACAGTCTGATTCATTTTCTATTGATTTTCATTTATTAAACTTTCTGCACTGAATTTGGTGATGTTGATGATGGTGAGATCTAAATTAAAGTCAATCCCATAACCTTCGACTACGGAGCCGTCCACATCGGTAAATTTAAATTTTTTTTTCGAAAAAAGCCATTCGTTTTTTTGGTCCCAAAAAAGCTGGTCAGTTTCCAACCGTGCGCCATCGTGTTTGATGATTTTGACATTGCCAATCAGTTCGATTACATCCATGCTGTCATAATTGACGGCTCTGTCAGCTTTTACGGTTGTTTTTAAATTGTGTTTATCAAAGAAATAGAGTGTGATGCCTTCGGGGAATCTGGAGAATGAAAATTTCCGGTTGCTGTAATCAATCATTTTCTGACTGATGAGATGAGAGGTAACTCTACCCGAATCGGTATATTTCAGGTTAAAATTTTCAGCTATGCCTATTGGAGCCCTTGAGGTCAATTGCATTTTTTGAATCTTGCCAAGATTATCCTGACAAGAAAAAAACATTGCCACAACAAGCGTTGCGGCAATGTATAGATTAAAAACTTTAAAGATTCCCTTACGCATGTTGAAGGGTAGGTTTTAGAAATTACAGGTTTGGAACTTTCACGCTACTGCCAATCCAACAACTGATTTTGATGGTTTCACCTGCTCTTCCGGATTGAAAAACGTCGGCTTTTGAGGGAGCTTTGGCTTCAAAATTATCAACAAAACTTTGCGCTACCGAGCGAACGGTGGCATCTACTTGACCTGCTTTGCGCGCTACATCTGCAGCCAACCAGTAAACAGCTCTTTTGTCAAAAACAGTTTCCCCACAGTCATTTGCACTGTTACCATACATTTGGGCAATCAACAAATAGGCTTTCCCCATTGATGGGTTGAAAGTCAAAGCTTTGTTTGCATACGATCTGGCGTTGCCGAATGCACCTCTTTTTCTCAAGACAGTTGCTATTTTGTAATAAATTTCAGCCTTTTTGAAGTTGTCTTCATTCAATTCGGCAGACTGGTTGAAATATTCAAGTGCTTTGTTCATGTCTTTCTTTTGCTCTGCCAAAATACCCAAGAAGTAAGATGATTGAGCTGATGGATCGATGGTGTGATAAGCCTCAACTAACTTGAAATAGAGCGGGTCTTCGGTACATTCCTTTTCAGACATTCTTGATGCGGCTGCATTGAGCCATTTTGCATCGGTTTTTTTATTTTCAAAATCTTTGTTGTAAAGTGGGATCAGATTATCACAATCGGCTAAGATACCCAATTTAGCATCGATGCTTTCAGAAACTGTCCCAAAAGACCCGAGGTTGACATCCGCTATTTGAAGTGAGCGTTCTTCTTTTGGAGAGAGCGTTCCTGCCTCTTGTTTAGGAAGAAGTTCATTCAAAACAGACGACAATTTGTTAGATTCTTCAACAATCTTGGCTTTAACATCATCATACTTATCAAAAACAGATTGAATTTCTGCATCACCCGAATTGTATAAATCAACTAAAAGTGAAAAATAGGCATACAGACCTCGCGGGTTGGTGAAATATTCTCTATCAGATTTGAAAGCAGTGTCCAAGATATTATAAATCTCCTTTTTGGTGCCAATGTTGTTTTCCATCATAGCCATGGCCTTGTCAACCAAAACTTTTCCTTCCTTTCCTGGAAAATATTGAAGGCGTTCGTCATACAATTTAATCAAATCATTGATAAAAGCTGTCTTTTGCTCGCCAGATGTTTTGCTTATCTTGTCCTCTAATATCCGCTCTCCATATATATATGTAGCCAAATTTAGACTAGGACAACTATTTCGAACTCGTGTCCAAGGCTCAAAAGCGGCATCGTAATTTTTGACTTTGGCACTCTCTACGAAGAGGGACAAATCAACTGAACAATCTTGCGCAACCGAAAGGAAGCTGCTAAATACAAAGGCTGTCAATAAAATTAAGTTTCTTGTCTTCATCTTTTTTAATCTTTAATGGCAAATTTAGTAAATTAATTATATTTTCTCTTAACAAACCAACGATCATTGAACGAAAGACCAATCCGGATGTTAAAATACTTTTCCTTGACCAAACCGTTCGTCGTGGTTCCTTTTTGTCCAAACTCGAAGCCAATATTGGCATTGGAGAAGGATTGAATACCACTGACGGGTAATCCCAGACCAAAAGATATGCCAAAATCGTCTATTGATTGATTATTGATAACGATTCCTGTTTCTTCGTACCGTATTCCCGCCATGTAAACTACTCTGCTCAAGTAACTTGTGAATGAATTGTATTTGGGAATAAAATAACCACCTGCGGCTATCCTCGAGCTGTTTTCAAATGAAACATTTCCGACATTGATAAATCGGTTGGTAAAATTTTTACTTTCAACGTTGGTGTATTGAACGCCTGCAAACCATTTTCTGGGCTTACCGATTCCCGATCCTATCGAAATCATTTGCGGGATTACCAAATCGGTGTCGGGTACATCAACCTTTAAAGAGTCTACCGGAAATCCAACCCCGGTGGCTGAGAAAATGACCGTTGAGAGTGTCCTTCTGTTTTCTGAAGTTAAATTTATTTCTGGAGAATAGGTTAACGACGAGCTTATTTCAAGTCCTTTTTTTGTTTTTATCTGGTGATGCACACCCAACGTGTAACTGAATCCATATAAGTCCGAACGATTGCTTTCACGTGAACCAAATTGGACATTGTCAAATGCAATGGTATTTTGGTTTTCAATGTCGCCAAAATTATAATTTCCTTCTACACCGACACTCCAGTTTTTGTTAAGTTGATAACCCGCCGACAAATATAATCGATTGATACCGCCAGTCCCTTCAAATTGTGATACACTTCCCGCGATCGTATCTGTGTTTTGTAATTCAAAACCGACCGAACTGAAAGGCATAAAACCAAAACCGAGCCCCATTTTTTTGGACACCGGAAACGCCATTGACAAATAATCAAGTGTCGCATTATCTGTGTTGGCATTTGCGTCTTCGGTTTCAAACTGTATGGAATTGTAGGTAACTCCCAAAGCATAAGTTGTCAATCGCAACTTGGAATAAGCCGCCGGATTCTGTAAATTGAGATGTATGCTGTCTGCCAACATTCCTATCCCGCCCATAAATCTGTTCTCGTTAGTTCCCCTGAATCGCAAATCGCCAATTCCAAAAAATGAGTAGGGAGATTTGCTTCCTTGTTGCGCTAAGCCAATGGTGGCGTACAAAAGTACAAGTATAAATAAATTTTTTTTAATCATTTAGTTAGTTGTAATCTAAGATATCATTAAGTCCTTCCAGTAAAAAATTTGAATTGGCAAATATGCAGTTTTTTAAATGATGACGCAAGTATTCTGCATCTCCGCCTGTTAAAATTATTGTTAATTTCTCATTTTCAGCAAGATATTTATCAATCATCCCGTTCATTTCAAAAACAATTCCGTTTTCTATTCCCGCGTGAATGGCACTATTGGTGGTGTTTCCAATGAATTTATGGGACGAGTCTCGACTTAGTAGGGGTAATTTTCCGGTAAAATAATGAACCGCCTTGTATCGCATCGATAAACCGGGCGAAATGGCGCCTCCTAAATATTCGTCTTTTTCGTTTTTGTAATCGTAAGTGATGCAACTTCCGGCATCGATCACCAAAACGGCTTGTTTCGGATATTTAAAAGTAGCTTCGCTGATCAAAGCAATCCGGTCTGCACCCAAAGTTTCAGGCGTTGCATAAAGATTGGTGAATGGTACGCTCGTTTTATTGTCCAGAAAAAGAATGTGATCTTGATTTTTCAAAAATTGTTCTTCGCTTGCATTGAGATTGGTTACTGAGCAGACAATGGTTTTTCGAATTTCAAACTGCTTATGGAGTTCAATATATCCAATCTCCAAAGCATCGTGTTTGATTATCGATTTAGAAAGTATTTGATTTTTTTTGAAAACCGCCAATTTAATAGCCGAATTTCCAACATCTATCACCAAGTTCATCCGATTCGTTTTGTTTGCAAAAATAGGAATAGATATTTTTAAAAATTTATTTTGGGAGTATAAAAAATGAAACTATATTTGCACCCGCATTTAGGTAAAAGGTACCTTAGCTCAGATGGTAGAGCAATGGACTGAAAATCCATGTGTCCCTGGTTCGATTCCTGGAGGTACCACCACCAAAAACCCACTTTATTCAGGTGGGTTTTTTTAATGAAGTGAAGCATGTATTTTTTGTATATTCTTTACAGCGAGAAGTTTGACTTGTTTTATGTTGGGCAAACACATGATATGGCGCAACGGGTTGAAAGACACAATAATCACATCTACAAAGGTGCTTTCACTAAAATTGATGAAAATTGGAAATCAGTCCTTGAGCTTCAACTTGAAAATAAAACCCAAGCGTTTTTTCTGGAACGATTTATCAAGCGTATGAAAAGTAAGGTCTTTATCAGGAAGATCATAGAAAATCCCAAAATCTTGATGGAAATATTAGAACAAAACAAATAGTCCCTGGTTCCTCCGACGCTTCGGAGCTGGAGGTACCACCACCAAAAACCCACTTTATTCAGGTGGGTTTTTTATTTTATCTGGTTGAGGATTCAAAAAAAATTAAGCGAAGCACGCTAAAATCATTCACAAAGTACGTGAAGTAAAGGCTCTTGTAAAACAAAGAACATTTTAAAACACTTCTTCTAATTTCAGATACGCGTTAATCACCATCAACCTGAGGAAGCATTTTCTTTAGCAGCACAACTTGCCCCAAATGATAATGTGCATGCTCGATGATACCGTGAAGATTTCGATAGTAGTTCCCGTATTTTTCTTCCGAAAAGGTTTCCCAAAGTTTACTTTCTGGTAGCAGCGATACCAAATTGGCAAATTTCTCGGCATCCGTCCGGGTTTTGTTCAACAAAATTTGCCAGTCTTTTCGACAGTCGATGGTTGGATAATCAAAACTGTAGGTATCCTTGGCATTGAGCGGCTTACCTTCCAACACATCCAAAGCGGCACGAACATAATAATGGATATGGTAAACCAATGCGGCGATGGTGTTAAAACCCTCAACCTTTGCGGTAGCCTGCTGCCACGTGATGCCTTTCAAGTGTTCGTCCAGATTAGAAAACGTCCAGTTTCCGCCAAAATAAACTGCTCTAAATTGTTTGGCGATTTGTTCGGGTAGGGTCATTGATTTTTGTTTACTATATCCCCACAAATCTAATAATTATTACTTAAAATTATTTCGAATTTACCCAATTTCTATTCCAAATCCCTAACTTGCATCTTTCTATCACATTGACAAATGACTGCTGCTGAAAATCGAAATTTACCGGTTTGGATGAATCAAATCTCGCCGACAGTGTTGATTCAAATGTGTAACCAACTCAACAAAGACCTCAATCGCGCCGGATTTTTTGAACAAATCGACGAAGTGACCGATTCGCACTTGATAAAAAGCCAATTGGAAGCCGTTTTGCAAAAGCATTTATCCGCGGATTCTAAAAAAATAACAAACCTGCTCTATGCCGTCGATGTGCCGGAAACCGAGCTAGCCACATTGCTGTCCGACCAAACCGTCGAATTGAATACAGCACTTACTTGGCTGATTCTCAAACGCACTTGGCAGAAAATAAGCATCAGACTCAACGGGTTTTAAGACCGCGTGAAGTGATTGATTAAAATAAAGAAGTGATTTTGTATATTTAAAAAAATAAATACGACTTAGTTTTCTGTTTCAATTATCGTAATTTTGAAAAATTATTTAGAACCCTATTTTTCCTTAGAAAGCCTTATACACAATGGATAAATTTTCCTTTCTCAACGCAGCACACACTGCCTATTTTGCCCAGTTATACGACCAGTATCTCATCAATCCCGATAGTGTCGAGCCCAGTTGGCGCGCTTTTTTTCAAGGTTTCGATTTCGGACTCGAATCCGGTGGAGAAGAGAGAACGGTCTATGTAGAAAGCGACAAAACACAAATTGAAATTCCAAAAGATGTTCACAAAGAGTTTCAGGTGGTCAAACTCATTGAAGGATACCGTACCCGCGGGCATTTGTTTACCAAAACCAACCCAGTTCGCGAGCGACGCAAATACACACCCACTTTAGACATCGAAAATTTTGGACTCAGCACCGCCGATTTAGATACGGTTTTCAATGCCGGCGAGGTGGTCGGAATCGGACCCGCTTCGCTCAGAAGAATCATCGAACATCTTCAAAATGTTTATTGCGCTTCCATCGGTATCGAATACATGTACATCCGAAATCCGGAAGTAATACATTGGATTCAAAATCGAATCAGCGCTAACGAAAACAAAACAATATTCTCCCCCGAAGAGAAAAAGCACATCCTTAAAAAACTCAACCAAGCCTTTAGTTTTGAAACCTTTTTGCACACCAAATACGTCGGGCAAAAAAGATTTTCACTCGAAGGTGGAGAATCACTCATACCCGCCCTTGATGCCATCATCGAAAAAGGAGCCGAATTGGGCGTGGAGCAATTTGTGGTCGGTATGGCACACCGTGGGCGGCTCAACGTACTGACCAACATTTTTGGCAAACAACCGAAAGACATCTTCAACGAATTTGACGGTAAAGATTACGACCAAGCCATTTTTGACGGAGATGTAAAGTATCACTTAGGGTGGACTTGCAACCGTCTTTCCAAAGGAGGCAAATCCATCAATATGAACATCGCGCCCAATCCATCGCATCTGGAAACGGTGGGTGCAGTTGTGGAAGGTATTGCGCGTGCTAAACAAGATGGGCGTTTTCCCAATCAACCCGATAAAGTGTTGCCCATAGCCATTCACGGCGATGCAGCGATTGCCGGACAAGGCATTGTGTATGAAATCGTTCAGATGGCCAATTTGGACGGTTACAAAACACAAGGCACCATTCACATCGTGGTAAACAACCAAATCGGGTTTACCACCAATTACATCGATGCGCGTTCGAGTACCTACTGTACCGATGTTGGAAAGGTGACGCTTTCACCTGTGATACATGTCAATGCCGATGATGTGGAAGCGGTTATTCATGCAGTATTGTTTGCTGTTGACTTCAGAATGACTTTTCACAGAGATGTTTTTATCGATTTATTAGGCTATCGTAAATACGGTCACAATGAAGGAGACGAGCCTCGTTTCACCCAACCCAACCTTTACAAAGCCATCGCGAGCCACATGAATCCGCGCGATATTTACGCGAAGATTTTAGAAGCAGACGGCCTGATTGACGCTACATATTTAGAAAAATTAGAAACCGAATTCAAGGCTGACTTGGAAGAAGATTTGGAAGAATCTCGCAAAGAAGAAAAAACCTTCATCACACCATTTATGCAAGATGAATGGGAAGGGTTTGAAACCGTGGACGAAACCGTGATGATGAAAGATTTTGACACGACTTATCCAAAAGATAAATTGGATTTGCTCGCAAAAGCAATCACTGAACTTCCCAAAGACAAAAAATTCATCCGGAAATTAGAACGTCTGATTCAGGATCGAAATGACATGTATTTCAAGAAAAACAGTTTGGATTGGGGACTTTGCGAATTGTTGGCATACGCGACACTTTTAGATGAAGGATACAATCTTCGCATGTCCGGTCAAGATGTGGAAAGGGGAACTTTCTCTCATCGTCACGCGGTCTTGAAAGTAGAAGATTCAGAGGAGGAAATCATATTGTTGAACAACATGAATGAACAACAAGGAATTTCATTTTTCTTTAATTCATTGCTTTCTGAGTACGGTGTTTTGGGCTTCGATTACGGCTATGCGATGGCGAGTCCGAACACGCTCACCATCTGGGAAGCACAATTTGGTGACTTCAGCAACGGCGCGCAAATCATGATTGACCAATACATTTCTGCCGCTGAAGATAAATGGAAATTGCAGAACGGCATCGTGCTGCTTTTGCCTCACGGTTATGAAGGACAAGGCGCCGAACACTCATCAGCTAGAATGGAACGTTACCTCCAACTCTGTGCCAAAGACAATATGTTTGTGGCAGATTGCACCACGCCGGCCAACCTTTTTCACTTGCTCAGACGACAACTCAAAACCCCTTTTAGAAAACCGTTGATTGTCTTTACGCCGAAAAGTTTGTTGCGCCATCCGAAAGTGGTTTCAACCATCGAAGATCTAACCACCGGAAGTTTTCAGAAAGTGATAGACGATGCAGAAGCCAATCCGAAAAAAGTAAAATCATTGGTGTTCTGCACCGGGAAATTTTACTATGAACTGCAGGAAGAAAAAGAAAAAAGAAACCGGGAAGACATCGCTTTGGTTCGCATCGAGCAGTTGTTCCCGCTTCCGACTGAAGAAATTCGCTCACTTATCAAAAAATACGGAGCCGAAGAAGTAGTTTGGGCACAAGAAGAGCCTCAAAACATGGGCGCGTGGGGATTCCTCTTGTTGCACTTGGAAGAAGCCAAAACCTTCAGACTCTGCTCACAACCTTTCTATGGCGCTCCTGCAGCAGGAAGTGCCGAACGATTCAGACAAAGACACGGAAGAGTTTTGAATGAGGTGTTTGAAACGAAAAATAAATCCTAAATTTGGTGTCTTGCATCTAATTTTCAACAAAAAAGAGACTATCAAAACCAAAAAACATATTAAAACCAAAAAGTAAATCATGATTTTAGAAATGAAAGTGCCTTCACCGGGCGAGTCCATCACCGAAGTTGAAATTGCCCAGTGGTTGGTAAAAGATGGTGATTACGTAGAAAAAGACCAAGCCATTGCGGAAGTAGATTCAGACAAAGCTACGCTTGAGCTCCCTGCCGAAGCCTCCGGAACCATCACGCTCAAAGCAGAAGTTGGAGAAGCCGTTGCCGTCGGAGCCATCGTTTGTTTGATAGATACTGCAGCAGCTAAACCTTCCGGTGATGCCAAACCGATTGCAGAGGAAAAACCAAAACAGGAAGCACCCAAAGCCGAACCGGCAAAAAAGGAAACTACGCCTGCTAAAGCACCTGAAAAAACCTACGCTTCCGGCACTCCATCGCCAGCCGCCAAGAAAATATTGGACGAAAAAGGAATCGCTCCGGAGACTGTCAAAGGCAGTGGACGAAGCGGACGAATCACCAAAGAAGATGCTTCATCCGCAGTGCCATCTATGGGAACTCCCGGGCCGGGTTCGAGAGGAAGCGAACGCAAAAAAATGTCGATGTTGCGCCGAAAAGTTGCCGAACGATTGGTCCGTGCGAAAAACGAAACCGCCATGCTCACCACTTTCAACGAGGTTGACATGAGCGAGATTTTCCGTTTGCGTAAAGAAAACAAAGATGCTTTTGCAGCTAAACATGGTGTAGGTCTCGGCTTTATGAGTTTCTTTACCAAAGCGGTGGTTCGCGCACTTCAATTGTATCCGGATGTCAACTCGATGATTGATGGCGATCAGATGATCACATACGATTTCTGTGACATCAGCGTGGCAGTGTCCGGGCCAAAAGGTTTGGTCGTACCTGTAGTTAGAAATGCGGAAAACTTGAGTTTCAGAGGTGTGGAAAGCGAAATAAAACGCTTGGCTATTCGTGCCAGAGACGGACAAATCACTGTCGATGAAATGACCGGAGGCACGTTTACAGTATCCAACGGAGGTGTGTTTGGCAGCATGCTGAGCACTCCGATTATCAATCCGCCGCAGAGTGCTATTTTGGGCATGCACAACATCGTGGAAAGACCCATTGTGAAAAACGGTCAAATCGCAATCGCGCCGGTAATGTTTTTGGCCTTGTCGTATGACCACCGCATCATCGACGGACGCGAGTCGGTTGGTTTTTTGGTAGCTGTCAAAGAAGCGATTGAAAACCCGGCTGAACACCTGATGAATGGCGATGTGAAAAAGGCTTTGGAACTCTAAAAAACTGATTGGAATAAAGTTGTAATTATAAAGTCAGACCTCACGGGTTTTTAAAACCCGTGAGGTTTTGTTTTTTAGGTTTAATAGCAAAATGCCCTAAAAACGAATTCAATTTCTCTTTTTTTTCATCGCCTCGGCTATGGCAGAGGCTTGTGCATCACCTGATTTTGCCAATTGATGAACAATGTTTTGGTAGTCTTGATTGTTTCGGTTTTGCGAAAGTTTTGAAACCGCCTGAATCTCACGAACGGTTATTTTAAAACCGATGATTCCATTTATTTGCCGCATGGTTTTCTCAGACATTCGGTCAACAGCAACCGGATTTTCCGAATTTTGCTCGTATTTGTCAACCATTTTTCTCAAGGAATCGAGCAACGCATCTTTTTCCATTATTTGGATGGAGCCATAGACATGAACGGCTATGTAATTCCATGTTGGGACTTCTTCGTGTTGATACCAAGAGGAGGAAACATAGCTGTGTGGGCCTGGAAAAATCGCAAGTACTTCCCCATTTTCAATAAAATTTTTCCACTGCGGATTTTCTTTGGAAAGGTGTCCGGTCAGTTCTGTAATTCCTTCTTTTTCGTCATCCAATTCAATCGGTATGTGTGTCGCGAGCAACTTTCCATCGCGTTGATTAACCAAAATGCCAAAACTGTTTTCCTTCAAAAAACTTCTGATTTCTCGATGATTTTCATTTCGGTATTGGGATGGAATGTACATTTTTTTTAAATCATCAAAAAATCATTCTGAAATCAACCGAATACCGTCTTCCTCGATATTGATTTTCTTTTCTTTATACAAGGCACCAATCGATTTTTTAAAAGCTTTTTTGCTGATTCCGAACTCAGAATAAATTTCTTCAGGTGAGCTTTTGTCTGACATGGGGAGAAAGCCGTTGTTGGTTTGCAGCGTTTGGTAAACCAAATCACAATTTGCATCGTTAAACTTCAAATATCCTATCGGTTGCAGCGAAATATCTAATTTGTTGTCTTCCCTTACTTTTTTTATAAAACCATCTAAGCAATCGCCCACATTGATGTTTTTGTAAATCTCGTTGTCATAGACCAAGCCTTTGTATTGATTATTTACAATAACAGAAAAACCCAAATCCGTTTTTTGCAGTATAATGATTGAAACCTTGTCTCCCTCTGCCAAATTTTCGATTTCATTTTTTAGAAATTTATCGATTTTATTGCTGGCAAAAAGCCGATTGGTTTGGGTATCAATAGCCAAATAAACCACATACCATCTGCCTTGCTCCATTTTCTGTCGTTGCTCTTTGAATGGCACCATCAATCCTTTCTCCAAACCCCAATCCATAAATGCACCAACTGCTTCAACTGCGGTCACCCGCAAGAAGGCAAATTCATGCAACAAAATCTTCGGAGTCAGATTGGTCGCAATTTTTCGCTCGGAAGAATCTAAGTAAACAAACACATTGAGTACATCGTCAATTTCATATTTTTCAGGACAATATTTATTGGGAAGCAAAACATCTTCGCCAAATTCATCTCCCAAATACAAGCCTACGCTTGTATGCCTCAAAATCCTCAGTTCGTTGTATTGACCGATTGCTATCACAGTATAAAAAATTTAGAAAATAATATATTTTCTTCAAAAGTACTTCTTAATAAATTAAATAAGAAATTGTTGATCGAATAAGCCGATTAAAATCGACTTGTTTGGAAATAAATATGGTTGTTAATTAATCAACTGCACTTTATTGATTTTTTTTTAACTTAGGGCAAAACTTTTGGCATTGAAAAAAATTCTCATCGTAGAAGATCAAATCGGGGTTTCGCAATTTTTGAAACAGGGATTAGAAGAAGAATCATTTGAAGTAACGGTCGCGCAAAACGGAATCGACGGGCTGAAATATTTATCGGAGCAATCCTTTGGTTTGGTACTTTTAGACTGGAAATTACCCGGCATGAGTGGGATTGAAGTCTGTCAAAAATTCCGATTGAAAGACACTTTGACGCCGGTCATTTTTCTCACAGCCAACGACACCCTCGAAGACACCTTGAAAGGACTCCGATCGGGGGCAAATGACTACATCAAAAAGCCTTTTAGTTTTGAGGAATTGTTGGAACGCGTAAAAATTCACTTTAGAAACAACGAAGCTGAAACGCCCATCCTAACGATCGATTTTTTAAAAATCAACACCCGTACTCATCAAGTTTTTAGAGCCGATGAAGAAATCAATCTGACGTTGAAAGAATATCAACTCTTGGTATATTTAGCTACCAACAAAGGAAAAGTGTGCACGCGTAAAGACATCATTAAAGATATATGGAACATCAATTTTGAATACGACACCGGTGTCATCGATGTTTTCATCAATTCGATTCGAAAAAAATTAGACATCAAAGCAAACAAAGATTTGATAAAAACCATAAGAGGCGTTGGATATATGATTGTTGATGAAATCTGATTTATGCAAAATTTATCATTTACGAACCGCATTGCTTTCTACTTTATTTTAAGTACCGGAATTCTTGTCTTCATCATTTTTTTTGTTACTTATCAAATTGTTTCGACAACGGTCAACAATCGGGTTGACGAAAATTTAAGAGCCGAGGCTTCCCATCATTTTTCAGAACTTGAAGCGATAAATGGAAAACTTGGGTTTCATGACTTAGATGAATGGAAAGAAAAAGAACACGACGAGCTAAATGTCAACCCAATCTTGGTGCAGATTGTTGATAAATCGGGAAATCTGATCGAAAAATCGCCGAATTTGAAAAAAGAACAATTGCAACTTAAAAAAGAGCTTTCGGGCTATCAAATCTACAACCAAAGTTTAAACAGTGAACTCATCCGGCAAGTGCAAATTCCTTTTTATGACGGAAAACTTATTGCGGGTTACTTGTTGGTTGCCATACCGTTAGAAGCTGCCGACATGGTTTTGCAAAACTTGAAAGAAGTGATGATGCTCACCTATCCCTTCTCTCTTTTAATTCTATTTTTCTTGGCTAAATTTTTTGCTTCACGCAGCATTCGTCCGGTAACCGAAATCATTCAGATCGCCGAAACCATCAACAGAGAAAATTTGTCATCTCGTATAAAATTGCCCGTAAACAAAGATGAACTCTACCAACTTTCGGAAACCATCAACCATCTACTCGACCGGATTGAAAATGCTGTTTTACGAGAAAAGCAATTTACATCCGATGCCTCTCACGAACTCCGAACGCCGCTTTCCATCATCAAAGGGACGCTCGAAGTACTCATCAGAAAATCGAGAAGTGAAGAGGAATACAAAGATAAAATAGGCTACTGCATCCGTGAAACCAATCGGCTCAATGACTTGATTGACCAACTTTTGTTAATCGCGAGACAGGAATCCAAAAATCTGAATATCAAAACAATAAATTTTGATATTAGCAATTTATTTTTAGAAGTTGTCCATCGATATTCCACGAAAATTGCAGAGAAAGATATTCAAGTTTCCTTTGATTTTTCTAAAAAGATTTTGATTCATTCAGACGACAATCTGCTGTCGATTATTCTGAGTAATTTGTTGTCTAACGCCATTAAGTTTTCGCCTGAAAATTCAAAGATTTCGGTTACAATCTCAGAAAAAAACAAAGTTGTAACCTGCGAAATTTTAGATGAAGGCATCGGCATTCCGGAAAACGAACTGAACAAGATTTATGAGAAATTTTACAGAACCTCGCTTTCAGGGGAAACCGTTGCAGAAGGTAGCGGTTTGGGACTTTCTATCACAAAAAGACTTTGCGACACGCTCGACATTCAGTTAGGCATCAAAAACAACGCAAACAAAGGTGTAAAAGCTGTCTTACAAATCCCAAAGAAGATATAAAAAACGCAGCAGCGTCAATCCAAACCATCAGATACCATTCTCAGCATGTCGTGGTTTAGTATGATGATGTGCTTGCCGTCCAATTTTATGATTTTTTCTTTGCCGAATTGCGACAACAAACGAATGACTGACTCCGTGGCCGTCCCGACAATCCCGGCAACTTCCTCACGGGTAAGCACCAAACTCAACGACCCGTCGCTTTCTTTTCCAAAATTCTCTTCTAGCATGAGAAGCGTTGCCGCCAAACGTGCTTTCATGGTTTTTTGGGACATGTTGACCAACAAATCGTCAGATTGCCTGATGGATTTGCCCAAAGATTTAAACATATCAATGGTGAAATTGGCATTGGAGCTGACGGCGTTTAAAATTTCAACCTGTGGAATAAAACAAACTTCCATGTCCGTCACTGCAACCGCACTCAGATTCGCAGGTTCGTTACTTAATGTACTTCGTTCTCCCAATAAATCTCCTTTGGTGGTTAGTTTCACAATTTGGTCTTTTCCGTTTGCGCTCAACTTAACCAATTTGCAAACGCCACTTTTTATGCAATAGACACCTTTGAGGTGTTCGCCCTCTTCAAAAATATGCTCACCTTTCTTGATGATTTGATCACCTTTACAGCTCGTCAGATGACTCAATTCTTCCTTAGTCAAAGTTTTAAGAGAGTTTAACTGACGGACGATGCATTGCTCACACTTACTCATATCGATTGTTTCTATTGCGCTAACAAATTTAAGAAAAAAACATGACAATTATCATTGTAGTAATTTACTTAAATTTAGATATTTGCACCGGGTATTTTAAAATCAATTGTAATGAGTGAAGCTTCATGCTACCACTGTGGAGATTTGTGCGATAATGAATCAGTTGTTTTTGATGAAAAAAAATTCTGTTGCAATGGCTGTAAAATGGTTTATTCTATTTTCTCGGAAAATGGCTTAGACTACTTCTACGAATTAGAGAAAAACCCAGGCATAAAACCTTCCGATTCCATCAATCGTTTTGAATATCTAAAATCAGACGAAATCGTACAAAAACTTTTGGATTTTGAAGATGAAGCCATTCAGGTTGTCACATTTTATATTCCAAAAATTCATTGCAGTTCTTGCATTTGGATATTGGAAAACCTGAATCGATTAAATCCTAACATCGTCAAAACCCGCGTTAATTTTTCAAGCAAAAAAGTAACTTTCCACTATCGGCACAAAGAATTTTCGCTGTTCGACTTGGTTAATCTACTCAACCAAATTGCCTACACACCTGTCATTCGATTGGATGACGAAAACAAACCGAAAATTATTGTCCACAGAAAATCTATCTATCAACTTGCGATTGCAGGTTTTGCCTTTGGCAACATCATGCTGCTGTCCTTCCCCGAATATTTTCAGGTGTCGGAACTTTGGCTCGATCACTTCAAGCCTTTTTTTCGGTGGTTGATGCTTATACTGTCGCTTCCTGTTGTTTTCTACGCTTCACAAAGTTTTTTTGTGGTTGCATACCAAAGTCTTAAAAGAGGAATTCTCAACATTGATGTTCCAATCGCTTTAGGAATCGCTGCATTGTTTCTTCAAAGTATATTTGATGTTTTTTTTAATCGGGGTTCAGGGTATTTTGACAGCCTCAGCGGGTTGGTTTTTTTGATGTTACTCGGACGGTTGTTTCAGCAAAAAACGTATGATTTTCTTTCATTTGAAAGAGATTATAAATCTTATTTTCCGCTTGCCGTCACCAGAATTAATAGCGACAAAATGGAAGAAATCATCTCCATCAATCTGATTAAAAAAGGAGATCGAATTTTGATTAAAAACGGGGAAATTATTCCCGCAGATTGCATCCTAACTTCCGAACAAGCGCAAATAGACTACAGTTTTGTCAGTGGCGAATCGAGACCTGTTGAAAAATATATGGGAGATAAAATTTTTGCCGGAGGAAGACAAGTTGCCGGTGCCATCGAATTGAAAACACTCACCACAGTCTCTCAAAGTCGATTGACCCGATTGTGGGAACAACATGCCTTTAAAAACGATAAAACAAGTGTTTTTGAAAATTTGACAGACACCATCAGCCAGTATTTCACACCAGTCATTCTGCTGGTTGCTGCGCTTTCGGGTATCTATTGGTGGATTTACAATCCCGAGATTGCTATCAGAGTTGTGACAGCCGTACTCATCGTGGCTTGCCCCTGCGCTTTGGCTTTGGCAACACCGTTCACCTTAGGAAATATGATGCGAATCTTTGGGAAGAAAAATTTCTATCTCAAAAACACGCAGGTGATTGAACGACTGGCCAAAACCGAATTACTCATATTTGACAAAACAGGGACTCTGACAGAAAGTCGTAAAATGGAAATCGAATACGTTGGCGAAACCCTTTCCGAGGATGAAATCAATTTCTTGAAATCCGCGCTGAGACAATCCAATCATCCGCTCAGCAGACAGCTTCAAACCATGTTTCAAAAAAATGAAATCATCCCGATTGAACACTTTGAAGAAACTCCAGGATTTGGATTTAAAGCAACTTCCGATTTAGGAACAATCAAGGTTGGCAGGCATGGCTTTGCAGGGTCAGAGTTCGACGTAGATGATCACCGAATAACCACCGTACACATCAGTACAAATGATATTTACAAGGGATATTTCACGTTTAAACACCAATTTAGACAGGGTGTAAAAAAATTGTTGCAAAATCTTGTTGTACATTATAAATTGATGGTGCTGAGTGGCGACAAACTTTCCGCGCAAAAGGATTTGGAAACGGTACTTCCGGGTGATATTTATGTTCTGTTGGAACAAACACCCGAAGATAAACTTCTACTCATCGAAAAACTACAAAAAACAGGAACTCAAATTACCATGCTCGGCGATGGGCTCAATGATGCCGGTGCTTTGGCACAAAGCAATGTGGGCATTTCGATTTCTGAAGATACTGCGACGTTCTCTCCCGCCTGTGACGCTATTCTCTTGGCTGACAAGCTGGTGGATTTTGATAAATTTTTGAAAGCATCTAAAAAATCCGTCAGAATCATTAAAATATGCTTTGTTGTCTCATTTGCTTACAATTCCATCGGTCTTACTTTTGCGGTTACCGGGCTGTTATCACCTTTGGTAGCTGCCGTGTTGATGCCGCTAAGTTCCATATCTGTGGTCGTTCTGAGTACCGTACTGACCAATCGAGTAGGTAAAAAACTATGATTGTACAGCATATATTTTATTCATTTTCAAATCGAATCATTGAACTCTTCCTGCCGAATGCGTACGGCGCGGATTGAAAACACAATCAAAAAAGCGATTGAAACAAAAATACTCAGCGTGCCCAGCAGCATCAATATTTTGGAGCAGATTTTACTGTAAGCCAAAAAATCTTGAATACCCGCTCCAACCATGCAACCCGAACCAATGTAAAACCCAACCATTCCGCGGTTGAGCAGTTTGAGTTGCTTGAGTTTTTTCAGCGTGACTGTTTTGTCTTGATTATCTATAATCCGTTGTTTGATTTCACCGCTCAAAGCAATCAACAGATTGGAAGTTGACAGTATGAGCAGCGCAACACCGGGTAAAATCGTGATGGGTACGTACCAGTTTTCCATATGATATGGGTTTATTTAATTTATTTGAACAGAAAATCAGCTGCCATTTTGTGGTTATTTTTTACATGCCATAGTTATCAATAAACTGCCTGGCTTCCCGATTCAGCGATCCAAAATTCCCGCGTATGCAATTCCTGTCAACCGATGGGTGTCGTAATTGAAGGTGGACAAATCGCCTTTGTTGAATTTTGAAACATCGTCGTAGCCGCAAGCCCGAGCGATTACTTGTATCAAATCGTTGGAAGCCTCAAAATAGTTTTGAAGTTGCTTGGCAGAGGAATCAATCAGCAACCGGCTTCGCAAAGATTCTTTTTGGGTTGCAATGCCGACCGGACAATTGTTTGATCCGCAGGCACGCATTCCCAAACACCCGATGGCTTGCAGCGCGGAGTTTGAAACAGCCACTGCATCCGCGCCCATCATCATCGCCTTGGCAAAATCTTCAGCGATACGCAAACCACCGGTTATGATGAGCGTCATATCTTGGGCATCGCGCTCGTCCAAAAACTTGCGTGCTCTGGCCAATGCCGGAATGGTTGGCACATTGATGTTGTCGCGCAAAATGGTCGGTGCCGAACCCGTTCCACCTCCTCGACCATCAAGGATAATGTAATCGACTCCCACTTTGAGTGCGAAATCTAAATCTTGCTCAATATGGCTGGCGGCAACTTTAAATCCTATCGGAATGCCACCGGTTCGTTCGCGCACTTCAGCAGCGAATTTTTTAAAATCTTCTATGCCGTGAAAATCGGGAAAGGTTGCGGGAGAAATCGCATTTTCTCCTTCTTTGAGTCCGCGTACTTCGGCAATTTCTTTACTCACTTTGTTGCCGGGCAAATGGCCGCCGGTTCCGGTTTTAGCACCCTGTCCGCCTTTGAAATGGAAGGCTTGGGCTTTCATGACCTTATCCCACGAAAAACCAAATTTGGCAGAAGCTAATTCATAAAAATATTTGGAATTATTTGCTTGCTCTTCCGCCAGCATCCCGCCTTCTCCCGAACAAATTCCTGTTCCGGCAAGTTCCGCTCCTTTGGACAAGGCAATTTTAGCCTCGCGTGACAAGGCACCAAAACTCATGTCTGAAACAAAAAGCGGCATGGACAACACCAACGGCTTTTTGGCTTTTTTACCGATGATAACTTCCGTTTTGACAGCTTCGTGATCGAGTAAAGGTCGAGAAGCCAATTGCGCCGGAAGAAATTGAATGTCTGTCCATTTGGGCAAAGTATTCCGATCGACTCCCATAGAGGCTGAAAATCCGTGATGACCTATCTTTTTCAAACCGTTCTTAGCCAATTCCTTGATGTATCCTGTGTAAGGTTCGGTATCTTCAGGATGTGTGTCTGCATAAGTTCCCAAATATTCGTCGCGTTGGAAAGGTTGGGGATTTTCTTGTTCAAAAGTCTTGATTTCCGTTTCACTAACATAGAGATTTTCACCTTCTATGATTTCCTGAAACTTATGTAATTTTTCGGCGTTGTTGTATTCGCTCACACCGGTGTCGTAGCGGTAGTCCCAATTGTGAACCCCGCAAAACAGGTTTTCTCCTTCCACATAACCATCTGCCAAGAGCGCGCCGCGATGGTGGCATCTGCCGTACAAAATGGAGATTCCTTTTTCGTGTTTGATGATGACCAAATCTGTATTGGATGCTAAAGCGTAAAAAGGTGTTTTAAATTCGAGTTGGCTGATTGCTGCAAGTTTTATTTTAGACATGTATGAGGTTTAAAAAATTCTATTAAATGGTCGTAAATGGTGATGATGGGTTACACAGGTTTGAATATTCAGTTGAATGAATTGAAAAATGAGTTTGTTTTCAACTTCTCTACGAAAATAAGCTTTATAATTTATTGTACCAAAAGATTGCATCCCCTGATGTCGGCATGGTCAAAACGCCCTAAGACTTCAAATCGTTCGTCCGGGTATGTTTTCCCTAAATCTTGGGTGGCGACAAACGAGCAGGAATAAACATTGGCCAAATCAATCACATTGATACCGCCGTTTTTGGAATGCCCGATCAGGGTGAGTGGATCTTCTGGATCGCGAATCAAAATTTTCATCCAAGGCGGACAACTGAAAAGCCCGTCAGCTTGTGAATAGGCTTGTGAAAGTAATTCGGTCATGCCGTATTCGGAATGGATTGTCTTTACACCCAATCCGGTTTTTAAAATTTGATGCAATTCGGATCGCACCAACTCTTTTCTCCTGCCTTTCATCCCACCGGTTTCCATGACAATAGTGTTGCGAAGTCGCATCGGATATTGCTCTGCCAAATCTAATAAGGCAAATGAAACGCCTATCAGTATGACTTTCTGTCCGGCAGAATCGAGCGCGAGCAGTTTATCGCGAAGTTTATCCATCTCATTCAGATAAAATCCGCTGTCCGGATGTTGGCTTTGATTGATCCAATCAGCAACCATATACACCAACGAAGAATTGTCTCTTTCCAAATAGGATGGCAGCAAAGCCAAAATTACATAATCTGAAATGTTTCCATAAGCCTGTTCAAAACCTTTTCGGAAGGAATTTTTATAGATGGATTCGTCAGCGACAAAATGTTTACTCGTCAATTCTCCGGTGGTGCCGCTACTTTCAAAAATCAGTTGTGAGCTTTTGTCATCACAGAGAATTTTGTGACTTTTAAAGAACGAAATCGGCAGAAAAGGAATTTTTTCAATCGCATCAACTTCCTTCGGGTTTATCGACAACCCCTCACAAAAATCGCGATAGACTTGGACAGTTTTGTATTGAAAATTAAAAATATCCAATGCGCTTGCGGCAAACATATCCGCAGCTGTAATGTCAAAAATTGAAGTGGAATCTTTCATGAAAACGTTCTGTATGTCAACGCAATTGCAAAATTAGGTTTAATTCATAAAACATTTTTTAACATGGGTTGAAAGTTTAAAGTATTTGCAAACGACAAATCATTCGCAAAAAATCATCATTAGAACAAAAATTTTGAGTAGTTTTGTTAGTGGGGATTATAGCAAAATATTTAGTTATATAACTGTATTTCAGTATTTTAATTTACTAAATATTTTGCTTTTTTTGTGTATAAATCTAACTTTTTTTACGTCGAACACCTGTTTAATAGTGATTTTATAGTTTATAACAGTAGTACAATAGTTAAAAAAAATGGCTGAAAACTTAGTAACATATCCTTATTCAGTAACAAGAAAAGACCGTCTAAAAAGCAATGGTCATAATTCATTTCTTATTTTATTTACAGGATTATCGGGAGCAGGTAAATCGACCTTGGCAAATAACTTGGAACATTTACTTTTCAAAAAGAACATTAAAACCTACATTTTAGATGGCGATAATATTAGAAAAGGAATAAATAAAAATCTTGGTTTTAGTCCTGAAGACCGGTCAGAAAACAACAGGCGCATTGCGGAAATCTCAAAACTGTTAATCGATGCAGGAGTCGTTGTACTGGTTGCTGTCATTGCTCCTTATCAAAAAGACAGAGCGATTATAAAAAACATCGTAAGTAATGAAAATTATATTGAAGTTTTTGTGAATACAAGTTTGGAAACTTGTGAGAAGAGAGATGTTAAAGGCTTGTACAAAAAAGCCAGAAATGGAGAGATAAAAAACATGACCGGAATTTCATCTCCTTATGAAATCCCTACACATCCCGATATAGAAATTAGTGATCAGCTTTCAATAGAAGAGTCTATAACTTTAATTTTCGACTTCATAAAAGATAAATTATAGGCTATTAAAAGCACTTTTAAAAATAAACTGTTAATAAAAAGGTATGTTGGAAATACCATGAGAAATACAGTTTCATTAATTTTGAGGTTTTCGTCAAATGACTAAAAATTTCATTGAAATTTATAAAAGAAATAAATTTAATCATTAAACCGTATTATTGTCGCCATTAAATTCACCCCATGCAAGATAAGATTATTAAATACCGTCTTCCAATAATAATATCTTCCATTGTTATTACTGTACTTTCTCTCTTTGCAATTCCACAACTTAAGGTCAATGCCACTGTGGATGATTATGTCCCCAGCAGTATTAAAAACAAAGTCTATCTGAAGCGTTTGGACAGCATTTTTGGCGGTAACAAAATGATTATGATCATGCTGCAAAAAGAAGATGTGGTCAATGCAGCTACCCTAAACAGATTGAAAGCGCTGGCGACTGATTTAGGCAAAATTAAAGGCATAGACCGTGTGATTTCTCCCTTTGACGCGCAGGATACCTCTTTTGAAGATGGCATCATGTCTGTGCATCCTTTTTTTGAGCATATTCCGGACGACCCTGTCGGTTATGATTCCCTAAAAAAACGGATCGTTGCCAACAATTTGACCAGCCGTTTTTTTTCGGAAGATTTTAGCCTGGTTTCCTTTGTTCTAATAAAAAACACCAAAACTCCCGACAAAATCATTGAAGATATTAAAGCGGTCATAAAAAAACATCCGGGTGCTGAGGAAGTGCTTATAGGTGGAATGCCTTTTATCGGATATTCTATAGCAGGAAACATTCAAAGTGATTTAATGGTTTTGCTACCCGTAGCCATGATTCTCATGCTAGGAATGCTCTACTTCTCTTTTAAAGAATGGAAAGGCGTATTTATGCCCTTTGTGATTGTGGCAATGAGCATCATACTTTCTTTTGGAGTCATGGCTTTTTTAGGATGGCAAATTTCGCTTTTTAGCATCTTAATGCCCATTATGATTATTGCCATTGGCAATGATTACAGTATTCACCTTATTGCTCGTTACCAAGAATTAGCGAGAGACAATGAAGCGCTCTCCATGAAACAAATTTGTAAGCAAATTTATAAAGATCTTAACCGTCCTATTTTAATTACCGGACTAACTACCATTGGTGGCGTATTGGGATTATTGACACACACCATGATTCCGGCTGCACAATTGGGCGTTTTAACAGCCATAGGCATCAGTTTTGCTTTGGTGTTGAGCCTTTGGTTTCTGCCTGCAATACTCTCCTACTTTAAACCCAAGCATGTTTCAAAAAATCATGCACAAACCAACAAGTCGCTGATCAATCGTGTTTTAAACCTATTCGGGAGGTGGATTACCGTTTACCCAAAACAACTTGTTCTTATTTCGGCATTGGTTACTGCAATTAGTGTGGTTGGAATTTTTTTCTTAAAAGTGGACACCAATATAGAAAGCTATTTTTCGGGTAAATCTGATGTGGGTCGTTCTACCAAATTGATCAACGAGAAACTTGGAGGATCCAAATTTATTTCTATACTATTTAGCGGCGATGTGCTTTCACCGGATGTACTTAAACGAATGGAGTACTACGAAAAAGAAATTCTCAAAGACCCGGCGGTTGGACATGTGAGCTCTCCGGTTACCATGATTAAGGAATTAAGCAAAGGATTTTATAAACCCGATGAAGAAGGATACAATCAGATTCCGGATAACGCCGATGAGATATACCAATTGCTAGAAGTGTTTTCTCTAGGCGGAAATGAGGATGCTATATCACAATTTATGGATTATAACTTTGAAAATGCACGCCTTATGATAAGTTTGAAAGATGGTAGCAACAGTGCTATAAAACACCTCTTAAAAACGATCAATGCATTGACCAAAGACGATCCCAATGTGCAGTTTACCGCGGGTGCTGGTCTCAACGAAATAGAATTAGCAGATATGGTAGTATATGGGCAGATAAAATCTTTGGCCTTTGCAATGGCTGTTATTTTCATCCTATTGAGCCTTGTTTTTCGTTCGCCAAAAGCGGGATTGCTTTCCAGCTTGCCCCTAACTGTCGCCATTCTGGTTCTTTTTGGTTTGATGGGCTTATTGGGTATTGCCGTTGACATTGCTACCGCACTGACCTCTTCTATCATGATTGGTGTGGGCGTAGATTATACGATTCACTTCTTGTGGCGATTTAAAGAAGAACGTGCCAAAGGATTTAGTCATAAAGAGGCGGTGCTTGTTACGCTTGCTACTTCAGGCAGAGGTATTGTTATCAATGCACTTTCAGTAATTATAGGATTTCTACCTTTGGTTTTATCGAGTTTTACACCCCTAAAATTCTTTGGCGCATTGGTGGTCATCTCTATTACAACCTGTCTTATCAGCTCTTTACTGATAGTGCCTGCAATTGTCATATTAACAAAACCACAATTTCTTGAAAATAATAACACCGTTACCCATGATTAGAGATACCTCTTTTATTTTACTACTGTTCTTAACCTTCCCATCATTTGGACAAGATAATGCAGAAACCATTTTCAAAAAGGCTTCAGATAAGTTGATTTTGAATAATATGGAAATGTCTATCAACATTAAAGAAACCGGCAGAAATAAACAGGTCAAAGAAAAATCCTTTAATGTTCTTATGGCTAAATTTGGAATGGTTGAAAAAACCAAGACAGTGATACAAAAACCGGTTCGCGCTGAGGGAGTCACCATTGTTATCACCAAAAATCCTAAAGAAGACGGGCTCATTGAAATCTTTACTCCTGCCAATGGAAAAATTCGAAAGCTGAAGGCCACACCTCAAAACATGGATCGGGTAGGTGCCAGTTCACCCATATCCAATTACACCTCAATGGATACTAATGAATTGTACATTAAGCTCATCGGAAAGCAACAACTTGAAGGCAAACCAAACTACCTTATAATGGTGTCGGAGAAAAAAGACACTTCCGGTTCAAAAGCCGAATTTTTAATTGATGAAAGCTCTTTTCGTATCCTTCAAATTGTTTCTTATGATGCAAGCGGCAACAAAAGTATTTCCACGCTATCCGACTTTCAGGACATCAATGGGTATAATGGCAAAGTTTATCCAATGCATATTGTTACAAAATCGATGAAAGACGGTGAAGAAAAAGATATTAAAGTTATAAGCCTTACGCCAAGACCTGATGTAAAAGAAGAAGATTTTAAAATTCAATCGACCAATGATTAAACCATGCTAAAATTGCTTAAAAATCAAAATTTAATACCGGAAAAATCATTTTATTCCTAAATTTAAGTCCAACTATAAGTTTTATATTTCCAATGACATTTAATCGAAAAATGAAAGAACTACCGGCTTTATTTTCAACTTTTGAATATTTAGAGGTTCCAGCTCGTAAATTAGGTATTTTTAATCCGGTATGGGAAAAGGATTATTTTATAAAAAAAGCAATCCGCGAAGCCGGTGGTTTAAACAATTGGGGGGATCCGGATTTTATTTCCGGGCTTGAAGCTTTATTAGATTCTATCAAAAAACTTCCATCCACACATTTTATTGGCCAAATTACGCTACATTCTTTAATCATCAGGTCATTGGTAAACCGGCTGCGATATGTTGAGTTGTTGCAAAAAGAAACGAGGCCGCTCTCTTTAAATGCGCCCATTATCATTACCGGGTTATCGCGATCGGGCACTACTTTCTTGCATCGCCTTTTGGCCTATGATTCCAGGCACTACGCCGCTCCTCTATGGGAATTGCTCAATCCATATAAAAATAGTGGTGTTTTTGATTTTAGAAGAGCCCAAACAACTTATGAAATTTTGTTAAAGAATATGCTGTTGCCTGAATTGGATAAAAAACATTATACCCGAGCCGATACCAAAGAAGAGTGTATTATGCTTTTGGCAAATAGCTTTCACTCACAACTTTTTACAGATATAGCTCCTCTGGCTGAATATCTTGACTGGTATATAAAAGAAGATAGAGAATTTGCCTATAGAGAATATAGCGATCAGCTCAGGCTCTTACAAAATTACCATCCCGGGAAGCGGTTGATACTCAAAGCCCCTAGTCACCTGGGTAGTTTAGACCCTATTATTAAATACATCCCGGACGCAACAATTATACAAACCCACCGAAATCCGGAGGAATGTATAAACAGTCTCTGTAGTCTTAGACAAACCTTATTCAAAATGGTTGAAGGAGAAATCGATCATCAAGAAATTCTAAGGCAGGTTTTAGAATTGTTTGACAATGAAACCAAAAAAAATATCGATTTTCACAAAAAATATCCGGAAAAAGTAATCTCGGTTTCCTATAAAGAATTAACGCAAAATCCCTTTGATGTTTTAAATGGGATTTATAGAAAAATGGACTACGAATGGACTGATAACATAGATAAAAGTATTAAACAATACATTGTTGATAATCCACAAAATCGCAGGGGAAAACATGATTATAATAATTTGACTCAAAATTCCCTACCGGAAAACATAATGGCGTATGCTGAATTTTTTAAGAGCTACTTATAGCGTTTGCAATGTTAATCTCGTTTAAGACATTAAGAAAGATAGTTGTTTTCTTTGAACCAATTAATGGAATCTTCTAAGGCGGTCATCACTTCTTTTGGCTGATATGCTAATTCCCTGTTTGCTTTTTCAATAGAAAAGTACATTTTTTTCTTAGATAATTTTACACCGCTTACCGTGGCTCTTGGTTCTGTTTTTGATTTGCTGATATTTGCCCACCATTCTGACACATAGGCAATGGGCAATACAAAATTATGCGGCAATTGAATTTTTGGAGCTGATTTTCCGGTGATAGAAGCAATTTTTTGCAATAAATCTTTCATTGAAAAGTTTTCATTTCCCAATATGTATCGCTCACCGATCTTTCCTTTTTCAAGGGCAAGTAAATGCCCGATTGCAACATCATCAACATGTACCCAATTCAATCCCGTATCAACAAATGCAGGCATATTGCCGGCAGCAGCATCAAGAATTAATTTACCTGTGGGTGTTGGTTTAACATCTCCCGGACCGATTGGCGTAGAAGGATTTACAATGGTAACGCGAAGCCCTTCTTCTTTTGCCATTTTTTTAACCAACTCTTCTGCGAGGAACTTCGATTTCTTATAATCGCCAATCATATCCGCATAAGCAACAGGCGTATCTTCGTTTGCGGGAGTTCCGTCCTGATTGATTCCTAAAGTAGCTACACTGCTGGTATATACAATTTTTTTTACCCCCGATTTCATAGCGGCACGCATGATATTTTCCGTTCCAGCAACGTTATTATCATAGAGTTCTCGAGGGTTCAAAGACCATAAGCGATAATCTGCGGCCACATGAAATAGATATTCGCAATCTTCTAATGCATGCTCGAGAGAGTTTACATCTCTCAGGTCGCCATAAGCAATTTCCACATTCAATCCCTTCAAATTATCAAGAGAACTTGAAGAGCGGACCAAGGTTTTTAAGTTATATCCGCGTTCAACCAATAGTCGTGCAACCGCTGATCCAACAAATCCTGTGGCTCCGGTAACCAATACTTTCTTATTCATTAATAGAAATAAATTATAAAACAGAATGTCGCCACAATTGTAAAGGTACGGTTAGAAAATAACACCAACATAACCGGAAATGAGCCATAACAATTAAGTTGATACCTCCCGAAGCATCGGGACGAAAATATTGATTGGCGAATTCCACCTGCCCGACCGTTCAGGCGGGTCTGACCGTTAAAAAACAATAAATATCAACAGATGAGAACCAATTTCGACCGACTAATCAGCCAATTTACACATCTTATCGATTGGCTGAATCAATTATAGTACGTTCACTTATCGGTCAATTGTTCCTCTTTTTTTAAAGGAATCGGTTTCTTTTTTATGATTGGCATTTGTGGGTTTACAAGCGTTGACTTATCTATTTTACTCAGGTCATACGTTATTGGCAAGTCGGGAGACATAGGTCCTTCTGTTCTGGGCCCTCCATTCAAACTTAATCCCAACAACTTCAAAGGGTTCTTAAATGAATCATTCACAGCGGTTCCTTCAAAACCACAATGCACCATACAATTATCGCATTTTGGATTATTTCCAACACCGTATTTATCCCATTCCGTGTCTTCTATCAGTTCTTTGTAAGACTTTGCATAACCTTCGTTAACCAAAAGATAGCACGGTTTTTGCCATCCAAAAATATTGTAAGTCACCGTACTCCAAGGGGTACATTGATAGGACTGGTTCCCTGCAAGAAAGTCAAGAAATAGTGCTGATTGATTAAACTCCCATTTACTTTTTCTTTTCTTCCCTTCTCTAAAAATACCTCTGAATAGTTCTTTGCTCTGATTCCTTCCCAAGAAAAATTCCTGTTCCGGTGCCATTTCATAGCTATATCCCGGAGATACAGTAATGCCTTCCACACCTAATTTCATTGCAAAATCAAAAAATTCAGCAACCTCTTTCGGGTCCACATCATTGAAAAGTGTACAATTGACGGTTACTCTATGACCTTTATCCAAGGCTAATTTTATGGCTTCAACTGCAATTTCAAAAACACCTTCTTTACAAACCGATTTATCATGATGTTCCTTTAATCCGTCCAAATGAATAGAAAATGTAAGATAGTGAGAAGGTTCATACTCATGTATTTTTCTCTTTAACATGATCGCATTCGTACATAGGTAGATATATTTTTTTCTTTCGATCAATCCCTTGACTATCTGAGGCATTTCATTGTGGATAAGCGGCTCTCCGCCAGGAATTGATACTACCGGCGCACCACATTCATCAACAGCTTTCATGGCATCTTCATAACTCATTCTTCTCTTCAAAGTATGATCCTCGTAGGCTATTTTGCCACAACCGGCACAAGCCAAATTGCATTGAAAAAGTGGTTCAAGCATTAAAACAAGAGGGTATTTTTTCTCTTTTTTTAATTTTTTCTTAATGATATAACTCGCGATGTTAATTTGTTGTTTAATTGGAACTCCCATGCTAAAGTAAATTTTATTTAATGTATAGGACGACTATTTGTATTAATCTTTACATTATATGTTCACATCAATAAGCAGAATCGCAAACCATCTTTACCATTCAATTATTCCGGAATAATTATATTTATTTTTTTCGACAGAAAAAAAGAGCATAACCCATTCACAATCTCTATTTTGCCTAATAACATCCCGCTTTTTTTAATGCGCCAAAATTTGAACTGAGTAAATGTAAGGAGTTTTTATGAATCTATCCTAATCAAATTTAATCTCTGAACTAATAAACGATTGAATAAAATTGCTAATTTAAATCGATTTTATGAAGAAAAAAGTGTGACACACGGGTTGTAAATGAAAAAAATCGCATTCCAAAATAAATCCTTACAGCCTAACATTCATTAATTTACGCACAACAGCAGAAGAAACAAATTGAAATTTTATGATTTTTTTTTATTTCTAATTATTTTTGATGAAATTCTATCGACTAAACAAAAAATGCTACTTTTATAAAAATGGCTACCTGAAAAACCAATTACTTTTGTCGAATAATTATGGATAATATTAAAGACTTGAAAAAAGAGCCCGAACTGACTAAACCAAAGTTGAAAGTTGAAATTACGAAAAGCCCAATTGATAAAGCCATCCGAAAGGCTTTAGACGGCATTGTTAAAGTGCAAGATCCGGAGGGGTTTTGGTGTTATGAACTTGAGGCTGATATTACAATTCCTTCCGAATATATCTTGATGATGCATTACATCGGGGATGTTGATAAAAATATCCAGGCTAAAATGGCGAATTATATTCGAAAAAGGCAACAAGAAAATGGAGGTTGGCCGTTATATCTGGGAGGCAAAACAGATATCAGTTGTACCGTTAAAGCCTATTATGCCCTCAAACTGGCAGGCGACGACATCGAATCTACTCATATGTTACTTGCCAGAAGGGCGATTTTAGAAAAAGGCGGTGCTGCAAAAAGCAATGTTTTTACCCGAATCATGTTAGCCATGTTTGAGCAGGTTCCTTGGAGGGCTGTGCCATTTATACCTGTTGAGATTATGTTGATGCCAAAATGGTTCCCTTTCCACATCAGTAAAATATCCTACTGGTCCAGAACCGTTATAGTTCCTTTGTTTGTATTGTACAGCTTTCGGGCTACAGCCAAAAATCCCGGAAAAATTGATGTCAGAGAGCTATTCGAAATTCCTCCGGAAAAAGAAAGGAATTATTTTCCTAAAAGATCCTTGTTGAATAAAATAATCCTAATAGCTGAGCGGATTGGTTTTAATTTGCAAGGACTCATTCCTGGATTTATACATAAAAGAGCTTTGGAAAAAGCGAAAAATTGGATGCTGCCAAGACTAAATGGAGAATCGGGATTAGGAGCAATTTTTCCGGCAATGATAAATGCTTATGAAGCTTTGTTATTACTTGGCTATGAAAAGGATGATGAAGTGGTAAAAATGGCTAGAAAATCTATCGACCTGCTTATCATTGAAAAAGACGACGAAGCTTACTGTCAACCCTGTATGTCGCCCATTTGGGACACTCTATTGGTCGCGCGAGCACTTCTTGAGTCAAAGGATGAAAGCGCAATAAAATCAATGCATAAAGGCCTGGAGTGGTTGCAAAAAAAACAAGTCGTTGATGGTGAAGGTGATTGGAGAGAAAATCGACCGAATTTAGCGCCCGGTGGGTGGCCATTTCAATTTAACAATGATTATTACCCTGATTTGGATGACACTGCTTTTGTAGGTCTGGCAATGGCTAAAGCAGATTTTGAAAAATACGAGAAGACTATAAAACTTGCTGCAGATTGGATTGTAGGCTTGCAATCAAAAAATGGAGGGTTTGCTTCCTTTGAATTGGACAACACACAGTATTATTTGAACGAAATTCCCTTTGCTGACCATGGCGCATTATTGGATCCGCCTACGGCCGATGTAACAGCAAGGTGCGTTATGTTTTTAGCATCCATTGTAATCAAATATCCTGAATATCAAGATTCTATCGATAAGGGATTACAATATCTTGACCAAGAACAAGAAGATGATGGATCATGGTTTGGAAGGTGGGGAACAAATTATATTTATGGAACCTGGTCAGTTTTATTGGCCCTTGAAGAGCTTAAAATAAAAAGCAATGACGGCAGAATTAAAAAAGCAGTAGCATGGCTAAAATCCGTTCAACGCAAGGACGGCGGTTGGGGAGAAGATAATGATAGTTATGAATCGTTTGGAAAACCCGGATTGGGATATAAAAGTTCTGCATTTCAAACAGCATGGGCTATCTTGGGATTGATGAGTGCCGGCGAAGCCGCTTCCGAAAGTGTGTCGAAAGGCATTGATTTTTTACTAAAAGAGCAGGATATCGATGGACTATGGCACGACCCCGAACATACAGCTCCCGGGTTCCCAAGAGTATTTTACCTAAAATATCATGGCTATGACAAGTACTTTCCGCTGTGGGCGCTTTCAAAATATAGAAATGAAATTAAATCCCAACGCCAGTGATTGGTATTATCATTCCTTTAATTCAAGAAGCTTCTGTTTTTAGAATAAAAAAAAACGCAACCAGAAGACCCATTAAGCTAACAGCTAATTTATTACTTTTTGTTTCAGGGGTTGGCCCTAAAAATGTCACATACGCGGTTAATGAATTGGCTTCTGAAGTTTCTCATATCATAAGCTGGGGAAGTGCTGCCGGTTTGTCTAAAATTCTGAAACCGGGAGATTTGGTTTTGCCTGATTTAATATTGGATGAAAAGGGAGTAGAATATGTAACCGATTCAAATTTTAATGATCAGATGGTTAAATTATTTCCAAAGGAACTTTCTTATCACAGTGGCCCACTTTGCGAATCGACAACTATGCTGAAAGAAGTAGAAGAAAAAAGAGAATTTGGTAAAAAACACAATGCAATGGCTTGTGACATGGAATCGGCAACCATCGCAAAATTAGCTAAGTTAAAGGGCATTTCATTTAGTGCTCTGCGCGTAATTTCAGATGATTACAACACAGCCATTCCTCAATCTGTATATTTATCAATTGATAGAAATGGTGATTTCAGCATAGGTAAATTTCTTTTTCAATTACTCATCAATCCCAAGGAAATTATCCAAGTCATCCGATTAGGAAAAAATTTTAGCAAGGCAAAAAAAACAATGCTGAAATTGAAAAAAGTATTGCTAAACTTATAAATAACATATTGTTTTAAATCTTCAAAACTGCCATTTCTTATTTTAATAGCTAATTTTAATTGACCATGATTTCTGAAGCCATTGTTTATAAACTCTTAAAATTCATGCTGGTAGGAATTGGCGGAACTTCAATTGATTTTGGCATAACATATTTACTCAAAGAAAAAGTAAAACTCAACAAGTACGTTGCAAACAGCATAGGGTATGTTTCAGCCGCGACGAGTAATTATATTTTTACTCGAATGTGGGCATTTGAAAACGCAAATCCGGACATATTGACTCAATACCTCATCTTTGTATCTATATCGCTGATAGGTCTTGGTTTGATGAACTTATTTATTTGGATATTTCATGAAAAATTCAAGTTGAATTTTTATGTAGCAAAAGTTGTGGCTCTATTAATGGTACTGGTTTGGACCTTTTCAGCACATTATACCATTACATTTTCAACATAAATTAAGCGGTAATGCGGGTAGAAAAGTAGTTTTTATTTGCTCTTAAAAAGAATCCATTGCTCCCAGTTTGACTAAGCAGTTTTACTGACTAACAAGGTTTCATTATTACAATATGATCTTATGTTTTTAATCAATCTTAGTGTTTCATCTGAAGTTGGATTATTCAAAGGAATTTTGTTTTCAATATCTAAAAGCAAGCCTTTATATACTTTTATTACTTCATCCATTGACGTAGTGTTCAAAATAAGCTTCGCTGCCAATCCTTTTCTAATCTTTACGGATTTTATAAAAACATCCGGGTTGTTGTAAACTTTACAAAGGGTAGCCATCGCCATTACCTGAGGAATCGCACAAAATTTAAAAATATTTTCATTTCTTAAGTGTCTTAAGTACTCTAGGCAATCTATCACATGACCAAGTGCGTCATTCACCATGTGATTAAGACATGATATGGATCGTTCATGTTGAGGGTTTATCGAAAAATCACTAAATTTTGGGGCATAAGCGCGCCAAATTTCCGTTGGCCAAAAAACGCGATTTTCTTCCATATCTTCTTTGTAGTCTCTTACAATATTGGTTTTTTGTAAAAAAAGACCCATAGAACTTGAAATTTCTTCTTGGTTCAGATAGTCACAGTTTTCAAGTCCGGAGGCTAAAAACATTTTAGAAAGCCCAATACCTACCAAACCGGCAACATGATGACAATATAGATTGTAATCTTCAACAGTATCTATTTCAGCTTCTACAAAATGAGCCATCCCTGCACCCATTTTACGACAGATATCGGTAATTATCAACTGATTTTTATGATCAATGGCTAAAAATGCTTGAATTACTTTATCATAATTTTCCAAAAGCTCTACATACTCTTTTTTATCGCCTACACCTGATATGCTCCAACCGGGCTCATAATTTTTATTAAGAAACTCCCTAAGCAAATTAATTTTAAAATTTTTGGGCAAATTCATATCATCTTCTATGGAATCTAAAGCTCTTAATATGAGGTAAAACAGACAAACATTGATCATTAATTCATTTGGAAGTTGTTTTATAACAGACGCAAAAGAACGCGATACTTTATTCAAGGTATTAAAACAATACCTTAAATTTTCGCTTGTTAAAGTTTCAGAATTATTATTTTTATAGTTGTTTATCGATCCTAATTTTAATTTTAAGAGTGCCGGTATTTCCTCTAATCTTGAAAACAGTGAAATAAGTGAAATATTTAACATAATGGATGGTTTTACTATTAGATTATTTAAACAATTTTTTTTCTTTATGTTGTCAAAGATTATGAATTCCGATAATTAATCTATTTTACAACTGATAAGGGTCTTACAAACATGAATAAAAAAGATTATAAAACTGTTCTATCCCTGTATTAAAATGTTCATGGCTTATCTTTTACCAAAAAAATTGAGACATCATTTACGCTAAATCCTTACCTTCAAAAGTTGTAATTTAGAAATGTTTTATACTTTTTATACAAAATATTTTATCCAAAAAAGCCTCTTCAAAAGAATTCCTGATAAATTTTCCCTTACTTAAAACCTGTTGTAATCCTTGACTATGTCTCAATATATTTTAACGCTATCTTTTTGGAAAATAGTCAATTAAACTTTGCAATTTTAATTTTTAATCCGGGTGTAATTTCATATTCCTTTTGTTGATTTATTTGCTTTTAAACTATTTATATACATCTCAAATTTTTATAACTTTAAAAGTAAAAAAAATTAGGCTAATATTAATTGTTTTGCAGTTAGTTTGAATTTTTTCAAATTACTTACAAGCGTGGAACGATTCGCAATCTCCAATGCAGTTTTGAGAAACCACAAACCTTGAGTAAAAATATGCAACACCCTTGCATTGAGTCCATACCGCTATAAATTCCACTAAATACGGTAGGTACGCATTTTTTTATGTCGAATTCATTGTGTCTCTATCAGCCAAACTATCTAACTGTTTTATTGAATTTCACACTACAGATATTCACTTAAAAATACCAGCTATTTGTTATGCCTATTTTTTTGATTTTTAAGACTGCGTCAATTTAGTAAAATTTTTATAACACGCTCTTGAATATTTGCAGTTGGGCGTATGCAAAAATCTCATTTACTGATGTTTATTCATGTAAATCAGCGTTCCAAAATTTGGAACTTAAAATAGTCGCACACCACATCCTTCAATGAAATCTTACGATTTATAAAATTTACGTAAATTTTTGTGAAAAAACGGGTATTGACTTGTTGCTTTAAAATGTTTGCCTACTTTTGCCGAAGTATTTAGAATTAAAATAATGATTGTCAATTGCATTTGTCGTCCTATGATTTGTGTGAAGTTTACTTCGCCGAGGCTGCTTTTGTAATTTGGTATATAAGCAAATAAACAACCGAGAGCCTCAGTAAAACTGGGGCTTTCCTTATAAATAGACGTATTTTGTACTCGACAAATTCCATAGAAGACATTCTTAAACACACCGAAAAACTATCCATTTCGGAAACAATCGATTGGTTGACAAAGCGCTTTGTCAACAAGGTTTTGTTTTCTACTTCCTTTGGTAAAGAAGACCAAGCATTGACACATCTTATCTTTGAAAACAATTTGCCGGTTCGGGTTTTTACATTAGATACCGGACGGCTTTTTCAAGAAACCTACGATACATTTGAAAGCACCCGCAAAAAATATAAACAAAATATAGAAGTTTTTTTTCCGCAACACGACCAAATAGAACATTTGCTGAAAACCAAAGGACCCAACAGTTTTTATGAATCTGTTGGAAATAGAAAAGAATGTTGTGCCATCCGAAAAGTTGAACCACTCAAACGGGCTTTGTCAGAAGGTAAAATTTGGATTACCGGTCTGATGGCTGACCAAACGGATTTTAGAAAAGATTTGCCTATTTTTGAGTACGATTCTTATTTTAATATCATTAAATACAATCCCCTGCTGCAATGGACGCGCAACGAGTTGGAACAATATATTGAACAAAATGAAATTCCCGTCAACGCCTTGCACAACAAAGGTTTTCCAAGCATCGGTTGCGCACCTTGTACACGTGCAGTCAAAGCCGGTGAAGATTATCGGGCCGGTCGATGGTGGTGGGAAAAAAGCCACAAAGAATGTGGGATTCACTTGACACAAAAAAATTGATACATGAGCGAAGTAATAGAAAATTCGGAAACACTAACAAGGTCAAAAGTGCTGAAAAACAATGTGCTTGAGAGTGAAGCCATTTACATCATACGAGAAGTAGCCGCGCAGTTTGAAAAACCGGTTTTGCTTTTTTCAGGTGGTAAAGACTCCATCACGTTGGTTCGTTTGGCACAAAAAGCATTTTATCCGGAAAAAATACCTTTCCCATTAATGCATATCGATACCGGACACAATTTTCCGGAAACCATCGCATTTCGGGATAAATTGGTCGCTGAAACCGGCGTTGAACTGATTGTCCGCTATGTGGAAGATTCTATCAAAAACAAAAAATTAACCGAAGAAACCGGAAAATACGCCAGCAGAAACAAATTACAAACTCATACCCTGCTTGATGCCATCGAAGAATTTAAGTTTGATGCCTGCATTGGCGGTGCACGTCGCGACGAAGAAAAGGCACGAGCCAAAGAACGTATTTTTTCAGTTCGAAATGATTTTGGCCAGTGGGACGAAAAAAACCAACGCCCCGAACTTTTTAACATGCTCAACGGGAAAATAGACCTCGGGCAAAACGTACGCGTTTTCCCCATTTCAAACTGGACCGAACTCGACGTTTGGCAATACATCAAAGCAGAAAACCTCGAAATACCTTCCATTTATTATTCCCACGAACGCAATACTTTTCTCCGAGATGGACTTATCTGGTCTGCCGATGATGTCGTTTATCGCGAAAAAGACGAGATTGTGAGTAAGAGGCAAGTGCGTTTCCGAACCGTTGGCGACATGAGTTGTACCGCAGCGGTTTTGTCTGATGCGCAAACCATTGACGAAATTGTCGCTGAAATCCGAGTCTCAACCGTATCCGAACGTGGAGCAAGAATAGACGATAAACGCACCGAAGCTGCAATGGAAACCCGTAAACAAGAAGGTTACTTCTAATTTTAAAACCAAAAAAATGGACGTACTGAAAATAGCAACTGCCGGCAGTGTAGATGATGGGAAAAGCACACTCATAGGGCGTTTGCTCTACGACACCCATTCCTTGACCACAGACAAACTCGAAGCCATCGAACGAAGTAGTCGCAAAAAAGGTTTGGATTATCTCGATTTTTCTTTGGCAACCGATGGTTTGGTCGCCGAACGTGAACAAGGCATCACCATCGATGTGGCACACATCTATTTTTCAACCCCTAAAAGGCATTTCATCATTGCTGACGCGCCGGGTCATGTAGAGTTTACCCGCAACATGGTTACGGGAGCTTCAACAGCCGAAGTTTCCATCATCTTGATTGATGCGAGAAAAGGCGTGCAGGAACAAACTTTCAGACACTTTTTTATCAACGATTTGCTCCGCATCAAAAACCTGATTGTAGTCATCAACAAAATGGATTTAGTCGATTACGAGCAAAGTCGTTTTGAGCAAATCAAAGGTGAGTTTGAACAATTGGTTGCCCGCAGTGATTTTCAAGACCGAAGCATTCATTATGTTCCACTGAGCGCACTTTTTGGTGATAACATCACCACAACTTCCGACAAAACACCTTGGTACACAGGCCCATCCGTGTTGGAAATTTTGGAAAACCTCCCGATACAAGTGAATTCAATCCATGCACAAGCGCGCTTTGCTGTTCAAAACGTCATCCGACCCAAAACCAACCAACACCACGATTTTAGAGGCTTTGCCGGTAAACTCACCGGAGCTTCCATCAGCGTTGGTGATGAAATAATTGCTTTGCCCTCGGGGTTGACTTCCAAAGTTTCGGAAATTCGCTTTTATGAAGACACTTTTGAAACAGCCAATCCGGGGTCTTCATTTGTTTTGTCAATCGAAGATGAAATCAATATTTCTCGCGGCGACATGATTGTCAAAGCAAACCAAAGCCCGAAAATCGAGAAGCAAATCACCGCCAAAATCTGTTGGATGGATGCCAAACCACTACGCCCAGGTTCAACTTTTTTGCTCCAACACGGAGTGAATCGAGTGCTGTCTAAAATAGAGACCGTCAACAAAATATTTAAAACGGATTTATCGGGTTTTGAAACTGATCAAAATGAGCTGAAAATTAATCAAATCGGTGAAGTTTCCATCAAATTAAGCAAGCCCGTTTTTTATGACTCTTTTGTTGAAAATCGACAAAACGGCGCGTTTATTCTCATCGATTCTAACTCACATTTTACCTCCGGCGTCGGTTTGTTGGAATAAAATTTAACCAAAAAATAGGTATGAAAAGCTTCAGAACTGAATTTGAAAACAACATTGTCGAACAAGACATCATAGACCTAGAGAAAAAAATTCGGCTTTTTAAAGAAGGTAAAATTGCCGATGAAAAATTTCGCAGTCTCCGTTTGGCACGTGGTGTTTACGGCCAAAGACAAGAGGGCGTACAAATGATTCGCATCAAGCTTCCTTTTGGCAAAGTTACATCCGAGCAATTGACACGCATCGCGAAAGTTTCGGACGAATATTCTAACGGACATTTGCACATCACGACACGCCAAGATATTCAAATACATTACGTTAGCCTTGATCGCACACCCGAACTCTGGGCCGAACTCGAAAAAGACGATGTGACACTCCGCGAAGCCTGTGGAAATACTGTGAGAAACATTACGGCATCAGAAACAGCCGGCATTGACCCCGACGAGCTTTTTGATGTGACACCTTATGCGGATGCCATGTTCCGATATTTGTTGCGCAACCCGGTTTGCCAGGAAATGGGACGCAAGTTTAAAATTGCCTTTTCTTCTTCCGATAAGGATACCGCACTCACTTACCTCCACGATTTGGGATTTATCCCACGCATAAAAATCATCAACGACAAAGAAGTCAGAGGGTTTAAAGTATTGCTTGGCGGCGGATTGGGATCACAACCCAAACACGCCGATTTGGTCTATGAGTTTTTGGAAACTGACCAAATCATTCCTTTTGCCGAAGCGGTTTTGCGCATCTTTGACCGCCAAGGCGAACGCACAAGAAGAATGAAAGCGCGGATGAAATTTTTGATAAAAGACATCGGTTTAGACACCTTTTTACAGTGGGTAGAAGAAGAAAAAACCGCTTTGCCTTTTCAAAGCTACCCCATCGAAGCAAACGATAATGATGCAGTTATCGCTATCAAAAGCAAAGCACCTCAAGTTCAACTTGAAGACGCAAAAGCATTTGAAGCTTGGAAGAACACCAATTTACTTCCCCAAAAACAACTGGGATTGGTAGCCATAGGTGTTCGGGTGATTTTGGGAAATTTTGACACCGAACAAGCCCGTGCATTGGCAGATTTAATTAAAAAATACGCCGCAAACGAATTGCGTTTCACACTTCGTCAAAATTTTCTGATTCGTCATGTTCACGAAGCCGATGTGCCTTTCTTTTACCAAGAATTGAAAAAAATAGGTTTGGCATTGCCGGGTTACGAATCGACTTTAGACATTACGGCTTGTCCGGGAACGGATACCTGCAACCTCGGAATTGCCAGCAGTACCGGAGCCGCTAAAGAATTGGAAAAGCTATTGACGGAAGAATATACACAATATTTGAACAATAAAAATCTGCTCATTAAAATAAGCGGATGTATGAATGCCTGCGGCCAACACAACATGGCACACATCGGCTTTCAGGGTATGTCTATTCGTCAAGCGGGTCAAGTAGCACCTGCTCTACAGATATTGCTCGGAGGCGGCACAATCGGCAACGGCGAAGGTCGTTTTTCTGACAAAGTCATCAAAGTTCCCAGTAAACGCGGACCGCAAGCGCTGAGATTGTTGTTAGATGATTATGGTTCAAAAGCCGACAAAGGTGAAAACTACTTAGCATACTACGACCGACAGGGGAAAAATTATTTCTATGAGTTGCTTAAATCTCTTGCGGATACCACCGTGATGACTCCTGAAGAGTTTATCGATTGGGGACATGACGAATCCTATGTTCAAGCCATTGGTGTAGGGGAATGTGCCGGTGTGGTGATTGATTTGATTTCGACCTTACTTTTTGAAAGTGAAGAAAAAATCGATTTGGCAAAATCAGCCTTCGATAACCGCCACTTTTCAGACAGTATTTATCATGCTTACAACGCATCAATCAATACGGCCAAGGCCTTGTTGTTGTCAGAAAATGTGGAGACCAATTCGCAGGCAAACATCATCAGCTTGTTTGATGAACATTTTACCCAAACCGGTAAAATTAAACTTCCAAATTCTTTTGCAGATACCATTTATCTAATCAACAAAAATGAACCGACCGAAAATTTTGCACAACAATATTTGGCGGAATCCATAAGTCTATTGAAGACAGTTCAAGCCTATCGAGAAAAAACACAAGCACATGAAACCGTATCCTAAAGTTACTTTGGTGGGTGCAGGTCCGGGCGATCCGGATTTATTGACAATCAAGGGATTGAAAGCACTCCAATCTGCCAACGCAGTTCTCTATGATGCCTTGGTCAACAAAGCCTTGTTGACTCATGTGCCTGCGCATGCGCAAAAAGTTTTTGTCGGCAAGCGACGTGGTTTTAAAGCTTATTCTCAAGATGAAATCAATGATTTACTCGTCGAACACGCATTTGCATTTGGACATGTTGTCAGGTTGAAAGGAGGCGACCCTTTTGTGTTTGGACGCGGTTATGAAGAAATGGCGTATGTGAGAAGTTTCGGCATCGAAACCACAAGTGTACCGGGAATTTCGTCTGCGATTGCCGTTCCCGAAAACGCTGGAATTCCGCTGACACATCGCACCGTTGCCAGCAGTTTTTGGGTAGTTAGCGGCACAGCCTTCGACAGCAGTTTAACAAATGATTTGCGCTTGGCTGTTCAATCATCCGCCACAATTGTTGTTTTGATGGGCATGGCGAAACTCGCTCAGATTGTTTCGATTTTGGAAGGACTCGGCAAAAGTGAGTTGCCGGTAGCCATCATTCAAAACGGGACGACTTCCGAGGAAAAAACAGTAACCGGAACCGTTCAAAACATCGTTGAACGCGCTTCTGAAGCTGATTTGGGTGCACCATCCATCATTGTGTTGGGAGAGACCGTTCGGTTGCGAAAGGAATTAACCGAAATACGCATCGAACTGCAAGAACTTCTTATAGCTTAATCCATGTCGGTCGATAAAAATCCGTTGTATCCCATCTTTTTAAAACTTTCCCAACTCAATGTATTGATTGTTGGGGGCGGATATGTTGGGTTTGAAAAACTGTCGTTTATGCTCAAATCAAGTCCGGAAGCGCAGGTGACTTTGTTGTCTAAAGAATTTTCAGAATCTATAAAGCAATTGGCAGAAGCTCATCAAATACCGATGATTCAACGTGCCTACGCATCCAATATTTTACACAAAAAACATTTGGTCATTGCTGCAACTAACGATGTGTCGGTCAACAAACAAATTTACCATGATGCCAAAGCACAAAATATTTTGGTCAATGTTGCCGACACACCGGCATATTGCGATTTTTATTTGGGCGGTGTCGTCACCAAAGGCAATCTGAAACTGGCTATTTCGACCAACGGGAAATCCCCTACTTTTGCAAAAAGATTGCGTCAATTTTTTGAAGAAACCTTACCCGAAGATTTGGATGATTTGATTGAAAATCTCCATCAATATCGGGCGACACTCCAAGGAGAATTAAGTGAAAAAACAGAAATTTTAAATAAGCATACTGCGTTACTAATCAAAGAAAATCATGATCAAAACTGATATCATCATCATAGGAGCCGGACCGACCGGATTGTTTACAGTATTTGAAGCCGGACTCCTCAAATTAAAATGCCACCTCATCGATGCCCTCCCCCAACCGGGTGGACAGTGTTCGGAAATTTACCCAAAAAAACCCATCTACGACATACCTGGCTTTCCGGAGGTTTTAGCGGGCGATTTGGTCAACAATCTGATGGAACAAATCAAACCGTTCAATCCGGGTTTCAGCCTAGATCAGCGTGCGGAAACACTCGAAAAATTGGAAGATGGCACGTTTATCGTGACCTCGAACAAAGGAATTCAACATCATGCGCCAGTCGTTGCCATAGCCGGTGGATTGGGTTCTTTTGAACCCCGCAAACCACCGCTCGAAAATCTTGAATTTTATGAAGGTAAAGGTGTTGCTTACACCATCTTTGACCCAGAAATCTACCGAGGCAAACGGGTAGTTCTTGCGGGTGGCGGCGACTCTGCTTTAGATTGGGCCATATTTTTGGCAGCTGTGGCAGCCGAAGTAACTTTGGTTCACAGACGAAAAGAATTTAGAGGTGCGTTAGACTCCGTTGAGAAAGTGGCAGAACTCTCCAAACTCGGACGTATCCAATTGATTACCGATGCGGAAGTAATAGGTTTACAAGGAAATGAAAAACTTGAAAGTGTAACGATTTTTCACCAGACAGAAGGAAATTTATCTGTAAAAACGGATAATTTTATTCCGCTTTTCGGGCTTTTACCCAAATTAGGACCCATAGCCGATTGGGGATTGGAGATTGAAAAAAATGCCATCAAAGTAAACAACTCACTCGATTATCAAACCAATATACCAGGTGTGTATGCAATTGGTGATGTGAATACTTATCCGGGCAAACTCAAGTTGATACTTTGCGGATTTCACGAAGCTACCTTGATGTGCCAAAGTGCTTATCAACGCATCTTCCCTGACAAAAAACACGTGATGAAATACACGACTGTAAGTGGAATCAGCGGATTTGACGGCTCACGCAAAGAGGCTAAAAAAGAAGTGGTGAAAAATATCGGTTAAAAAACAGGAAAACAATCGAGAAACTTACCGCATTTTTCCAAGCATGTCCATCATGCGTTTTCCGCCACCGCCTTGCATCATTTTCATCATTTTACCCATTTGTTCAAATTGTTTGAGCAGTTGGTTTATTTGCTGAACATCTGTTCCCGATCCTTTTTCGATGCGTTTTTTTCGGCTTATATTGAGGATGGCGGGATTGCGCCGTTCTGCCGGTGTCATCGATTGGATGATGGCTTCGATATACTTGAAAGAATCGTTGTCAATGTCCACATCTTTGATGGCTTTTCCTACGCCGGGTATCATTCCCATTAAATCTTTCATATCGCCCATTTTCTTCATTTGTTGAATTTGAGCGAGAAAATCATCTAGTCCAAATTGGTTTTTGGCGATTTTCTTCTGCAATTTACGTGCTTCTTCTTCATCAAATTGTTCCTGTGCTTTTTCTACCAAGGAAACAATGTCTCCCATACCCAAAATTCTTTCCGCCATCCGCTCGGGATAAAAGACGTCTATCGCATCCATTTTCTCACCCGTACCCACAAATTTGATGGGTTTGTTGACCACCGATTTGATGGAAAGAGCTGCTCCACCGCGTGTATCACCGTCGAGTTTGGTAAGCACAACGCCGTCGAAATTGAGTCGATCATTGAAAATTTTAGCAGTGTTTACCGCATCTTGTCCAGTCATGGAATCGACCACAAAAAGTGTTTCGTGCGGTTTGACAGCCTGATGAATATTGGCAATTTCGTTCATCATTTGTTCGTCCACCGCCAAACGACCGGCCGTATCGATGATGACTACCTGAAATCCTTCTGCCTTGGCTTTGGCAAGTGCTTTTTGTGCAATGTCAACCGGGTTTTTGTTGTCGATATCAGCAAAAACCGGAACTTCAATTTGCTCGCCAACCACTTGAAGTTGATTTATAGCCGCAGGACGATAGACATCACAAGCAACAAGCAATACTTTTTTCGATTTTTTCTTTTTGAGAAACAAGGCCAATTTACCGGAAAAAGTTGTTTTACCCGAACCTTGCAGTCCTGACATCAAAATGACGGTAGGATTTCCGGAGAGATTGATGCCGGCTGCTTCACCGCCCATAAGCACAGTCAATTCATCTTTGACAATTTTCACCATCAATTGACCGGGCTGCAAAGTTTTCAGTACGTTTTGTCCAAGTGCTTTTTCTTTGACCGTAGCGGTAAAATCTTTGGCAATCTTAAAATTGACATCCGCATCCACCAAAGCGCGGCGCACTTCTTTGAGCGTTTCGGCGACGTTGATTTCGGTGATGCTTCCATGACCTTTGAGCAGGTGCAGGGCTTTATCTATTTTTTCGGATAGGTTGTCAAACATGATTTACGGAAATAAATTGGATGGCAAAGATAAAGTAAAAGGCAGGAAAACGCAATCTTGTCTTTTAAACAAAACAAAGCGACTGCCATCCGAAGACAGCAGCCGCTATTAACTAACCAACCAAAATTATAATGCGATATTAGTTTTTCTCAAAAATCAATTCATCGAAACCTGAATCGCCGGTGTGTTTGAGTGAGATTCGAGCGTCCGAAAATTCAATTACCAACCAATCTTCATCGAGTTCGTCAATCGGGCTGATGTTTTCAAACGCCAGATTGAGTTCAAGACCGGTAAAACTGGTTTCGGTAAACCAAGTGCCCACGCGAACTTCTGCGCCGCGCGTAGCTGTCACCACACCAGCGGTTGTGAACGACAAACTGAATCCGGAAAATTCTCCTGTGATATCAACACCTGCCTGTTTGAAATTAGCCACACTCCAACTTCCGGTTGTCAAAGATTGTTTGAACGCGTTTACGTCAAGGGTTGGGGCAGGGTCGACGGGATCGACGGTTACACCGCCATTTGGCGTGCCTTCAAATATAAGCACATCCCCATTCGCGGCAAGTTCTAAGCGAGTGTTTGTGAAATTAGCGACCTTCCAATCGTCATCCAAAACCTCCAAAATTTGTACTTCGTCTCTAAATTTTAATTCGAGATCGAGTCCGTTGTTATCTCCTTTTTCAATTTCCCATCTTCCAAAAGCGGTTCTGTCAGTTGCTGAAACTTTGATGGCACCCCCTCTGAAAAATTCAAATTTAACATTCTGATAGACCGCAGTTCTGTCGTTTCCATTGTTCATGAATTTTGCAATAACCCAATCTGAAGTCAACAAAGCGCGTTGCAAATTGATGGCTTGATCTAACAAATCTCCGCGAATGTCGTCATCGATGGTGTCATCGTCGCCAATTTTATCATCATCTCTACATTCTAACAAAACACGACGCAACTGTTCGTTGTTTTCTATCTGAAGTGTAGTTTCGTCTTTAAAAGTAATGCTGATTGGATATTGGATATTTACAACAATACTGGAAGGAAGCTGCGTAAAAAAGGCAAATAACTCCTTTTTATCGTTGACAACAACGCTACCAGTCTGTTCTTGATTGGTATTGAATGTTAACAAGGTAATGGGAAAGTTGAATCTGAAACAGTTGATTCTGCCTCTGAATTCATTTTCAGATTCCTCGTTCTCTTTCCGCAGATGATCTTCAAACTCAGCCTCGTTTCTTACTTCCTTTTCAGAATGGTCGTCTGAACGAACTTTGACAGGAAAAACCAAGCTAATCGGGTTGAAGTTCCCGGATGCTTGAACGGTTTGTTTAAATGTTTGCAAAGAACTCTCGGATGTGATGGTGGTCAACTGACCATTCAGATCAACTACATAAGGAAAAGTAACGGATGTTGCGCTCAATCCATCGATAAAATCATCGACAGTACCGTCATTTTGTGCACTGAGTGTAAGCAATGCGGCAACCTCAGAATTGGCTGTAATGGCTGTTTCCGGGTTTTGTGCTGATATATTGGCGCGATCGGTTTGACAACCTACCAATACCAAAGGAATCAACATCAAAAGACTCATGTAATTTACAAATTTTTTCATAATTAAAATGGTTTTATAATTTCTAATTCCTATCTAAAACAATCATCTTTGTTTTTACCCTACCTGAATTATATTTTTTCGTACAAATAAATATTCAATCTGCGGAAGAGGGTTTTTTTAGCTCAAAAGACTTCTTTATTGAAACTATATTAATTGTAAAAAGGACCTCAAAGTAAGATGAGATCCTTTTAAAGAAAGTAAAATAAAAATGGGCTTTCTGTTTTCAATCTAATTTTCCAGAAGTCCTTGAGTCTTCCAGTCTTTAAAAGCCTGAATATTTGCTGCACTCATTCTACCGGCAGTCGGCATGATACCTGCTTGACCGTTTTGCAAATCAATTCTAGTGATTGTGATATCTATGCTGTTTTTTGCCTGAAGATATGTTGTCAAACTGAGATTTCCGGATGGATTGCTTGCGCCATGGCAAGCGGTACATTGTTGTCTTAAAATGGGCTCAATGGTAGATACATAAGACACTGTAGTTGTACCTCCTCCTGTGCCGCCGCCGCCTGTGCCGCTACCCGTTCCATCACCGCTAGCGGAAGCTGTACCTTCGAGTAAGCCATCGGATTTCCAATTCCTCAATGTTTGGATTAAATCATTTGATACTTTTCCGGATGGCGGCATGATGTCATCATCACTCGAACCGTCCATTGATTTAATTATTTTATCTATCTTGCTTTTTGCCAAAGTATAGGATGAAATATTCAAGCCGTCTTTCGGACTGACTGAACCATGACAAGAAACACACAACTGATCCAATATAGGTTTTACATTACCCAAATAGGTAACGGTTCCTGATGGATTGGTTTGGTTGCCAGAACCTGTATCAGTCCCGATTCCTGGATCTGATTCTGAATCTATAGGAGAATAATCTTCAGTAGAACACTGTACGAATGACATGGATAATGCCAAAACAAAAATTGCTTTTTTCATAATTTAAATAGTTATTTATTATTAAATAGTTTAGCTTTTTGAATAGTTGAATAAATAACTTTAAAGTTTTGCCATTGAAAATATTAATTGGGTTAATGAACTCGTTTTTAATAATATGCATGGCTCAAATAGCCATATCAATAATTTATTTTTAGTTCTAAAACGGTGTTTGGTAGTCTTTTATCAATTGTTATAATTATCCTTCAATAGCTATAGAAATCATAATTAATAAAATTTTTAAACTTGTAGATTTTCAAGTGAAACATTCATTTTAAAAATTACCCTACTCAAATCTTAATTTTTTTTACATTTACAACCATAAATTAATTTTTCAATTCGTTCAAAAAGCATGAACAACGAGCAAGATGTGTGTAACGAAAAGAGCTATCAATCCATTTTTATAAAATTGTCTCCTACGATTCGAAACTATATTTACTACAAATTCGGCAATCTTGAGAAAGCCGAAGATATGGTTCAGGAAGCATTCATCAAACTGTGGGAAAATTGCTCCAAAGTCCCAGCTGACAAAGCAAAATCCTATTTATATACGGTTGCAACAAACCTGTCACTCAACGATGTGGCGCATCAAAAAGTGAAATTAAAATTCAACAGTCAAAATTCACAAAACCAATCGCACACCAACGAATCACCCGAGTTTATTTTGGAATCTGATGAGTTTAAAATTAAATTGGAAAATTCAATCGCAAATTTATCGGAAGCACAACGAACCGCGTTTTTGCTCAATCGAATCGAAGGAATGAAATATGTAGAAATTGCCGAGCATTTACAAATTTCTGTGAAGGCAGTCGAAAAACGCATTCACAATGCCCTTTTGGTTTTAAGAGAAGAAATTGGAAATATTTGAAACGGAGGTAGGGAAAAGTCTTCCTAAACGGTTATTAATTAAAATACAAACAGCTGAAACAAACTATTATTTCTGAAAAATTAATAGCAAAATATAAAACAATGAACCTAAACTCTACACAAAAAGAATTGTTGAATCGATGGCTCAATCGGGAGGCAGACGAAGCAGATTTGCTCGCCATCAAAAAAGATGCCGAGTTGCTGGCTTACATCAAAATAAGCGTGGTTACTTCTCAGTTGCAAGCCCCTGAATTTGAGACCGAAAAAGCGTACGAAAAGTTAATTTCCAAGCGCAACCAACCCAAAGTTCGCAAACTTTTTGCTTATCAACATTTTTTTAAATACGCAGCTGTCATCCTACTTGTGGCGGGTATTTACTTTTTATTACAAAATAAACAAAATGTGATAGAAGTGGCTTACGCACAACAAACTGAGGTTGTTTTGCCGGATGCTTCAGAAGTAAGAATCAACGCGGGTTCAAAATTATCTTTTCAAAAAAAGAATTGGAATAAAAACCGTTTGGTCAAATTGGAAGGAGAGGCCTATTTCAAAGTTTCCAAAGGAAAAAAGTTCACGGTAAAAACACCTTTGGGAAATGTGCAAGTTGTCGGAACTCAATTTAATATCAATCAACACGACGGACTGTTTGAAGTCGAATGTTATGAAGGAAAAGTCGACGTTACCCACGATCATCAAATTGTGCGGTTGACACCCGGAAAATCCGTAAAATTATCGCCGGACGGCACTTTGGTAATTTCAAACATCGTCAGAGAAATTCCTGATTGGACGACAGGTGTCAGCGATTTTGAAGGAAGTTCACTTAAAGAAGTTTTAAACGAACTCGAAAGACAATACAATCTCAAGATTGACGTTGAAAAGGACATAGATTTGGAACAAAAATTTACGGGAAGTTTTAATCACGACGATTTAGATTTGGCATTAAAAACGATATGCTTACCTTTAAAACTTTCGTATCATTTGACTTCCGACAAAAAGGTAACTTTACATGCCCAAGACAAACCTTAATCTGGTTTTTTTAGTTTTTTTATTGTTTAACACCCCTGTTTTCGCACAACAGCGCGTGCGTTTGGTTGACTACATCAATCAAATTGAAAAACAGTACGACCTCCGTTTCTCTTACAAAGACAGCGACCTGTTGTCGCAGACTATCTTGATGCCAAAGAATGATTTGAGCCTGCCGGAGATTTTAAATTACCTGCGCACTTCAACGCCATTCGATTATACGGAATTGGATGGGCAAAATATTGCCATCATCGCAAAAACCAAAACACCTGCTTCCATTTGTGGAAGGTTAATGGATAATTCGGGTGAGCCTATTTCGGAAGCGACTATTGCAGATCTTGTGCGCAACAATTCCACAATTTCGGACAAGGATGGTTACTTCAATTTAAACGGAATAGATCCCAATTCGATATTAACGATTAGTCATTTGGGATATGGCGAAAAACCGATTTCCGCAGCCTACTTTACCCAAAACAAACCCTGCAAAACCTTTTATTTGAATCCAAAAACCGAAATTCTTGAAGAGGTTGTGGTTCAAAATGTGTTGACTTCCGGTATCGACATAAAATCTGACGGAAGTGTCACAATCAAAACAAAACAATACGGCATGCTCCCCGGCTTGATTGAGCCCGATGTTTTGCAAATCGTTCAACGACTTCCCGGTATAGAAAGTATCAACGAAACCGTTTCATCCATCAACATACGCGGCGGTACCAATGATCAAAATTTGATATTGTGGGACGGCATCAAAATGTATCAAACCGGGCATTTCTTCGGATTGATATCATCGATGAATCCTTATCTGACAGAACAAATAAATGTTTACAAAAATGGCGTTTCCGCTCAATACGGCGATGGTGTTTCGGGCATGATCGATTTTAAAACAATCGAAAGAATTCCAACTAAAATCAAAGGTGGTGCGGGAGTCAACCTCATCAATGCAGATGGTTTCCTCCAAATTCCTTTTTCCAAAAAAATAGGTTTACAAGTTTCTGGAAGAAGATCCCTCAACGATTTTTTCAGCACGCCCACCTACAACGAGTATTTCGATCGCGCATTCCAAGATTCAAAAATAACCACCAAAAACAGGTTGAGTGCGAATGAAAATTTTTCATCGGATGAAAACTTTATTTTCTATGATGTCAATGCCAAACTAATTTTAGATTTCGGTGCACGCGCCAAATTCAGTGTCAACTTTTTTAATTTAGATAACATCCTTAGCTTTCGTGAAACCATCCGTTCAAACAGCGGTGATGATGATGACAATCAAACGCGTACGAGCCGTTTAGAACAAGATAACCTGGCGGTTGGAGTGGATGGAAAAATCAAATTGAACAACCGACTCAATCTTCACCTCAACGCATATTATACGAACTACAACCTGAAAGCAGTCAATTTTGATTTACTTACCGGCCAACGCTTGGATCAAAAAAACGAAGTACTCGAAACCGAAGCCAAATTCGTATTTGAATATCTGTTGAATGACCAATTATCCTTCCGAAGTGGATACGAATACATTGAAACCGGCGTGACCAATATTCAACTTGTGAACAATCCGTTTTTCTCGAGCAACATCAAAAATGTGTTGACAGAACATTCCGGATTTTTGGAAACCGAATTCAAATCAGGTTTTGGAACAAAAATAACCTCTGGAGGACGCGCAAGTTACATAGAAGATTTGGATGAGTGGATTTTTGAACCGCGCATCAATATTTATCAGAAATTATCTCCCGCTTTTTCACTCCAACTCATGGGTGAACTCAAACACCAAACCACCACACAAACCATCGACTTGCAAGAAGATTTTTTGGGCGTTGAAAAAAGGCGCTGGACACTGGCTGACGGCGAAAATTTTCCATTGATTCACAGCCGGCAGGCATCCGCAGGCATCAATTACTCCCAAAACGATTGGTTGGTCAGCCTCACAGGTTTCATCAAGGCCGTGGACGAAATTCTAACTTCCAATCAAGGATTTCAAGATCAGTTGGAATTTAAAAGATTGGAGGGGAAGTACGAAGTTAAAGGTGTAGAACTCCTGATCGATAAAAAAATTAAAAACTTTTCATTTTCAGGATCTTACGCATACAAAGACAACCAAATCATTTTTGACAGCCTGACTCCTTCCCGCATTCCCAACAATCAAGACATCAAACATTCGATGAGTCTGATTTCGTCTTACAAATATAAAAACCTGAAAGTTGCGCTCGGCTATCAATGGCGTACCGGAAAACCGTTCACTGAACCAAATCCGGACGCACCAATCACCAACCCGGGGGCTTTTGAGAGCATCAACTACCAATTCCCCAACAGCAGCACACTACCCGATTTTTCACGAGTCGATTTTTCGACAGATTATCAATTTATGTTGGGCAATGTCCGGGCAGTTGCCGGATTGTCTGTGTTGAATATTTTCGACAAGACCAATATTCTCAACACCTACTATGTCATCGAGCAAAACAACGGAGAATCCAATGTCAGACGAGTCAATAATTTATCACTGGGAATCACGCCCAATGCGAGTTTTCGGGTGTTTTTTTAAAAGTCTATGACTATAAAAAAAGCAAGCCATTTGGGCTTGCTTTTCCATAAAATGTTTTTAACCTGAAAATTATTTCTTTTTCGGCGTAGTTGCTTCTTTGGCGGCATCTTGCGCAGCTTTGAGAGCGGCACGTGATACTTTCACTTGACACACAACGGTGTTGTCTGGGTGAAGAATCTTGAAGTTATTGGTTTTCAATTCGGTAACATACAATTTGTTGCCCATTTCAAGTCCGTTGATGTCAGCTTCCACATAATCAGGAAGATTTTTAGGCAGTGCTTTAATTTTCAGCTTGCGGTTGTTGAGTACCAGCGTGCCTCCGGACAAGATACCGGGAGCCTTTCCGACAATCTTTACAGGCACTTCGAGGGTGATTTCTTTGTCCTCAAACAAGCGGTAAAAATCCACGTGCAAAATCTTGTCGTTGATGGGGTGAAACTGAATGTCTTGAAGGATAGCCGGTTGTTTTTTTCCGTCTTCGAGTACAATCTCTACCGTGTGTACGTCAGGAGTGTAAATCAGATTTTTAAAGGCAGGTTCGTCTGCCGAAAAATGCAAGGGTTGGTCTCCTCCGTATAGCACGCAAGGAACCTGTCCAGCATTACGCAAGGCTTTGCTTGATACTTTGCCCACGCTTTCTCTTTGAGATCCGTTGATGGTGATTGACTTCATGTGTAAATATTAAAAATTAAATTATTCTTGACTGTTCTGTTATCTCATGATAAAGAAACGGTTTGTTTTACATTAAAAATTTAGAACTTATCGATGTGTTCGAGTGCACGCGTTTCATCACGTCGGCAAATAGTTCGGCAGCACTCACCACTTTTATTTTGCTGCTTGGATATTTCAATGGAATGGAATCGGTGACAATCAATTCTGCGAGCAAAGAGTCTTCGATGCGTTGAGTGGCATTGCCCGACAACAGCGGATGCGTACAAATGGCACGGACGCTCGTTGCACCTTTTTCCATCATTACTTCGGCGGCTTTCACCAAGGTGCCTGCGGTGTCAACCATATCATCGACCAAGACCACATCTTTTCCGGTGACTTCTCCGATGAGTTCCATGTGCGAAATCACATTGGCTTTTTTGCGTTGTTTGTAACAAACCACCACATCACACTCTAAAAATTTAGAATAAGCATACGCTCTTTTTGAGCCACCCATGTCCGGTGAGGCTATCGATAGGTTTTCCAAATTCATTTTCTTGAGGTAGGGCAAAAACAAGGTGGATGCAAACAAATGATCGACCGGTTTTTCAAAAAAACCTTGTATTTGGTCTGCGTGCAAATCCATCGTGATGATGCGAGTCGCACCGGCAGCTTGCAGCAAATTGGCTACCATTTTGGCAGCTATCGGCACACGCGGTTTGTCTTTTCTGTCTTGACGAGCCCAACCAAAATAGGGCATTACTGCGGTAATGTGACGGGCGGAAGCACGCTTGGCAGCATCAATCATCAAAAGCAACTCCATCAAATTGTCTGAATTCGGAAACGTAGAACCAATCAAAAACACTCTGCCACCTCGAATGGATTCTTCAAAAGAAGGCTGAAACTCTCCGTCGCTGAAGGTTGCTACCGAAACTTTTCCGAGGGGTTCACCATAAGCTGTTGCAATTTTTTCTGCAATTTCCACACTCTGGCGGCAAGCAAAAATCTTTGGTTCGGGCTCTGTAAAAGGCATCTCTTTGATGATATTTCGTTTGAATTCAGTCAGTGACTGAAAATGAGGTGCAAATGTAAAGATTTATTTGAATTTATTGAACTTCCGTCACGCCTTTCTTTCTATAATATTTTAAAAATACCAAAGCAAAGATTTACAGCGCTTCTTTGCCCTAAAAAAGAATCGCATATTCGGTTTTTAATGCAATCAAATAATTAAAGAATTTTGTTTTTCGGAATGTAGTATTTTCCATCCAAATCTTCATCAAAATCATCGATGTTGTTGGGTTTTGTAAGTTTCGGTTTTTTAACAGTTGCCAATTTCCGCCAGTCTTCAAACCCTTCTTTCGGCAATCTTTTTTTCAGGATGTCAATCACTTCATTTTCCGAAATGCCGAATTCTACCTTAATGACCTGAAAGGGATTCCGCTCTTCTAAAGCCATTTCGACGACGCGTGTAAGTTGCGTTTCGTCAAGTTGCAATCTTTTGCTTTTTCTCATGATGTACCAAAAATGGGATGCTTAATTTTTAGACAATTTTAAATAAAAAATTTGAAATTATGAAAAAAGTTGTTGTTTTTAACGCATTGTTTTTTAATCAAGTAGATTAAGCAACTCGTTTTTCGGATGAATTGCTTCGAATCTCAGTTCTTCAAATATCTGTTTTTAAAAGCCGAAGGGTTTTCTCCGTTCCATTTTTTGAACAATTTATTGAAATAGGAAAGGCTTTCAAAACCAACCGCGTAGCAGGTTTCCGTGACCGATTTGTCTTGAAGTAACAAAGTTTTAGCTCTGTTCATGCGGTATTGGTTGACAAAATCGGTAAAAGTCATTTTGGTTTGTTTTTTAAAATAACGACAGAAAGTCGCCGTGTTTAAGTGGACTTTTTCGGCTATTTCGTTCACATCGGTTTGGGTGTGATAGCGTTCATAGATATAATCGTAAATCTCGGCCATCCGGATTTTGTCGTTGTAAAAAAATCGCACACTGGTGTCCGAGTCATTCAGCACGGTCACTTCGGTCGAATGTGCGAGCATATCAAAGATGGAAACCAATTCCAACAGTTGAGCCAAAGGTTTGAGTTTGGATATTTCCGCCAATCTGTTTTTGACAGTTTCTTTGGTTTTTCCATGAAATGACAATCCGTAGATTGATTGGTCAAACAATTTTCTTATCGATTCAAATTCGGGACTTTGCACGAGTGAAGTCCCTAGAAAATCTTCTTTGAGTTGCAAAACAATTTGATTGTATTCGGTTTGCAATCCATAATCAAAGTTGAGATGCGGAATGTTGGAACCTATGAGTACCAAATCGCTTTCCAAATAACTCGACACATGTTGCCCGACATGCCGGATACCCGTTTGCGCTTCGATGTAAACCAACTCTATTTCTGGATGGTAATGCCACAAAAACTTGTTGCGCAAACTGGGTTTGAAAAGCCTGAACGAACGCCCTTTTTCAATCTCAATAACTTCCCGAATGATTTTCATAACAGATATTTTTCTCTAAAAACAGCCTATAATTAATACAAATTTATGCAATAAGGTCAATATAGAGCAAATAAAAGTCATGCGTGAAACAATCAGCAATTTTCATTTTGTGGAATTTTGCTTCACTAACCTGTAAAACTGATCGCATGAATCCAAAAACTGCCGACCCGTACAATGCGCACAAAGACATTCCGGGCAATCCGTCAACTGCAAAAAGCAGCAAAATCAAACTCAACGATCGCAGCAACGGCAAACCATTAAAAGTATTGAGTGAAGCCGATTGGGAGTTTTGGAAACACAATGGCTATATTGTCATCAAAAACGCAGTGTCAAAAGATCAAGCTCAAAAAACCGCCGATTTTTTATGGGAATTTGAGGAGAAAAACCCAAACAATCCCGACACTTGGTACACCGCTCCACGGGCAGATATGGAGATGAAGGAACTCATCGGGACCGGCATGGTGGAAGTCTATAACAACCAGCATCTTTGGAACAATCGCCAGTCGCAATTCATTTATGATGCATTCACGGATATTTGGGGAACAGAAAAACTTTGGGTAACCATCGATCGGGCAAATCTGAATTTCCCGATGCGAGCCGGTCACGAATACAAAGGATTTATTCATTGGGATTACGATCCGGAAACCAAACCTCAAAACGTGCAAGGTGTGTTGGCACTCGCCGATCAAACGGATGAAAACATGGGTGGATTTCAATGCATTCCATGGCTGTTTAGAAATTACGAAACTTGGAAACGCTCCCAACCCTCAGATCGCAATCGGTTTCAACCCGACATCACCGGATTGGAAGACAAATTGGTGAAGGTAAAACTCGAAGCGGGTGATTTGTTGATATTCAATAGCTTACAACCACATGGAATCCGCCCGAATCGCAGTGTTGATAAAGTTCGCATCGCACAATACATCTCCATGATGCCGGCGGAGGAAAACAACGATTCACTTCGTCAATGGCGCATCAATTCCTGGAAAAATCGAATTGCTCCCGAGGGCTATGCATTTCCGGGCGATCCGCGTAAATTTGAGCAAATCAAATACGGAACGGCATTGCTCAACGATTTGGGGAAAAAATTGTTGGGATTGGAAAAATGGTAAATTTTAATCAACAGAAATGGATTTAATATTAAAAGACAAAATCGTTTTTATTTCCGGATCTACTTCCGGTATTGGTTTTGCCACAGCCAAACTTTTTGCCAAAGAAGGGGCTTCAGTTATCTTAAACGGACGGACAGAAACTGTTGTTTCGAAAGCTGTGGAAGCTATTAAATCTGAAATTATAGGATCTAAAGTCACGGGTATTGCAGCCGATTTTTCAAAAGCGGATTCTGTAAATAAACTGATTAAAAAATTACATTCGGTAGATATTCTCATCAATAATGTTGGTGTTTTTGCATCACAGTCTTTGTATGATACCACCGATGAAGATTGGCTTCGGATGTTTGAAATCAATGTGATGAGCGGTGTGCGCTTGTCACGCGTGCTTTTGCCAAAGATGTTGCAAAAAAAATGGGGCCGAATCATTTTTGTTTCGAGTGAATGTGCACAGTTGGTGCCTTCGGATATGTTGGCATACAGCACGACCAAAGCCGCATTGCACGCCGTTTCTCGGGGACTGGCAGCATATACGAAAGGAACGGAAGTGACGGTCAACACTGTGATGCCCGGCTCCACCTTGTCTGAAGGCGCGGAAATATTTTTGGAAGATGCCGCGAGAAAAGCAAATGTTTCGAAAGAAACGGTCGCTTCAGCGTTCTTTAAAAATGTTCGAACGACATCGCTGTTACAACGATTTTTGTCGGTAGAAGAAGTTGCGTCCACCATTGTTTATTTGTGTAGCGAGCAGGCTGTAGGTACCAATGGGTCAACGGTTAAAATTGATGGCGGCTCAACGGGAGGAATATTTTAAGTGTTTAGTTTTGAATTTTGAGTGTTTAGTTTTTAGTGTTAATTTTTACATTAACAATGTTTCAATTTTTCAAATTGACACATCAAAATACCATTATCGGAAACTGTTCTTTCAAGACGGTGATTTGCTTGTTCAAGTCGGATAGAAATTGTTGATGTTTTGAGGAATGAATATCAAAAGGTTTGTGAGCCAATGCTTTTTGAATATTTTCCACTTCGTTCATCACTGGATAGGCAGTCGGCGAAATTTGTGTTTCACGAAATCGTTTCCAAATATAATCGATGGCAATTTGATTGGGATGAATCATGTCTTCGGCATAAAACCGGTAATCGCGCAGTTCGTCCATCACGATTTCGTAAGCGGGAAAATAAGTTGCCTCTCCCCAATTTCCATTGGAAGAAGTGTCTGTTGTTTGGTGTAAAGCAGTGATGAGATGAGCTTTGCTTCTTTGGTTTTCAACAAAACCATCCTTGAGATGACGCACCGGCGAAACGGTAAAAATCACTTTCACATTCGGATTGATGCTGCGAATTTGGTGTAAAATCGAAATTAAACTCAGTTGGATTTGTTCGACCGAAAGCAATTCTTTTCGAAACGCTTTTTGTGGAATTTTATGGCAATTGGCGACAATTTCATCACTTTCCAAGTGTCTGTAAACCCAAGCCGTTCCCAAAGTTATGAATAGATGCGTAGCCGTCTTGATCTCAGTTCGGGTTTTGGTCAACAAACGATTCAAATGAACTAAAAATTGACTTTCATCAGTTTGACTCAATGCCGAGTGAACGTCAAATGAATGCCACTGTTCGTTGTGAAAAAAGAGGTCTTTTTTAGTAATTGAATCTTGATTGATTGCTTTTGAAATCAACTTTTCAATCGCCAATGGATGAAATAAAATGCCAAATGGGTTGACGGTGTTTTCAAATTTGAAATAGTTGAATTTCAGACCGATATTTACCGCAAAACACGAGCCCAAGCAGATTATTTTCGAATGATAATCTATCGGGTGAGGACTGCTTGAGAGTTGAATTTTGGTATTGAAATTCATGATAATAGGCAGTTTACAATAGGCAAGAGACAAGAGACAATAAGCAAAAAATTCAAGTTACTCAATTATACCAAATAATCCTTCGCACGCTCCAATGCTTTAGGAATACCACCCGGGTTTTTACCGCCGGCAGTTGCAAAAAAGGCTTGGCCGCCGCCGCCGCCGTGGATGAGTTTGCCGAGTTCGCGAACAACTTTTCCGGCATCGTATCCGCGTTTTTCAGTCAGTTCTTTTGAGATGTAGCAAGTGAGCATCACTTTGTCATTGTCCGGTTGGGTTGCCAGCAATACAAATAAATTGTCATGTGATTTCCCCAATTCAAAGACCAAATCTTTGAGCGCATTTTGTTCCAAATCAATTTTTTTGGCGAGGAATTTCACACCGTTCAAGTCTTTCAATTCTGCTTCCAATTCTCCTTTCATGCCCAAGGCTTTTTCTCTCAAAAGTGCGTCAATCTGTTTCTTAATCGAATTGTTTTCTTCGAGGATGAGTTGTAGCGCTTTTGTTGGGTGAATCGGGTTTTTGAGCAGTTGTTTGATTTCTTCCAATTGCGTAGCTTGGTTGTCAAAGTAAGCTTTTACGGCATCGGAAGTAATGGCTTCAATTCTTCGGATTCCGGAAGCGACAGCACCTTCGCTCACAATCTTGAAATGCCAAATATCTGCGGTGTTTCTCACATGGGTGCCGCCACACAATTCGATGCTGTTTCCAAAACGGATGGCACGCACGTTGTCGCCATATTTTTCACCAAACAACGCCATCGCACCTTCAGAAACGGCTTCGGCAAACGGAACTTTTCGGCGTTCTTCCAAGGGCAAGTTTTCCGCTATGCGCGCATTGACAAAAACTTCTACTTTTTGCAATTCTTCATCGGTCATTTTGGCGAAATGAGAAAAGTCAAAACGAAGGTGATTGGGCGATACCAACGAGCCTTTTTGTTCGACATGTGTTCCCAAAACTTCGCGCAAAGCCTGATGCATCAAGTGAGTGGCTGAGTGGTTTGCTTCGCTCAGTTTTCGCAGTTTGGCATCGACTTTTGCCGTAAATGTGTGTTGCGGATTTTTCGGAAGCGAATCGGTGGTGTGAACAATCAGATTGTTTTCTTTTTTGGTATCGATGATTTTGATTTGTTCGTGAGCCGAAATCAAAACACCTTGGTCGCCAACCTGCCCGCCGCCTTCCGGGTAGAAAGGGGTTTCGTCTAATACGATTTGGTATAGTTTACCATCTTTTTTAGAATCTATTTTTCGATAGCGTGTGATTTTTGACTGACATTCCAACTGATCGTAACCCACAAAATTGGTTTCGTTTTTGTCGAAGAGGATTGTCCAATCGTCTTTTGTAATCTCAGCGGCTGCTCTCGATCTGTTTTTCTGATTTTGAAGAGCAACCTCAAATTCTTTAACCTCCAAATCGTATCCTTTTTCGCTGAGTATGAGTGCCGTCAAATCGACAGGAAAGCCGAAGGTGTCATAGAGTTCAAAGGCTTTGACTCCGGAAAGTCTTTTCCCGTCCATGTTTTTTGTCAAATCATTCAAAAGGAGTAAACCCTGTTCTAAGGTTTTCAAAAAAGATTGTTCTTCTTCGCGAATGACATTGGTGATGAGTTTTTTTTCTTTGATAAGTTCAGGGAAAACTTCGCCCATTTGCTCACTCAAAGTATCGACCAATTGGTAGATAAAAGCATCTTTTTGGTTGAGAAAGGTGAAACCATAGCGGATGGCTCTGCGCAAAATGCGGCGAATTACATAGCCGGCACCGGTATTGGAAGGCAATTGTCCGTCTGCAATCGAAAAAGTTACCGCCCGCACGTGGTCGGCAACAACCCGGATGGCAACGTCAGTTTCCGTGTTTTTTCCGTAGGTTGTATGCGTTATTTTTTCAATTTTTCGAATCAGCGGAGTGAACACATCCGAATCGTAGTTGCTTCTCACACCCTGTAAAACCATACAAAGTCGTTCGAAACCCATGCCGGTATCGATGTGTTTGGCGGGAAGGTTCTCAAGCGTGCCGTTGGCCTTTCGGTTGTATTCCATGAATACCAAATTCCAGATTTCTACGACTTGCGGATGGCTTTGGTTGACCAAATCTTTTCCGGGTACTTTGGCTTTTTCATCAGCAGAACGGATGTCCACATGAATCTCTGAACAAGGACCACAAGGACCTTGGTCGCCCATTTCCCAAAAATTATCTTTTTTGTTTCCAAGCAATATACGGTCTTCTGAAATATGCGTCTTCCAAAAGTTGTAAGCATCCGAATCGCGTTGTAAACCTTCGCTTTCATCACCTTCAAAAATGGTTACGTACAAAATGTTTTTGTCAATCTTATAAACTTCGGTAAGCAATTCCCAAGCCCATGCGATGGTTTCTTGCTTGAAGTAATCACCAAAACTCCAGTTGCCCAACATCTCGAACAAGGTATGGTGATAGGTGTCAATCCCGACTTCTTCCAAATCATTGTGTTTACCAGAGACACGTAGGCATTTTTGGGTGTCAGCAATACGCTTATGGGTGGGTTTCTCAGTTCCCAAAAAATAAGATTTAAACGGATTCATTCCGGCGTTTACAAACATCAATGTTGGGTCGTTTTTGATGACCATCGGTGCAGAAGGTACGATTTGATGTGATTTTTGGTGAAAAAAATCGAAAAAGGCTTGTCTGATTTCTTTTGAATTCATCGGGTAGGTTCGATATATATTAAAACTTTCAGTTAACTGAAAAACAATTTTTATATTTGTTCGTTTAAGCGAAACGTGTTTTTTCGCATTGCAAAAATAGAATAAATTATGGCTGAGGTAAAATATTATTACGACCACGAAACATTATCGTATAGAAAGATTGATCCGAAACCCGGAAGAAAATTTAGAAATATCTTTTTATTTATTTTATCTTCCTTGCTGTTTGGTTTTTTGGGGATTGTACTTATACTTAATGTCGATGTTTTTAAAACGCCCAAAGAAATAGCGCAAGATCGCGAATTGAATAATTTGAAACTTCAATTTCAGATTCTCAATAAAAAAATGGAACAAGCCGAAAGCGTTTTAAGCAACATTGAAGACCGGGACAACAATTTGTATCGGGTGTATTTCGAAGCCGACCCGATTCCGTCTGAACAACGAAAATCGGGTTTTGGCGGAGTCAATCGATACAAAAACTTGGAGGGTTATGAGAATTCTGAATTGGTGACAAGCACGGCGCGCAGGCTCGACGTGCTGTACAAACAATTGGCGGTTCAGTCAAAATCATTGGATGAAATAAAAAATTTGGCGGCCAACAAAGAGAAATTATTGGTTGCCATTCCGGCCATTCAGCCCGTAAGTAATGAAGATTTGACACACATTGCATCGGGATTTGGTTGGCGATCCGACCCATTTACAAAAGTGAGAAAAATGCATTGGGGCATCGATTTTACAGCGCCCAAAGGAACGCCAATTTATGCCAGTGGAGACGGCGTAGTGATCTCGGCTGACAATACACTTTCCGGTTATGGCAATCATATCGAAATCAACCACGGATTCGGTTACCGAAGTTTTTACGCACATTTGTATAAATACAATGTCAAAAGAGGACAACGGGTCAAACGAGGCGACATCATTGGTTTTGTTGGAAGTACCGGACGTTCGGAAGCTCCGCATTTGCATTATGAAATTTATAAAGACGGCATTCGCATCAACCCAATTAATTTCTACTATGGCAGCATGACCGCAGAGGAATTCGCTGAAATTCTCAGAAGAGCATCTTTAGAAAATCAATCGCTTGACTAAGATGAGTGTAGAACTGCCTAAAAAATTGTATTACGGAATTGGTGAAGTATCCAAAGCTTTTGGTGTCAATACGTCACTTATCAGATTTTGGGAGAAGGAATTTGACGTGCTTCAACCCAAAAAGAATGCAAAAGGCAATCGAAAATTCACTCCCGAAGACATCAAAAATATTGAGCGAATCTATCATTTGGTCAAGGAAAAAGGTTTTACCTTAGCAGGTGCAAAAGAGCATCTAAAGGTCGAGAAGAAAAAACCTTTGGACAGCTTCGAAATCATCCAAAAATTAGAATTTGTCAAAGGTGAATTAATCAAAATTAAAAATCAACTCTAAACTAACACAATCATGAAAAAAGGTCTTATAGTTCTAATTGTAGTTGCAGTCATTGGTTTGATTGCTTATTCGAGCATCAAAGGATTTTACAACAAAGCCATCACGATGAACGAGACGGTTTCCAAATCTTGGGGGAATGTACAAACCTCCTATCAACGCAGAAATGACCTGATTGGCAATTTGGTCAAAACCGTGCAAGGCGCAGCAGATTTCGAACGTACCACGCTTACAGCTGTGATTGAAGCGCGCGCAAAAGCAAGTTCTGTTACCATCGATCCAGCAAACATTACGCCGGAACAATTGGCAGCATTCAACCAAGCACAAGGCGGTTTGAGCAGTTCGCTATCTCGTTTGTTGGTGACGGTCGAACGTTATCCGGATTTGAAGTCCAATCAAAATTTTCTCAAACTCCAAGACGAGTTGACTAGTACGGAAAACACCATCCAAACGGCTCGTGTACGTTACAACGAAGCCATCGAACCCTACAACAACCACATCAAAACTTTTCCAAATAATGTTTTTGCCGGTTGGTTTAATTTTACGGGTAAACCCTATTTTGATTCAGAACCCGGTGCAGAAAAACCGGTTGATGTCAATTTCGATTTCAAATAGATGTCTAAAGTTGAACAGTTTTTGACGGAAGAGGCGGAAGTCAAAATCATCGAAGCCATCCGGTTGGCGGAGAAGGATACTTCAGGTGAAATTCGCGTGCATATTGAAAAAAAGTGTTCGAAAGAAAAAGCTTTTGACCGAGCTGTCGACGTTTTCCACTTGCTCAAGATGGATCAAACAAAATTGCGCAACGGAGTTTTGTTTTATGTGGCCGTAGTCGATAAAAAATTTGTCATCTGTGGCGATGAAGGAATTGACAAAGTGGTGCCGAAAAATTTTTGGGAATCAACCAAAGATATTGTGACCGGTTTTTTCAAAGAGGGGCACTATGATGCCGGATTGGTCGCCGGTATTCACGAAGCCGGCATGCAACTCAAAAAGCATTTCCCTTATTTGGATAATGACAAAAATGAACTTTCTGATTCGATATCAAAAGGATGATAAATTCACTGAAATACTTCAAGATTTTTCTTTCCACTTCGCTTTTTCTATTGGCAATTCAGTCGGGTTTTGCACAATTCGACATTCCCAAGAAGCCAGACTTGCAAACCAGTGTATATGACTATGCAAATCTGCTTTCACCAACCGAAAAAACAGCTTTAGAACAAAAACTCATTCATTATTCTGACACCACTTCCACACAAATTGTGGTGGTTATTGTTTCGACCATTAAAGGAGAGAACATTGGTCTGTTGTCTGCCAGATGGGGACAAGCATGGGGCGTTGGTCAAGCCGCAGAAGACAATGGCGTGTTTGTGTTGTTGGCAGAAAAGGAAAGGCAGATTTGGATATCACCCGGCTACGGATCTGAGGAAGTATTGACAGCAGGTATCGTTGGAGAAATAACCCGAAATGTGATTATTCCTGAGTTCAAATCGGGTAGTTATTACAGCGGTTTAGACAAAGGTACCGATGCGATTATGGAAGTTCTCGCCGGAAAATACAAAGGTCAGCGCGTTAATGAAAAACCCAAAGGTCCACCGGTTTTATTGATTATCATCGTTGTTATTGTTATCTTGTTTCTCATCTCAAGAAGGAACAAAAACAACCGAAACAACAAGGGAAAAATGGGAGGTCCCAGTCTTTTGGATGTTATCATTCTCTCCAGTCTGGGCCGTGGCGGATTTGGCGGCGGGAGCTCAGGCGGAAGTTTCGGTAGCGGCGGCGGTGGATTCGGTGGCGGATTCGGTGGCGGTGGTTTTAGCGGTGGCGGAGCAGGCGGCAGTTGGTGAAAAATGACTAATTGGCAATAGGCAAACCTTGTAACTTGAAACGGCTTGCCGTCAGGCAGGGAAACCGTTTGGCAAAAGTGTTCAGTAGATGAATAGAAACACAGATTTTCCCTTACTTTTCTGTTGTCTGTCGATTAATTAAGGTTGTTGGTAGAAATTTTTTTTTCTCAATTATTTAACAAACTATATTTACATAAGTTATAATTTTGTATAATAACTGCTTGTTTGATGTATTTGATTTTGTTTCATTTATTTTGTTTTAAATTCTTAAACGGGATGCTTTCATCCCGTTTATTGTGTAAAAAAGAGAATGATTATTTATAAAACTAACCGACATGACATTAAAAACCTTTGATTATCAGTCGATAGACTATCGAGAAGCCGGTAAATTTGAAGAAACTCGTTTTGAGAAAATCCACAATGTCATTTTCAATTCCTCAGATGAAGGATCTGTAATTGTGGCTCAGGAAATAGCATCGCTCATCAGAGAAAAACAACAAAAAGGTAAAAAGTTTATTTTGGGATTGGCAACCGGTTCGTCTCCTATCAAAGTTTATGAAGAATTGGTTCGAATGCATCGGGAGGAAGGGTTGAGTTTCCAAAATGTAATTACTTTTAACTTGGATGAATACTTTCCGATGCAAAAAAGCGACATGCAAAGTTATTACTATTTCATGCATGAGCATCTCTTCAACCACGTTGATATCAATCCGGAAAATATTCACATACCGGACGGGACTGTTTCTCAAGAAGAACTTTATCAGTATTGTATCGATTATGAAATGCAAATTAAAGAAGCCGGGGGGTTAGATTTTCAACTGTTGGGAATCGGTCGTACCGGACATGTTGGGTTTAATGAACCAGGCTCACATTTCAATTCCAGTACACGCGTCATCACCCTCGATCACATTACGCGGGTAGATGCGGCTCCGTCTTTTTTAGGAATCAACAACGTACCTCGAAAAGCGATTACCATGGGTATCGGATCCATTCGCAAAGCCAAACGAATTGTATTGATGGCTTGGGGGTCAAACAAAGCATCCATTATCAAAGAAACCATCGAAGGAGAAGTATCTTCTGAAGTTCCTGCAACGTATCTGCAACACCATAACAACACAACTTTTGTATTGGATGAAGGAGCAGCAGCAGATTTGACGCGAATCAAAACACCTTGGTTGGTAACCTCTTGTATTTGGACAGACCAACTTAGACGACGCGCTTTATTGTGGCTTTGTGAAAAAGTTAATAAACCCGTACTCAAACTCACAGACAAAGATTACAACGACAATGGCATGTCCGGCTTGTTGGCCGAACAAGGGCCGGCTTATGATTTGAACATTCACATGTTTAATACGCTTCAAAGAACCATCACGGGATGGCCCGGCGGGAAACCAAACTCAGAGGATAGCAACAGGCCGGAACGCGCTCTGCCAGCCAAAAAGCGGGTAATTATTTTCAGTCCACACCCGGATGATGATGTCATTTCGATGGGTGGTACTTTTGACAGATTGATAGAACAAGGTCATGAAGTTCACGTGGCTTACCAAACTTCCGGAAATATTGCCGTATCGGATGAAGAGGCGTTGAAATATGCCGAAGTAGTTGTAGAAATTGAAAAAAATGCCGATTCAGTGATGCATAAAATGATAGATGCACTCAGAAACAAATACACCAATTCGGAAATTGACCAAACCATTAGAAAACTAAAAGGGCTTATTCGCAGAAAAGAATCTTTGGCAGCAACCCGGTTTTTGGGATTGCCGGACAACCAAGTACACTTCTTGGATTTACCGTTCTACGAAACCGGAACCATTAAAAAAGGCAGGCTGTCTGAAGATGATTTTTCTATCATGACCCATTTGATTTCGTCTATCAGACCGCATCAAGTTTTTGCCGCAGGCGATTTGGCTGACCCGCATGGCACTCACAAAATATGTTTGGATGCAGTTTTCGAAACACTGCGCAGACTCAAAGGCGAAAACTTTATGAAAGACTGTTGGTTGTGGCTCTATCGCGGTGCTTGGCACGAGTGGGACATACACGAAATAGAAATGGCCGTCCCGATGAGTCCCGATCAAGTACTCAAAAAACGAAGAGCTATTTTTTACCACCAATCGCAAAAAGACGGCGCCATGTTTCAGGGAGATGACGAACGCGAATTTTGGATTCGAGTGGAGAACAGAACGCAACTTACCGCCGACAAATACAACGCATTGGGAATGGCAGAATACGCCGCCATGGAAGCTTTTAAGCGGTATCATTTTTAAGTAAGTAAAGCTTTTTACGGCTACTTTTTTTGTCAATAAACTTTCCCTTGATTTACCACCAAAGGAATTGTTATATTTGCAAAACCTTCTTTTTAAAAACCATGCAATACAAACGAATACTCCTTAAACTTTCCGGCGAAGCCTTGCTGGGAGAAAGACAATACGGCATCGATCCAAAAATTTTATTGTACTATGCCCAAGAAATCAAATCTGTAATCGAACAAGGCATAGAAGTCGCAATTGTCATCGGAGGAGGGAATATTTTCAGGGGCGTTTCCGGCGCAAGCAATGGTTTAGACCGCGTGCAAGGTGATTATATGGGCATGTTGGCAACAGTCATCAATGGTTTGGCATTGCAAAGTGCATTGGAAGATGCCGGCTTGCAAACACGCTTGCAAACTGCCATCAAAATGGAGGCCATGGCAGAGCCTTATATCCGAAGAAGAGCAGTTCGACATCTTGAAAAGGGAAGAGTGGTCATTTTTGGTTCCGGAACGGGAAATCCATATTTTACAACCGATACAGCCGCGGTACTTCGTGCCGTTGAAATAGATGCAGATGTTATTTTAAAGGGAACCCGAGTGGACGGCGTCTTTAATGTCGATCCCGAAAAAGACGAAAATGCAGTGATGTTCGATTTGATTTCTTTCAATGATGTGTTGAAAAAAGGATTGAAAGTGATGGATACAACTGCTTTTACTTTGAGTCAAGAAAATAATTTACCGATTATCGTGTTTAACATGAACAAGCCCGGCAATCTCCTTAAAATCATGGCCGGAGAACAAATAGGAACGAAAGTAACACATTGATTAAATTAAGAAAATAACTTAAATTTTAAAATTTTTAAGTGATGAACGAAGAGATTGACTTTATTTTGGATTCTGTAAAAGAATCGATGGAATTAGCCCTTGCGCACCTTGAAAAACAGTTGGTAAATATCCGTGCCGGAAAAGCGAGTCCTGCCATGTTGGGAAGTGTTTTTGTCGATTATTATGGTGCAAGTACGCCACTGTCTCAAATTTCGAATATCAACACACCGGATGGTCGAACCATTACTGTTCAACCTTGGGAGAAAGCGATGTTGACAATTATTGAAAAAGCCATCATTGTTTCTAATTTAGGTTTCAATCCGATGAACAACGGTGAAAGCATCATCATCAACGTGCCTCCACTAACTGAAGAGCGTCGAAGAGACTTGGTCAAACAGGCAAAAGCAGAAGCCGAAGATGCTAAAATCAGCATCCGCTCAGCACGAAAAGATGGAAATACGGAAGTGAAAAAATTAGAAAAAGAGGGTCTGTCTGAAGATTTGGCAAAAGATGTTGAGCAAACCATCCAAACTTTGACCGACAATTACATCAAAAAAATCGATGAAATTTTAGCCGCCAAAGAGAGAGAAATATTAACCGTTTGATAGTTTTTTACAGTAATTTTTACGAGCACGGCTCAAACCATTAGAACATGCGCAAAATTATCATTACTCTGTTGGGTTGTTTGTTCATGTTGCCTATTTTTTCCCAAAATAAAATCATCGGTTTTGTCAAGGACATGGCTTCCAGTAAGCCGCTTCCTTTTGCGACAATCCTTATAAACAATAGCATCAGCGTGATAACCGATGCTGAAGGAAAGTTTGAAATCACCCTCACCAATGAAACCAAGGAAGTGAAAGTTTCCTATTTGGGTTTTGAAACGCAAAAAATTTCCCTCACGCCTCAGTCCAATTTTTATCAAATAAATCTCAATCCCAAAGTAGAAAATCTGGACGAAGTAACCGTTTATGCACGAGACAATGCCGCTCTTCGTATCCTTAAAAAAGCCGTAGCCAAACAAGACGAAAACAATCCCGACAACTTGGCAAGTAATTATCGGTACGATGCGTATGAGAAGATATTGGTGACAGCCAATTTGGATTCAGTCAATCAGTGGGTCAATCAGTACAAACCTCTTTCCGAAAAAGATACTTTATCGAAAACCGACTCTGTTGATTTTCAACTCATCAATTCGCTTAAAAAAAATCATCTCTACATCAGCGAAAAGATATCGACTGTCAATTTTACTAAAAAATTGGGTCGTACTGAAAATATCAAAGCCTATCGGATGGGTGGATTTAAAGAGCCGGTCTATGAAGTTTTGGCGGTCGATTTGTTATCGTTATCATGGTACAAACCTCGTTATACCTTGTTGGGTACCGAATACAGAAATTCATTCTCTCCACAGGGTTTAAAGGATTATTTTTTCCAGATAACCGACACGGTGATGATCGAAAACAGACCCGGTTATGTGATTGATTTCAAACCTCGAAAGGCGAATATGCCCGGTGGCATGCAGGGGACTTTGTTCATTGATACACAATCGCTCGCCTTGCAAAAAGTTATTATTCAGGTCGATGGTGGCATCAGCATCAAGGCAACCCAAGACTTTACTTATATCAAAGATGAGAACCTCTGGTTTCCGACTTCCAAAGAATTGGTAATCAGGCAAGGAGACGCTGATCAGCGCATCGAATTGTTGGGAGGAGGCGTATCTTACAAACCAGAGGAAGAAACCGATAGTTTAAAATCTGATGCCATCAAGAGCCCGACAAAGTTGGTTTATTTCACTGCAAAAACAACTGTTGATCGTTTGGAAGTGAATCAATTGACCGATTTAAATTCTTCAGCTTACGACATTGTTATTGAAAAAAACGCAATTAATTTGTCAGATTCGGAATGGCAAAAATTGCGTCCTGAACCTGAAACGTCAAGAGATGTTGAAACATACAGGGTGTTGGATAGTTTGGTTTCTGCCGAAAAAGTGGAGAAAAAAATCAATCTGGCCAGAAAGCTTTTGGCAGGTTGGTATCCCACAAAATATGTAGATTGGGATTTGCGGACGCTTGTCAAATACAATGTTTTTGAAGGTTTTAGAACAGGTTTGGGTTTTTTGACCAACGATACTTTTTCCAAACGATTCAGATTGGAAGGTTATGGTGTTTACGGGTTTAAAGATACTTCCGTAAAATATAGTTTTGGCGGTGCCGTAAAAGTTTTTCCTGAGACAAACACTTGGGCGGGAATTAATTGGGTGGACGATTTGCAGGAAGTTGGAAACACGGTTTATTTGACTGACCAACGAATTTTTTCGCTGTTTGAACCTCGATTATTCAATATTGAGCTATTTTATGATACCCAGATTTTGAGTGTTTTTGTCGAACATGATTTCTCACCGCAACTGTTTTCAAAGTTTCAAGTGTCCACCGGCGATTTTTTCACCAAGTTTGATTATACCTATCAAAATGATGGAAAATCATTCAATTTTTATCAATTGGGAACAATTACTTGGTCTTTTCAATACAACCCGTTCAGTCGATTTGTAAAAACAAACAGGGGAAAGTTGGAAGTTAAACAAGGATTTCCAAAATTTTCTTTGCAGTTGACCAAAAGTATTGATGGATTCCTTTCGGGAGACTTCAATTTTTTCAAAGCAGAGGGACGGATATTGCATGAAATCAAACATTTGGATAATACCACAACTACTTTTTTACTGGAAGCCGGTTGGGGCACGGGCGATATCCCAATTACCCATCTCTATCATGCGTCGCCCAACAATCCGACCGACAGCAGAATAATGAAACGTTTTTCAGTGACGGGTAGAAACAGTTTTGAAACCATGTTCTTTAACGAATTTTTCTCCGATAAATACGCAGCTTTTCACGTCAAGCATAAACTCAACCGATTTAATATTACCAAAAAATTCAGACCGGAACTTATTTTGATATCCCGCGCTGCCATTGGCGATGTTACCAACACGCAAAAACACATCGGAATCGATTTCAAATCACTTCAAGACGGTTTTCTTGAATCGGGTTTTGAATTGAACAAATTGTACAAAGGTTTTGGTTTGAGTTTTTTCTATCGATACGGCCCGAATCACTTGCCTAATTTTGATGACAATCTTTCCTTCAAGTTTACCTACTATTTTAGTTTTGGGCTTTAGGGACAAATTAGGACTCAGTAGTTTCTTGAATTTAATCGAACATTATAACGGAAAAATTTGACCGTTAATCGAAAAGAAATTTATTGTGCATTTGGCTGAAAATATACCTATTATCTTTGGATAAAATATATAGATGATGGTGCTGAAAACAATTGAAACAGATTTTGCAAGATTGAATTTTTACGAGCATTTTGTTATAACGGAAATGCACGAAGGAATCGATTTGGATGAAAACATAGTCGATGTCATGATCCAATTTGCCATTGATTTTTATGGGGAAAAACCCTTCGGATATATCTCAAACAGAGTTAATTCTTACTCAGTCAATCCGGTAATCTATTTTAAAATATCGAAGATTGAAAATTTGGCAGCCTTTGCCGTCGTCTCTACAAAAATGATTGTGACTTACAACGTGCAGATTGAAAAGGCATTTATGACCAGGCCCTACGAATTATTTGATAATCTGGACGAAGCAGTAAATTGGGTAAAGCAGTTGGTAAACAACTACCGCACCGATAATTAAGCCAGTTTTTCTTTTTCCAAACGCTTCAATCTTTGTTCTTTTTTCTTAAAATAGCGGACGGTTAAATAACCTAAAGTTGCAATGACAAAAATACCTAAAAATTTCAGTCTGTTTTCTAAGTAATATGCCTTACCGATAATTAAATAAAAATTGTAGAGCGTTACCAAGATGGCACCGCAAATCCAAACAAAGGTGGTGTTGTATTCTTTGTAAATCATCTTTTTAAAATCGAATTTTTGACCGCTCAAGGTTTCGCCGAGTCCTTTAAAATTAGGAATCCAACGGTTTACGTGCGAACAATATTCGTCGAAACTGTCGCCGTATTGACCTCTGAGATAGTTCTCTTCGGCACGCACGATTGCCTGATAGACAAAAACGAAAAACGGTACCATCAACAGCAGATAAAAATAGGAATTAGACAAAATTCCCATGCCTAAAATCATCAAGATATTTCCGACATACATCGGGTTTCTACAATGTGTGAATAAGCCCTCAGTCACCAATCCATCTGCATAAATACGTCGATTTCGCCCGCCTCTCACGATATAGACCAATCCGATGGTTGTGAATCGGACACCTTGCCCAATCAACACAATCAAAAAGCCTAAAAGCAGCATGATTTTGTAATCTTGCGTGACTCTGGGTGAGGGCACGAACATCATCGCATAAAAAAATGGGAATAGATAATTTCTGTGTCTAAAGAAGAAGTTTCCGAGTTTAACCATGGCAGATTTATGTTATTTATACTTTATTTTACAGCGATCATTCCTGAGAAATTATACCATTTGAAGAACACATCGATAAACCGAAAACCCGCTTCTGCGAAAAGCTCTTCATTTTCTTTGAGGCGATACGGTATCAGGACATTTTCGAGGGCTTCGCGTTTTTTGGAGATTTCCGTTTCGCTGTAATCATTTCTTTTTTTGAATTCATAGTAGTGTTTGATAAACAAACGATTGAACATCGAATCTTCACCCAAAACTTTTTCGAGTATGATAACCGCGCCGTTTTCGGGAAGTTGATCATAAATATCTCTGATGAGTTTGCTTCTGCGCAAAGGTCTGACAAACTGAAGTGTCAAGCAAAGGATGACCACCGATGCGTTTTCCAATTCGATGCCTTTGTTTAAATCGGCATCAACCAAAACCACTTTGCGACCGGGGATGGTTTTGTCTAAATTGGCTCGACACGTTTTGAGCATTTCTACGGACTCATCGACTCCGACAAAACTGACGCTGGGATCTAATTTAGGGTGTATAGCCATCATCGTTGTCCCGGTTGAGCAACCTAAATCATACACATTGGTTCCTTTGACAGCAAAATCTGCGGTCAAATCGGCTATCATGCGTTGCATTTCGAGATAAAAAGGTACGGAACGGGTTACCATGTCATCAAATACTTTGACAACAGATTCGTTGAATTCAAAATCGGAAACCCTCAAGTTCGGATCCGAAAAAACTTTGTCTTTGCTCATAAAAATGAAATAATTTACAAAATAACGTTCTATATATAATGCAGATTCACATCAAACTATTTTTAAGCGAATCTTAATTTAAAAAAACACCCTTCGATGTTCCCAGAAAATCCAAAGATAAATAAATAAAAATGCCAATGAAACCATAAACTTCATAAATCCCGATGCCAACAATCCTAAGAATGAGCCCAAAGCCGCTTTCAAAGATTGGTGGAGGTTTTGTTGATGCATCCATTCGCCCAAAAAAGCACCCACAAATGTACCGATTAAAAAACCCAACGGGATGGGTACAAACAATCCGACTATCAGCCCGATGGTTGCGCCCCATGCACCCGATTTACTCCCACCAAAAAATTTACTTCCGGCCGCCGGAATCCAATAATCCAATACGCTAACCACGACTGTTACAAAAAGTGTGGTTCCCAAAATCCACCAATTTATCGGTACAGCAGCAGTTAAGTAGACTAGGAGCAAACCCAGCCAACTCAACGGAGGTCCGGGAACAATCGGCAGAAAACTACCGAAAAGCCCGAGTGTCATCAACACAAAACCAATCGCTAAAAGGGCAATATCCATGCGGAAATTCTTAGGCATCAAAATTATAAAACTAAACTTTACCAACCGATTTTTATTTTAAGGATTATTTCTTCCAAAAAATTGTAATTTTAAACGCTTTTTCAATCTTCGATGACTTTAAAACAAACGCCATTCTTTCTGATTTTTATTTTGATGTTTTTTTCATCATGCGAATCTTTCTTCCAAAAGAAAATTCATTCGGAAGATATTTTACGCGAGCAGGAACAAACCATTCAGTGGAACGAAGTCGATACGTTTCCGATTTTTGAAGGTTGTGATGAGTTGGCATCAAAAGAGGTGCAAAGAAACTGTTTTGAACAGTATGTGAGCAGACAATTGTCTTCAAAAATATCGCGTGAATTCAGCTATTACAAAGCGTTTTCTGACACACTTTATTTGAATTTTTTAGTAAATGAGAAAGGTGAAATATCGGTCGTTAAAATAGAAAGTATGCGCCAAAACAAATTACTCGACTCGCTCATCAGGCAAAGTATTGAAGAACTGCCTAAGCTTTATCCGGCTCAAAAAAGAGACATTCCGGTGGCTTGCCGGTTACGCCTGCCCTTGATTGTGCGTTTGGAATAACCATAAATTAATCTCACAAACCCTTTTTTTAATAAAACCTTAAAACAATTAAAGTTTTAACCGCTTATTTTTACAACCAAATAAAATTAAAATGAAAAAAATAATACTGTTTGTCTTTGCTTTTCTCACACTGACAACTTTCGGACAAGCAAAAGTTGATTTAACGGCTAACTTGAATTCGGAAACAGCCAAACCCAAATTGGTTGTGGGCATCGTAGTCGATCAGATGCGTTATGACTATTTAACCCGTTTTTACAATCGGTTTGGCGAAGGTGGTTTTAAACGTTTGATGAACGAAGGATTCAATTGTCAAAACAATCATTTCAATTATATTCCAACCTATACCGCTCCAGGACATGCATCAATTTTTACGGGTACGACACCTTCTGTGCACGGAATCATAGGCAACAATTGGTATGATAAAGACAATAACGAGGATGTGTATTGTGTAAGTGATAAAGACTATCAATCGGTAGGCGCAACAGATAATTCAGGGCGAATGTCGCCTCACAGACTTAAAGTAAATACCGTCACAGACCAATTGCGATTGCACACGCAATTTCGATCCAAAACCATCGGAATAGCCATCAAAGATCGGGGCGCAATTTTACCTGCCGGTCATACCGCCAACGCGGCTTTTTGGTTTGATGGAGATGATGAGGGGAAATGGATTTCGAGTACTTATTACCTAGATAAATTACCTGATTGGGTAAATAAATTCAACCAATCCGGAAAAGCGGAAGCATACATGAAACCGTGGAATACGCTTTATGATGTGAAAACCTATACCGAAAGTGGTTCGGATGACAATGTGTATGAAGGGCTTTTCAAAGGCGAAACAAAAGCTGTTTTCCCGCACGATTTACCCAAACTCAGAAAGGAAAACAAGAATTTTGATATAATCAAGAGCACGGCTTTTGGCAATTCAATCACCACCGATTTTGCCATTGCAGCCATCAAAGGTGAGCAACTTGGCAAAGGCAGCGAAACCGATTTTTTGACATTGAGTTTTTCGAGTACGGATTACGTAGGTCACCTATTTGGCGTAAACTCGGTTGAGGTGGAAGACACCTACCTCCGTTTAGATCAAGATTTAGAGCGTTTCTTGTTGTTACTTGATACCGAAGTTGGCAAAGGCAATTACACCGTTTTTCTCACTGCCGATCACGGTGCTGTCGATGTGCCGGCCTATTTGAAGGATCATAAAATTCCCGCCGGGTACTTTGATTCGAGTTCATTTAAGAAATATTTGAAAGAATTTTCCATTCAAAAATTTGAAGGAAACGATTTAATAAAAGACATATCCAATAAGCAGGTCTTTTTGGATGAAAAACTAATATCAGACAAAGACTACGATTTGGATGATGTGGAAGAAGCTTTCGCGCAAGCCATTCTCAATTTCCCAAAAATAGCGGAGGTTTATACGGCAACCGCCATGCGGAATACCGATTTTTCAAAAGGTGGGGCCAATCTTTTGCAAAATGGCTATAACCAAAAACGTTCCGGAAATGTTCTATATACCTTAAAATCAGGCGTGATAGATTACACAAAAACCGGTTCGACTCACGGCTCAGGATATGACTATGACACCCACGTGCCTTTGCTTTTCTACGGTTGGGGAATTGGCCAAGGGAAAACAGTTCAAAAGACAAACATTACTGACATTGCGCCAACCATTGCAGCACTTTTGGGCATAGAAATGCCGGATGGCACCACAGGAATTCCGCTTGAGTTCGTAATAGATTGATTTAATTGAAAATTTTTTGGGCAATTTTCCGCCATCTATAATTTCGGAGAAACTTGCCTTGCTCTCGCGTGAGTAATTTGGGTTGATTTGTCATCCAAGCACCAAAATAGCCTTGAATTGCATTGAAAAAATAAGCCGTACTTTTTTTGCGCCAAGCCAATTTTAAAACAGCGATTTTGGTTAGAAACAATCCATAACGCAGGCTGTAAAAAACTTTCCCTTGAAGGCTGCCGGATTTTGCGTGGTATCGCTCTCCGGTTGGTTTGAGGTGTTTGGCTAACAAGTTGACATCTGTTTTTATTTCCCAACCGAAGTATCGGGCGAGTACTTCATCCAAAGTGTCCCAACCCATCGCTTCTCGAAGACCGCCAATAGCCGAAAAACATTCTTTTCGATAGGCTTTGAGCGCTCCGCGGATGTGGTCGGCATCGGTAAGGTTTTCCAACACCCAATTCCCCTCTTTTTCAACACAGGCAAACCCGGCGGCCATCCCGATTTTCGGATTGCTGTTAAAAAGGCTGACAATGGTTTCCAGATAGTTTTTAGGCAATAAAATATCGGCATCCAATTTCATGAGAATATCGAAATCGTCATCCAGCTGAGCAACACCTTCATTAAAAGCACGTATTATTTTTGCGCCCGGCTGATGACCGGACGCGGAGGTTGTGGAGACTACTTTTAGCCAAGTGTATTTTTTTGAAAATGAATTTGCCAATTCCAATGTGCCGTCTGTGGATGCATCATTAACTACGATGACTTTTTTGGGCAAATAAGTTTGTTCGGCAAGCGACCTGAGTGTCTGCGGTAAAAACGCTTCTTCGTTGTATGCAGGGATGACGATGTAGATTTTCATGACTTTTTCCTTTCCGCATAAACCGCATAATACCGAGGTGTGATCAGTCGAAGTAAAGGCCGGAATCCGATTTTACCGACCGGATGTGCCCATTTTTTTCGGGCTTTAATTTCCCATCCGGATTTTTCCAACAACCAGTCAAATTGCCAATCTTCAAATTCGTGATAATGTCTGTCCCAAGGATCCGTTTTGCTTCTGTATGCAGGAGAAAACCATAACCGAAGTGGTACGGTTGCAACGAGTTTATCGGCTTTTATTTCGGATAAAATTTGCAGGGGGGACAGCAGGTGTTCAAAAATTTCAAAGGCGGCCACCGCCTCAATATTCGGATCTAAAACCGAGTCGGTATAGATATCCAAATCTTCGCCTTGTGTATTAAACACACGATAGCCCTCATTTTGCATGATTTCGGAGAAGGGGTTCTTCACACCCAAATCCAAGACAACCGCACCCGGCCTTACGTGGGTTTTTAGGAACTCAAGTGTTTTTTTGAAGCGTTTTTTCGGAAAGCTTTTCTCGTACATGTTAAAATTGATACACCATGGCATTGATGTTCATGCCGGCGCCTACACTTGCAAAGATAACAATATCACCCTTTTCAATAGACTGGTTTTCTATTTTTCCGGTAACAATCAAATCCAGTAAAGTAGGGATGGTAGCTACCGAACTATTGCCGAGCTTGTGAATACTCATGGGCAACACACCTTCCGGGATATCCATACCGTATAGCTTGTAAAAACGTTTGACGATGGCTTCATCCATCTTTTCATTGGCTTGATGGATGAGTATTTTTTTTACCTTTTCGATACCAATTCCGGTTTTGTCCAAACAAGCTTTCATGGCTGAAGGAACATTTATACAGGCAAATTCGTAAATCTTTCTCCCGTTCATTTTGATGTATTTTGTGTTGGGACAAAGTGTTTTATTAAAGGAACTTCCGTAGTACAAAAAGTAAGCCTCGTCATAGGTATAGGTAGCAGATTCGTGATGCAGGATTCCGGTGTTTTCTTCAGTTGCCGATACGATAGCAGCACCGGCTCCATCGGCATAAATCATGGAGTCTCGATCGTGTTTATCGACAATCCTCGACAGCGTCTCCGAGCCGATTACCAAACAGTTTTTAGCCATGCCGCTTTTGATAAAAGCATTTGCCTGAATCATCGCTTCAATCCAACCGGGGCAACCAAAAAGGATGTCGTAAGCCACACATTTCGGGTTTTTAATACGCAAGGCGTGTTTTACGCGGGATGCCAAACTGGGCAGCGTATCGGATTGATTGGTGCCAAATTTGACGTCGCCGAAATTGTGTGCGACGATGATATAATCCAATTCTTCCGGATTGATATTCGCATTTTCTATGGCTTTTTCTGCTGCAAAAAAACCAAGATCGGAAGAGTTCAAATGATCTTTGGCGTATCTTCTTTCCTTGATGCCGGTAATGGCTTGAAATTTTTCAATAATCACTTCGTTTGAAACGCCAAAAACATCGCCTTGGTCGTTTAAAAACTCGTGTTGGATAAACTGTTCGTTATCTTCAATTTCGGAGGGAATATAACATCCGGTACCGATGATTTTAGCGTTCATAACAAGAATTGTTTGTTAGTTTACAATCAAAGGTAACACAATAAAAAATTGCACATCGTGTTTGCATAATAAAAATTACAATGCCCAACTTTACACTTTTATTCAAATTAAATTTAAAAATAAATGAAATTTGATAAACAAGAAGATATCAGTTGTTTAACTAATTTATGGAAATAGTCTATTTTACTTGATGTTAAGTTCGATTGGCTATGATTCCATATAAGCTTCGATGGGCGCACAAGAACAAATTAAATTACGATCTCCATACGCATCATCTACTCTTCTCACGCTTGGCCAAAACTTATTTTCAGAAACAAAAGGCAGCGGGAAAGCTGCTTTTTCTCGTGAATATGGAAAATCCCATTCGGTTGAGGTCAACATTTTTAAAGTGTGCGGTGCGTTTTTAAGCGCATTATTCGATTCGAAAGCCGCTTCGTCAATTTCTTTGCGAATGGAAATCATCGCTTCACAAAAGCGATCTAATTCCGCGAGACTTTCACTTTCCGTAGGCTCAATCATCAAGGTTCCGGCAACGGGAAAAGAAACTGTAGGTGCGTGAAATCCGTAATCCATCAATCGTTTGGCAATGTCAGTTACTTCCACACCATTTTTCTTAAACGGACGACAATCCACAATCATCTCGTGGGCTGCCCGACCTTTTTCACCGGCGTATAAAACTTCAAAATGACCTTTTAATCTTTCCTTGATATAATTGGCATTGAGGATGGCATAACGTGTAGATTCTGTCAAGCCTTTTGCGCCGAGCATGGTTATGTAGGCGTACGAAATCAAGCAAACCAACGCGCTTCCCCAAGGTGCGGCTGAAACAGCAGTTATCGCCGAATCTCCGCCGGTTTCAACCACCGGATTCGTAGGAAGAAATGGAGCTAAATGTGCTGCAACACAAATCGGACCTACACCGGGACCGCCACCGCCATGCGGAATGGCAAAGGTTTTGTGTAAATTCAGGTGACACACATCCGCACCAATGGTTGCTGGATTGGTCAAACCGACTTGTGCATTCATGTTGGCACCGTCCATATAAACCTGCCCGCCGTTTTGGTGAATGATATGGGTGATCTCTCGGATAGTGGATTCAAAAACACCGTGTGTAGATGGATACGTAACCATCAAGGCGGCAAGCTTGTCTTTGTATAAATTTGCTTTTTCGCGGATATCTTCTACATCGATGTTTCCTTCTTCGGTGGTTTTCGTAACGACTACTTGCATACCTGCCATCACAGCTGAAGCCGGATTGGTACCATGTGCCGAAGATGGAATCAGACAAACATTGCGATGCGGTTCGTTGTGTGCTTGGTGGTAGGCACGAATAACCATCAAGCCCGCATATTCGCCTTGTGCGCCCGAATTGGGTTGGAGTGAGGTTGCTGCAAATCCGGTAATCACGTTGAGTTGTTCAGCCAATTTTCTCAAAACTTCTTGATAGCCTTGTGCCTGATTGATGGGGACAAAAGGATGAATCTGACCCCATTGTGGCGAACTGAGCGGCAACATTTCGGCAGCGGCATTCAATTTCATCGTACAAGAACCCAAAGAAATCATTGAGTGAGTGAGCGACAAATCTTTGCGTTCCAATTTTTTGATATATCGCATCAAATCGGTTTCCGAATGATAGGATGCAAACACAGCTGCGGACAGAAAATCTTTTTTTCTAACCAAATTTCCTGGTATCGGGCTTTTGATTTCATTTGATTCGTCAAATTCAGATTGTTTGCCTGTCAATTTTGAAAAAACTTCGACGATTTGTTTCAAATCTTCGGTAGTGGTTGTTTCATTCAACGAAATAGCGACATGATTGGCATCTGGGTAATAGAAATTTAGCTGTTGATTTTCGGCAATTGCGCTAACTTTAGAAGCCTCTGCTTTGAGCAAAAGGGTGTCAAAAAAGACAGAGTTTGACTGTTCAACACCTAATTTTTGTAATGCTGAATTGAGAATGAGTGCGCTTTTATGAATTTTATTCGCAATAAATTGCAGTCCTTTTTTGCCGTGATAAACACCGTACATTCCGGCCATCACGGCGAGTAATACTTGAGCCGTACAGATGTTTGAGGTGGCTTTGTCTCTTTTGATGTGTTGTTCTCGGGTTTGAAGTGCCATACGAAGTGCGCGGTTGCCGTCAGTATCTCGTGTGATTCCGATGATGCGTCCCGGAATACTACGCTTGTATTCTTCTTTGGTGGCAAAAAATGCTGCATGCGGTCCGCCATAACCCAATGGAATGCCAAAGCGTTGTGAAGTACCAACTACTGCGTCTGCTCCAAACTCACTTGGAGGTGACAGCAATACCAAACTCAATAAATCGGCAGCAAAAGAAACTTTGATGTCTTTTTCGTGGGCTTTTTCGACAAAAGCTGAAAAGTCATAGACTTGACCGTGTTTGCCCGGAAACTGAACCAAAGCACCAAAAAACTCAGTTGATAAATTCAATTTTTCATGATTGCCAACCACCAGTTCAATGCCCAAAGGCAAGGCACGTGTTTGAAGTACAGAAACGGTTTGTGGCAACACCTCTTCGGAAACAAAAAACTTGACCGCGTTGTTCGATTTTTGTTCGCGTGAACGCAAGTCAAAAAACATGGTCATGGATTCGGCCGCAGCGGTGCTTTCATCGAGCAAAGAAGCATTTGCAATTCCCATCCCGGTAAGGTCTATAATTAGGGTCTGAAAATTCAAAAGTGCTTCCAATCTTCCTTGCGCAATTTCGGCTTGGTATGGCGTGTAGGCGGTGTACCAACCCGGATTTTCCAAAATATTTCGCTGGATGACGGCCGGTGTGATGGTCGGGTGGTAACCCAAACCGATATAATTTTTGTACAACTTGTTTTTTGCACCCAACACATGAATGTGATTGAGAAAATCATTTTCGGTAAGTGCCTCGGGCAAATCCAAAGGTTTTTGGAGCCTGATGTCGTCCGGAATGGTTTGTGTAATCAAAGCTTCGAGACTGTTACAACGGATGGTTTGGAGCATTTTAGGAAGATCGCTTTCGCGTGGACCAATGTGGCGAAGGGCAAACGAATCTGAATTCATAGGGTGAAAAAAAATTTTCACAAAATTACAGATTATAAATTCTTTTTTAACCGATTTTGACAAAACATTTAGAGGTATTTATCAACTGCCTTCGGTACAATTTAGGTATTTTTGAAAAGTGAATTTATTTAATAAAATATTTGATTTCTACATTCGGTCAAGTCTTCACGTTGCATTGGCAATAACCTGTCTTTCAACGATTACTTTTCTAAATAGAGGCAAAGATGTCAATCTGAACCTGACAGTTTTCATATTCTCGACTTCGGTTTTGGCATACAACTTTGCAAAATATGCCACTTTGCCTTTTGCGATTTTGAGAAGACAAAAAGCGGTCTTGATAATCAGTTTTTTTTTAGCAATAACGGCAATTGTACTTGTTTTTAGTCTGCCAATCAAAATATTTTGGTGGAGTTTGTTTTTTTCGATGCTGACTTTGTTATACAGTTTTCCGGCACGACCCAATATCAAAAATTTCAGGAATCGTTTCGGGGTCAAAGCCTATTTGATTGCCATTTGTTGGTCGGGGATTTGTGTGGGTCTTCCGCTGCTTTATTTGAATAAGGATTTTGATTTTCGGACATTGTCAGCTTTGGTAGAGATATTTCTTTTTGTGCTGATTTGGCTTATTCCGTTTGATATTCGTGACATGGATACAGACGATAAAGATTTGGGGACGATTCCGATGGTTTTGGGAATTAGAAAAACAAAGAAAATCGGCAGTATTTTGTTGTTGATCATTGTGATTTCAACACTGATAAAAAACGGATTGGCGTGGAATTCGATTTATTTGATTTGTTTGTTATCTTCGTTTTTTTTGTGGAAGGCACAAAAAAAACAATCGAAATACTTTAGCTCCTTTTGGGTTGAAAGTATTCCGATTGTTTGGTTTTTAATCGAGTGTGTCAATAAACTCAGAGGGTAGAATTCAATTCTTTTTCAAATTCTTTCCGCATCAATTCTTTTGAATCCAAATCGAGTTGTTTTGCAGGCTGAGAAATTCCAACGCGTTTAAACAGGTCGGAAAGTTTTTGATTTTTTTTGGAATAAGCCCGGCAATAATCACAATAAAATAGGTGAATTTTTAGTCTGACTTTTTCCCAAAGTGTAAGGTCGCCATACTGGCTTTTGTCACAAGCTAAACCGGCTTCATCGCAGGAATAGAACAATTTCTCTTTGTGTTTGTGATCGTGATTGTGATCGTGATTGTGTTTCATTTCAATTTTTTCTTTTAAGCGTACCAATTTTTTTCTAAGCATTCCATCAGTTGCAGTCTTGCACGGTGGATAATGACCCAAAGATTGGACGGGGTGATATTTAGCTCCTTACAGATGATTTCGGTTTCAAAACCTTCGACAGTTTTCATTTTAAAAATGGTGGCTTGCTTCTCCGGTAGTCTATCCATACACTTGTTGATGGCCAATCCGAGTTCCACATTTTCCATTTCAGATTCAGCGTTGCCGTCTAAGTGATAATCGGCTACGCGTTCTTCCAACCATTCTCCTTCATTTTCCGTATCGTCGTTGTAGGTTATTCGAACTTCAGCTTTGCCTTTTTTGGAATTTATTTTTCGGTAATAATCGATGATTTTTCGTTTAAGAATAGAGATAAGCCAAGTCCGTTCGGAAGCTTCTCCTTTGAAATTCTTCATGGCTTTCAAAGCAGAGAAAAAAGTTTCTTGTACCAAGTCTTTGGCAACCTCATCGTCATTGACCTTCACAATGGTGTAGTTAAAAAGATAATCCGAATAAGAATCTATCCACTTATTTGGGTCGAGGGTGTGTTTTTCCAATTCGTCCATAGTCAGCATTTTATCTTTTCTAAGCATTCAAAAATAGTCTTTTTTTGCAAATTTTGAATAACTTGAAAAATCAGGTTGTTTAGTTTCCCCAAAGTAAACACTTTTATCTAATTTTTCGACAAGCGGAATTGTTAAAAATTAGTCTTATCGGAATGTCAGTTTAAAATTCCGGCTCTTTTGAGCAGCGCGTTGGGGTTTGGCTCCGACCCGCGGAATCGTTTGTACAACACCATCGGATGTTCAGATCCGCCTTTGGAAAGTATATTTTCTTTGAAACTTTTGGCGGTTTCCGCATCAAAAACACCTTTTTCTTTGAACAACTCGAAGGCATCTGCATCCAATACTTCCGCCCATTTATAGCTGTAATACCCGGCGGAATATCCACCTTGGAAAATATGTGAAAAAGCGGTGCTCATACAAGATTCGCCCACTTCCGGATAGAGATCTGACGCAGAAAAAATACTTTTTTCTATCGCTTTCAGGTCTGAAAAACTTTCTGGGTTTTCGGCATGCCATTTCAAGTCGAGCAAACCAAAACTGAGCTGACGCAACGTTTGCAGTCCCTGCATAAAAGTAGCTGCCTTTTTGATTTTATCGATGTAAGAAACCGGCAAGATTTCTCCGGTTTGATAATGTTTGGCAAACAATTCCAACGCATCTTTTTCGTAACACCAATTTTCCAAAACCTGACTTGGTAGTTCCACAAAATCCCAATAGACATGTGTGCCGCTCAAACTCGGATAGACGGTGTCTGCCAACATGCCGTGCAATGCGTGACCAAATTCATGAAAAAGAGTCGTGACTTCGTTGAAAGTGAGTAATGACGGTTTTGTTTTGGTCGGGCGGGAGAAGTTGCAAACAATCGAAACATGAGGTCTTTCGACCGTATTGCCTTTGCGGTATTGCGGTTTGTAGGAAGTCATCCACGCACCGTTTCGCTTGCCCGGTCGCGGGTGAAAATCGGCATAGAAAATAGCGATTAAATTTGCTTTGTCGTCCGTAACCCGATAGGTTTTGACTTCTTCGTGGTATTTGTCAATGTCGAAAACTTCTTCAAAATGAAGTCGATACAATCGATTGGCGACTGTGAAAACGCCTTGTAAAACGTTGTTTAAATCAAAATAAGGTTTCAGCACTTCATCGTCAAAATCGTATAGTTTTTGTTTGAGTTTTTCGGTATAAAATGCGCCATCCCATTTTTCCAATCGATTGATGTTGTCTAATTTTTTGGCAAAAGTTTCCAATTGATTGAATTCATCTTTTGCTTTTTGGATGGATTTTTTAAGCAATTCTTCCAGAAAATCTTTGGCTTTTTCGGGCGATTGGGCCATGCGTTCTTCCAAAACATAATGCGCATGGGTTTTGTAACTTAAAAGTTGCGCCCGTTCGTGTCTTTTTTTGACGATTTGCAGGACTATTTTTTGGTTGTCATTTTGCACTTTTTGATAAGCACGTGTGGCATTAGCCAAAAACAATTCTTTGCGTAAATCGCGATTTTCCACATAGGTCATAAACGGCTGGTAGCTCGGAAAATCTAAGGTGAAAATAAAGCCTTTTAGGTTTTGTTTTTCGGCCAATTGTTGGGCAGTTTCCAAAGCCGAGTCAGGCAAACCTTTGAGTTTGGCTTTGTCTTTTTCATGCAACTGATAGGCTTGGGTTTCGGCCAAGACGTTTTCGCCAAATTGCAAACTCAGCTTCGACAATTCGGTATCCAAAGTTCGGAGCAATTGCTTTTTGTCTTCCGGCAAATTGGCGCCGTTTCGGGCAAAACTCTTGTATTTTTTGTCGAGCAAGGTTTTTTGTTCGGCGGTTAGCGGTAGTTTTTCTTTTTGGTTAAACACCTTTCTGACGCGTTCAAAAAGTACTTGATTGAGCGTGATGTCGTTGGAAAATTCCGTGAGTAAAGGCGAAATTTCCTGTGCCAATTTCTGAATTTCCGGACTCGTTTCGGCACTGTTGAGGTTAAAGAAAATACTGGTGACACGGTCGAGTTGCTTGCCCGAATAATCCAAAGCTTCGATGGTGTTTTCAAAGTTAGGTTCGGCAGGATTTTCCACGATTGCGTCGATTTCTTTTTGGGTGTTGGCAATTTCCTGTTTGACGGCAGGCAGAAAGTGTTCCGTTTTAAGGGTTGCAAACGGTGCGGTATCGAAGGGTTTGAGGAGTGGGTTTTTGGTCATAATATTTTTAAATCTTCTGGGTTTTGTCTGCAATCCCATAGCGTATGGACTGTGATTTTATGTTTAGTTAATTCGTAGAATAAAATATATTCATCAACGACAAGACCTCGAATATTTTCGAAATCTGTCGGGATGCCGATTTCGGGTTGTTTAAAAAGTGTTTTGAGTGCTTTTTTGAATTTTGCATATAATTTAGTTGTATATGCAGGACTCCCGTTTCGGACAGTGTGAAATTCCATGATGATAAAAAGTTTGATTTGTGCTTTTTGCGACCAAACTACCGTTTGCTGAGCCATTGATCAAATTCTTTGTCAAGTTCGGTTTGGGTGATAAATAAACCGTCTTTAATCTGTTGTCTAGATTCGATAACCTCTTGATGTTGTGCGGCTGTTAAACGCATTTTTTGAGATTTCAATTTTGAATCGACTATGGTTTGTATGGCACTGAGAAATTGCGCATCATCAATTTCGGATATGCTGGAGATAAGCGTTTTTTTAATATTATTTGAAGTCATAATCAACCTTATTTACATTCAAAGATACTTTATTTGTATGATAATGTACGCAAATTAATTTGTTCTTAACACAGGTAAAAAACCATCTCAGGTTGACTTATCCCGCTTTATTTCCTCAGCACCTTTTATGACTTTTTCTTTCAAACTTTCTTTATAGGCATCGAGTTTTTCCTGCACGATAGTATCAAAAGCCCCAATGATTTGCGCGGCCAAGATACCTGCATTTTGCGCACCGTTGAGTGCCACGGTTGCTACCGGCACGCCTGCGGGCATTTGGAGGATGGATAAAACCGAATCCCAACCGTCGATGCTGTTGCTACTTTTGACCGGTACGCCGATGACCGGCAAAGAAGTGAGCGATGCCACCATCCCGGGTAGATGCGCGGCACCACCGGCTCCGGCGATGATGACCGAAATACCGTTTTGGCGGGCGTTTTTAGAAAATTCAAAAAGTTTTTCGGGTGTCCTGTGGGCAGAAACTATATCTACCTCAGTGGCTATCCCAAAGGTTTTCAAAATATCGATGGCGGCTTGCATGACCGATAAATCGCTGCTGCTGCCCATAATGACGGCTACTTTGTGCATGGTGGTGGTTTTGTGATATTGCAAAGGTATTTAATTAATTCTGAATAGTTCGGAGTGAGTTATAAGGGGTGTTTTTCACAGTAAATGCGAATGTTATTGTATTCATTCAACTAAATGTTACAAAAAAATTAAATTTTGTTTTTCATAACATGCTGATTTCCTTATGTTAAATAACAAGTATAAAATTTAATAAAATCTATTGATTTAGTAGATTTGAATATCTAACCTGCCCCGTTACGATTTTTCCTAAAGAGATTTTAGAGAATACTTCCATTGTACATCAGGCTATAATCCGACCGCGTAGCCGATTTATTTATCTTTTCCTGCTGATTTTTCTGTTAGGAGCATTTGTTGCTTTACCCTTTTTAAAAGCAAAAATTTACACATCTGCGACAGGACTTATTAAACCGGACAAGGAGCGAACACCTATTGTAGGTGTCCAGTCCGGCAAGGTTTTATTTTCAGATTTAAAAAACAATCGACTTGTAGAAAGTGGCGATACTTTGTTGACCATTGACGATGCTGTGCTTGATGAACAAAAACAATTTGCATCCTATCGCTTGACAATGTTTAAACAAAACAAAAAGGATTTGGTGTATTTGCTCCAAGCTCATAGAATTCGATTGGATAGTATTCAAACACCCAAGTATCAGAAGGAGTATTTGCAATTTAAAGAGAAGTTGAACGAATTGGAGACCCGTTTCAAACAAGCGAAAAACACATACGACCGAAACAAAATTTTATTTCAAAAAAGCGTGATTGCCAAAGCCGAATTTGAACAAGTCGAGTTTGATTACAATTTGGCATTGAGCAATATTTATCAACTCAAAGAGCAACAACGCAACACTTGGCAGGCATCGCTAAGCGAGTTGGAGATAGAACTGGAAAAAATTGAAAACGACAAAAGACAAGTTTCCGAAAATCAGAACCAATTTGTGATTACTGCGCCTGTTTCCGGTACTTTATTAAACGTGCAAGGGATTGAAAGAGGGAGTTACATTAACGCAGGTTCAGTATTAGCGGAAATATCGCCCGATACCGATTTGTTGGTCGAATGTTATGTAAACCCCATGGACATTGGATTGATTCGTAAAGACCGAAAAGTGACTTTTCAAATTGATGCATTCAACTACAATTTATGGGGCTTGGCTACGGGTGAAATAATCGAAATATCGGACGATATAGAAATGCTTGACAATCAGCCCGTATTTAAAATACGTTGCAAAATTCATCAAACCCATTTAAAGCTTAAAAATGGCACTATCGGTAAACTCGGAAAGGGGATGACCCTAAGAGCGCGTTTCGAACTAGCGGAACGCTCACTCTTTGACCTGCTCTACGATAAAATGGATGATTGGCTGAATCCGGCTAATAAGAAAGTAGTTCAAAATTAATAGAATATGGCAAAAACTACCATCAAGCAACACGACATTACCGACTGTGGAGCCGCCTGTTTGGCATCTATTTCGGCACATTATCAATTGGAAATTCCAATAGCACGCATTCGTCAATATGCCGGGACAGACAAAAAAGGGACGAATGTGTTGGGTTTGTTGGAGGCAGCCCAAAAACTCGGTTTTGAAGCAAAAGGCGTTCGGGGAGTGAAAGACAGTTTGTTTAAAATCCCCAAACCGGCAATTGCACACGTAATCGTAAAGGAACAATTGCAGCATTATGTGGTGATTTATGAAGTTACCCCATCTTTCATAAAAATTATGGATCCCGGCACAGGGAAAATTCACAAAAAAACACACGAAGAATTTGAAAAGGAATGGACAGGTGTTTTGGTCATCATGCTCCCCGATGAAGGTTTTAAGAAAGCCAACGAGAAAGTATCGATTTTAAAACGCTTTTGGTTTTTGCTAAAACCGCATAAATACACAATTATCCAAGCTTTTGTCGGGGCGCTTGTTTATACACTGTTGGGATTTTCTACCTCTATTTACATTCAGAAAATAACGGACTATGTATTAGTTGACGGCAACACCAACCTACTCAACTTGCTAAGTATCATTATGATCTTCCTGTTGTTGTTGCAAATAGTTATTGGTGTATTTAAAGACGTTTTCCTCATAAAAACCGGTCAACAGATAGATGCACGACTCATTTTGGGATATTACAAACATCTGTTGAAATTACCCCAGCAATTTTTTGATACCATGCGCGTGGGCGAAATCATTTCACGTATCAACGATGCAGTAAAAATCAGAACTTTTATCAACGGTGTTTCGCTCAACCTGACTGTAAATGTGCTAATTCTGTTTTTTTCTTTTGGGCTGATGTTTACCTACTATTGGAAATTGGCACTTGTCATGTTGGCCGTTGTGCCTTTGTATTTGCTCATTTATTTGATTATCAACAAACTCAACAAACGGGTGGAACGCAAAATCATGGAAACAGCTGCCGATTTGGAAAGCCAGTTGGTGGAATCTTTGAATGCCGTGGCAACCATCAAGCGGTTTGGATTGGAAGACTTTGCCAATATCAAAACCGAAACCCGGTTTATCGGATTACTCAAAATAGGTTATAAATCGGCTTTGAACAGTGTTTTTTCCGGGACGAGTGCCCAATTTGTTACCCAACTGCTAACCATTATCCTGCTTTGGGTGGGTTCGGGTTATGTGATAGAAAGACAAATTACCCCCGGCGAATTGCTGTCGTTTTACGCCATCATTGGATATTTTACCGGACCGGTAGCAAGCTTGATTGGTGCCAATGTACAAATACAAAACGCGTTGATTGCCGCCGATCGTTTGTTCGAGATTATGGACTTGGAACGGGAAGAGTCCGAAAATAAAATCGTGTTGAAAAAAGAAGCCATCGGCGACATTGTTTTTAAAAACGTATTCTTTCGATATGGGACGCGGGTAGAGGTTTTCAAAAATTTCAGTTTGACCTTTCCAAAAGGGAAGATTTCTGCTATTGTCGGCGAAAGCGGCTCGGGTAAATCGACCTTGATTTCGTTGTTGCAAAACATCTATCCCATTCAGGGCGGGCAGATATACATTGGAAACACCGACCTGAAATATTTTGAAAACAGCAGTCTCCGCAATTTAATCAGCGTGGTGCCGCAAAAGATAGATTTGTTTGCCGGAAACGTGGTTGAAAACATTGCCGTTGGAGAATTTCAACCCGATATGGAGCGCATCATACAAATTTGCAACGACATCGGCATCCTCGAATTTGTGGAAAGTCTGCCCAATGGTTTTGCTACTTACTTGGGTGAAAACGGTGCGACCCTTTCCGGCGGGCAGAAACAGCGTATTGCCATCGCGCGCGCTTTGTATAAACAACCCGAGATATTAGTGTTGGACGAGGCTACTTCTTCGTTAGACAGCAGTTCGGAAAATTACATCCAAAAAACCATTGCCAAACTCCGGGAAGCCGACAAAACCATTATCCTTATCGCACACCGCTTGAGCACGGTGGTGCAGGCAGACAAAATAGTGGTTTTAGAAAAGGGTGTCGTTATAGAAGATGGTACGCACCAAGAATTATATACTGCACAAGCTGCTTATTACAGCTTGTGGCAACAGCAAATGCCTCAATTCCAAAAACTTTAAAATCGACAGCTATGAATTCTATCAGACAAATTGAACGGTTAAGAAAAATACACGAGCTCATTAAAATGGGAAAAACAGGATGTCCAAGCCAATTTGCACGGAAACTCGGGGTGAGCGAAAGCCAGCTCTACAACATACTTGAAAGATTAAAAACTTTTGGCTTTCCTATAGGTTACAGCCGCAAGCTGCAAAGTTATTTTTATGAGGACGATTGCGATTTGGAGGTCCATTTTTCTGTTAAGCTCCTAACCTCGGGCGAAAACATAAAAATATTGGGTGGGCAAAAAAAATACTTTACTCCAATGCAATTAGAGTGTAGGCATTTAATTTAGCCCCTGTAAAACAAAAAAGCGCGCAAAAAAATTGTTTACAAAAAAATCAATGTTTAATTAAAATTTTTAACTTTATGAAAAATTTAGAAAGTTTACAACTCACCGAGCTGGATGCTCGGGAGGTGAGAGAGGTTGAGGGAGGAATATTAGGATGGGATGATATACTTATTGCTGCTGTGGGTGCAATTGTAGTAGAAGTAGTGAATAATTGGGACGATTTTAAGGATGGTTTTGCATCTGCTTTTAAATAATTTTTAACTTTAAATCAATTACTGTTATGTATAATACGAAAGAATTAAACGAAAAACAAATTATTTCTATTAACGGAGGTACATTAGCTTGGGATCTCGGTTGGTTAATAGGACATTCTTTAACGAGCTATAATGGCTTTGCAAATTCAGTTGATGCTATGATGGATTATTATTTACATTACAATAAATAATTTATCTTTCCTTCCGGCAAAAACACTTTTGCCGGAAGGATTCTAAAATTTAAAAAAATGGAACGACTAAACAAGTTAAACTTAAAGAATATCGGTTTCAAATACAGAATCATAGCATGGTTCTTATTTTTCCATATTCTTTTTAAGAATTGGGATAAAATAAAAGAGTTTGTGTATCATTTCTTTGTAAGTGTTCTAAATGTTTTTTCTTAAGTTAAAGAAACAAGATAAGAAAAATCTGATTTTGTATTTCTGATTTTTTTGTATTGTAATTTCAATGATTTAGATTCAATTGAAACGATATAGTCGTCATAGCCCACGACCAAAACCATGGGCTTTTTTATGCCAGTAAAACAAAATATTTTCCCAACAATTCCAATCACAAAATTTCCCCGTCATTGCCTATCTTTGCCGCTGCAAAAGATGTAATACTACCCATGGAAATTCTGATTCAGCAAGCCGTCAAAACTGCGTGCAAAAACCTTTTTCAGGTCGATATCGACCAAGTCGATGTGCAACCTACCAAATCCGATTTTGAAGGCGACCTCACGGTTATACTTTTCCCGCTGCTTAAATACATCAAAAAAAATCCGCAGCAGTTGGGTGAAGAAATAGGCGCTTTTCTCGTGAAAGAAATTGAAGCGGTCGAAAGTTTCAACATCATCAAAGGTTTTTTGAATCTCACCATTTCCGATGCCTATTTTTTCGATTTTTTCAAGTCCATACAGGGCAAAAAACTTTTCGGCATCGCACCAACCGACAAAAATATTCCGGCCGTGATGGTCGAATATTCATCGCCCAACACCAACAAACCGCTGCATCTCGGACATATCCGCAACAACCTTTTGGGCTATTCCGTAGCCGAAATACTCAAAGCTTCGGGTAAAAAAGTCTATAAAACCCAAATCATCAACGACCGCGGCATCCATATTTGTAAATCGATGCTGGCTTGGAAAAAATTTGGAGCGGGCGAAACACCTGAATCGTCCGGATTGAAAGGCGACAAGTTGGTGGGAAAATACTATGTGTTATTCGACCAACAATACAAGGCGCAAATTGCTGAACTCACCGAAAAAGGTTTGACTGAAGTAGATGCTAAAAAACAAGCACCCATCTTACTCGAAGCACAGAAAATGCTTCAACTTTGGGAAGCCGGCGACCCCGAAACCGTGTCGCTATGGAAAATGATGAACGGTTGGGTGTACAAAGGATTTGAAGAAACCTACAAAAACCTCGGCGTCGATTTTGACAACTATTACTACGAGAGCGACACTTATCTTTTGGGTAAAGATGTGGTGCAAATAGGACTCGATAAAGGCGTGTTCGAAAAAGACCCCGACGGCTCGGTATGGATAGACCTGACCGACGAAGGTCTCGACCGAAAAATCGTGTTGCGCAGCGATGGCACCGCCGTTTACATGACCCAAGATATAGGAACGGCGATTCAGCGCGTGAAAGACCACCCCGACGTGAAAGGCATGGTTTACACCGTTGGCAATGAGCAGGATTACCATTTCAAAGTGTTGTTTCTCATCTTAAAAAAACTCGGTTTTGACTGGGCCGAGAATCTCTTTCACCTCAGTTACGGCATGGTCGATTTGCCTTCCGGAAAAATGAAAAGCAGGGAAGGAACCGTTGTTGATGCCGATGATTTGATGGACGAAATGACCCAAAGTGCGGCGACAATTACCGAAGAATTGGGTAAACTTGACGACTTTGACGAAGAACAGAAGCAAGTACTTTTCAAATCGATTGGTTTGGCGGCTTTGAAATATTATATTTTAAAAGTAGATCCCAAAAAACGCATTTTGTTCGACCCCAAAGAGTCCATCGATTTTCAAGGAAACACCGGCCCTTTTATTCAATATACCTACGCGCGTATTCAGTCGATTTTGCGAAAAGCCGGGAAATTGTCGGAAACAACTTTTCCGAACGAATTTCATCCAAGGGAAAAAGAAATGCTTAAAACACTTCGGTCTTTTCCAAAAACGGTTCAGGAAGCCGCCGAACAATTCAGTCCAGCTTTGGTGGCAAATTATGTGTATGAATTGGTCAAGCTATACAATTCCTATTACCAAGCCGTGCCCATTCTGAGCGTGGAAGAGCCGGCTGTCCGGAACTTTCGGGTACAACTTTCGGAAACGGTTGGCCTAACGATTAAAAACGCTTTTGGGTTGTTGGGGATTTCCGTGCCGGAGCGTATGTAAATTTCTTTTAATCCAATTCTCACAGGTTTCAATCCCGAGGCTTCGGAAATGTGAGGTCTTTATAATTTATAAAAACCAATGATTTTTAAGGAATAACCCATAAAAAAAGCGACTTGATAAGAGTCGCTTTTTTGTATATATGATAATATTGTAACTTACTTCTTCATCACTTCAGCCACTTTTTTACCGATTTCGGCGGGCGAATTCACTACGTGGATGCCGCATTCGCGCATGATGCGTTTTTTGGCTTCGGCAGTGTCTTCCGCGCCACCCACAATGGCTCCGGCATGTCCCATGGTGCGTCCTTTGGGAGCCGTTTCTCCGGCAATAAAGCCGACTACCGGTTTGGTTCCGTTGGCTTTAATCCAACGTGCGGCATCAACTTCAAGCTGTCCGCCAATCTCGCCAATCATCACAATGCAGTTGGTTTCTGGGTCATTCATCAAAAGTTGAACCGCCTCTTTGGTGGTTGTGCCGATGATGGGGTCGCCACCAATTCCGATGGCTGTCGTGATACCCAATCCTTGTTTAACCACCTGGTCAGCGGCTTCATAAGTCAATGTTCCGGATTTGGAAACAATGCCAACCGTACCTTTTTTGAAAACAAACCCGGGCATGATGCCCACTTTAGCCTCTCCCGGCGTGATAACACCCGGACAGTTCGGTCCGACCAATCGGCAATCTTTGTGTTGAATATAGGCGTATGCTTTCACCATGTCAGCCACAGGAATCCCTTCGGTGATGGTGATGATCACTTTGATACCCGCATCAGCCGCTTCCATGATGGCATCGGCTGCAAAAGCCGGCGGTACAAAAATGATGGAAGTATCAGCACCTGCTTGATCCACGGCATCTTTAACGGTATTAAAAACCGGTTTGTCCAAATGTTTTTGACCTCCTTTGCCGGGTGTAACGCCGCCTACAATGTTGGTGCCGTACGCAATCATTTGTTCGGCGTGAAAAGTGCCTTCGCTACCGGTAAATCCTTGTACAATTATCTTGGAATGTTTGTTGACTAAAACGCTCATTTTAATAGGTATTTAAAGAAAAAATTAGATTTATTTGTGTTTTTTCAAAGGTAAAACATCGGTCGTGAAATAGCGAATAATTTAACCTTTAAGTTTTTCAATAATCTTCGGTATCTGGCGGATGGATGCCAATTCTTTGTATTTCTCTCTGGCTTCACCTGCCGGGTATCCAAAATAGACTTGCCCGCCTTCCAAAGATTTAGACACGCCACTTTGCGCCAAAACAACGGCTTTTTTTCCGATGGTTATGCCGCTGATGATGCCTACTTGTCCCCAAAGCGTTACCTCATCTTCGATAATCGTACATCCGGCGATACCCACTTGCGAAGCAATCAGACATTTTTTGCCAATCACGGTGTCGTGGGCAATTTGTACCTGATTGTCAATTTTAGAACCTTCTTTGATGGTGGTACTCCCCGTCACACCTCTATCGATGGTGCAAAGGGCTCCAATATGAACGTGGTCTTCGATGATGACGTTTCCACATGATTTGAGCTGATCAAATCCTTCCGGTCTGTTTTTATAGTAAAAGGCATCCGCACCCAAAACGGTTCCGGCATGAATCACGACCTTGTTGCCAATGATGCAGCCATCATAAATGGTTACGTTGGGATGAATGACGCAATTTTCACCAATAACCACATCATTGCCGATAAAAACATGGGGTTGGATTATTGTGTTTTTTCCAATTTTAGCCGATGAGGCAATCGACTGATTGGCCGGTTGAAAAGGCTTAAAATAATGGGTCAGTTTGTTGAAATCCCGAAACGGATCGTCCGAAATGAGCAAAGCTTTTCCTTCGGGACATGCCACGTCTTTGTTGATGAGAACAATGGTCGCAGCAGATTGCAGCGCTTTGTCGTAGTATTTCGGGTGATCGACAAAAACGATGTCGCCGGGTTCGACCACGTGAATTTCGTTCATCCCCAAAACTTCAAAATCCGGTGTACCGACAAACTTGGCGTTGATCAAACGGGCAATGTCTTGTAACTGTTGGGGTTTTGGAAATTTCATGAAAATTATTCTTTAACGCGTTCTAAATAAACACCTTTGGCGGTATCAATTTTTATTTTGTCGCCTTCGTTGATGAACAAAGGCACATTGATTTCGGCACCAGTTTCAACCTTGGCGGGTTTGGTAGCGTTGGTGGCAGTGTTGCCTTTCATGCCCGGTTCGGTATAAGTCACTTCGAGTACCACACTTGCCGGCATATCGACAGACAGCGGCAATCCGGTTTCTGTGTTGGTAATCACCATCACGTTTTCGCCTTCTTTAAGCAAATCGGGCGCATCCAGAATGTTTTTGTCGAGCGAAATTTGGTTGAAATCTTCCACATGCATGAAGTGAAACAAATCTCCTTCCGCATACAGATATTGATATTTGTGTGTTTCTACGCGGACTTCTTCAATCTTGTGACCGGCAGAAAAGGTGTTGTCCAATACTTTGCCGTTGGTCAAACTTTTGAGTTTGGTTCGGACAAAAGCCGGGCCTTTACCGGGTTTGACGTGAAGAAATTCGATGATTTTGTAAATGTCGTGGTTGTATTTTATACACAATCCGTTTCTGATATCTGATGTACTTGCCATTGTATTAATCTCTATTACTGTTTCTTAAATAACCTTTCATAATTCCTCTTTTCGAATTTCGGATGAATTGCAGGATTTCGTCTCTCTCAGGTGTGGCTTCCATTTCTGCCTCGATAATTTCAACGGCTTGTGAATTGTTGTGATTACGTTGGTATAAAAGCCGGTAAATCTGTTGTATTTCGTGAATCTTTTCGCTGGAAAAACCGCGCCTTCTCAGCCCGATGGAGTTAATGCCGACATACGACATGGGTTCACGTGCGCCTTTGACAAAGGGTGGGACATCTTTTCTGACCAACGTACCTCCGGTCACAAAAGCATGGCTTCCGATTTGGCAAAACTGGTGAACGGCGGTCATTCCGGCTAAAATAACGTATTCGCCAACCGTGACGTGACCGGCCAAGGTGCTGTTGTTTGAGAAAATACAGTGATCGCCGACGATGCAATCATGTGCAACGTGGGTATAAGCCATCAACAAACAATTTTTGCCGATAACCGTTCGCATCCGATCGACGGTTCCTCTGTTGATGGTTACAAATTCTCTGATGATGGTGTTATCGCCAATCTCAACGGTAGTTTCTTCGTCGTTAAATTTTAAATCTTGTGGAATGGCTGAGATAACGGCTCCGGGAAAAATTTGGCAGTTTTTGCCGATTCTCGCTCCTTCCATGATGGTGACATTAGAGCCAATCCACGTGCCCTCGCCTATCACGACATTGTTGTGAATGGTTGTAAAAGGTTCAATCACAACATTTTTGGCGATTTTTGCGCCCGGGTGAACATAAGCTAAGGGTTGGTTCATACAAGTGGTTTGGATTTTTTGACAATTTGCGCCATCAGTTCGGCTTCACAGGTGAGTTTTCCGTTGGCATAAGCATAGCCTTGCATGTGGCAAATACCGCGTCTGATGGGCGAAATTAGACTTAGGCTAAAAATGAGCGTATCACCCGGCAAAACGGGGTGTTTGAACTTTACATTGTCCATTTTCATAAACAAGGTCAGGTAGTTTTCTGGATCGGGAACGGTGCTCAAGACCAAGATTCCTCCGGATTGTGCCATGGCTTCGATTTGAAGGACACCGGGCATCACGGGTGCATCGGGAAAATGTCCAATAAAATACGACTCGTTCATGGTCACATTTTTCATACCCACCACGTGTTTGTCAGACATCTCGATGATTCTGTCCACCAACAAAAACGGGGGTCGATGCGGCAATATCTTCATGATTTGATTGACATCCATCAATGGAGGTTGATTCAAATCGAATTTTGGGACGTAGTTTCGCTTTTCGTTTTTTATAATTTTGGAAAGTTTTTTGGCAAATTGGGTATTGACGTAGTGGCCCGGTTTGTTCGCGATGACTTTTCCTCTTATTCGAGTGCCGACGAGTGCCAAATCGCCAATCACATCCAAAAGCTTGTGACGCGCAGCTTCATTGGGATAGTGCAAAGTCAAATTGTCCAAAATACCGTTGGGTTTGATGGCCAAGTTATCCTTTTTAAAAACACCCTTTAGTTTGTCTAAAATTTCCTTAGAAAGGGGTTTGTCAACATAGATGATGGCATTGTTGAGATCGCCTCCTTTGATAAGTCCGTTGTCGAGCAACATTTCCAATTCGTGGAGAAAACTGAATGTTCGCGCACAGGATATTTCTTCTTTAAAATCTCTGATATGTTTCAAAGTAGCATTTTGCGTTCCCAGCACTTTGGTGCCAAAATCGACCATGGTGGTAATTTGATATTCATCTGCCGGCATCAAAATAATTTCACTTCCGGTTTCTTCGTCTGTAAAAGATATTACATCCGTTACGACATACTCTTCCCTGCGAGCATTTTGTGAAACCACGCCAACTTTTTCGATTGCTTCCACAAAAAATTTAGAAGACCCGTCCATGATGGGTGGCTCAGAAGCATCCAGTTCGATGATGGCGTTATCCACATCCATACCGACCAAAGCTGCTAATATGTGCTCAGATGTTTGAATTCTGACACCTAACTTCTCGAGATTAGTACCCCGTTGGGTATTGTTGACATAGATAGCATCGGCTTCTATCATCGGGCAACCTTCCAAGTCTTTTCGAACAAAGGTGAAACCGTTGTTTTCGGGTGCCGGTTTAAACGTAAGTGTTACATTTTTGCCAGTATGCAATCCAACACCGGTCATGCTGATTTCTGAAGCAATGGTTTTTTGCTTAACGGATACCGTTTCAATCATTTTTCTTTCAATTTATTTTCCAATATACTGAGGCGTTCCACAATTTTTTGGAAGTTCCTAAAATGTACATATGCTTTGTTGTAGTCTGCGTATCCCAAGGCGGGAGAGCCTTGCAAAATTTCGTTGTCTTTTACGTTTCTAGTGATGCCTGATTGAGCTTGGATTTTGACATTATTACCGATTTTTAGATGCCCAACGATTCCCACCTGCCCGCCTATCAAACAGTTTCTACCGATCTTGGTAGATCCAGCTATTCCGGTTTGTGCTGCGATGACGGTGTTTTCTCCTATTTCGACATTGTGTGCAATCTGAATTTGATTGTCTAATTTTACGCCTTTCTTGATGACGGTCGAGCCAAGTGTCGCCCGATCGATCGTCGTGTTGGCACCGATATCTACAAAGTCTTCCAAAATCACATTCCCTGTTTGCGGTATTTTTGAATAAACGCCACTGTCATTCGGGGCAAAGCCAAAGCCGTCTGCGCCGATAACCGAACCGGAATGTATGACACAAAAATTGCCAATTACAGTTTCCGAATAGATTTTTGCTCCCGCAAATATAACGACATCGTCTCCAATGCGCACATTATCACCCACAAACGAGCCCGGATATATTTTCACGCGTTGACCAATGCTCACATTTTCGCCCACATAAGCAAACGCACCCAAATAAAAATCTTTACCGATTGTTGCCGATTTATCAATGAAACTTGGTTGCTCAATCCCATGCTTGTTCATCTTGACCAAATTGTAGTATTCCAACAATTTAGAGAACGATTTGTAGGCATCATCCACTTTTATCAAGGTCGTTTTGAGCGTTTCTTCCGCGATAAAGTTTTTGTCAACAATGGTTATAGATGCTTCGGTAGAATATATAAATGGCGTGTATTTTGGGTTGGACAGGAAAGTAAGTGACCCAGCAGTACCTTCTTCGATTCGGGAAAGTTTGGAAACCTCGACGTCGGGATTCCCCTCGACATCACCGTCTAATATTCCTGCGATTTGTGCGGCTGTAAATTTCATGTTTGCAAAATTAGGAAAATTCTGTTATAGTTTGGTATCTTGGATTACAAAGAAAATACTTGTTGACCGGTTCGGTTAAAAAGCTGACAATCAGCTTTTCGGGCGTGTTGATCAAATCAAAAACTTTTTTTTGCTTGTTGATGATGTGTATGCTTTGTGTTTTGTCGTTGTAGGCTAAGTTAGTCATTTGACCCCGTATCACGAAAAATGAGGCTTCTTTCTCCGTGATTTTAAATTCTGATACGGCATTTGCCAATTGCATTTGATAAATTTTGTCTGAAATGGGTTGGTTTTTGATTTTTATTTTAAAAAGCTTGCGATTCAACAGCATGCGGGACAAGGTTGAAAGCACAAAATCATCGTGATGTTGCCAATCTTTCAGGGCAGCAACGATATCGTAATCATCTATTTGAGAAAACACCTCCAAAGTTTTTTCATCAAAATTATTTTCTGACACATGGTTTTGAATGAAAAAAGACAAGGCTTTTGACGCATTGATTGCTTGTTTTTTATCGACCAATTCTTTGGCGCGCTTGAGCGTGTTGGTGAGTAACAATTCTGCGGCAACACTGGTTTTATGCAAATAGACTTGCCAATACATGAACCTTCGTGCCATGAGAAATTTTTCGACGGAAAAAATCCCTTTTTCTTCAACTACCAATTCGTTTTCATGCACGTTGAGCATCGAAATGATTCGTTCGGAATTGATGTTGCCTTCCGATACGCCCGTGTAGAAACTGTCGCGTTTCAGATAATCCATCCGGTCAATGTCCAATTGACCCGAGACTAATTGGCAAAAAAAAGTTTTGGGGTGTTTTTTTTTAAAAATTTGAATGGCAAGCGTCAATTTTCCGGAAAATTCTCGGTTGAGTTTTTCCATAAACCGGAGGGAAATCGTTTCGTGATGAATCCCTTCAACGATGCTGTTTTCCATGGCATGCGAAAAGGGTCCGTGACCGATGTCGTGCAACAAAATGGCAATCAGCAAGGCTTGCTCTTCTTCCTTGGTAATCTCAATATTTTTGAATCTGAGCAACCGAATTGCTTTTTGCATCAAGTAGTAGCAACCCAATGCGTGATGAAATCGCGTGTGATGCGCACCCGGATAAACCAAGTATGAAAGCCCCATCTGGGTAATACGTCTTAACCTTTGAAAATAAGGATGTTCTATCAATTCAAAAATAAGCGTATCCTGTATGGAAATAAAACCGTAAATTGGGTCGTTAAATAACTTGAGTTTGTCAGATTTTTTCAAAGTGAGTTCGTCAATTTAAAAACAAATATAAGCATATGAATCCAATTAAGATACTATGGGTGGATGATGAAGTTAACCTTTTAAAGCCTCATATCATTTTTCTCGAACAAAGGGGATATTTGGTGAGCACTTGCGAAAGCGGAGCAGAAGCTATTGAAGAGATTAAAAAACAAGATTTTGACATTGTTTTTTTGGATGAAAACATGCCCGGTTTATCGGGTTTAGAAACATTGGCTGAAATCAAAGAAATCAAGAATTTGATACCGGTGGTGATGATTACCAAAAGTGAGGAAGAGCTCATCATGGACGATGCAATTGGCTCGAAAATAGCAGATTATCTTATCAAACCCGTCAATCCGAATCAGATTTTATTGACTTTAAAAAAGAACTTGCACCACACCCGATTGGTTTCAGAAAAAACAGCTTCCAATTATCGGCAAGAGTTCAGAAATATCGCCATCGAATTGGCTTCGGTCAATACGTTTGAAGAATGGAGTGTACTCTATCAAAAATTGATTTATTGGGAAATAGAACTCGAAGACATTGAAGACAATTCAATGATGGAAATACTTGAATCTCAAAAGCATGAAGCCAATCAGCAATTTTTCAAATTCATCGAAAAAAATTACAAAAATTGGTTTGACAATCCCAAAAACAGCCCGGTGATGTCGCACACCGTTTTTAAAGATTATGCACTGCCTGAAATCAAGAAAGGTAAACCTCTTTTGATGGTCGTGATAGACAATTTGCGTTATGATCAATGGAAAGTCATCGAATCGACCATTGCGCCTTATTATAAAAAAAATGAAGAAAAAACATTTTTCAGCATACTTCCCACAGCAACACAATATGCCAGAAACGCCATATTTGCCGGATTGATGCCCTCGGAAATAGAAAAGTTGTATCCGCAATATTGGAAAAACGATGTGGAAGAAGGTGGGAAAAATTTATTTGAAAACGAATTGCTCACACACCAGATTAAGCGTTTGGGACTCAACATCAAACATCATTACACCAAGGTGACCAACCTGTATTTCGCCAAAAAATTTGCGGAAAAATTTGCGGAACAAAAAGAGTTTGATTTATCCGTCTTGGTTTATAACTTCGTCGATATGTTGTCGCATGCAAAGACCGAAACTGAAGTTATCAAAGAATTGGCATCCAACGACAAAGCTTACCGCTCTTTGACTTTAAGTTGGTTTAAAAATTCACCGCTGATAGACATCATCCAACAGGCGCAAAAGATGGGTTTCCGACTCATCATCACCACCGATCACGGCACCATCAATGTAAAAACACCTACCAAAGTGGTCGGCGACCGCGAAACCAGTCTGAACCTCCGTTACAAAACCGGTCGAAGCCTGACCTATGACAACAAAGACGTGTATGCCGTCAAAAATCCAAAGGACATCCGACTGCCGACTACCAACATGAGCAGCTCATACATTTTTGCCAAAACCGATTTGTTTTTGGCCTATCCGAACAATTACAATCACTATGTCAACTATTTCAAAAACTCTTACCAGCACGGTGGTATTTCGCTAGAAGAAATCATCATTCCATTTGTGATTTTAGATCCAAAGTAAATAGCAAACAATTTGAAACACACGCGTTACTTTCTCGTTTTGTTCGCAGTATTGATAATCGGCACGCAGTTGATTTCGGTGTTTCCCGAATTTGTCGAAACCTATTACAGCAAAGGCATTTACCCAATTTTGTCCGCAGGTCTGCGTATGGCTTTTGGTTGGTTGCCGTTTTCTTTTGGCGATTTTATTTATATATCGTCAATTGTTCTGATAATTCGTTGGTTCGCGCTTCATTTTAAAGATGCCTACCGTAAGCCAAAGTGGTTTTTTTCGGTTATTTTGATTTCAGTAACGGTCATTTATGCTCTTTTTCTGACGCTTTGGGGTTTTAATTACTATCGACTTCCGGTTTACCAATCGATGCAGCTCAAGCCGGAATACACCACCGAGCAACTCGAAAAAACCATCGATTTTTTGACCGAAAAAAGCAATGCGTTGCAACTCAGTTTGGCTAAAAATGATACCCTTCGGGTCGATATTCCTTATGAAAGAGACGAAATTTACAAACGTTCTTTTTTGGGATATGAATCATTGGCAACGTCTTTTCCGCAATTTGAATTCAACCACACGAGCCTAAAAACTTCTACTTACAGCACACCACTCACCTATATGGGATTTAGCGGCTACCTGAATCCGATTACAAATGAAGCGCAGGTGGACGGCATCATGCCCCTGAACAAAATGCCCATCACCGTTCTGCACGAGCAGGCGCATCAGTTGGGTTATGCTGCGGAAAACGAGGCTAATTTTGTGGGGTATTTGGCTGCTATTCATCATCCGGATGCTTATTTTCGGTATGCCGGATATACTTTTGCGCTCCGTTATTGCTTAAACGAACTTGCCCAACGCGACCGCGAGAGTTTTGAGATATCTTTAAAAAAAGTGAACAAAGGAATTTTGAAAAACTATCAGGAATCAACTGATTTCTGGAAGAAATACGAAAACCCGTTCGAGCCGGTTTTTGCGAAAACTTTTGACACCTACCTCAAGGCAAACCAACAAAAACAAGGCATCAAAAGCTATAATTACGTTGTCGGATTGTTGGTAGCATACAGCCAACTCGAATACTGAGTTTATTTCAAATAAGTATCGAAAGCCGGATCAAAAAGATTCAGCGATGAGTCTTTGATGGTTCCGTCCGCATTGATTAGAAAAGTTTTTGTGATGTTTTTAATCACCAAATCCTCGGATAATTTTTTAAAATCGAGTGCTCTAAATTCCGAGTTCACATCCAATTTGTTGTCTGAAACCTCGCCCAACCATTGTTCGTGATTGACAGAAGTACTGATTGCTATAAATTTTATATTCGGAAAATCTTGTCTTAGCGTTGCAATTTTTTCGTGCTCATTTTTAAAATGCCCAATTAAATTTGAATCCCAAAAACAAATAACTGCTTCATGCCCTTTCAATAGTTGCTTCAAATTGACAGTTTCGCCGTTCGAGTTAACCACCCAAATGTCAGGCAGATTGCTTCCTTTGGATATTCTCAACACATTTTGCGCCAACACATCAATGTCTTTTTTGATCAGCTTATTTTTGATTATTCTATCGAATTTGCGCATAAATTCGTTTACAGCCGTGCTGTCTTCTTCATTAATCAGAAATGAAACCGCACTGTCTTGAAGCAACATGTCTTTGACACTCGAATTGACAATCAGGCTGTCTATCAACGACAGTTTATGCAAATTGTGGTGGATTGAAAATTTTGTCGAAGTCGGTTGGCTTTTGCAATCTGTCAAACATTTGAAATACGAAACGTTATTCATATAAGAAACCAAATACTTCTTATAAGAATAATAAGACATAAGTATGGTGTCGTCCATATCGACTTCTTTGCGAAAGTCGTAATAGCCGACCGGTAAGTTTAGTGAAGCAGTTTCTATATGAGAAGCGTTGATGAACGGGTATAACTCACGTGCCCTAAAATTGATAAAATTCACACTTCCCATCGCCACTTTTTCAAAACGATCGGATAGTGCAATTTCTTTTTTTAATTTTTCTAATTCCTTCTTTTTAAGCGTTCGCAACGAATCCATTTTACGCACAAACGCATCGGCTGGGAGTTGATAATAACTGACGATTTTATCTGTTTCTTTTTCATTTTTAAGGAAGATTTCGGACAGAAAATTATTCTTTTCATCCCCATTTCCAGAGAAAACCAACGATTCGTCAAAGTCTAAAGTATTGACATAAACCATCAAACTGTCACCGGGCTCAAAAAAGACGTATTGATATTCAGGTTTGACAACAAATCGGTACAAACCCGTAGGAATTTCTTTTAAATGAAACATAAAAGAATGGTCTTTGTTCAACAAAACCGAATCAATGACTTTTTCGCCTTCATAGAGATAAACCCATTTGTCATAAGGATTGATGACCACGCCGCCAAAGTAAACATCCCCATCAGAATCAGAATTACTATTGCAGGCGGACAAAACAAGTAAGAGGAAATATAAAGGTAAACGTATTCTCATTCAATCAAATTAAAAATTAGAAATAACCTTTGACTAAACAAAAGTAAATGAAGCCATTAAGTATCGCTGTTAAATGGCTGTTAAATTAAATTTTAACATCTATGCCTTACAGAGCCTTTAAAATTGCTTACTTTTGCAAACCTAAAAAAAATTTGATAAATGCTGAATGTATCCAATCTTTCTGTCCAATTTGGTAAACGCATACTTTTTGACGAAGTAAATATTTCTTTCACCCAAGGCAATTGCTACGGCATCATCGGGGCAAACGGAGCCGGAAAATCGACTTTTCTAAAAATACTCACCGGAAAATTTGACCCCACTTCCGGACACGTTTTTCTGGAACCGGGCAAACGCATGTCGGTGTTTGAACAAGATCACTACGCGTATGACGAATACACCGTGTTGGATACGGTTTTGATGGGAAACAAACCCCTTTACGCCATCAAAAAAGAAATGGATTCGCTTTATGCAAAACCCGATTTTTCTGACAAAGACAGCGAACGTGTAGGCGAATTGCAAGTGCAATTTGAAGAGATGAACGGTTGGAATGCAGATTCAGATGCCGCCGCCATGTTGTCAAACCTTGGTATCGCTGAAGATTTACATTATACCGTTATGGCTGATGTGGACGGAAAACTGAAAGTACGCGTTTTGCTCGCGCAAGCACTGTTCGGAAATCCAGATGTGTTGATCATGGATGAGCCGACCAACGACCTCGATTACGAAACCATCGCCTGGCTCGAAAACTTTTTGGCAAATTATGACAACACCGTCATCGTCGTTTCGCATGACCGTCACTTCCTCGATGCCGTTTGCACACACATTTCCGATATCGATTTCAGCAAAATATCACACTTTGCCGGCAACTATACTTTTTGGTACGAATCGAGCCAATTGGCAGCCCGTCAACGGGCACAACAAAATAAAAAAGCTGATGAAAAACGCAAAGAATTGCAGGAATTCATCATGCGATTCAGTGCGAACGTAGCCAAATCAAAACAAGCCACCAGCCGTAAGAAAATGTTGGAAAAGCTCAAGGTTGACGAAATCAAGCCTTCCAGCCGAAGATATCCTGCCATCATCTACGACCAAGAACGTGAAGCCGGCGACCAAATATTGAACATTGAAAACCTCTCTGCTTCGGTCGATGGTGAAGTTTTATTTAAAAACGGCAACCTCAATCTTGCCAAAAGCGACAAAGTAATCGTCTATTCTAAAGATTCTCGTGCCACCACGGCTTTCTACGAAATTCTTAACAACCATGCGAAACCCGATACCGGGAAATTCGCTTGGGGCATCACCACCGGACAATCTTACTTGCCGTTGGACAACAGCAGCTTTTTTGAAAACAATTACAGCTTAGTTGATTGGTTGCGTCAATGGGCAAAAACCGAAGAAGAACGCGAAGAAGTTTATCTGCGAGGATTTTTGGGGAAAATGCTTTTCAGCGGCGACGAGGCACTCAAAAAATCGAATGTACTCTCGGGAGGCGAAAAAGTGCGCTGCATGGTTTCGCGCATGATGATGCAACGCGCCAACGTGCTCATGCTCGACGAACCCACCAGTCACTTGGATTTGGAAGCCATCACGGCTTTTAACAACTCGTTGAAAAACTTCAAAGGAACCGTTTTACTCACCACCCACGACCACGAGTTTGCACAAACTGTCGGGAATCGAATTTTGGAATTAACGCCAAACGGATTCATCGATCGCTACATGTCTTTCGAGGATTATATGGACGATGCAAACATCCACGAATTGCGGGAAAAAATGTACGGAAAAGGCTAAAAACTATTCCATCAATTCTTTCAGAAAAGCATTTTTCACTTCCGTCGCGACTTCCATTTCATCCGTTCGGACAAACAAGTCCTGCAAATCCGAAAAACTGCCAAATCCGCCCAACCGAGCCGATTCAAATTCGTCTTTGGTAACCGCGATGATGCCGCGCGCTTGCAACGCATTTTTCAAACCCAAGCACAAAACAGTTGAGCCTGCGTATAAATGTTGATAGTCTTTTGAGGTTTTCATTTTGCGTGAAATAAGGGTAATCTAAAGAGAAAACTTGTCTAAATCTTGTCGAGTTGAAAAAACATCGAGTTTATATATCATTTTTCTCAAACCGATAAACAATCTTAAAATTCCATTTTGGGAAAAACCGGATTTCATTTAAATAGAAAATCAAATCTTTGGGATTTCTCTCCGTAAATTTATTCAAATTATCTCCAATATCAAACAAAGTATCTATAACAAATTCTGCGTTTTTCGGACTTCTCACATGAATAAAATCGTAAATACTTTGTATGGATTGAACTGAGCTTTCAGACCAAACAACAGTTTTCATCTTTTGACAATTTTCTCTCTTGCCGATTTCGTGTTATAGCCCTCTTCTTCTGAATCCGAAGCAATCATAATTTGCGTCAGATGATTTGTGTATTCCTTTCTGGAAAGTGGTTTCCCTGCTGCTGTATAGGTATAGGTTTCACTATCCAACAACTCCTCAATTCTATTGAGCAGTTGTGAATTTTGAACCTCTAAAATTCTGTGAACAATGTTTTTACGTTGGGTCTCGATTTTCATTTTAACCTATTTTAACGTGAGTTTGAAGTAAGAAAAACAAACTTTCTAATCAAATTAAACACAAATTATTGTCATTTAATGATTTTCAAAAAGTAGTCATCTGCGTCCATTTGCAGAATCAGCGGGAAAATTCTTTAAAAGTCTCCCGCGAATAACGCAGATCAGCGCAGATGTCAAGGAGTCAAACTCAAACCGCTTTAAACCAAATTATTATAGGTAGAGCTCACGTTATTTTAACCAAAAATACTAAATTTTATCGACCTGAAAATCATGCTGAAATTATCGAAATATTGACATCAATCCTTCTCACCCCCAAACCAAACCTACCGCAAACAGCAAAGCCAGCAAAAAAGTACTGAGTGCCAATTTTTTCAGCTCGGGGTCTAAATCTTTCGGATTTTGGTTTTGCAAAGCCCTTTTCAGGTGAATTCCCAAGGGCACAAAGGCTATCAGAAAAAGCCAATTCACATAGTTTTCAAATCGAACTAATGCAAAAATCAGCAGGACAATCATTGCCCCGAAAATCAGAAAAGCATGGTGATATTTAGCCTTTTGCGCACCCAACTTTACGGCGAGCGTATTTTTCCCGGCTTCGGCATCCGAAACGCGGTCGCGCATGTTGTTGAGATGCAACACACCCGCGCTCAACAGCCCGATGGCGGATGCAGGCAGCAACACCCATGCATCGATGGTTTTGGTGAATAAAAAATAACTTCCCACCACTGCCAACAGCCCGAAAAAGAGGAATACAAACACATCGCCCAAGCCTTGATAGCCATAAGCTTTGTCGCCAACAGTATATTTGATGGCAGCGACCACCGAGGCAATGCCCAAAGCAAAAAACAACAGTGAATAGATCCAATATTTCATACCAAAAGCCTCGACAACCACCCCAATTGCCAAAACAAGTGAGAGCGCAACCATTGCCAGGATGCCGTTTTTGAGTTCTTTTGCTGTCAGCAAACCACTTTGGAGTGCTCTTGCCGGACCGATTCTCCGGTCGTTGTCTGTCCCTTTCATCCCATCACCGTAGTCGTTGGCAAAATTGGATAAAACCTGAAAACTGATGGTCGTAAGCATGGCCAAGGCGAAAACTTTTCGGTCAAAAAAGCCCGCCTGTTGTGCCAAAGCACTGCCGACCAAAATGCCGGAAACCGAAAGCGGAAGCGTCCGCAGGCGGGCGGCAGAAAGCCAAGTCTTTGTTTTTTGATTCATCAATAGTAATTTTTCCGATTCGGGTTACGGAAATTTTGGGTATTGTTTGAAATCGGGTGCTCTTTTTTCGAGAAAAGCGCGCTTGCCTTCTTGGGCTTCTTCGGTCAGGTAGTACATCAGGGTGGCATCGCCGGCGAGTTGCATCAGGCCGTGCTGGCCATCGAGTTCGGCATTCAGACAACGTTTGATCATGCGCAGCGCAAGCGGGCTTCTTTGCTGCATGATTTTGCACCATTCGACCACAGTATCTTCCAATTGACTGAGTGGCACTACTTTGTTGACCATTCCCATGTCTAAAGCCTCTTGGGCGGAGTATTGCTGACAGAGAAACCAGATTTCGCGGGCTTTTTTCTGACCCACGTGGCGGGCGAGATAGGAGGAGCCGAATCCGCCGTCGAAGCTGCCAACTTTAGGGCCTGTTTGCCCGAAGATTGCATTTTCGGATGCGATGGTGAGGTCGCAAACCACGTGCAACACATGACCGCCACCGATGGCGTAACCGTTGACCATGGCGATGACCGGTTTGGGGATTTCCCGTATTTTTTTGTGCAGGTCGAGCACGTTGAGCCGAGGCACGCCGTCCTCGCCGATATAGCCGCCGGTGCCTTTCACGTTTTGGTCGCCGCCGCTGCAAAAAGCCTTGTCGCCGATGCCTGTGAACACCACCACATCGATGTCGGTGCGCTCTTTGCAAATATCGATGGCTTCGAGCATCTGAAAATTGGTTTCCGGACGGAAGGCGTTGTAAACCTCCGGACGGTTGATGGTGATTTTGGCAATGCCTTCAAAATATTCGAAAAGTATGTCTGAGTAGGTTTTAAGGGTTTCCCAATTGCGTTGTGCCATGATTCTTTTTTTGTTTGTAAAAATAAGGTTTTTTAAGGTTTGATAAAATTTTTGAGGAAAAGGACTTATTGGTAAAATATATGCTCTGAGTATATGCTGGAAAATTTATTGAAAAAGTTGGTTATATTTGGTGATATTTACTAGTTACCACACATTGTAAAAAGACAACCGTAACATGACCGACAACAACGACAAAATAAATCAACTTCTTGACAAGTTGGAATCACTTTTGAAAAGACAGGACGACTTTTCAAGAGAAATTAATATTCTACGAATTGAATTAAACAAACTAAAAAACATCGAACAAGAGCCTGTAATATTTAGCAAAGAAGTTAAGCAAGACAGACCAATAATCGAAGCAGATTTTAACAGCAAGAATGAGAATATAGCTCCTGACTTCAAATCGTTCCAACATCAAATAAAACAAGAACAGGTAAAACAGACTGCTCCTCCAATTAACAAACCACCAAAAGGAAAATCAGACATAGAAAAGTTTATTGGAGAAAACTTGATTAATAAAATAGGTATTGCAATTACTGTAATTGGCGTTGCGATTGGTGCAAAATATTCTATTGAAAATGACTTAATAAGCCCATTGACAAGAATTATTTTGGGTTACCTATTTGGTTTAGGATTGTTAAGCTTTGGCATTAAACTAAAAAGTAAGTACGAAAATTATAGTGCAGTACTTGTAAGTGGTGCAATGGCTATTATGTACTTCATTACATATTCAGCTTACGGGCTTTATGATTTGATTCCGCAAATAATGGCTTTTGCTCTTATGTTAATATTTACAGTATTCACTGTAATTGCAGCCATAAATTACAACAGACAAATAATCGCACATATCGGACTGGTAGGTGCATATGCTGTTCCTTTCTTGTTAAGTGAAGGTTCTGGAAAGGTAGCTATTCTATTTTCCTATATGGCAATTTTAAATATTGGAATTCTTGTAATTGCGTTTAAAAAATATTGGAAGCCACTTTACTATGTTTCATTTGGTTTAACATGGCTCATATTCTTGTCATGGTATGTTACGAAATATCAAACAAACGAACATTTTGGATTGGCTTTAGTATTTGCTTCCATATTCTTTTCTATATTTTACCTAACATTCCTTGCTTATAAACTTCTTCAGAAGGAAAAATTTGTAACTGATGACATTATTTTATTAATGATTAATTCGTTTGTCTTTTATGGGATTGGCTACGGCATCCTTGATGGTCATCAGACAGGCAAACAACTACTAGGATTATTTACTTTATCTAATGCCTTAGTTCATTTTATAGCAAGTGTAATTATCTATCGCCAAAAACTTGCTGACAAAAACATTCATTATTTGATAGCAGGATTGGTACTTGTTTTCATTACCATAGCAGTCCCCGTTCAATTAGATGGCAACTGGGTTACTTTGCTGTGGGCAGGAGAAGCTGCTCTCCTGTTTTGGATTGGTAGGACTAAAAATGTTCCATTCTATGAAAAACTTTCCTATCCATTAATGATTTTGGCTTTTTTCAGTATTATACAAGATTGGGGTTATGTTTATAATTCGTATAATCCTGAAAACCCATCATCAAGAATTACAACTCTATTCAACGTAAATTTTCTGACTTCAACATTATTTATTGCAGCTTTTGGGTTCATCAATGTTCTGAATCAGAAAAAGAATTATCCGTCTTATTTACAAACACAAAATGCAATTTCAAGAATTATTTCATTTGCAATTCCAGCCATTCTAATTTTCACGATTTACTATGCGTTTAGAATGGAAATAGCAAATTACTGGAACCAACTCTATACCGATTCAGCAATTAAAATTAACTCGGAAAATCAGGAATACCCCGACTATTATTGGAATCATGATTTAAACAGGTTTAAAACAATTTGGGTAATAAATTATTCTCTTCTTTTTGTTTCAATTCTCACTTTTGCAAATCTCAGAAAATTAAAAAATCAACAGCTAGGTTTAATTGACCTTGGCTTAATTGTTTTTGCTCTTGTTGTTTTTTTAACCCAAGGGCTATATAATCTAAGTGAACTTCGCGAAAACTATTTGGAACAAACTTTATCTCAGTATTACAACAGGGGAACAGTTAATTTGTGGATGAGATACATTTCATTTTCATTTGTTGCACTTGCACTCTATGCTATTTACAAATACATCAAACAAGAGTTTACTCAAAGTAATTTTAAAGTAGCATTTGAACTTCTTTTACATACAACCATATTATGGATTGCGAGCAGCGAATTAATAAACTGGATGGACATTTTCAAATCAGAACAATCTTTTAAAATTGGATTAAGTATTCTGTGGGGAATGTATTCTCTTTTCTTAATTGCTTTTGGAATTTGGAAGAAAAATAAGCCTATGCGAATCGGAGCAATTGCTTTGTTTGGCGTCACTTTAATTAAATTGTTTTTCTATGACATTTCGCATCTTAATACTATTGCTAAAACAATTGTGTTTGTATCCTTAGGCGTATTGCTTTTAATCATTTCATTTTTATATAACAAGTACAAACACTTAATATCAGATGATGAAGCCGATAATTAATATACTTAGTCTTCTCTTAATTCTGCGTTGTTCTTTTTCCTATGGACAAATAGAGAAATACAACTTTAAGCGCGAGCTAAAAGGAGTTTCAGAGCAATGGCATACAATTATTCTGCCTGACGAAATTTTCGGAAAAACATCAAATGACCTGTCAGACATTAGAATCTTCGGAATAACAGCAGATAATGACACCATAGAAACTCCTTATTTTCTTCGGATAGCAACTGAGAGAGTATCAAATAAGGATGTTTCGTTTAAGACTCTTAACGCTTCTCACAGTGATAAGGGATATTATTTCACTTTTGAACTTCCAACAATTGAAACAATCAATCAAATCAAGCTTGAATTCAAGCAGAACAATTTTGACTGGCAAATCAAACTAGAAGGCAGTCAAAATCAGAGTGAATGGTTTACGGTCATTGAGAATTACCGAATCTTATCAATAAAAAACGAGATAACGGACTTTCAATTCACTAAGTTATCATTTCCTAGTTCGAAGTATCGCTTTTTCAGACTATGTATTGACAGCAAAGAAAAACCTGAACTGACCTCTGCAAGAATTTCACAGTATGAAATTATAGATGGGACATTCAAAAATTATACTATCCGAAAATTTAATATAAAGGAAAACAAGGAAAACAAGCAAACCGAAATTGATATTGAATTACAAATGCCAGTCAATGTAAGTCAATTAAAAATTGATGTTAATGGTTCATTTGACTACTACCGACCAGTAACAATTAAGTGTCTTACGGACAGCATTAAAACAGAAAAAGGGTGGAAGTATAATTACAGTACATTGACATCTGCGACATTGAATTCGATTGAAAAAAATGAATTTAAATTCAGTAGTACTACTGTTCAAAGATTCAAAATATTAATTCACAATCAAGACAACCAACCCTTGTCTATTGACACAATACAGATAAAGGGTTATGTGCATGAGTTAGTTGCTCGTTTTACAGAAGGTGCCTCCTACTTTTTGACATACGGCAACAACAAAGCACAAAGACCAAATTATGATATAGACCGCTTTGCCGACAAAGTGCCAATGACTCTAACAGCATTAGAACTGGGTAGCGAATTAAGTATAGAAAAAGAGAAAGCACTTATGACAGCCCCTCTTTTTAAAAATATGACATGGCTTTGGACAATAATGGGTTTAATAATTTTAGTGCTAGGATGGTTTTCTATAAAAATGCTGAGAAAATAATAACAACGTGTGGTAACAGCTAAGGTTTCGTTGCGTGCGCAGCACGAACAATGAAACCTGTGTTGAACGGAACCGATTACCTGCCGTTAGCACTATGGGGTTATTGTAAAGGTTGCAGAGAGAAATACAAGAGGCAAGTGAGCCTCTTTTTTTT
>JAXMLV010000046.1:0-83610 GCA_034367065.1 Flavobacteriaceae bacterium
GCGCGCTTCCTGTCGTGTGGTAGAAACCCCGCTCTACTACAGCCTGCTCCCGATGGCGTGGATATGTCCTCTTTAGGTTTGCGCGTCCCGATATCCATCGGGATTCAATCCTATAGTGCAGAGATGCCTTCAAAAAAACAGATATGGACAGATAAACAAAAATTGTATCTTTACGATAATAAAAAGGGAATGATTATGACAACAATAGATTTAAGAAACACGGTCAAAGAGTATATCAACACAGCAGACATTAGACTTCTAAAAATGATAAAAGCATTGGCGGAAAGTTATCAAAATGACGAACAAGAAACATTTACGTTAAGTGAAGATCAGTATCAACTAATTGACAAGCGCAGAGAAGCTCACTTAAAAAATGAAAGTCAATCATTTACTTGGGAGCAGGTCAAACAAAACGCAAGAAACACTGTTGGGTAATGGCATACGATTTAGAAGTTAAAGACGAAGCTAATGTAGAAATCATAGAAGCTTATCTTTATTACGAAGAAAAACGCATCGGTTTGGGCGAGGAATTTTTAGAGCATTTGGACACATATTTTGATAGGATTACAGCCAATCCAAAACACTTTCCACAAAAACGCGAGCCTTACAGAGAGGCATTTATAAAACGCTTCCCGTTCTTGGTTATTTATGAAATTTCAAAACGAAAAGTGATTGTGTATTCCGTGTTCAATACTTGGCAAAATCCAGATAAGAAAAAGAAATAAATATGAAAGTATCTGAAAAACCCCACGATGGCTCGGATATGCCCACACTACGGAGTTTTTTTATCTGCTTATGAAAGATTCTTTATCACAAAAAAAAACCTTCCGAAAAAGAAGGTTTTTAATTTAAGGGCTGGATTTCTTAGTTTACAGCATCAGACAATTCTGAACCTGCTTTGAATTTGACCACTTTTTTTGCTTTGATTTTGATGGTAGCTCCGGTTTGTGGGTTTCTTCCTTCTCTGGCGCTTCTGGTAGAAACTGACCAAGATCCGAATCCAACCAAAGATACGCGTCCACCTTTTTTAAGTGCTCCGCCAACATTGCCTAAAAATGACTCAAGGGCTTTTTTAGCAGCTGCTTTTGAGATGCCTGCGTCAGCAGCAATGGCATCAATTAATTCTGTTTTGTTCATAATGTAATAGATTTAATATTTAATGTTAGACTTTTCCTTTAACAAAATTAAATGCTTTTTGCTATCATGCAAGTAAAATCGAGGGAAACAGCCGTTTTTGTTAATAACTTTAAGAAATTGTTAAAAACACAGGCCCAATTAAGCTGAAAGAAAGCTCGAATTGGCCTCAAATCGGTAGCCATTCAGTAAATCTGCGCTTTTCAAGGGTTTTTTGCCGGGTAGTTGCAATGCCGTAATCTGAATAATGCCGTCACCAGTGCCCACGAAGATTTCTTTTTTGCTCGTTTGAATTTGACCGGGTTTCAACGAAATATTTTGAGCAGTTAAGCAAGTATTCAATACGGCAACATTCAATTCGGCGTCGTTATTTTCTAATAAACTCCAAGCTTTTGGAAACGGATGGAGCCCTCTGACCAAATTGTGAATTTCTTTTGAAGGTCGATTCCAATCGATACGGGTGTTTTCAAGATTTAATTTGGGTGCAACTTTTAGTGAATCTTCCACAGCTTGCGGTTTGGTTTGTACAGTTCCGGATGCAATTTCCCGTATCGTTTGCACAACCAAGTCGCTGCCCAAAGCTGCCAATCGGTCGTGTAGCTCACCCGCCGTTTCGTCTGATTTGACAGCAGTTTCCATACAATCTAAAATGTCTCCGGTGTCAATTTTATCGTCTATAAAAAAAGTGGTCACACCTGTTTTTTCTTCCCCGTTGATGATTGCCCAATTGATGGGTGCTGCACCTCGGTAATCGGGTAGGAGCGATGCATGCAGGTTAAATGTCCCCAGTCTCGGCATTTGCCAAACTTCTCTCGGGAGCATTCGGAAGGCGACTACCACAAACAAATCTGCCGAAAAGGATGCCAAATCTTTTAGAAATTCGGTTGCTTTCAGTTTTTCGGGTTGCAATACGGGAATATTATGCATGACGGCAAAGTTTTTGACCGCACTCGAGTGCAGTTTTTGCCCACGACCGGAAGGCTTGTCGGGGACAGTTACCACTGCAACGACCTCAAAATTTTCTGAAAGGATGCGTTGCAAGATGTGAACGGCAAACTCAGGCGTTCCCATGAATACAATGCGAATTTTCTCTGACATGTCTATTTTTTATTAGGTGGTTTCACGCTTTGCGAAACAAGTAGGGTGCAAAGGTCGCAAAAAAATCTTTGGATATCTGAGATTGTGTCATCTCCTTGATGGATTATTTGGCAAGACAATTTTCTCGTTTTCCTACCTGCCGGCAGGTAGTTTCTGGTTTGCCTATTGCCTATTGCCTTTTGTTCCCATTGCCTTTTTTATCAATTCAAATTGATTTTTATCATTGACTTTAACCAAGTTTTCCAAGAGTAAGTTTTTGAGCATACGCAATGTGATGTCTTCATGTATCTCAAGACGTTGTGCTATTTTTTTTGAAGTCAAAGGGCTTTTGGATAACAATTCAATGATGTTGTCGTGAATGGACAGTTTGTTTTTTGTGTAATGTAGTTGATCGTTTGATGCTTTACAATATGAACAAATACCGCAATTTTCATTTGTTTTTTCGCCAAAATAAGCACTGATTAAGCGACTTCTGCACTTGCCGGTATTCGTCACATAATCCCAAATTTTTTGCGCTTTGACGGTTTTGTTTTCTCGCTGTTGGCGAATATAAGCCGCCATCCGGTTGATGGTGTAATCATCTTCACGGGGTTCGATAAACAAGATGGACATATCGGCATTAATCGCCTCAAATTTAACGACACCTTGTTTGTCTAATATTGCCAATTCTGCTTGAATATCTTCCACGGGAATGCGGGATTTTTTTGACAGTAAATCAATGTTGACACGAATGTCGTCATCAAATACACCGGGGTAATTTCTCAATACCAATTTGATAATTTCTCCACTTTTCGGATTGGTTTCGGCATGGTCTAACAACAATTCGGTGTCCCATAAAAACCGGATGGTAGTCTTGTTTTCGCCTTGCAGGTTCAAATTGATGACAGCCTGGTTGTCCAATATTTTAAGACAGTTCAGGGTCAAACTCAGCGGTAAGTCAAACAGTTGGCAAAATTTATTGAAGTTGAGGTAAAACAATGCTTCCGGGCAATCACCATAACCGATTTGTAGATAGTTGCACAATTTTCGATAGATCAATTTGACCGCATCAACTGTCGGCAATGCACTTAAAAACTGTTGATAGAGTCTTTCTTTATCGGCTTCATTGTAGAGAATAACCGCTTTCGATTCGTTTCCGTCACGACCCGCTCTGCCTGCTTCTTGGTAATAGTTTTCGATGCTGTCCGGTATGTTGAGATGGGCGACCAAACGCACGTTGGCTTTGTCGATTCCCATACCGAAGGCATTGGTAGCTACCATGATTTGTGTTTTGCCCTTCATCCATTGTGCAAGTTTTTCATTTTTCTCCTGAAAAGTCATTCCACCGTGGAAAAAGTCGGCAGTAAACCCTTTTTTCTTGAGAAATTGCGCTGTGTGAACCGTGTCTTTTCTGCTTCCAACATAAACAATTGCCGCATCTTTTAGATTTTCTAAATGACTGCACAAGCCATCAAACTTATCATCGGTTTGTTGCACCCAGTAGCCGAGATTTTTTCTGCGGAAAGAAACGCTGAAAACCTCCGCATCGCGAAGTTGAAGATTTTGATAAATGTCTTTTGCAACTTGCGCTGTTGCTGATGCGGTGAGTGCCATGAAAGGAACTTGCGGGTGCAATTCCCTCATCCGGTGAATTTCCCGATACGCAGGCCTGAAATCGTGCCCCCATTCCGAAATGCAATGTGCTTCATCAACGGCAATTAAGCTTATTTTCATTTGCTTGATGTATTCAAACACCAACTCGTTTCGCAGCCTTTCGGGCGAGAGATAGATGAATTTGTAATTGCCAAAAAGGGCATTGTCAAGCAACCGGATGAGCTCGTCATAGGGAATATTTCCGGCCAATGAAATAGCTTTTATCTGCTTGTTTTCCAATGCTTTCACCTGATCTGTCATCAGCGCAATCAATGGTGAAATCACCAAACAAATCCCGGGCTGCATGAGAGCCGGAATTTGATAGCAAACGGATTTTCCGCCACCGGTGGGCATCAGCACCAAACTGTCTTTTTGGGAAATTGCCGTTTCGATAATTTGCGCCTGCGGATACCTGAATTCATCGAATCCCCAATATTTTCTGAGTATTTCTGACGCAGTCATAAGGCGGTTTGTTAGGTCAGAATTACTTTGATGCGATTGAAGATAAAATCGGTGCGATTGGCAACGCTACCCGGTGGTATTTCGATGGGATTATATCCCAATGCGATGTAATGCGCAACCAAAGCATGGTGAATTTCGACTGCTTGGGTGTAATTTTCATAACGCTCATTGTCGGAAATGTAGATTTCTTCCCAAAGCGGAAGCATAAAAACAAAATCATAGCGATATTGCCTGCCTGCTTCGAGAAAAATGGATGGATGCGGCGTTTTTGAAAAATCTAAATAAGCCTTCACATCAGGAATGCCGCGATCAAAATAGACGAGTGGATTTGTCTCGTCTTCGGCTTCTTTAAACTGACGAATACGTCCTTCCAAAAGTTTTTGACTGAAGTAAATCGGGTCGGTCAGAAAAAGTTGTTCGACACCGTTTTTGCGCGCTTCGAGCGTCACCTGACGCGATATTTCATGGAAACAACAAGCACCTTGTGCTTCGAGTTGATGCATGATGGAAGATTTTCCGGTGCCGGGTCCTCCCGTGATGACTATTTTTTTGGGTTTCAATCAATACAGATTTGATTACAAATCTAATAAATTAAGCTGAGATGTTCTGCGTTGATTTTGTACTCCCTTTGCTTGTTTGAAGATACGATTGATAAATCGTTTAGGTCTCCGGCACAATTTTATAAGTGTTTTTAAAATGATTCAATCCGACACAATGAATAATAACACCCGTTGAATCAACTTCTTGTATGGAAGTTGATTTTGGCTTTCATCAACATACGACACCAAGTTTAGTTAATTAATATGCTCAATTTTGAAAATTGAAATAAGCGGAAAAAAAATCTAAACTTTCACAGTCATATTCGTTTCTAAACTTGATGTGATACGCATAGAAAGCGAGTCAGAGGCTGCAACCAATGGCAATCGAACGGTAGGTGTTCCGATTCCGAGATGCGCCAACAACGATTTTATCCCCGCCGGATTTCCTTCTTGAAATATCAGGTCAATAATCGGCATGCATTGGTGTTGCAATTGGTTGGCAGTTGCCAAATCGCCGGACAAACCCGCGTGGATAAGCTTTGAAAATACGCTTGGAATTCCTTGACCGATTACTGAAATTACACCAGAACCGCCTGCCAAAATAAGTGGCAAAGCGGTCATGTCATCACCGGAAATAACCAAGAAATCTGTTGGTTTTTCTCTCAAAATACGCATGCCTTGCACTACATCACCAGATGCTTCTTTGATGCCGATGATGTTTTTGCAATCTCTCGCCAGCCGCAAAACAGTCTGTGGTAGAACGTTAGATCCGGTTCGTCCAGGCACATTGTATAAGATAATTGGGACGGGTGAGGCACTTGACAACGCCTTGTAATGTGCATATATTCCGTCTTGCGTGGGTTTGTTGTAGTAAGGAGAAACCGACAAGATGGCATCAAAAAGAAGCACTTCCGGTGCTTTCATTTGTTCAATGAGTTCTGTTGTGTTGTTGCCTCCCAGGCCCAATACCAATGGAACACGGCTTTGGTTGCTTTCAATGACGGTTTGTATAACCTTCTTTTTTTCAACAGTCGTCAGCGTGCTGGTTTCGGCTGTTGTTCCCAATACCACCAGATAATCAATTTCATTTTTGATGTTGAGTTGGACCAATTTGTCCAAAGCTACATAGTCAACTTGTCCATCGTTTGAGAATGGAGTTACCAAAGCAACTCCGATTCCTTTAAATTTTGAAGTCATATTTTTTTAAATAATTTTAAATATTTAATCAATTCTTTTTCAAACACATCCCGTTCATTTATTCCGGTATTTACAATCAAGTCATTGAGTCTTTTGTCCAATTCGGGGAAACCAACTGAAAAATGATTTTTTATTTGGAGCGACGCACCGATAAGCTGCCATTTGGCTTCGTCAAAATAATTTATTAATACATCAAAAGTTTTTTCAAATATCGGCTTGATGTTTGGGGCATTGATGAGTCCGTCCAGACCAAAATCTGCATTGTAAAACTCCCGGCAATACGCTGCTTTTTTTGCGTTCTTTTTAGGTTTGAATCCCAATATTTCAACTTGAATTTCAATATCTTCCAAATTTTTTATCAGTGTAGAAAAAAAATCAACGGAAGGTGTTCGCTGCAAATCAAATAAAATCAATATGCTTTTCGTACGCTCGAAACCATCTAAGTCCGAAACCCGCTCATTTAATCTTTTCTTAATGATTCTATTTGTCTGAATCCTTTTGATGATATTCAAAATAATCTACTTTTACAAAATAATAAAAAATCGGATGGCAAAGATAAAACAAATTTTAAAAATAAAACATATTGTTTTGTTTATAACAATAATTTCCATAACTTCTTGTCAGGAAAAGGTTTACAAATTTCAGTCTGTTCAAAAGCAAGAAGTCGCACTGAGTGATTCAGTTCCGCTCAATCCAGCCATAGACAGCATCATCCAACCGTACCGTAAAAGTATGCAAAAATCACTTGAAAAAGTATTGGCATACAATCCTAAATTATTGTCAAAAAAAACAGGGATGCTGGAGACAGAAGTTGGCAATTGGCTTGCGGACTTGTCCATCAAAGTTTCGGAACCCGTTTTTGAAAAACGAAGCGGGCACAAAATAGATTTTTGCTTGCTCAACCACGGTGGAATAAGGGCGGATATTCCGGTTGGCAATGTGACGGTGCAAACTGTATTTGAAGTGTTGCCATTTGAAAACGAGCTGGTAGCGGTCAATATATCCAAAGAAAAAATGAATGAATTACTCACTTATATGGCAAAAGTTAAAACAGCTCATCCGATATCGGGTTTGCGACTGACAATTGACAATGCAGCACATTTTAAAAATGTGACTGTACAAGGTAAGAAATTTGAAGCATTTGACAGTTTTTGGGTTCTTACCAATGATTATTTACTCAACGGTGGCGACAATATGTGGTTTTTTCAAGACCCGATTGAGGTAGTTTACATCGATTATAAAATTAGAAATGCAGTCATCGATGGTTTAGAAAAAACAGATACAATTCACACATTTTTAGACAACCGATTCATATTTGATTCAAAATGAAAAGAAGAATTTTTATCAAAAACAGTTTGGTTTCCTCGGCATTTTTATCGTTTGCAGGTTTAGGCCTTAATGCGTGTGACAACAAACAGAAAAAACACATCACCATCTTGCACACCAACGATGTTCACAGCCAAATCGACCCATACAAGTCTTCGCATCCGACGTTTCCGAACATGGGTGGTGCTGCTAAAAGAGCCACGCTCGTGGCGCAAGTAAGAAAAGAAAACCCGAACACCTTGTTGCTCGATGCGGGTGATATTTTTCAAGGCACACCTTACTTCAATTTTTATGGAGGCGAACTCGAAATGAAACTCATGAGCATGATGGGTTATGATGCGGCGACACTTGGAAACCACGATTTTGACAACAGTGTTGACGGGCTTTTGGCACAAATGCCGAATACTAAATTTATCTTGTTGTCAGCCAATTATGATTTTTCAAATACCGTGATGGCTCCCCATGTCAAACCTTATCAGGTGTTTGTCAAGGACGGTATTCGAATCGGGGTTTTTGGACTGGGCATCGAACTGAAAGGATTGGTCGATCCGCGGATGTATAAAGAAACAAAGTACATCGACCCGATTGAAATTGCACAAGACACAACCCGTAAACTCAAACAAGATGAGCGATGTGATTTGGTTATTTGCCTTTCACATTTGGGTTATCGCTACGAGCACGATAAGGTAAGCGATGAGGTTTTGGCCGCGCAAACAAATGACATTGATTTGATTATCGGCGGACACACACATACTTTAATGGAATCACCCGCGACAGTTTTGAACAGAAACGGTAAAGAAGTCATCATCAATCAAGTGGGGTACAAAGGCGTGTTTATGGGACGGATTGATTTCTTTTTTGATGAAGGAAAGAATGAAGTCACCTCGCAGAAATTGGCGGTTGTTTAGCCTAAATTCAAGAGAATTGCCATTCATGTTTAATAGGCTTCTATAAGCAACATGAAATTTTTTAGATACCTTGGGGGCGTTGATGCAAACTGCGAAAATCCTAAAAATCAGTATTATCAGCGCGCTTTTTAATGAACAAATACCAAAGCATGTTATTTTAGTTGTGCATACTGGCTTGTCTTTCCCGAATTCACTTAAATTTGTAGCCGCAAAGCCTGTGAATATAGGATGCTGTATAAAAACTTTCCAATGAAAATTATCCTTATCGACTACGGAGCCGGAAACATTCAAAGCATCAAGTTTGCCATCAAACGCTTGGGATTTGAAGCGATTTTGAGCCATGATGCCGATGAAATCAGAGATGCAGACAAAGTCATTTTCCCCGGGGTAGGCGAGGCGAGTAGTGCCATGCAGAAACTTCGGCAAAGTGGTTTGGATGGATTGATTCCTACACTCAAACAACCTGTTTTAGGGATTTGCCTCGGCATGCAGTTGATGTGCAAATCTTCCACCGAAGGCGCAACCACCGGTTTGGGTATTTTCGATTTGGAAGTGATTAAGTTTTCAAGCAGCGTGAAAGTTCCACAAATCGGTTGGAATCAAATTGCTAATTTGAAATCACCTTTGTTTGAAGGAATTCCCGAAAATGAGTATATGTATTTGGTTCACAGTTATTTCGCGCCAATTTCACGCGAATCCATAGCCACAAGTTTTTACGAAACTGCCTATTCGTCGGCTTTGCAAAAGGACAATTTTTACGGTGTGCAATTTCATCCCGAAAAAAGCAGTCGAGCCGGGGAGCAGGTCTTAAAAAATTTTCTGATGATTTGAAGTTTATTAGGAATGCGAATTAAAGGTTATATAATCTCCAAAAAATTGGACACATCATCATTCATAAAACCAACCTTTAATTCGCATTAGGTGCTAAAATTTCAAGACTTATTCGCCAACTGCCCACAAGCGGCATCAATGTCTTTTCCGCGCGAATGTCTGACTTTGGCAACTACACCTATTTTCGCCAAGGCTTTTTGGTAACTTTCCAACGCGCTGTTATCGGCTTGTTGAAAATGGGAATCGCCAATGGAGTTGTATTCAATCAAATTGACTTTGCAAGGCACCGATTTGCAAAAACTCACCAACGCATCGATGTCTTTTGGCTTGTCATTGATGTCCTTCCAAACGATGTATTCAAAGGTGATTTTGCTTTTGGTTAGCTTATACCAATATTGCAAAGACTCGCGCAATTCGGCAAGTGGGAAAGTTTCATTAAACGGCATGATGCGCGTACGAACATCATCCAAAGCGGCATGAAGCGACACGGCCAATTTGAATTTCACGCCGTCATCGGCTAATTTTTTAATCATTTTCGGCACGCCGGAGGTTGACAAAGTGATGCGTTTCGGCGACATACCCAAACCTTCGGGTGAAGTGATTTTCTCGATGGCTTTCAGCACATTGTTGTAGTTCATCAACGGCTCGCCCATGCCCATAAAAACAATGTTGCTCAACGGTCGGTTGTGGTAAAGTTTGCTTTGACGGTCGATGGTAACAACTTGGTCAAAGATCTCATCCGGATTCAGATTGCGCATCCTTTTGAGTTTTGCCGTGGCACAAAATTTACAATCTAAACTGCAACCAACTTGACTGGAAACGCAAGCGGTTGTTCGGGTTTCGGTTGGTATCAGTACCGATTCAACCACCAAGCCATCGTGAAGTTTAACTGTATTTTTGAGGGTTCCGTCTGCACTTTTTTGAAACTGATCTAAGCGGATGTGGTTGATGACAAAATATTCTTCCAACAATTCTCGGACGGGTTTAGAAAGATTGGTCATCGATTCAAAATCATAAGCCGATTTTTTCCAAAGCCATTCATACACCTGATTGCCTCTGAAAGGTTTTTCGCCCATAGACACAAAAAAATCTTGAAGTGATTCTTTGGTCATGCTTCGGATGTCTTTTTTTTCGGTTGAATTCATTTTGCAAAGTTAGAGTTTAAATTCAAAAAAAAATCCGGACAAACGCCGGATTTTTGGGTGCTTGACAAGCAATATTTAAAGTCCGAATACTTTTTTCAATGGATTTACATAGTCCAATTTTTCCCAGGTGAAAAGTTCTACTTCGAGTGTTTTGACTTCGCCGTTGGGTGATTTGAATGTTTTGGTGACGAGTTCATTTTTTCTACCCATGTGCCCGTAAGCAGCTGTTTCGCTGTAGATTGGATTGCGAAGTTTCAAGCGTTGTTCAATAAAATACGGTCGCATATCAAAAACTTCTTGCACTTTTTGGGCAATTTCTCCATCCGACAATTTCACTTTAGCAGTGCCGTAGGTGTTGATGTAGATTCCCATGGGTTCGGCTACACCGATGGCGTAAGAAACTTGCACCAATATTTCATCCGCGACTCCGGCAGCAACCAAATTTTTGGCGATGTGACGGGTAGCGTAAGCGGCACTTCTATCTACTTTGCTCGGGTCTTTCCCTGAGAATGCTCCACCGCCGTGTGCGCCTTTTCCACCATAAGTGTCCACGATTATTTTTCGCCCGGTGAGACCGGTATCGCCATGCGGTCCGCCGATGACAAATTTTCCGGTCGGGTTGATGTGGTATTTGATAGCAGCGTTGAACAAGTGTGCATATTGCGGATACTTGGCGATAATTCTCGGAATCAAGATATTGATTACATCGCTTTTTATTTTCGCCAGCATTTTGTTTTCTTCATCAAAATCATCGTGCTGCGTAGAAATGACGATGGCGACAATTTTTGAGGGTTTGTTTTGATCGTCGTATTCTAAAGTCACTTGCGATTTTGAATCTGGTCGCAAATACTTGATTTCATTGTCCTCACGACGCAATTCGGCAAGTTCTTGCAAAAGTTTATGCGATAAGTCCAACGCCAAAGGCATATAATCTTGGGTTTCATTGGATGCATATCCGAACATCATGCCTTGGTCTCCCGCACCTTGATCTTCCGGATTGGTTCTCACTACACCTTGGTTGATGTCAGACGATTGCTCATGAATGGCCGAAAGCACACCGCAAGAGTTGGCTTCAAACATGTATTCGCTTTTGGTATATCCGATTTTTTTGATAACATCTCTGGCAATTTGTTGAACATCCAAATAGGTGTTGGATTTAACTTCTCCTGCCAAAATCACTTGGCCTGTGGTGACTAAAGTCTCACAAGCAACTTTAGAAGTTGGATCAAACGCCAAAAAATTATCGATTAATGCGTCAGAAATTTGATCGGCTACTTTGTCCGGATGTCCTTCCGAAACAGATTCGGATGTGAATAAATAAGGCATACTTTTCTTTTTAAGTTGTCAATAAATGGAAGAATTTTGACGACGACAACCAAAGTAGTTTATCACTGCTTTAGCATTTTTTGATATCAAGTCAGATATCAGAGGTTGCAATCAGACAAATTTATCCTCCGTGTTCAGTGTACAAAAGTAGCGTTTGTTATTATTTAAACAAATGTTTTTTAGTTTTTATTCGTTAAATTTTAAATGATGAGGTGCATAATTTGAGCTTTTGAATGTTGTCGAATAAGTTGCTATGCTTTTAATTTTTTGAAACTGATAAGATCATAAATTCAATCCAAATCACTTCCATGTATAGCGAAGAAATTCAATCCAATTTTTGGAGCAGATGTTTTAGTTGTCCTGCTTGCGACAACCATTTTTGATGAATAATTCAGCTGTTTTTGGGATGATGATTGGATTCAAATCAATCGGCGATAGGTCTAAATAACTAAATTAAGTATTAAAATTCCGATTAATCCCACTACAGAAATTGTCGTTTCCATCAAAGTCCAGGACAACAATGTTTCCTTGATGCTGACATTGAAATATTCTTTAAAGAGCCAAAACCCGCCATCGTTGATGTGTGAGAGTGTGATGCTGCCGGCTCCGGTTGCCAACACCAAAAGTTCAGGGGATACGCCTGAAGTAGCAACCATCGGCATCATGATGCCCGCCGCAGTGAGTCCAGCTACTGTAGCCGAACCTACGCTTACGCGAATCAAAGCGGCTATCAACCAGGCCAAAATGATGGGAGAAAAACCCAAACTACCCAGCACTTGCCCGATTTGTTCGCTCATCCTTGTTTCTATCATAACTTCTTTAAAGGCACCGGCACCGGCAATGATAAGCAATACAACAGCGATACTCGAGACTGCCGACGATAATATTTTCATCACTTCTGTGGTTTTGCGTCCGGTTCGGATACCGAGAAAATAGATTGCCATTAGGACAGTAATCAGCATCGCGATAGCCGGATTTCCGATGGCTTCTATCAAAATATTTTCAGGTAAATAGAGTTTTATCAACGAAGAACCTCCAATTAAAATCACCGGCAACAAAGCAATTGTCAAACAAATCTTCAACGGAGGAATTGTAAACCGATCATCGGTTTCAACTACATAATCTTTCAAAAGTACAGGCTGAATTCTTTTCATGGTACCAGATAGTAAGAACTTGGCGGACAGGATAGCCGGAATTCCCACGATGATGCCGTAAATCAGGGTCAAGCCCAAATCGGCACCATACATACCGGCGATAGCGGTCGGTGCAGGATGCGGTGGTAAAAACCCGTGCGTTACCGACAGGGAAGCCAACATGGGTAAACCTACGTAAAGAAGCGGTAATTTGGTGTTGTGTGCAATGGCGATGACCAAAGGCACTAAAATGACAAATCCGACGGTATAGAACATGGGTATGCCCACAATAAAACCGGTAACAATCAATGCCAACTGTATGTTTTTGAGTCCAAAACTTTTGACCAAACTGTTGGTGATTTTGTTGGCAGCACCACTTTCGGCGACCAATTTTCCCAACATCGCTCCAAAACCCAATATCATTACCAAAGAACTCAAGGTGTTTCCGATTCCTTTTTCAATGGCGTTCACCGTGTCTGTTATTGATAACCCACTTGCCAAACCGACGAAAAGGCAGACCAACATAAAGGAAATGAAAGTGTCTAATTTGACCCAAGTGACCAAAAGTATGAGTGCGACTACACCGAGTATAATAGGAATAAATACCATAATTTAGAATTGACAGGAGTTGGTTGTTAAATTTTTTGTGTTGGTTTATGATCAAATACTTCCGGGTTTATCAAATGCGGAATCTGTTTGTTTTTATAAAAACCAATGATGTTTTCAGCAGCCAATTTAGACATTTCTGCTCTCGCTTCAAAAGTTGCAGAGCCGATGTGGGGTAAAACCGAAACATTTTCCATTTGAAGGAGTGGGTTGTCCGGTTGCATAGGTTCGGGGTTCGTGACATCCAAGCCTGCACCCCAAATGGTTCTGTTTTGTAAAGCTTCAATCAAATCACGCTCGTTGTGAACCAATCCGCGTGCCGTATTGATAAAAATGGATGTAGGTTTCATTTGACGGAAAGCGTTTTTATCAAAAACGCCAATGGTGTCTGCGTGCAAAGGGCAATGAACGGAAATCACATCGCTTTCAGCCAAGAGTTTGTTGAAATCGACATAGGTCAAGTCCAATTCTTTCAACGGTTCTTGAAGGGGTTTGCGATTGTGGTAGATGATTTTCATGTTGTAGGCACCCCGGCAACGTTTGGCCATCTCTATTCCAATCCGTCCAAGGCCGAAAATGCCCAATGTTTTGTTTTTCAATTCCATTCCGAGATTGGCAGTCGGGTTAAAATGCCCCCATTCTCCGTTTAAAATGGTTTTGTGCATAAAGAACATTTTCCGCGCGGTCGCTATCATCAATCCAAAGGCTATATCCGCAGTTGCTTCATTCATGGCGTTTGGGGTGTATCCAATTGGAATTCCCAATCTGTTAGCTTCCGAAACATCAATGTTGTCGTAGCCCGCTGCAAATTGAGAAATCATTTCCAAATGTGCACATTCGTTGAGAAATCGCTTGTTAATTTTGTCTTTGGATGAGCAAAACAGTATCTGATGAGCCTTACATTTTTCAATCAATTCATCCTGATTGATGGGTTTGTTATTTTCCCATATTGATACTAAAAATCCGGCAGTTTTCAACAGTTCGATGCCGTTGAGGGGGAATGCATTTGAAACGAAAACTTTTTTAGGGGTCATTTTTTTAAAATTTTAACTTGCTGTTTTATAGAATGTTCTCATTTTGTTTCGCCTTAAATCCATTTTGTCCTGTTTGTGAAGGTTTTAAAATTTATATTAGCAGCCAAAGATGATAAGAGATTCGAGGTGTAGATTACGAAAGTGAAAGTACACAAAAAATTAAAAAAAAATTAAAAAAGGATAAAAGCGCAATAAGCAAACGCTACAAACCAAGATTTGATGTATAGACTTATGAAACGATTAAGAAGAATATTTTTTTAAATAATAAATAACAAAACCATTAAATAGATACTCTATCAAGTTAGTAGTGTTAAAATTTGCCCAACTATTTTTTTATTCAAAAACCTTTTCTACATTTGCTTCATAATTATTCAAAATGAAAAATATACTTGTTATCAACTGCTGTATGGTGTGTCAAAATCTCCCGGAGGTTTTGGGCGTGGTTGTTTAGCAAAAATAAATATACTAAGTTTCAAAAAAACCTCCTGACAAACGGGAGGTTTTTTTTTGTAACAAAGTGAAAAAGAAAAATGTTTTTAAGTGTTTTAATGGATTAAAAAAAGTTTTAAAAATGAAAGTAATTGTCCGCCTTGTTTCCGTCAACTGTTGTATGTCGATGTGTATGTGCATGCCCATGGGGTATTGTTGAGCGGCTTTTACATCACTGTTGTAAACTTTGATTTACCGCCGACAATCCCCCTGATTTCGGCGGTTTTTTTATGTCGTTAAAAGAAATGAATCACAATTTTAAAAATAAAATCATCATGAGTTCAAATAAATTTTCAACAAAAGCACTTCACGCAGGTCATAACACAAAAGAAACACACGGTACGCGTGCGGTGCCTATCTATCAAACAACTTCTTATGTGTTTAACAACACCCAACATGCGGCCGATTTGTTTTCGCTTGCCGAACCCGGATTTATCTACACGCGGATCAACAATCCTACAGTAGATATACTCGAACAACGATTGGCTGCGCTAGAGGGTGGAATTGCCGCTGTTGCAGTTGCTTCGGGGACTGCCGCAACAGTCACTGCATTGCTTACTTTGCTCAGAGCAGGCGATCATATCGTCGCCTCAAATAGTTTATATGGAGGAACTTATAATTTGTTGAATGTCACACTTCCGCGATTGGGCATTAAAACTACTTTTGTCGATTCTTCCGATGTTGAATCTTTTGGCAGAGCGGTTAGGGAAAATACCCGCGTCATTTTTGCAGAATCAATCGGCAATCCAAAACTGGATGTTTTGGACGTGGAAGCAGTAGCGAAAATCGCACAAAAACACAAAATTCCATTTTTTGTCGATAACACAGTTGCAACGCCTTATTTGTTGAGACCCATCGAATACGGCGCAGACATCGTCTTGCATTCGTTGACCAAGTTTATCGGCGGACAAGGAAATTCATTGGGAGGCGCTATCATTGATGCGGGTAAATTTGATTGGACCAACGGCAAATTTCCGGAATTTACAGAGCCTTCTCCCGGTTATCACGGTTTGGTGTACAGTGAAGTCTTGAAAGAAGCTTCCTTCATTGCAAAAGTGAGAATCGAAGGATTGAGAGACCTCGGCGCGGCTATCAGCCCGTTCAATGCTTTTCAAATAATACAAGGTCTCGAAACATTACCCATCCGCATTGAGAAACACAGTCAAAATGCCTTGGCACTTGCCAAATGGCTGTCTGAACAAAAAGAAGTTGCGTGGGTAAATTACCCGGGTCTGGAGAAAAACAATTATTATGCATTGGCTAAAAAATACCTTCCAAAAGGACAAAGTGCCTTGGTCACTTTCGGCTTGAAAGAAGGTTACGAAAGTGCTAGAAAAGTTGTCGATGGCGTGAAAATATTTTCACTTTTAGCCAACATTGGCGACACCAAATCTTTGATTATTCATCCTGCCAGCACCACACATCAACAGCTGACAGCTGAACAACAATTAAGTGCCGGCGTGACCAAAGATCTCATCCGGCTGTCGGTCGGATTGGAAGACATTGATGACCTCAAATCTGACCTGAAAGAAGCCTTTTCAACAATTCATAAAACTGTAACTATCTAAGCCATGAGTAACCTAACCTTTTCCGTATCCGGACAGAGTTTGAGCCAAACCCAACTCAACGCACGCACCCGTGATTTTAATATTTTAGTGGACAAACCTGAGTCCTTTGGTGGGAGAAACGAAGCACCCAGTCCCGTCGAATACATACTGGCCGGATTGGCAGGCTGTATCAATGTCGTTGCGCATTTGGTTGCCGATGAACTCCAAATCAAAGTGAGCAATCTGTGCATCGATGTGTCTGGGACGTTAAACACCGATAAATTGTTGGGAAAATTTACACTCGAGCGTGCAGGATTTCTGTCTATTTTTGTAAACATAAAAGCGGTGACGGATGCTTCCGATGAAAAACTGACCAAATGGTTGAGCATCATCGAAACCCGTTGCCCGGTAAAAGATACACTTGGGACTTCAACACCAATCTCCTTGAGTTTGAAAAGAAAAGTTCTCGAAAAATATTGTGTTTAAGTTTGTTTGGTTTGTTTGTTAAGAGGCTGTGACGGTTTGTAATGTTCTTCACTTCCTGATAAATACCTGAACAGCCTCTTTTTTATTTAAAAATTTATGAAAGCACTTGCAGAAGTTACGATAGATGATTTTGTCTCGGAGAAAAATGTTCATTTCCCGAGTTTAACTTTGACTTATGAAGTTTTTGGTCATTCATTAGATACCAAACCGGTGGTTTTGGTGGTTCATGCACTGACCGGAAATTCGACCGTTACCGGAGATCAAGGTTGGTGGAACCAAGTTGTGGGCTATCAAAAAGTGATTGATACCGAAAAATTTAGCGTTGTTGCATTTAACATACCCGGCAACGGATACAGTGGAAAACCAGAAAGTTTTTTGGAAGATTACAAATCATTGACGGCAAGAGATGTGGCGATTTTGTTTCACGATGCCTTGCAAAAATTGGGTGTCACTAAACTTTTCGCAGCCATCGGCGGTTCGGTGGGAGGCGGAATCATTTGGGAACTTGCAACGCATGCACCCACATTCGTCCAAAACCTGATACCGATTGCTTCCGATTGGAAAGCGACCGATTGGTTGCTTGCGAACACCCAAATTCAAGATTTGATACTCAATCATTCTTCACATCCAATTGAAGATGCCCGGATTCATGCCATGACCTTGTACCGAACACCGCAATCGCTTCGGCATAAATTTAACCGCACACTCAACGAAGATTTGGGAATTCATAATGTCGAAAGTTGGCTTTTGCACCATGGTGAAAAACTTACAAATCGATTTACACTCCAAGCCTACAAAGCACTGAACTACCAATTGTCTTCCATCAATATAACTCGGGGAAGAGCCTGTTTCGAAACGGTTGTCGAGCCGATTCAATCGCATATTCACATCATTTCGGTTGATACCGATTTGTTTTTTACACCCGATGAAAACCGGAAGACATTTACCTGCCTGAACAAACTGCACAAAAACGTGTATTATCATCAAATTCAGTCCATTCACGGACACGATGCTTTTCTAATTGAAAACGATCAACTGAATAAAATTCTCAGCGGAATTTTTGTTCAGGAAGAAATCTTGGCGGCTTTCTGAAAAATTACACTTCAAAAAACATCATATTTAAAAACTCTCCCTATTTTTGTTATGCAACCAAACCATTTAATTGCATAAACATGACACTTCCAGATTCCTCCCGAAGAACATTCATCCAAAATACCACGCTTGCCGGAGTCGGTATCGGGTTGATGCCGAATACGGCATTTGGCATGACTACTTCAAATAACATCGACAAACTCAAAGTAGGCTTGATAGGAGTCGGACTGCGCGGCACGAATCATTTGGAAAATCTGTTGTTGCGAAAAGACATATTGGTCACAGCCATTTGCGACATCGATTCCACCCGAACAGACCTTGCGCTCGATACCATCAAAAAAGCAGCTTATCCAAAACCGCAAGTTTTTGGAAAAAACGATTTGGATTATCGCAATCTGCTCCAACTAAAAGAAGTCGATGCCGTCATCATCTCAACACCTTGGCTATGGCATACACGCATGGCAAAAGATGCGATGTTGGCCGGAAAATATACCGGAGTAGAAGTCTCGGCAGCCAACACCATGGAAGAATGTTGGGACTTGGTCAACACACACGAGCAGACCGGCTCCCACCTGATGATACTCGAAAACGTCAACTACCGCCGGGATGTGATGGCCGTGTTGAACATGGTTCGTCAAAATGTTTTTGGCGAGTTGGTGCATTTTCGTTGTGGCTATCAACACGATTTGCGTGGGGTGAAACTCAACGACGGCAAAACACCTTACGGAAGGGGAGCCGAGTTTGGCGAAAACGGAATCTCCGAATCCAAATGGCGCACCCATCATTCCGTTTACCAAAATGCAGATGTCTATCCCACCCACGGCGTTGGACCGATTGCGGTGATGGACAACATCAACCGGGGAAATCGTTTTTTGTCGTTGACCTCGCATGCCACCAAAAGCAGAGGCTTGCACAACTACATTGTGGAGGTAGGCGGTGAGAATCACCCGAACGCGAAGGTTAAATTTAAGTTGGGCGACATCGTCACCACCACTATCGAGACTGCCTTGGGCGAAACCATCATCGTCACGCATGACACCAATTTGCCCAGGCCTTATTCGCTCGGCTTCCGGGTGCAAGGAACCAACGGGCTTTGGGAAGTGGACGGCAACCGAATCTACATAGAAGGACAATCCAAACCGCACCAATGGGATGAAGAAACCGATTGGCTTAAAAAATACGACCATCCGCTTTGGCAGAAATACGGCGAATATGCAGCTGATTCGGGACACGGCGGCATGGATTTTTTTGTGTTGAATGCCTTTGTTGAATCGGCCAAACAAAACATTGTGCCGCCTTTGGATGCCTATGACGCAGCCGCATGGAGCGCCATCACGCCGCTGTCTGAACTATCTATTGAAAACAACGGTGCACCGCAAGATTTCCCCGATTTCACCCGCGGACTTTGGATCAACCGCAAACCGTATAACTGGATGAAAGACACTTTTTAATTGATTAGCATTTGACAACTACGACTCCAAACCACACCATTTCGATTCTTTCACCCGGTAGGATATGCCTCTTTGGCGACCACCAAGATTATTTGGAATTACCTGTGATAGCTTGTGCCATCGACAGGTACATCCGGCTGAGGGCAACTCCAAACAATCGGGAAGTGTTTCATATTTTGATGCCCGATTTGGAAATCGAAAGAACCATCAATTATTCGGTTGATGAGGTTTCTGCCGATATGAGGGATTATTTTCTGTCAGTTTTGCGCGTGTTAAAGCGAAACGGGGTTATGCCAAACCGGGGTTATGACATTTCAATTTCGGGAAATATTCCCATCAATGCCGGTCTTTCGAGTTCGTCGGCTTTGGTTGCGGCCTGGGTGCTTTTTCTGCACGAAGCTTTTGGGAATGGAAAAACAGTGAGTTCGGAACAAATTGCCCGTCAAACCTACGAGGCTGAGGTATTGGAATACAACGAGCCCGGCGGATTGATGGATCAGTACACCATCAGCTTAGGCAACGTGTTGCTGATTGATACGTGTCAACCGGTTAGGGTTGAAACGCTCTCAAACAGCCTGAAAGGATTGGTTATCGGAGAATCGGGCATACCGAAAGAAACTTTGGGTGTTTTGAGCGAACTCAGGACATTGGCTTTGGAGAGCATTGATTGGGTCCGGATAGCGTATCCGGGTTTTAGCATCCAAAATTGCGCGCTTAAAGAAGCAGACAAATTTGTAGAAGCCGTTCCGGATAATTTGAAACCTTATTTTTTGGCAGCAGTTGAGAACCACCACATCACACGGCTGGCTGTTGAGGAGTTGAGACGAAGTTATCCCGATTTGGAGAAAATCGGTAAGTTGATGACCCAACATCACAATATTTTACGCGATAAATTGGGCGTAACTGTCCCGAAAATAGACAAGATGATTAGGGTTGCATTGCAGGCCGGAGCTTTTGGAGCCAAAATAGTCGGGTCGGGCGGCGGAGGATGCATTGTGGCCCTGTGCCCGAAAGAAAGAAAAGAGGCAGTTATTGAGGCATTGAAAAATATGGATGCCAATGCTTATAAAGTTTCGGTAGATGAAGGTGCGAGAGTAGTCAGGGATTGGAACAATAACGATTTTTGATTGTCATCCAGAGTTTGTCTATGGAAACGATTTTTGCGTATAACGAATAACATATAACCAATAACCAAAATGGAAAAAAGAAAAGCACTTTTAAACGAAGATTGGACGGTCAACGTCATCGGTTTGGGCATTATTTTTTTGGCAGTTTTCGGACTGTCTTTCAGTTCGCCGGATACCAAATGGGAAACGTGGGCAGACTTGTCTCAAAATATTTTGTCAGTTGCCAATCTTTCAAAATTTATATTGCAATTTATCTTTGTCTATGCCGCCGCAATTATCGGTTTTGTTATGACTGGGAAACCAATCAAGCATATTGCTATTGGGTTTCCCGTTATTTATCTGTTGACCGCCTTGGCGCTTATCATCACCGGAAGTGGTGTGGTTTCTTATTTGAAATTGGAAGTGGTTATCATCAGCTTGCTGATAGGATTGCTCATCAGCAATTTATTTAGGGTTCCCGATTGGCTACAAAAGGCACTTTCGACCGAATTTTTTGTAAAAATCGGTTTGGTATTGTTGGGAACAGGCATCATTTTCGGAGACATTCTCAAAGCTGGCGGTTTGGGATTGGCGCAGGCGTTGATTGTCGTTATTTCCGTTTGGTATTTTGCCTATTGGGTTTGCAAAAAACTCAAAGTTGACAACGAAATGACCATGATGTTGGCCAGTGCGGTTTCCATTTGCGGGGTTTCGGCAGCCATTGCTACCGCAGGTGCCATCAAAGGCGATCCAAAAAAACTGTCTTATACCATTTCATTGGTGCTAATTGTTGCCATACCGATGATGATTGGCATGCCGTATTTGGCAGAATACATGGGTCTTTCTGATGAGGTGACGGGAGCTTGGCTCGGCGGAACGATTGATACTTCCGGTGCAGTGGTAGCTTCAGGCACTTTGGCCGGAGAAACTGCCTTAAAAATCAGTACGATTGTCAAGTTTTCTCAAAATGTGTTGTTGGGAATTGCCGCTTTTGCAATCTCAGTCTATTGGACTTATACCAATCAGTCTAAAGTGGATGGGATTCCTGAAAAACCGACTTTGGGTGTTATTTGGGAGCGTTTCCCGAAATTTGTCCTCGGTTTTATGATTGCCTCCTTGTTATTTTCTTTTGTTTTCAGCGATGTGACTATCACGGAAATCAAAGGGGGTCTGAAAGAATTGAGAGATTTTTGGTTTGCACTTGCTTTTATCAGCATCGGTTTGGAAACCAAGTTCAGCGATTTGTTTTCCTATGAAAACCGCAAACCCTTGCGCGCTTTCTTGATTGCACAAACCTTTAATGTGATTTTGACTTTGGGTGTTTCTTATGTGTTGTTTGGGTGATAACTTGTTAGGTTTTATTGTTTAATTAAATAGAAATAATATTAAACAAAATGATATCTTTGTACCCAAAAAGATAAATGTCCTTGTATCAACTTCAAGCCAAGCAAAAAGTGCCTATTTCCTTAGAAAAGGCATGGGATTTCCTTTCCGATCCAAAAAATTTAAAAATTATCACACCGCCCGAAATGGGCTTTCACATTCTTTCCGGCGCCGATCGGCCGATGTATCCGGGACAAATTATACATTATTTGGTGTCGCCCGTGAAAGGTATCAAAACGCAATGGGTAACGGAAATCACACAGGTCGTTGACAAACAGTTTTTTGTTGATGAGCAGCGTTTTGGGCCTTACAAGCTTTGGCATCACAAGCATTTTTTAAAAAGTATAGACGGTGGCGTTGAGATGGAAGACCTCGTTCATTACAAATTGCCTTTCGGGATTTTGGGGACAATTGCACATGCGTTGTTTGTGCGCAAGAAATTAGAAACTATTTTCGAATTCAGAAGAAAAAAACTCATCGAACGCTTTGGCGATTTTAATAAATAGGGAATGAAAAAAAATATTTTATTAATCGGAGGTTCTTACGGCATTGGATTGGAAATTATTCGGCTCTTGAATGGAAATGAAAATTTGTTTGTCGCTTCACGAACTTTTCAAAATTCAGAAGATTTTTCAGTCAAGCACATTTCTTTTGACGCTTCAAAGGATGTTTTTGAAGTTTCACAAATTCCCGAAACATTGGATGGTTTTGTCTATTGCCCGGGCAGCATCAACCTCCGCCCTTTTCGCGGTATCAAACCTGAAGTTTTTGAAGATGATTTGAGAGTGAATTTTATCGATATGATTAAGATTCTTCAGTTGGTCTTGCCAAATTTGAAAAAGTCTCCGCAGGCATCAATTTTGCTTTTCAGTACAGTGGCCGTTCAGTTGGGTATGCCGTTTCACACAAGTGTGGCTGCGGCAAAAGGAGCTGTCGAGGGTTTCGCCAAAGCTTTTGCAGCTGAACACGCGCCACAAATCAGGATGAACGTAATTGCGCCGTCTTTGACAGAAACGCCACTGTCAAATAAATTTTTATCAAATGAAGAGAAAAAAGAAAAAGCAGCTTTGCGGCATCCGCTCAAAAGAGTGGGTTCGGCGGAAGACATCGCGCAAATGGCTGTTTTTCTGTTGAGTGAAAAGTCTTCGTGGGTGACGGGACAAATTTTCGGTATAGATGGTGGCATGAGTACCTTAAATGTCTCTTGATGAATCAACTGCAAAAAATAAACATATTTTGGTTTCGGCGCGATTTGCGAATCTTTGACAACACCGGATTTTTTCATGCTTTGAATCAAACTGAGAACGTTCTTCCCATTTTTATTTTCGATACGGATATTTTAGAAAATCTAACTAAAACGGATGCGCGGATTTCTTTTATTCATCAATCTTTGGAAGCCATTCACCGACAGTTTTTAAAAGTTGGAAGTGGTTTAAAAATATTGCAGGGAAAACCGATAGAAGTGTTTGAGAATATCATTCAAGAATACGAAATATCTGCAGTTTACACCAATCGAGATTACGAGCCGTATGCTTTGGAAAGAGATAAACAAATCGGCGATTTGCTAAAATCCAAAGGAATAGGTTTCAATACATACAAAGATCAAGTCATATTTGAGCAAGCTGAAATTGTCAAAGAGGATGGTTTGCCTTATTTGGTTTACACCCCTTTTATGAAGAAGTGGAAAGCTGCTTTTTCGGAAGAGAAAATCAAAAACTACCCTTCGGAAAATGGTTTGAAAAACCTGATTAAGAATCCACAAGAAAATTTTCCATCCTTGCAATCGATTGGTTTCAGCAAGTCTGAAATCGAAGTCCATTCGCCCAATTTATCAGCAAGATTGATGATCGATTACGAAGCAACACGCAATTTTCCGGCGACAATCGGGACTTCATTTTTAGGAGTGCATTTGCGATTTGGAACGGTCAGTATTCGCCAAATTGTCAAAGAAGCAACGGCGATAAAAAATGAAACTTTTCTCCATGAGCTCATTTGGCGTGAGTTTTTTATGCAGATACTTTGGCATTTTCCGGAAACGACTATACGGAGTTTCAAACCCAATTATGACCGGATTGAATGGAGAAACAATGCAGACGAGTTTGAACGTTGGAAAAAGGGTGAAACCGGCTATCCGTTGGTCGATGCGGGAATGCGACAGCTCAATCAAACCGGCTGGATGCACAATCGGGTTCGCATGGTTGTTGGTAGTTTTTTATGCAAACATTTGTTGATAGATTGGCGATGGGGCGAGGCGTATTTTGCTGAGAAACTGCTTGATTACGAACTGTCGAGCAACGTGGGTAATTGGCAATGGGTGGCAGGTTGTGGCGTAGATGCAGCACCTTATTTCCGAATATTCAATCCGTCGGAACAAGTCAAAAAATTTGATGCTGATTACAAATACATCCGAAAATGGGTAACGGATTTTGATGACTTGACTTATTCAAAACCCATGGTTGACCATAAAGAAGCAAGAGAGCGTTGCCTCAAAACCTACAAGTTTGCTTTATAATCCGCATTGTTTCAAATTTATTTTAATGCGAGTTCGAATTAAGAAAAACAAACTTTCCAATCAAATTAAACACAAATTACTGTAATTCATTGATTTTCAAAAAGTAGTCATCTGCGTACATTTGCGGAATCAGCGGGAAAATTCTTTAAAAGTCTCCCGCGAATAACGCAGATCAGCGCAGATATCAATGAGTCAAACTCAAACTGCTTTAAACCAGATTATTAAATATCGAACTCACGTTATTTTATCAACAAGGACTAACATCGGTACACATATCGATTTAAACTGTGAATATTCTCGTTCAAAAGTTTTTTCTTTATTTTCATAAAAGCCAAAGCCGTAATCATTGCATCGCCCGAAGCAGTATGGCGATCTTTTTTTGAAATTTGCAAATCTTCGCACAAATCGTCTAAACTCAGTTGTTTTGCCTGATGAGGATAGCCGGAAAATGGTTTTAATTTTCGATAGAGATATCCGGTGTCTAAAACCTTGTTTTTTAATTTCTTATAACCCTGCTCGACCAACGCTTTGTCAATCATCCGGATGTCAAAGCAAACATGATGTCCAACAATAATGTCGTCTTTTACAAACGCTAAAAACTGTTCGATGGCATCTTTTTCCGATATTTTTGTTTGATCGCTGTGTCTCATTATGCCATGAATGCGAACCGATGCGAAATTAAAGTATGCTTGCTCGATGAAACATTCAAATCGTTCGTTGATGTTGACGTGATTTTGCTCAACGACAACGGCTCCAATTGACAGAATTTTATCTTTTTTTATATCTAATCCGGTGGTTTCGGTGTCAATGATTACAAAACGGTCAATTGTTTTTTTCTTTTTGGGATTAAACAGTTTACTAAAGAGGGTATTGAGCCACATGTTGTTATGTTATTTTACCCAACAGATTCGAGGTAAATCAGAGAAAATCTTATTCAAAATTGTATATTTGTCGGCATCTAATAAAGAATTCAACAAAGATAACGCAGTGATTTCATAAATCAATATTTTACTTCATTTTACCCTTGAAACTATTCTTGTTTTACCTGGGTGCGATGGGTGATATCAGTCAATTAAAAATTAAAATTCACAATGAAAATAACCAAGATTTGTTGCATTGGCGCAGGTTACGTAGGCGGACCAACCATGGCAGTCATCGCCAAAAAATGCCCGGATATTCAAGTGACAATTGTTGATATTAATCAAGCACGAATCGATGCTTGGAACGATGACAATTTGGACAATCTGCCAATCTATGAACCCGGACTCAAAGAAGTTGTTGCAGAAGCTCGCGGAAGAAATCTATTTTTTTCAACCGATGTGGACAAAGCCATTGACGAGGCACAGATGATTTTTATATCGGTCAATACACCCACCAAAACCTACGGAAAAGGAAAAGGTATGGCAGCTGATTTGAAATACGTGGAATTGTGCGCGCGCAACATCGCCAAAATAGCAAAAAACGACAAAATTGTCGTCGAGAAATCTACTTTACCTGTGCGTACGGCGGTTACCATCAAAAGCATATTAAAACATACCGGCAACGGAATCAATTTTGAAATTTTGTCCAATCCCGAGTTTTTGGCTGAAGGCACTGCCATAAATGATTTGTTAAATCCCGACAGGGTATTGATTGGTGGTGACCAAACTGCATCCGGATTGAAGGCTGTTGATGCTTTGGTCGATATTTATGCATCGTGGATCGACAGAGATAAGATTTTGACAACCAACTTGTGGTCGTCTGAACTTTCCAAACTGACCGCAAATGCATTTTTGGCACAACGGGTTTCATCCATCAACTCACTGACTGCCTTGTGTGAAGTCACAGAAGCCAAGATCGAAGAAGTTGCTAAAGCCATTGGTACAGACAGCCGAATCGGGTCTAAATTTTTGAAAGCTTCGGTTGGTTTTGGCGGCTCTTGCTTTCAAAAAGACATTTTGAATTTGGTTTATATTTCCCGCACTTACGGATTGAATGAAGTAGCTGATTATTGGGAGCAAGTCATCATCATGAATGATTACCAAAAAAGGCGCTTTTCAGAAAAAGTAATTTCATCATTGTACAACACGGTTTCCGGGAAAAAAATTGCGATTTTGGGTTGGGCTTTTAAAAAAGACACCAATGATACCCGAGAATCGGCAGCGATATACGTTTCGGATTATTTGCTGAACGAGTACGCGCAGCTTTCGGTTTATGACCCAAAAGTTACAGCCAAGCAAACGTATCAAGATTTAGCATATTTGGGCACGAGAAGCAATGAGGAAAACATTGAGCTGCTGAAAGTGGTTACAGATCCTTATGAAGCCGTCAAAGGCGCGCATGCGGTATTGATAATGACTGAATGGGACGCATTTAAAACGTACGATTGGGAAAAAATATACAGTTTGATGAAAAAGCCTGCTTTCGTTTTTGACGGCAGAAACTTGTTGACAGATAGCGAGTTAATAAGTATTGGATTTAAATATTTTGCTTTGGGCAGATAGATTTTAAAAATTTAAAATTTCTGACGAAACGAATGCGATTGTTCAAGGTTTAGTTTCTGATTTGTCCATTACCCAATACATAATATTTGTTGGTCACCAATTGCTCCAATCCCAAAGGCCCGCGGTGATGGAGTTTGTCTGTGCTGATGGCCATTTCTGCCCCGACACCCATTTGCCCGCCGTCTGTGAAGCGTGTGGAGGCGTTGTGATAGACAGCCGCGCAGTCCACTTGCTCCATAAAAGTTTGCGCAGTCGATTGATTTATTGTCATGATAGCGGCAGAATGGCCGCCGGAGTAGTGATTAATCACTTCAATTGCTTCTTTTGTAGCATCTACTTCGCCTATGCAAATTTTCATCGCTAAAAATTCTTCAAACCAAATGTTTTCGTCTTTGATAATTTTTTCATCGGGAACGATTTTGTGGAGATTGGCATCGACCCAAACCTCAACACGTTCTGCATTTAGCAGATTCACCAATTCGGCTACTTTCGGTTCAAAATCGGGAATGTTGTTGTTTATCAATATTTTGTCTAATGCGTTGCAACCCGAAATTTTTTGAGTTTTCGCATTCAATATAACTTTTTTACTTTGTTCCCAGTCGGCTTCTTTGTCGATGTAGAGGAAATTGTTTCCACGTCCGCTGACCAATACGGCGCAGGTGGCGTGTTGCTTGACAAACGCGATGAGTTTTTCACCACCCCGCGGAACGATTAAGTCAATTTTTTCGAGCGGATTTTGTAAGTAAGCTTGGGTTTGTTCACGGTTGAGTTCGAGTAAACGAATCCAGTCTGTTTCTAGGTTGTTATCTTTCAGTGCTTCATGCCAACAATCTACCAATATTTTATTGCTGAACTTAGCTTCTTTTCCACCTTTCAGAAGAATTTTACTATTGGCTTTAAAAGCCAAGACAGCGGCTTCGATGGTTACATCCGGACGCGATTCGTAAATGATGAGAATGGTGCCAAATGGGGCAGTTTTGTTGGTGATTTTAAGACCGTTTTCGAGGGTTATTTCAGATTTAATTTTTCCAACAGGGTCTTCCTGATTATGGACTTCGCGTAAGGCCTGAATCATCTCGTCAATTTTTTTGTCATTGACAATCAATCGGTCGTACATGGCTCTGTCTTTGAGATTGAATTCATCTAAATCGGACTTGTTGGCTTCGATAATTTCGATTCTTCTCTTGTTGAGAATGTCCATCATCGAAGTTATAACCTTGTTTTTTTTAGTTGTATTTAATAAAATCATGTCTTTAAATTGTCGATTAAATTCTAATAATTCAGGCTGTAAATTTAGTACCTATTTTTTTACCTTCCATGATGTCGATAATCACATTTTCTCTTTTACCATTGGCTATGTAGGTTGTAATATTTTTAGCGGCGGCTTTTTTGGCAATGCTCAATTTCGATTTCATTCCGCCGCGACCCTGTGTTTCGCCTTTTTGGTTTTTTTGGACATATTTTTCTACATCTTCGTCACATTTCACGTGATTGATTAATATCGAATTTTCGTCATCCGGATGTCCAGTATAAAGACCTTCGGCATCGGTCAGTATAATTAAAGTATCTGCATGAATGAGTTCGGCGACCAAACCCGCAAGTTCGTCGTTGTCAGAAAACATGGACATGGTGAGCGATACGGTGTCATCTTCGTTTGCCACAGGTATAATTCCTTCACTTAGCAAACCTTCATAACAATTGACCATGTTTTTTCGGTGGTTTCCCGGGCTGAAATCTTTTTTGGTAGCGAGCACTTGTGCGCAGCGCAAACCCCAATCCCGAAAGAGCGTATAGTAATGACGCATCATGCGCGGTTGTCCGACTGCAGAATAAACTTGTCGTCGTGTAGATTTTTCAGCGATGTTGCACTCGCCGATGATTTCCTTTCCGGCGATAACCGAACCTGAAGATACCAGTACGGTGATGATATCATTTTCATAGAGTTTCGCTATTTGTGACACTAAATTTTTTAAGATGGGATGTACGATGCGGTCATCGTTGTTGGTAATTACATGCGTTCCAACCTTGATAACTATTCTTCTTTTCTCTTTCATATATGTAAAATTTATTTTTCAGCGGTCAAATATGTTATCGCTTTTTATTTATCGGTGTTTGCTTGTGCAAACATGTTGTTAATGGCGATTTCATAATTTATTCTTTTCCTAATTCAACTGCTCTGTCAAATGCTGCAAATGCGGCTTCTTTTATAAGTTCTTTTACATTGTTGTCTTCCAAAGAATCTAAGGCTGCTTGCGTGGTGCCACCTTTCGATGCGACTTTTTGCATCCAAACTTCTGGTGAAAAATCATTTTCGTTAAAAAGGGTGATGGCGCCTTCAAAAGTGTTTGAAACCAATATTTTAGAATCGATTTGTGAAAACCCCATTTTAAGCGCCGCTTCCGTCATCGATTGCATAAAATAGAAGATATAAGCAGGGCCGCTTCCCGAAATCCCGGTGGATGCATCGATGAAATTTTCATTTTGCACATGAATTGACACACCGGTGGTATCTAAGAGGTTTCTAATCATGAGTAATTCCAACCGAGAGATGGTTTCAGATTCGGTAAACGATGTAACGCCTTTTCCAACTTGTGCTGGAAGATTGGGCATGGCTCGTATCACTTTATTGATGTTCAAGCTTTCTTGGATTTGTGCTATGGTGACACCGGCCATGAGCGAAACAAAAACTTGCTCTTTGTTGCACATCGGCTTCATTATTTCAAATAAATCTTCGCAGTGGAAGGGTTTGACAACCAAGAAAACCACATCTGCATTTGGCAAACATTGGTCTAACCGATCAAAAACTTGAAAGGACTTGTTGTTTTTTAACAATTGAACTTTCTCAGGTGAGTTGTCATAAATCATTAATTTTTTTCGGTTGAGCAAGGGTGAGGAAGACATGCCTTCCGCATAAGTCATTCCCATATTTCCACCGCCAATTACCAGTACTTTCATTTTTCTGTTTTTAAATTTATATTTAATTTAACGTGAGTTCGATATATAATAATTTGGTTTAAAGTGGTTTGAGTTTGACTCATTGCCGTCTGCGCTGGTCTGCGTTATCCGTGGGAGATTTTTAAAGAGTTTCCCCGCTGATTCCGCGAATGAACGCAGATGTCTATTTTTGAAAATCATAGAATTACAGTAATTTGTGTTTAATTTGATTAGAAAGTTTGTTTTTCTTATTTCGATCTCACGTTAATTTATGGTAGGAAGGGCGCAAAGACCGTGCAGGAAGTGCTTTTTTTATTTTTAATATGATTTTTGCTTGCAATATTTTGAAATGATAAGCGCGCAAATCAACTTTTTGAGACTTAATTATGCGGTAGGAAACAAAAACGTCTCATAGCGTTTTTCGTGTGTGTGGTTTAGGTGTAAATATCAGATATGCAGTTTGTTAAAGGTAATAAACAAGATGGTTTTAGATCTTTGAATCGGAAGTAACTAACCGATTTTATCCAATTCTAAGAAAATAGTTTTTATATCTGAATTTTAAGTGTTTAGTCAAAATATGTTTTTATTAACATTTACCGACAAGCTGTCATAAAGTTGAAGATGTGTCAGATTATTGTATTCATAAATGTGAAATTTATTTTTTAAGTGGCCATACCTGTCTGCCGTCAGGCGGATATGTTATCACATTTTATTTATCGTTGTTTGCTTGCGCAAACTTGTAGTTAATGGCGATTTCATTTAAAAAGAAAAGACTCGGAGATTTCCGAGTCTTTATATCATAATTTTAAGAATTGTTAATTTGAGATATAATGTTTTCGGTATCTCCAATAGGCTATTGAACTTATTACCGCAAAAGCAGCAACAGAATAATAAACAAATATTGGTGTAACCACTTTGTCTCCACTGGCATAACTGTGTAGACCGGACAGATAAAAATTAACACCAAAATAGGTCATCATGATGGACGCAAAGGCAGCAACAGCCGCAAAGTTGAAGGCAAACTTACCTCTTAATCCCGGAACCAATCGCATGTGAATGACAAACGCATAAATCATGATGCTGATCAGTGCCCAAGTTTCTTTCGGATCCCAACCCCAGTAACGTCCCCAACTTTCGTTGGCCCATTGTCCGCCCAAGAAATTCCCGATGGTGAGCATAACCAATCCGACAGTGAGTGACATTTCCGTGACGGTCGTAAGCTCTTTCAGGTTTAACTCCATTTTTTGTTTGTTCTTCTCTGTTGTTGCGATAATCAAAAACAGGGAAACAAGCCCGAGTATCATGCCAAGTGTGAAAGGCCCGTAGCTTCCCACGATGACTGCCACGTGTATCATCAACCAATAGGAATCCAAAACAGGCTGCAGGTTGGCAATGGCAGGATCCATCCAGTTCCAATGTGCGACCATCAGTATCATCGAAGCGACAAAGGTGGTGGAGGCCATTGTCAGGTTTGATTTTCTTCCAAAGGCAATTCCGAAAAACATGGTTGCCCAAGCGACATAAATCATCGATTCGTAGGCATCACTCCAAGGCGCATGACCAGATACGTACCATCGCGCAACCAACCCGAGGGTGTGTAAAGCAAAAAGTGCGATGATGAGGTATTTGAACACATTGATGGAGATTCGCAAGGATTTGCTGTCTCTAAAAATTTGTACAATCAGTAAGATAAACATCAATGTGCCGGCGTACATGTAGTAACTAAATAATTTTTTGAAAATGTCGTATTTGTTGTACATCACTTCCACCTTCACGTGTCGCTCGGATGGCAAAACATTTGCCCCAAATTTCTTTTGGTATTGACCGATACTCTGCAGAATTTTTTCAGCGTTTTCATAGTTTCCGGAAACTTTGGCTTCTCTTATTTCTTGAAGGAATACATCAACCACACTGCTGACATAGGTAGAGTCCATGCCGGTCATGCCCGATTCGCCTAATTCAAAGGATGAAATCCATTTGTTGTTTTCGTCTTTTGGAATCGGAAAGAATCTGAAAATTCTACCTTCGAGCGCGGAATAGAGCAGATTGACTTGGCGGTTGGTTTCCAAAAAATCTTTTTGAAATTGGTTGGGAACTTTTGCGCGGGAAGCTTCATCGAGATATTTAGACAATTTATAGTTTCCTTCGGCATCAAAGAAATTGACCAAAGCGGCAAATTTGGCATCTAAGCCGACTCCGGCAATCTTACGAATGCTGTCGTTTCCTCTTTTCAAGTAAATAATTGGCGTGTTGTACCACAAAAAGGGATTTTCAACCATTGACAACATCACTTGGTCGGCTGTCATGCCATTGTAAGTGTCACTTTTACTGACTTTCCGAAGTAATTCTGAGGCAAAAGTATTGGCGGGTTTCATTCGACCGCCTGCATCTTGGATAACCAAACTGCCAAACAGTTCTGCGTGCTTTTCGTCAACGGCTGTTGCTTTGAGCAGTGAGTCTAAAATTCGCAAAGATTTAGCGTGGTCTTCCAGCGAAGGTGCTTCTGTCTGAGGTTGTACTTGTGTTTGACTTTGTTTTAGCGTGTCAGTTTCACTCGTTTGTGCGAAAATTCCGACTGAAAAGAAAAATAACAGTACAGACAACCCGGCTTTTTGGACTTTAATTTCCGCCAGCATCTTTTCAAGTTTTGAGAAGCGTGTGTTTTTATCAAAAAGTATTGCCATCAGACCGAAGTAGAGTAAAAAATAACCGATATAGGTAATCCAAGTTCCCCAAAAGTCATGGTTGACAGAAAGTACCGTTCCCAACTCATCTTGATCAAAAGAAGATTGGAAAAAACGATAGCCTTTTCTATCCAAAACATGGTTCATATAGATTCTATAATCAAATTTTTCTGCTCGATCAAGCACGGTAACTTGGCTTTCGTAGGAAGAATAACCTTTTTCTGTGCCGGGATATTTTGTTGCGATAAAGTCGTTGAGTTTGATGGAGAAAGGCAATTGATATTGAACCGATCCGTAGTGCAGGTTGATGTCTAAATCACCTATTTTGATCGAGTTGGGTTGTTTGACAACACCTTTTGCGCCCATCAAAGTCACGCGCTCGGTTTTGCCTTCCGCGGTAACGTCAACCACCAAAGCATCGTCTTCTGTTCCTTTCGGATTGTTTGATGATTCTAAATAGACATTGCCATTGGCAGCCAATTCCGGAAGTACAAATTGAACATTACCAACATTGTACAATGACCGAAGCATCAAGGGTTGAATGCTGTCTTGAATCAATACGCCGGTTGCCTGATCTGCCATGCGCATGTATCCACCCGGGAATGGGCTCAAAATCTCGTAATTACCATCTTTGTAAGTAATGTTAATCGCACCGTCCATTACATTATTTAAGGTAAAAAGCATGTTGGCGATGAGTTTGACTTCACCTTCTTTGATATAAACTTCCTCTTTTCCGGAATTTCCCGTACCGACAATTTTGAGTGTCAGCGGTCCTTTTTCGTCGGGTTTAAAGGCTTCTTTAGCGCCCATGACAAAGTCCACATATTCGATGGTTACCGGCTTACCGTCATAGTCCGTTTTGATTTTAAAATGATTGTCAGCTTCTGTAGAAAGCAATAATTTTTCTTTGGGAACAATGCGTCTTTTAGGTTCGCCATTGATTTTTCCATCGATGTAAACAGTCAAAAAAGTATTGTCGGAATAAAAAACATTTTCGGTGCTTCCTTCCCGTATAGGCATCATGCCTTCAAAGCTGAAATAGCGGGTGACAAAAGCACCCAATATGATGAGAATAAATGCCAAATGCAGTGTCAAAGTTGCCCATTTTTCTTTTCTTAAGAGTCTGTATTTGTCGATATTTCCGATAAAGTTTATCAAGAAAAACCCCATGATGGCTTCAAACCACCAACTGTTGTATATCAAAGCGCGGGCGGTAACCGTGTTGTAAGCATCTTCTATAAAAGTTCCGGCAGCCATAGAAATGGCGAAAACCAGGAAAAGAATAGCGGTGAGTCGAGTTGAAAAAAGAATTTGAGAGATTTTCCTAAGTATCATCGTGATAGTTTTAATAAGATGCACAAATTTACAATTTATATGGCGAATATTTATGGTAATAAATCATGAAAGATTTCAAATATTTACTGTATAGATTTCGGTATTGTTGGGTTAAAACCTAAATTCGCAACATGATAACAGTCACCATAATCGGCAGCGGCAATATTGCCTTCCACTTGGCAAAAGCATGGCATAAAAGTGAAAAAGTCAAGTTAAAAAATGTGATCGGCAGAAGCAAAAAGTCTTTGGCTGAATTTAAACAGTTTGCCAATGTATCTTCTGATTTTTCATCAATCGGGTCAACAGATATCTGTTTGATAGCCGTTTCCGATGAGGCAATTGGCTCGGTTTCAGAACAAATTCCCCAAGGCGATTATTTGGTGCTACACACTTCTGGGGCTACAAATTTAAAGGCGATTTCCGACAAACACAGACGCGGTGTTTTTTATCCCTTCCAAAGTTTTTCTAAGAATCGCACTTTCAAGTATGCCGAAATTCCCTTGCTTTTGGAAGTGGGTACAGTCAAAGATAAGGAATTGCTGATTCAGTTGGCTGAAAGTTTTTCTCAAAATCATCAATTTTTAGATTCTGAGCAGCGATTGAAATTGCATTTGGCAGGGACGTTTGTCAATAATTTCGCCAATCATCTCTTTCAAATAGGTTTCGATCTGTGTCAAGCGAACAAGCTTTCGGTTGAATTGTTAAAACCGTTGATTAGGGAAACGACCGATAAAATTATGCATATCTATCCAAAAGAAGCCCAAACCGGTCCTGCCAAAAGAAACGATAAGGAAACCATCGAAAAACATTTGGCTTTGTTGCCGGAAGGCAAATACAGAGAGATTTATAAACTAATAACAAGTTCTATTCAAAATACAAATGAAAAATTATAAGGAATATTTAGGTGCAATTAAAACTTTTGTATTGGATGTTGACGGCGTGCTGACCGACGGTAGTTTTCAGATAACAAATGAAGGGGAATTGCTGCGCTCGATGAATACAAAAGACGGATTTGCTGTCAAGCATGCCATCGATTTGGGATATCGATTTTGTGTGATTTCAGGCGGTGTAAATGAAGGCGTGCGGAAACGTTTGCGCGACATGGGGATTACGGATATTTATTTTGGAATTGTTGAAAAAGACAAAGCTTTGCAAGAATTTTTTGAAGACTACGAAATAGATCCGACCACGACCTTGTATATGGGCGATGATATATTGGACTTGGCAGCCATGAAAATGGTCGCGTTGCCCACTTGCCCGCAAGATGCCGTACCCGAAGTTAAGCAAATGTCGCTGTATGTTTCTCATCGGAATGGCGGACAAGGATGTGTAAGAGACATCATTGAGCAAGTGTTGAAAGTTCAGGGGAATTGGAAGTTTTAGTCAGAAGTTGGAAGTCAGAAGTCGGAAGTTAGAAGTCAGAGATGGGAAGTTGAATAACGATTGATGATTTCTATGGACAAGTTGCTACATTTTCAAATTAAAAACCATGATAAGTCCTTTTTTAGAGAAATTTCCGTACCAAATTATTCTCGGTTCCGGTTCGCCTCGCAGACAGCAGTTTTTAAAAGAATTGGGGATTCCTTTTTCCATCCGGTTGAAGTCGGTCGAGGAAATATTTCCCAATGATTTAAAAGACAAAGAAATTCCAATCTATCTATCTAAACTCAAAGCCGCTGCTTTTGAAAATTTATCAGAAGACGAATTATTGATAACCTCAGACACAATTGTATGGCTTGAAAACGAAGCTTTGGGAAAGGCAAATTCAGCCGAAGAAGCTTCGCAAATGCTTCGTCGATTGTCGGGCAAAACCCATGAAGTGATCACAGCGATTTGTTTCACGACAAAACACAACCAAACCATCGTTCACGATGTCACCAAAGTAACTTTTGAAAATTTTGACGATCGTGAAATAGATTTCTACATCAATCATTTTAAGCCGTTTGACAAAGCAGGAGCTTACGGCATTCAGGATTGGATTGGGCTTGTTGGCGTAAAAAGGTTGGAGGGAAGTTATTTTAATGTGATGGGTTTGCCCACACATGTATTGTATCAAACCTTGCTGAAACTTGCCAAGCAAAAATAGCTGTTAGGCCTTTTTCAAAAATTCGGTTCTTAGTACAATCGCCATTTTATTGACGCGGCAATCCACTTCATCTGCATTGTCTGTCAAGCGGATGCTCTTGACCATCGTTCCTCTTTTGAGTGTGATGGAAGAACCTTTCACTTTTAAATCTTTGGTGAGTGTCACGGAATCGCCGTCTATTAGTAGGTTGCCATTGCTGTCTTTTACGTCCATTTTTACGAAGTGTTATTTTGTGGTGAAATTATAAAATATAAAAATATTAAAAAGTAAAGTTAAATAAAAAAACCGGAAAACTTTTGATGCTTTCCGGTTTTCAACTAAATATGAATACACTTATTAAACTACTCTTTTAGGGTTCTCATGTGATTGACAACCAACCAAATATCTTCTTCATTGGGTATTTTTTTCTTGAAGTTTGGCATGTCATCTCTTCCTTCGATGGTTTTGTAGAACAAAGCACCATCCGATTGTTTTTGGAAATCTGCAGAGGAGAAATCACCCAAATCACCTTTCATTTCGGGAGCTTTTGAGCCGTCGCCCAAACCTTCTTTGCCATGGCAAGGAGAACATTGTTTGATGTATAAGGTTTTTCCAAGGGCTTTGTTTTCTTTGTCAGTAGCGTCCGTCGGATTTTTCATGGTTTCATATTTTGCAGGCACAACCCATTTGGATTGCATTACTGAGACAAAAGAGAACAAGATAAAGCTGACAAACAGTATTAAAAAGACTGCGGTTTTTGTATTTTTCATAGTTTTAGGATTTTGATTTATAAATTTTAAAGAGATTCAAGATTGATAAAATAATTACTGTCCAGATGCCAAAGATAATAAGGTTTGGGAAAATCCATAAGAACAGGGGTGTTTTATTTCTAGAAGACCAAAGCGTTCGTTCGTCGAAGGTTGATTGATCTACAATCGGCACACCAATTGGTGACTCTACAGAGGCAATAACTGTGCCGTAAGTGTCACTGTCGTCTAATATGACTTCAAAGGAAAGTTTTCCGTCAATTCCGGGCAAGTTATTTGGAATTTCTACGGAGATTGCACCATCTTCATCGGTGAAATTTGTGTCTTCGCCAATGGTTAGAGGCCTAAACAGCCGATGCAAACGAACTCTGAGCGGTTCTTCAGCCAAGGGCGTATCGTCAAGTGGATTACTCAGACGTGCCACAAGGTAATATAAACTATCGATTTTTTGTACTTCTGCTTTGAGTGAAACATCTTCCACGCTGACATCTTGTTCGGCTCCTTTATAAGCATCATTTCCTTCAAAAGTGACAAGATAGCTAAGTGTAGCCGTGGTGTCTGAAACGTGTTGTCTGTAATTTTTTATGACAAATTTTGAAACACCATTGCCATCTGTTTCATCTGTTCCCAAACTGACCAAACTGTCATCTTCAATTACTTGAAAGATTTCAACCGGTATGTTAGAAACGTTTTCAAAACCGTTTTCACCTTTGAATCGCGCCAATATATTCAAGTAAGCATCTTGATCTGAAGTTTTAAAATATTTTACGCTCAGTCGGAGTTTTTCTTTTTTAGCTTGCGCCAAACCCATATCGCTGATGGTCAAGACAAAGAGCAATGTCAAGAATTTAGCAATAAGTCGGATTGAAAATTTATTTTTCATTTTTATTGGTTTTATCGGTTTCCAACAATCCTTGTTCGTTTGCAGTCCGCTCAATGGGGATGATAGGCAGATATCTTACCAATATTGTAATGATTAGTAAAGCCATGGCCAGGGTTCCAAAAGTGATGAGCCATTCGTGCAAACTTGGATAATAATGTCTCCATGATTCCGGCACGCCCTGTATGGGTAAGAACGGGTGTAGCAGTGTTGGGGTAACAATTAGGTACCGTTTCCACCAAGAGGTGATTACAACGATCATGGCAACCCAAAACAATACTTTTGGTGTTCTTCCTTTTTTGAATAACAGGATAATAACCGGTATAAGCAATCCGCCGATGGTTACAAACCAGAATCCGAAGGCATAATGTCCAAAATAAAGTTCATTCAGGTGAACAGCTTCAGCCTCAGGGGTGGTGTAAGCGGGAATCAGGTATTCGTTGATGTTGAAATAAGCATAAACCAAACAGGCTAATACCAATAATTTTCCAAGTTTATCAAAATGATATTCAGTGATGTATTTTTCAAGACTATACGCTTTTCTCAAGACATAAACCACCGCAATCAAACCGCCGGTTCCGACGACAAATGCGCCGGCTATAAAGTACGGGCCAAAGTTTGTGCTATCCCAACCGATTCTGAATGTGGTAGAGAAAAGCCAAGCATCGATGGTTTGGAGGATGAAAGCCACGGGAATAATCAGTAGCGCAATCATCTGTATGGTTTTGGCTTGTAAAGCGTGTTGCTTGTCTGAGCCTGTCCAATTCAATGAAAGTATGCCATACCATTTGCTGAGTTTGGGCTTGTCTGAAAAATATTTTTTAAGAATTGCCAAATCCGGCAAAAGTGGTACATAAAGTATCAAAAAGCTGATGGGAATATAGGTCGTTATGATAATTACATCCCAAGTGATAGGTGATTGAAGTCTCGCATTGATGAAAAGATGATACAATCTGTCCGGTCTTCCCATGTCTAAAATAATGGTCAGTCCTGCCATAATGATTGCGGCAAAGGCTATAATTTCCGCGATTCTCACCACCGGAGTTCGCCATTTGTTGTCCGTGATTCGCAATATGGCAGCAGTCAGCGATCCGACAAAACTGATGGCAACAAAAAACACGAAATTGGAAATATAAACACCCCAAAGTGCGTAATCCCTCATGTTTGTAACCTCTTGTCCTTTAATTATTTGGTCGATATAAGCACCGACTCCGGCCAAGATGATTAGGATTAACGCAGCTGTCCAAATAACACCTTTTCGGTTAAATTTTCGAGGTGCTAATTCTTCTATTAATTGATTGTATGCATTCATGGTTATTCAGTTTTTTTAACAGAATTGAATTCGTCATAGTTCTCAAGACCATCATCGAAAGGCTCTACTCTATTTACAGGTGGGAGATAATAAACACTTGGCTCAGTTCCCAAACTTTCCATCAATCGATAGCCTGCTTTTTCTTTCAAAAGTTCGCTCAAGCGGAAAGTTTCGGCACCATTGGTAACCACATCTTCATATTTGTCGCCAAAGAAGAATACACCGTTCGGGCAGGCAGTTACACAGTGAGGCAATTCGCCATTGTCTATCATGTGCGGGCAAAAATCGCATTTGTCAACCGTCCCTTTTTTGCTGGGTGCGCCTGCATACTCCGGAGTTGAAACCATTTTTTTGACTTCTTCCGGTTGTTCCGGCTCGCTCCAGTTGAACACCCGAATCGAGTAGGGGCAAGCAGCCATGCAAAAACGACATCCGATGCAGCGTTCATTGTCTATCAAAACCAGACCATCCCGTCGTTTGAAGGTAGCGTCAACCGGGCAAACGGTTACGCAAGGTGGCTGATCGCAATGTTGACAAGTGGTTGGCATCCAGTAAGGCGAAGCTGCGGGTGCATCTTGCATTTTATAGACTTTCAACCAAGCATTTTCTCCGGTGATGTAGTGATTTTTATTACAGGAAGATTGACATTTTAGGGCATTCTTGCAACGAGCCAAGTCAATAACCATCACAAATTTTTTCCCCGGCATACCTTCTCTTACGTTGTACGAACTATCGCTCTTGTGATGATCGTGCATTTCAGATTTAGGCACTTGCACCATGTGACCTTCCGTGGTCATCAATTCTACCATTTCATCATTTTCAGCTTTTGCCGGTTCTGAAAGGTATTTTACCAGAGCGACACCACCGGCGGTGGCAACAAGTCCGAACTTGAGTCCTTTACTGAGAAAATCTCTTCTCGGGTTTTGATCTTTATTTTCCATCTTATCAGAGATTTTGTGACTTATTTTTTAGTTAACCAAGACAGCAATGCAGGGTTGGTTACATTTTTTTTGACAGGTTCAGAATTTTGTAAGATGGTTTTTCTTACTTTGACTGTTGTGCCATCCGGTTTCAACAATATTTCAAATGCTTCATCATCTCCCAATTCCGACTTGTTTTCTTTTGAAGATGCCACCAAAGGAATTAAAAAAGCACTGCCTAAAATGGGGAGGAAATTCCTACGTGTTAATTTTTCTTTTTTCTCCATGACGCATATAATTTATTGGATGTAAAAATATTTTGACAAATCTAAAAATGCCACAAACGTGTGATGTTAAACCCAATCAAGAAATCGCCTTTGAAAAAATTGTTTTGGTTAAACATGATGTTTTTTTGCGGGATAATTCCTTTGTAGTTTGCCAAATAGATTTGAAATGCATGAGAGCCGGTTGAAAACTCGATACCTGCGCTGATGCCCGGATCGGGACTCTTTTGTTCGTAGGTAGTTATGGCTTGGGTATATTCAGCCATGAGCGACATGGAGGGAGAGATTTTCACCCTTCCACCGACAGCAACTGCAATGACATCGTTGTGCATATAATCTTCTACAATGTTGAAGTGAGACCAACTCGGCGAAACCTGAAATGACAGCACACGGCTAAACCTTCGGGCAATTATCAATTCGTTAAACGATGAATAACGGTCTTGGGTGTTGAAGAAATTTTCTTTTTTACGCGCATCGATGGTGAAATTACCATAGTAAGTGACACTCACGGGCATTTCGTTCCCCCTGGTTTGGCGTAAAATGGCGCCTTTAAGACTGAAATCTTGCAATCTGTTGTCTTTGGTTGTGCCATATCCAACGGTTATTCTGTCTGTGATGCTATAAGCAAAAGCAATACGAATGTTGGTTGCGCCCCAAATACCGGCAAGATCGTTTTCACCGCCATTGATGAGTCCAAATCTATGGTTCATCACCATTTCCAAAGTTCCTTTGTTAAAGAGAACATTGGTTTGATTGTCAATAAGTGATGAACTTTCAAACGCGGCTCTTTCGAGTTTAGGTTTGGGTTTAGCTGTTGTCAGTGAGTCTGTTTCTTCTTGACCGAAAACCAAAGGAGTGATAAAAAGAAATAGATACAATATAATTGAATGACTTTTCATGTTTTTATATTTAGTTGTTTAAAGCTCCTTCATTTATCCACTGTTTGACCAAATTGATTTTGGCTGTCGTGAGTGGGTTTCCCGGAGGCATGAGCGATACACCATCGCCGATGAGTGATCTGAATAAAATACTTCCGTCGGCATTTCCCGGTATGACCCAGCCATCGCCGGTCAGTATATTAAAGGAATTACTGGCTCTTAAATCCGGCACTTGATTTCCTTGGTGACAGCTCACACAACTCTGATTCCAGAGGGGTTGTATTTCTTGTGCATAAGAGACGTTTTCAGGTAGCGGAATCAGACTTTCGTCTGGGAAAGTATCGTTGTAACAGGCGCCTGTCAGCAGTCCCAGTATCAATGACACGGTTAATATGAGTGGTTTTTTCATGATATAGATTTTTACTTGATTCCAAAAGTTTCGCAACAAACAACCTCTTCGATGTTGTGATTTGTCAAGAGATTAATTTTATTGCGAAACATTCAGAACCTATTTATAAAGTTACCATCAACAATTTTTGTGAAATACCTTCTTAAAGGTTATTGCGGATTGTTTAAATCCAAGTATTCGATGGAGTTTTTCAACAGTGCTTTCACATATTTGTAGTTGTGAACACCCATACTTTTGTCTTCTACCACGTATATCCTGTTCCAGTATGCGCCGACCAAGTTGATTGGATAATTACCAGGTACTGCGTTACCTGAGCTACTTAAAACTCCTCTGGCTGCCAATCTGGTTTCTAACTGTGCCAACAAATCGGCAATTTCAGTTCTTTTGCCATTGACATCAAAGTTGGTGGCACTTGGGTGACATTCTTTACAAACAGCCAATGAAGGATTCATGGTGTGAGTTCCTACTTGTTCGCCGCTTTCTATCGCACTTTCGCCCATGTGACATTTCACACAAGATGATTGTTGTCTGTGTTCGCCGGTTGTTCGGGTTGGATATGCAGTGGAACCAGCAATTTCAAAACCTTGGATTCCTTCAAGCGTCATAGATTGTGGACCGTGGTGAGGACCGAATCTTGAACTGGTGATTCTAAAGTCGCCGTTTACGTCTGCATCGGTAGTTTTAGGAACCAAAGTACGGGGTTGGTGACAATTTACACACAAGTTGCTCGGGCCGTTTAGGTCAACCACGATTGACGGGTCTAACATCAAAGCGGTGAAGTCATTTTTAGGTCGGATGGCATAATCTTGACCGTCTTTTGCAAAATCGAACGTGTCGTGGTCACTGTGACAAGTGGTACAATTGATACGGGTTGGGAAAGCCGGAGCTTCTAACGGCGTAGCCAATCCGGTAGTTATCACATCGATAAAACCTTCGTTGGAGTGGCATCTTGCACAATTGATGTCGGTACCTCTTGCGAAAGTTGTGCCACTTCCGTGCAGGGAAAGATTGTAAGCATCCGTGATAGAATCCCTGTGCTGGGTGTTGTGGCAGGCAAGACATGAGGCGGTTCCGGCTACGCCGTCTGTACCGTCAACACCGTCTCTGCCCGGCGCACCAATCAGTGCATTGTCGCTGGTACAAGAATTGAGAACCAGTAACATGAAGAGAGTTAATACTGCTAAAAAATTGTTTGTTTTCATTTTTAATCTGCTTTAGTTTATAATGATGAAATAAGTTGTGCTAATCATGGTGTAAAATTCATAATTCGAGGTCGTAATAAACATGACAAATATCATATCCATAAATTTTTCTTAAATTTTATTTAATTAATTTAGGATAAATTTATCTTCTATTGGAATTACCCTCCAAATCACAAAAAAAATGTATAATTTCGCTCTTACCTGAAAAATGGCTTTTCAAAGCCTGTAAAAAAAATACCCACGTAAATTTAACAATTTTTTCTACAAAAAAATATAAAAAATGAAAAAAATGCGATTTGCCATCCTGCTGCTAACGTTTATAGGCTATGGACAAAATGTAGATAAGGAGAATTTTGTACTGGAGAATAACCAAGTGCATTGGCAAAAGGTTTTCCCGCGCGAAAACATCCAAGCAGATTCTTTGAAAACCCTTTTTGAAGCGGCTGTATTGCCCAAAATTAAGCATGCCAAGCTGGATAAAAAATCGGATCGATTGTCATTTGATGTAGTGGACGATGCAATCGATTACAAAAAATATGGTGGTGGAAACTTTTCAACGGGGGTTTTTGCCAAACAAGCGCATTTATACCATGTAGTGGTTGAGTTTAAAGACGAACGTTATCGCGTGACGATTACAAATATTGAGAATATAGCCGGGAATGTGCAATCTGTCAATGAGCCATTCGCAGAAGCGGTCACAAAAAATGGCACAACTTTTCACCAATCCAAAATGGTAGAAAACGGATTGCAAATCATGAACACCTATTTCACAGAAAAATTTACCATCCCGCAATACATCAAACAAAAAACGGATTGGTAACGCGGTGTTGAGCCAATAAAAAAACCGAGAAAAATCGAATAATTCATCTCGGCTTTCATTTTTTTTGTCAGTTAGTCAGGTTTTGACGACTTTAACCGGAAGCGTGAAAAAGTTTGTTTCAAACTTCGTGTCGCAATTCGGTTTTTTGTAATTCAATCTTTCTTTGATGAAGTTTTCAACAACTGCATCTTCCGTGTCAACCGACAATACCACAATCTCTCCGGCAGTATTGAATGTAAATCGAACAGTAGCATGAATTTCGTTTTCACTGACTTTAAAATTCGGGTTTTCCAATAGTTTGGAAATTTCTTTTGTCAACGCTTCCGAAGATGCTCCTTTCGGATCAGGACGATTGGCAAAAGAAAGGGTGCTTATCACAAAGACAAGCGACAGACAAAGTGCTTTGATGGTTTTCATAATGAGTTGTTTTTAAGGGTTATACACTTAAAAGACGACGACTTTTTTAAGTTGTAACACCTTAAAATAACATTTAACTTAAATTTGACAAAGGGAAAAGGCTTCGATTGTGTCTAAAAACATAAAAATCAATTAGATATGTGTTTTGACAAAAGAAAACTGTTAAGAAATTTCAACTTTTATTGTGATTTGTCTTAACTATACGAATAATGCCCGACTCAGGCGGGCTCTAATCCCGGAGGGATTAAACGTTCATAGCTGCGAAATTTGATTATGCTTGTTCGACCCCGTTGGGGTCGCAGAATCGTCTCTAAAGTGTAAATTATGAACGTGTGATGCCTTCGGCATCAGTTAAATCGACCCTTAAAAATTTGAAAAATCATTCATAAAACCAGCCCTTAATTCACATTATTAAGAAGAAATCAAACAATTATTTTAATAAAAGGCAGGATACCGATTTGGGTTGACTTCATGCATAATATGATAAGCTGTTTCAAAGATGTCTTCTTCCGACGGCTTTGAAAAGTAGTCGCCATCTGTGCCATAAGCCGGACGATGTTCTTTGGCAGTAAGTGTTTTTGGCACGCTGTCGAGATATTGAAAGCCTTTTTGGGTTTCTAAAATTTCATTTAAGATATAAGCTGAGCCTCCGCCGGGAACATCCTCGTCCACAATAAGCAGCCGGTTGGTTTTCTGCAAACTTTTTACCAAGTCGTGTCTGACATCGAGGGGTAACAAAGTTTGAACATCGATCACTTCTGCATCAATTCCAACTTGCAATAAATTTTTAGCGGCTTGTTCGACAATCCGGAGTGTGGAGCCATAAGAAACGATGGTCAAATCTTTTCCTTCTTTCATGATTTCCACCACACCAATAGGTGTTTTAAATTCACCGATATTGGCAGGAAGTTTTTCTTTTAAGCGATAGCCGTTCAGGCTTTCTATGATTAATGCGGGTTCATCGCTTTCAAACAAGGTGTTGTAGAATCCTGCGGCTTGCGTCATGTTTCTGGGAACTAAAATATAAATACCTCTGAGCAGATTGATAATTCCACCCATGGGAGACCCGGCGTGCCAAATGCCTTCCAGTCGATGGCCGCGGGTTCTGACAATGACAGGTGCTTTTTGTTTTCCGACCGACCGATAGTTCAATGTTGCCAAATCATCGCTCATGATTTGTAATGCATACAGCAAATAGTCCAAATATTGAATTTCTGCAATGGGTCTCAACCCCCTCAATGACAAGCCGATACCCTGCCCGACTATTGTTGCTTCTCGGATACCTGTATCTGAAACCCGAAGCGTACCGTATTTTTGTTGCATGCCTTCTAAGCCTTGATTCACATCGCCAATGTTACCACTGTCTTCTCCGAAAATCATGGCGTTTGGGTATTTTTTGAACAGCAAATCAAAATTATTTCGGAGAATCACTCGACCGTCAACATCCTCGCTGCTCTGCTCGTAAATAGGTTTTATTTCTTTTACATTCAGCGCGTTAGAGCTGTGCTCGCTGTGTAGATGTGTGCTGTATTTGGGTTGCGTTTCAGCCATTAGGTTTTGTACAAATCGTTGCAAAACTTTTTTGGGAGCAATATTTTCTCTGGCAACCAACTGTAGTGCTTGTCTTGCAGCAACCAAAACATCTTTGCGATTTGGCTCATGAACTTCGGTAAGTTCACGCGTTATTTTTTCGATGAATGATTTTTTAGTACTTTGATTGGAAAGTGTCTTGAGTATTCCAATTGCTTGGCTTTGTGATTCTCGGACAGGTTTTAAAAATTCAGTCCAAACCCGATTTTTGATTTCGCGGACATCCTTTTTGATTGCTTTTTCAATTTCTTCAATTTTTTCCTCAGATTCGATACCTGTTTCTATGATCCATTGACGCATTTTCAGGTTGCAATCGTGTTCATTCTCCCATTGAAGTCTGTCCGTACTTTTATAGCGCTCGTGCGAACCGGAGGTAGAATGTCCTTGCGGTTGGGTCAATTCTTTTACGTGTATCAAAACCGGTACATGTTCATTTCGAGATAATTCACCGGCTTTCTGATAGATATCTATCAATTCCGGATAATTCCAACCTTTGACGACAAAAATCTCATAACCATCATGGTTTTTATCTCTTTCAAATCCAGACAACACTTCCGAAATACTTTCTTTGGTGGTTTGATATCGGTTGTGTACGGAAATTCCGTAATCGTCATCCCAAACGCTGATAACCATCGGAACTTGCAGTACGCCAGCGGCATTGATGGTTTCAAAAAATACGCCTTCGCTGGTACTCGCATTTCCAATCGTTCCCCAAGCAACTTCATTGCCTTTTTCAGAAAATTTTGCAGAATCGGGAATGTTTAAATTTCTGTATATTTTTGAGGCCTGTGCCAACCCAAGAAGTCTCGGCATTTGCGCTGCAGTAGGTGAGATGTCCCCACTTGAATTTTTTTGTTGGGTTAAATCTCGCCAACTTCTGTCGGTTTCGATGCTTTGGGTGATGAAGTGCCCCCCCATCTGTCTTCCGCCTGACATGGGATCTTTTTCAACATCCGGAACCGCGTAGAGTCCTGCGAAAAATTGTGAAATCGTAAGCTCGCCAATTGCCATCATGAAGGTCTGATCGCGGTAATATCCGGATCTAAAATCTCCGTCTTGAAAAGCATGTGCCATGGCCAATTGAGGCACTTCTTTTCCATCGCCAAATATGCCGAATTTTGCCTTTCCGCTCAAAACCTCTCTGCGGCCCAACAAGCTGCATTCACGACTGGTTACGGCGGTCTTGTAGTCTTTTAGAACTTGCAGTTTGAAATCTTCAAAAGTTAATTCCGGGGATCTGACTACCTTTTCTTTCATCCATCGAGTTTTCGTTCTCCACAAATGTAGATAAAAGATTTATATTCCACAACTTCACAGCATTGATAAAATTGAAATATTTTCATTTAAAAACAGTATTTTGTGATATAATTATGAATAACGTAAATTTACATCACATAAATTAATAATATGTTAATCTATGAAATAATTAATTCCTAAATACAAATTTTCATTTTTTTGTGAAACTTAAATTCCAAATCGTATCAACCTGCGTTCGGTTAATCCAAAATGCGTCAGTCCTGAAGGATTGGGCGTATCGAAATTCAGTAGTTTGGATACAAAATCCTATTCTCGATACACTTTTCTCCCTGTCGAAAAATCGGAACTTGAATCAAAGTTCTCGAATTGACTGTTTTTGTATCCATTATAAAAATAATCGAAATCAGGTTGTTAGAGATTTTTCAGTTGTTCAAATGTTGTGGATTTTCAGCTTTTTCAATTCTTGAGATTTCTAAATCTCTTAACGCTCATCAATTATTTATGTTTTAGAATATCTATAAATCATTATTTTTACGAAATGAATAAACTCAAACATGTTTACTTTATAATAGGTGTTTCAGCTGTCGGGAAAACCACGGTAGGAAAAATGCTTTCACAATCGTTGAACATCCCTTTTTTTGATGCAGATGATTTTCATCCGCAAAGCAACAAGCAGAAAATGGCTGATGGAATTCCCCTCACAGATAGCGACCGTCGCGATTGGTTGTTCAGTCTGAATAAATTGGCAATCGAACAGTCGGCTGTAAACGGTTGTGTCATCGCGTGTTCTGCACTTAAAAAATCGTATCGGATCATGCTTCAGCAGAAAATAAAATCACCTGTAAAGTGGATTTTTTTAGATGGTGCGTTTGAATTGTTGAAACAAAGATTGTCAGCAAGAAAAGATCATTTTATGCCGATTTCACTCTTGCAATCACAGTTTGACACCCTCGAAATACCCGATGATGCCTTTCGCGTTTCCGTCGATTTGACCCCGGAACAAATCAACATTCAAATCCTTGATGAACTCAGCAAGTCTGAAATTGGGCTTTTTGGTCTTGGTGTGATGGGGAAAAGTCTGTCGAGAAATATCGCGTCAAAAGGGTTTAGACTTTCTATTTTTAATCGGTTTGTAGCCGGGAAAGAGGAAAACATTGCCGTCAATTTTCAAAAAGAATTTTCAGAATTATCCAATGTCAAGCCTTTTGAAGATTTAGAAAAATTTGTCAAATCCTTGCAGCACCCGAGGAAAATCTTTCTGATGATTCAGGCCGGAAAAACGGTTGACACGGTTGTAGAACAACTTTTACCTTATTTAGAGTCGGGTGATGTCATCATGGATGGTGGCAATTCACATTATCTCGATACTGAAAAAAGGATTAAATTTTTAAACGAAAATGGGATTCGTTTTTTAGGCGTTGGTGTTTCCGGTGGAGAAGACGGTGCCTTGATCGGTCCCGCAATCATGCCGGGCGGAAATCGGGAAGCTTATGATTCGGTGGGTTGCCTCTTGGAAAGTATCGCTGCCAAAGATTCGCGAAATAACGCTTGCTGTGAATTTGTCGGCAAGGGTGGAAGTGGACATTTTGTGAAAATGGTTCACAACGGTATCGAATATGCAGAAATGCAATTACTCGCAGAAGTCTATCATGTTTTCAAATATGGATTGGGACTTTCAAACGATGCAATCGCTAAAATGTTGAGCAATTGGCGAAGTACAGAAGCCGATAGTTATCTGTTGGAAATAACCATTGATATTCTACAGCGCAAAGAAAATGGTGTTTTTCTTTTAGATAAAGTTTTAGACAAAGCCGGTAACAAAGGAACGGGCAATTGGACAACGGTTGCCGCAAGTGCGTTGGGCGTGCCGATTTCTGTGCTGACGGCAGCACTTTTTGCCCGATACATTTCTGCATTTAAAGAAATGAGAGCAGAAGCATCACAGGTTTTGTCTGCCGATAAAAAAGTAAATTTTATGCTCGATTCTGAAACCATCAGAAAGGCTTATCAATTGGCGCGATGGATCAATCATCACCAAGGAATTCACCTGCTTAGCGAGGCTTCACAGGCGTATCAATGGGATTTGAACTTGAGCGAAATAGCTCGAATTTGGACGAATGGCTGCATCATCAGATCGAAATTGATGGAGAAACTATGTGATTATTTGAAAGCGGACAGCCAACTTTTGATGAATCAAAATGTCATCAAAATGGTCAAACAATCCAAAGACAGTTTGAAAGAATTGGTCAAAAATGCAATCCAAAATGACCTGCCCATTTTTTGCTTTTCGGAAGCAATCAACTATCTGAATGCGTATGCACAAAAAGACTCGTCGGCAGATTTGATTCAGGCGCAACGAGATTATTTTGGCGCGCATCTCTATCAACGAAAGAATGACAGTTCGGGTAAACATTACCATTCTGATTGGAATCCAAATCAAAATTCATGACAACTTCAAAATTGCCTTGTTGATGTCTTTCACAAGTTGTGGGCCTTCATAGATAAATCCGGTGTAGAGCTGAATCAAATCGGCACCGGCGGCTAATTTTTCCAAAGCATCTTCGGGGGAGTGGATACCGCCAACGCCGATAATAGGGAAAGCTTTTCCGCTTTTTTCCGCTAAAAATCGGATGACTTCGGTTGCTCTTTTTGCCAAAGGTTTGCCGCTCAATCCACCGGTTTCAATCTTTATGTCCGATTGTAATCCATCCCGTGAAATTGTGGTGTTGGTGGCAATTACACCTGTTATTTGAGTCGTTTTCACAATATCGATGATGTCTAAAAGTTGTGCATCGGTCAGATCGGGTGCTATTTTCAGGAGAATCGGTTTTGGTTTGGCGTGTTTGCGGTTGTGCTGTTGCAGGGTGTTGAGTAGCTTGGTCAACGGTTCTTTTTCCTGAAGTTCACGCAGGTTGGGCGTGTTGGGCGAACTCACGTTTACCACAAAATAATCAACAAAATCAAACAAGTTTTCAAAACAATAAACATAATCCCCAACCGCATTTTCATTGGGTGTGGTTTTGTTCTTGCCGATGTTTCCACCGATCAAGACATTTTTGTTTTTTTTCAATCTTTCCACCGCTTCCAAAACGCCACCGTTGTTAAACCCCATCCGATTGATCAAAGCTTGATCAGCTTTGAGCCTAAACACACGCTTGGGCGGATTTCCGGGTTGTGGTTTGGGTGTGAGCGTGCCGATTTCGATAAAACCAAAACCAAAGTCGGAAAGTTCTTTGTATAGTTTGGCTTCCTTGTCAAAACCGGCTGCCAACCCGACCGGATTTTTAAAAGTCAACCCCAAAAGTTGTCGGTGCAATCGCTCATCTTCCACTTGATACAACCGTCGAATCAAGGCAGAAATTCCGGGGATTTTTGAAATGAATTTGATGAGCGCAAAGGTAAAATGATGAATTTTTTCCGGATCAAACAGAAACAGCAGCGGTCGGATGAGTATTTTGTACATCGGGGAAAAATGTTTCCGCAAAAATACAGAGATTTTTAGGTTTGGTTGTCAAGTTGAAGGGCAAAGTGTATTTTTGATAAAAATTATCACATGCAAAAACTTATCGACCGATTCATCGGTTATGCAACCATCGACACCCAATCCAATCCCAACAGTCCGACAACACCGAGCACCGACAAGCAGTGGAATTTGGCGCGCAAACTCGCCGAAGAACTTCAGCGCATCGGCATGCAGGAAGTCAGCATAGACGAAAAAGCCTTTGTGATGGCTACTTTGCCTTCAAATGTGTCGCATGAAGTTCCGGTCATCGGGTTTATTTCTCATTTTGATACCTCACCTGATTTTACGGCTGAAAATGTGCAACCGAAAATCATTCCGAATTACGACGGCAAAGACATCATTTTAAATGTCGAAAAAAACATTGTGCTTTCTCCGAACTATTTTGAAGATTTGTTGCTTTACAAAGGACAAACGCTCATCACAACAGACGGTTTGACCTTGCTCGGAGCCGACGACAAAGCCGGCATTACCGAGATTGTGACCGCCATGGAATATCTCATCAACCATCCTGAAATCAAGCATGGAAAAATACGGGTGGCTTTCTCGCCCGATGAAGAAATCGGTCGGGGTGCGCACAGTTTTGATGTCGAAAAATTCGGAGCCGATTGGGCTTACACGGTCGATGGCGGACCGGTGGGCGAACTCGAATACGAGAGTTTCAACGCCGCCGCCGCCGACATCCGCATCACCGGAAAAAGTGTGCATCCGGGGTCGGCCAAGAACAAGATGGTCAACGCCATGCGTATTGCCGCAGAACTGATTCAAGGTATTCCGGCACAGGAAGTTCCCGAACACACGGAAGGCAGAGAAGGTTTTTATCATTTGACCGAAATGTCGGGAGATGTCGAACACGCGAAGCTACATTTTATCATCCGCGACCACGACGAGGATAAATTTCAAGCCCGAAAAACATTGATGATTCAGCTTTGTAATCAATTGAATCAACAATATACGGGAGCCGTTTCGGTTGAAATCAAAGATCAGTATTTCAACATGCGCAATCAAATAGAACCCGTTTTTCACGTGGTTGAGATAGCCGAAAAAGCGATGAAGAGTTTGGGCATTGTGCCAATTATCAAACCCATCAGGGGCGGAACGGACGGGTCTATTTTGAGTTTCAAGGGTTTGCCTTGTCCGAATATTTTTGCCGGCGGGCACAATTTTCACGGTAAATACGAGTATGTTCCGGTTGAGAGCATGCAAAAAGCCGTGGAGGTGATTGTAAAAATTGCTGCGTTGACGGCGGAGCGGTAGATTTTGCGTTAGATGTAAATTCCACTAAGTCAGGTAAAAGAGTGAAAGACAAAAGATAAATTTTTGAAAAAGTTGTATATATTTGGTGATATTTAGTAGTTACCAGCAAGCGTAAAAGACGGCTACCGTAGATAAACAAGAAAATTATTTTCAATGAAAGAGAAAAATAAAATACCTGCCGTTTTTAAGGAGGACTTACAAAAGTTACTCCAATCCATAAATGAAATGGAGCCGATTGAAAAAGGAGAACGACTTTGTAAAGTATGTTCTAAGGTTATTTCATTGGAAAATATTCAGCTAATTATCCCAAGACAAGCCAACACTTTTGATTTCATCTGTGACAGTCCTGTTTGTGTGGAAGAGTATAACCGTAAAAAAGAAATCAAGAAATGAATAAATTAGTTGAATTCATACTCATTTACATTCCGCTTTCAGTTTTATTGGTTTTAGCAGGAATATTTTTAGGCGGTGAGGTTTGGGCTAAAGGTAAAGTCGTTTTAGGCGACATACTCAAGTTCTTTGGCTGGGCTGGAAGTAGTGTAAGAAAACTGAGTGTAAAAAGCGAGTATGAAGGAACTATCAATTCGATAATTCAAGACTACAATAAAAACTTTGAAAACCCAATCTTGCCCAATTGCAAAATAGAATGGGTTACACCAGAAAATCAGCGAAACATTCTGAGAGAAGGCGAAGCAATCATTTGTTTGAGCTTTGATAAGAAAGACCATAACCTTAACTTTTATAATGCCACTTTAAACTTTGTTCAAACTGGTTTAATAGCAAAAGCAAAAGACTATTTGAACAAGTCATCATCCAAGGCAATTGACTTGCTTACAACTCACATTATTTTAAGAAACAACCGCAAAGAAGTCCTTACAACATTCCGTAAAAAACTATCTGAATTTGATGATGAGACAAAAAAGGAGTTTGAAACACTTGCGCCAACAAACGACAAAGGACTTTTCTTAAACATTCTTTTACCCGAATTTCATTTTTACGGTGAACTCATAGACACTTTACCCCCAAGTTCAGAATACAATACAGAAGCAAATGGCTTATTTAATTGGTTCAAGGAATTGGCAACAAGAGAATTTGACGAAAGAACCAATCTAAAATTTATTTCCAAGAACTTAAAGGTTGGTGTAATACTTGTTGGTAAAGATGAAACTTGGGAAAGTCAAGGTCCAGCAGCATATACAAAATGGGCTGATTATTACGCTTCAGAGAATTACAATTCGGTTTATGTATTGGCAAGAGGTAGCAACGGTTATGAAAGAGCAACAACGGTCACAAAAATTCTAACCCATTCAAAAGGATTTGACCAAATAAATAGAAACCCAAAAATTAAATGTGTATCAGCAGAAGGTCAGGAATACATAGTTACTTGTTATTCCCTTAGACCAAACAAAGCAACGATTGCATATTTGGCTTGGGAAAGCTTTAAAGAACACAATGCAAGTGGAAGTTTAGTTCCTGCCATTGTTGATAGCGTTCAAAAAGAAACGGTAGTTGTAAATGCTTTCGGATTGAAGTTTGAACTTCCGAACAATCTGCTTTCTGATATTGAAATTTCAGATGCGAGAAAAGTTTTTAAAGTAGAAGATGAATTGTATTTGAACATTTCAGAGTTCGACAGTGACAAACAGCACATAGTGCTATCAAACAAGGGGACTGTTTCCGACCCCAAACATTTTATTGAAGCCGTACTGAATGCAGACAAAATTTACACTTGCAAAGTTGAAAGAATTCAGGTTGATAAGCAGGGATTGCAGAGCGGATTGAAAGTTTCAACCCCTGATCTAAAGCACTTGGTTTATATACCAAAGTTTAAAGCAACACCAAGTAGATTTCTTGACCTTACAACCAAGTTTCCATCAGGAACAGAGGTCAGCGTAATAATTGACAACTATTCTTCCTTTTCTTCCAATTTCGTAGGCTATTTAGAAACATTAACTGACCCTTGGGAAGATAGCACATTCAAGAAACTACAGCCACACGATATTTTAAATGTGACAGTAAAACAGATTAATGAATTTTCTGTCATCTGTGAAATTGAAGAAGGTCTTGAATGCAGATTTTCAAAACAGGAAATTTCGTGGAAGCCTGACGAGTGCAACACATCAAAATTTAAAGTTGACGATAAGATTGAAGTAATAGTCGTTGCTATTGATACCGATAAAAAGCGAATTGATGTTTCGATTAAACGGCTTTCCAAAACACCTGAATTAGAATATTTTGATAATAACGCCAACAAAGTTGTTGATGTTGAAATTGTAAAGGTTGTTCCCGAAAAAGGCATAGCAGTAAAATATCCAGGAAGCTCAAATACTGGGTTTATCCATTGGTTTGAAATCGGTTATGGTTCAGTCGGCAGGTTTGAAAACAGCTACAAACAAGGAGATACGATAAAAGCAGTAGTAACAGAATTTGATGCTGAAAAAAACAGTTTGAAATTTAGTATCAAAAGGCAATTCACTCACCAGTTTGATGAATGGGCAGAAGCAATTGATGATAACGCACCATTAAATGGAAAAGTAATTGGCTACTTTGAAAATGCGGCACATATTGAGTTAACTCAAAACGGCTTTACAGTTCAGGCGTTTATTTTAAGAAAGTCTGTTTCAAATTTTGCCTTTGTAGAAAGTGAAGATTTACCCTATTACTTGCCTATTGGAGAAAGCTTTCATTTCTACATTTTTGAAATAAATGAAGACCGCAAAACCATTTCATTGGTTAGAACAGAATATTTGGAACAATTTGAAGAGCCAAACTATGGCGAAAAAATCAAAGTAAAGTATGTAAAGGAAAACCACTCAAAAGGTTACTTCTATTCAGATGAATTGGAGGGCTGGACAAGTGTTCCTGAGAAAGACATAAAGTTAGGTTCTACAATTGAAGTAATACCAATTTCACATTCGACAGGTGAGTATGAAATTGTCTGACAAAACAAGAACGCCAGCTGGTAACAGGCGTTTGGCTCAATGGCGGGTGAAGTGGTTAATGGAACATTCTACCTCGCATCAACTTTTGTGGTGTATTGACAGTTTTGTGCTCCGAAATCCGCCACTGCGCCAAGCGCCAAAACGTTGTGCTTCATTATAACAAACAGCTAACCAATGATAAAATTCTTTAGAAAAATTAGACAAAATATGCTGACAGAAAATAAGTTCAGTAAATATCTGCTTTATGCAATAGGCGAAATCTTTTTGGTGGTCATTGGAATTTTGATTGCGTTGCAAATCAACAATTGGAATGAAAACAGAAAGAAAGAAAAGCAGTTAGATACCATTTACAGCACTATTGAACAAAACCTTAAAAACCGACCTTAAAGCCATCAAAGTTCCAATTGAATTTTATGAAAAATTAGACAGCACGCTTACCAAAATATTAACCACTAATTATACGACAGCCTTTTTAGACGCAGTAAACGAAACTAATTATTTGGATTGCATCCCTTGTAAAAGCAATATCAACTTAAATGAACCCTTTGAAATACAAGATAACGGATTAGAATTACTAAAAAAATATGAAGATAGCCAGTCTATCAACGGAAATGAATTTTCGCAAGACATCATTCAATTTTATACAACGCAAGGAAAAGGATTGACTAGACTCAATGACCTTCTCAGCAAAGAGTCATACGCCTATTTAAAATATTATGAGCAATTCCCCTGGTATTCAGATTATTCTATAGGCAAGTACAACCCTGACGCGATTGCATATTTCCTTAACGACCAAAACTATAAAAACAAAGCTGCCAACTTTAAAATTATTACAGGTAGAAATCATCTAAGATACCTAAACAATTATAAGTCGGGTGCAGAAGATATTATTAGTAAGATTGAAAAGAGACGTAAATCATTATAATAACCCAAAAAAGATCCGCTTAAGCAGGAAATAAATATGATAAAATTCTTTAGAAAAATTAGACAAAAAATGCTTTCAGAAGGAAAAACTGAAAAGTACTTGAAATATGCGATTGGAGAAATTGTACTCGTGGTTATTGGTATTTTGATTGCTTTGCAAATAAACAATTGGAATGAACAACGCAAAGATAATGCAGCAGAAAAAGAATTATTAAGCGGATTATTAGTGGACTTTTCGGAGACCAAAACCAGATTAAATGAAACCATCAATCTTCAAAAAATAGTTGTTTCGTACAGTAAACGATTATTAAGCTTATATGGGACAAATAACTTACTTAAAAACAAAGATTCAATTGCCACATTTGTGGCGTGGGGAGCTTTGTCTTGGTGGCGAGCAGAACCTGTTACTGGAACGTATGATGCCATGGTTGGCACAGGGAATATTGGTCTTATAAGAAATAAGAATTTAAGACGTTATTTAGCAGAATTTGATGCCGAGTTGAAAAGTGGATTTGAAGATCATGAATACTCTATGTACTTATTAAATCAACTAACCTTAGAACAAAGCGAATATGCATTTAATTTATCATCTGATTCAAACCGCACTGAAATGGGGTTGCCAGTTATAACTAGTTCAGTAGAAAAAGAGAAAGGTATTATATCTTCTATAAATGCATTGAAAAATAACAAAAGGTTTTTTGGTCTATTATCCTCTAAACGTATGATGGAACTAAATAGGTTAGAAAGACAAGAGAAAATGCTTCTTTTTGTAAATAATGTACTAAATGTTGTGGAATTAGAATTAATAAAATAACGATAGCACAACAAACCGTATAAAATTAATTGCTAGTTCAAGCCTACTTACGAACCCCGAAGCATCGGGGCTTGCGGATTTTCTAGTTGGCTTTTATTGGCAAAATTAGGTGCTTAAAACACGCCACTAATCTTTTACAAACACGTTGTACAACATTGAATCCAAGAATTTTTTTTATTAATCTCATTTTAAAAACTGACCTTAGTTATGATACTAGAAATTACAAAATGGGTAGTGATATTTTTCGGATTATTTATAGTATTTATTGGATTTATAATGCTTGTTAAACCAAAAAATGCAAGAGCAATCTTAAGAAAGGCAGGTAGCACAAACTTTATAAACTATGCGGAAATAACAATCCGATTGATACCAGCGACTGCAATGATTTTACACTCAGATTTTTCTAAATATCCTGAAGCGTTTAAAATTTTCGGATGGATTATGCTCATAACCTCACTGATACTGTATGTTATTCCTAGAAAATTACATCAAAAATTTTCGATAAAAAGTGCGGATGTACTTAAGCCAATATATTTTCAATTAATTTCACCTTTTGCTTTTTTATTTGGTGGATTAATAATTTATAACGCATTATGAATTCAGATAGAGGGACGAAAATAAAAAACGTTGCACAATAACCAGCGTTTCGTTAGGCTTGCAAAACCAACATTGAAACTCCCCCGATTTTTTCAGGGTAACCGATTACACCTCCGTCCACGATGGGTTTTTCGTCAAGCGGTTAGTTACCATTTCAAGCGGATGCGTAGTCCTCTTTTTCCATGCCTACCGGCAGGCAGGTTTTGTGTAGTTATTTCTTGGTTTTTATCGTGTTTTCCTTTCCCGAAATTTCGGGATTAAACGTTCATAGCTGCGACAATTGATTGTGCTTGTTCGGACCCCGACTGGGTCGCGGAATCGTCATTAAAGTGTAAGTTATGGTGGTATGAAGCCTTTTGGCATCAGGTAAATCGACCCTTAAAATTTGTTAAGCCATTCATAAAACCAACCCTTGCTTTACCTTGTTTATTTATCCGTTGTTGTTCTCAGGCAAAACTTCCTTATTAATCGGAGAAGATTCTTCAGTCGGTAGCGCAATTTGCCCGGTTAATTTCTCTTTCCAACCTGTCCAGTTGTATTTTTTGGTGAAAATGTAAAGCATGATGAGCAAGGGCAAAAGCGAGAGAAATTGAAATTTGACATCGGGTTCGGAAACATCTCTAAATACGGATTCGGTCTGAAACGCAGTCCAATCGGTGGTTACCAAAAGTGCCGTAACGAGGTTGTTGACCACATGAAAACCCAACGACAACTCGATGCCTTCGTCCATCAAGGTTACGATGCCAAAAAAAAATCCCATGGCGATGTAAACAAGGATAACTTCGTATCCCAATTTGCTGATTTCCGGATTTCCTAAATGCAACAACCCGAAAATAAGCGAAGTAGTCACCAAGGGCATCCATCGGTTTTTGGCGTGAAGCCCAATGCCTTGCATCAAATATCCTCGAAACACAAACTCTTCATAAGCCGCTTGTATGGGTATAAAAATGACAGCTACAAGCAGCAGAATCAAAAAGGGAATCAGTTTAAAATTGAAGATGTATTTTTCGGGCGATTCCCAATAGTCCAGAAAAGTAATGACGACAATGACCAAGCCCCAAGTGACAAACGCAAATCTGAATCGACCCCAATCGATTTTCTTTCGAGAAGTCACCAGCGATTTTATGGGTTGACGGTGCAAAATTTTAATCCAAAACAGCAATACAATCATGCTCGTGACAAAGGCGAGCAGCATCAAAAATAAGAACAGATTGGAGTCTAATAATTTATAAATATTTCCCCCATCAGTTTGGGTGGTGCCATTGTCAAAATAATTGATTTTAAGAAAGATAGCAATTCCTAAAGGAATCGCGCCAAGGGTTTGTCCACCGATGAACGAGACCAAGAATCCACCAATATAGCTCCAAATTGATTTCTTATAGGGGTTTGCTTGTGCGATGAAATCCATTTAATTGCGCTTGAATTAGTTAAAAATTGTATTTTTGTTAAATGTACATTCAAATAGTTTTGCAAAAAAACAAATTGTTACACAAGTTTTAAGATTTTTTATCGTTAATTTACTAACCCCAAATTAATATACCAAACTTAGTGTTATGAACAACTTTAAAAACCAGCTACCACTTATTCTGTGTTTGGGATGGTTCGTCCTTGGACTGTCTCAAGAAAGCGAGTCTCAGACGGAAACAAAAAGCGAACCGCAAACGATTGATAACCAGTTTGAAGAGGTCTATCTGAAGTCAGGTAATTACAATGATGAAAAAGGTCAAACCTATGAAGTTGCCCGAAAAGTATGGTTACTCGAATTGCAAAGTAATGTAATGGACACGCTGTCAAATTACAAATCGGAAATACAAAAACAATTTGCTGAAATCAACGCACAAAAACAACAAATAGATTCTTTGACGGCTTACCGTAATCAACTACTCCAACAATTGGAAGAAACCAAAAAAACAAAAGACAACATTGGTTTTATGGGATTTTTGGATATGCACAAAAATTTTTACCGTTTTGTCATGTGGTTTATAATCATTGTCTTACTTGGACTGTTTTTGTTGTTTTATTATAAATTTAAGCAGAGCAACATCATCACGGAATATTCTAAAAACGCACTCACTGATTTAGAGGAAGAATACACCACCCATCGTCAAAAAGCATTGGAACGCGAACAAAAAGCCATGCGAAAACTGCAAGACGAAATCAACAAGAACAAGTACAAAAACACGAAGTAGTAGTTTTTAGCAAGCTTGTTTCAAAGCCATCACTTCAATCTCCCGACTCGATTTCCAATCGGGTATCTTTCATTGCGCCAAATCCGCCGGCAATGTCTATTAGGTTGTGGATTCCTCTGCTTTTCAGGATGGAAGCTGCAATGATAGAGCGATATCCGCCGGCACAATGAAGGTAGAAATTTTCAGAAGTCGGATATGTTTTCAAAAAATCATTTAGGTTGTCAAGGGGTGTGTTTTCTGCCTTGCTCAGATGAGACGCCAGATATTCATTTTCTTTTCTGACATCAAAAACAGCCGGGTGTTCCGAAAAATATATTTTTTCGAATGCATCAACACCAATGGATTTGATAGCATCTGTTTCTTTACCGGCTTTCTCCCAAGCGTCAATTCCACCATTCAAAAAACCGATGGTGTTGTCAAACCCTACTCGCGACAAACGGGTGATGACTTCTTCTACTCTTCCGGAGGGTGCAACCAACATAATAGTCTGATTGACATCTTTGATAAGTGCGCCTACCCAAGGGGCAAATCCGCCGTCAATTCCGATAAAGATTGAACGGGGAATATGCGATTCAGCAAATTCTTGTTGACTCCTTACGTCGAGTATCAATGCTTCCGTCTGATTGGCAATGGCTGCAAATTCATTCGGACTCAAAGGCTTTGCACCGCGTTTGATGACCGCATCAAGGTCATCATAACCTTCTTTGTTCATTTTAACGTTAAAAGGAAAATAAGCAGGAGGAGGCAATAAGCCGTCTGTCACTTCTCTGATGAATTCTTCTTTGGTGATGTTTTTTCTCAGGGCATAATTTACTTTTTTTTGATTGCCGAGCGTGTCAACGGTTTCTTTCATCATGTTTTTTCCACAGGCCGAGCCGGCTCCGTGCGCCGGATAGACAATCACATCGTCAGCCAAAGGCAAGATTTTGTTTTGCAAACTTTCGTAGAGCATACCCGCAAGATCTTCTTGGGTCATATTTGATGCTTTTTGTGCCAAATCGGGACGGCCTACATCACCCAAAAAAAGCGTGTCTCCACTGAAAATTGCATGATTTTTCCCGTTTTCATCTTTGAGTAGATAGGTGGTGCTTTCCAGGGTATGACCGGGTGTGTGAAGCGCAGTGATGCTGATTTTCCCCAATTTGAAAACTTGTCCGTCCGTTGCAATGATTGCGTCAAAATTCGGCTTAGCTGTCGGTCCGAACACGATGGATGCGCCAGTCTGTTTGGCCAATGTCAAATGTCCGCTTACAAAATCGGCATGAAAATGCGTCTCAAAAATATATTTGATTTTAGCCTTGTCTTTCTTTGTTCTTTCCAAGTAAGGATCTGTTTCACGCAATGGATCGATGATGGCAACCTCGCCATCGCTTTCAATATAATAGGCTCCTTGTGCCAGACATCCGGTATAAATTTGTTCGATTTTCATTTTTGTAAAATTTAATTTTAGCGGTCAATATTTAGTACCGCAGTTTTATTTATGAGGGTTTCTTAAGAAAACTTTTAGTCAATGGCAATTTCATAAGTTATTTTATTGTGCAAATTTAATATTTGTAACTATTCAGTCTCATGAAAAATCGATACAAATTTTGTCTGTTCGAGTGTTTTATTGAAAAATGCGACCGCTTTTTTTAATAAAACGTATCGAGAACTATACAATTACAAGCTTCTCAATACAATTTTTAATAGTAAAGCTGTTGTATTACTATTAAAAACCACGCGAAGTGACGGTTAAAACGAAATTCATTTGAATAGCTGAATAGTTACTAATATTTTAATAATTGTCCATTTATTCGGGTAAGGTCAGCTCTTTGTAGATGATAAAAATCGCCATGCTCAACACAAACCAACCAAACCATTTTTTTAGTTTTTTTCCATCAATTTTATTTGAAAAATACATTCCGATAAAAATACCAAGTATAGACAAGGAGGTGAATATCAAAAGGAAAGTCCAATCAATTTGAAGGTTTTGGACATCACCTAAAAATCCAATCAGCGAATTGACCGCGATGATGAGCAACGAAGTGGCAATGGCTCTTTTCATGGGAAGTTTTCCGAACCAAATCAGGGTCGGGATAATTAAAAATCCGCCACCAGCACCAATCAATCCGGCTATCAATCCCACCAAAACTCCTTGCAGAAACAGCAGCGGATAATGTAATACAGAAACCTTAACATTCGGCACCGAGTCGCCTTTGCTCCGAATCATGATAAGGGATGTTATCGCCATAATCAATCCAAAGAAAATCATGATGGCAAAATCACGGTGAAATTGAATGTCTTCAGTAAGATAAAAAACGTCTGGCAAAATCGGAATCAAAAATTTCCGGACGCAATACACAACCACAAATGCCGGAAAGGCAAAAACCAAACCGGTTTTGAGTTCTACCAACTTCTTACGGTAGTTATTGATTGCACCTGTCAACGAAGTTGTCCCAACCACAAAAAGTGAATATGCAGTAGCCGTTACCGGGTTGAGGTGAAACAAATAAACTAAGATTGGCAATGTAAGTATGGAGCCTCCACCGCCTAACAATCCCAAAACCAATCCGATAAAAACCGCACCGATGTATCCGAGTATGTAGGTTACTGACATCGAAAAAAATAGTTTAAAAGTTAACTGCAATGATAGTTCAATTGACAATATAGATTGTAACTATGGTTACATTGGTGACGAAATACAATGTATAAATTTACACAATCAAAACTTAATTATATGAAAAAAAATCTGGGTTCTCCTGACAAAATCGTGCGTTTTATCATTGCACTAATCGCTCTAATATTATTTTTTACAAATTCGCTCTCAGGTTGGCAAATGTATGCTGTCTTGGCAGTCGGTGCAGTCATGCTTATCACTGCACTGATAAATTTCTGTCCGCTTTATGCCATATTCGGTATAAAGACTAGTAAAAATTAATCGAATCCGTCTGAACAACTTTTTGTTTCAAGGATAAATATTCACTTCCGGCAAAAGCTGGATGCCGAATATTTCAAATACGGTTTGCTGAATTTTAGCCGATAAAGCCAAAATATCTTGTCCTTTGGCGTTGCCGTAATTTACCAAAACCAAAGCCTGTTTGGTGTGTACACCCGCATCGCCAAATCGTTTTCCTTTGAATCCCGCTTGTTCAATCAACCATCCAGCAGGGATTTTTACCAAGTCTCCGACTTCGTAAAAAGGCATTTCCGGGTATTTTTCTTTTAAGGATTGAAAAATCGTCTTATCGACAACCGGATTTTTAAAAAAACTACCTGAATTCCCAATTATTTTTGGGTCGGGAAGTTTTTGTTGTCGTATGGAAATCACTGCTTTTGAAATATCTGAAGGAGTAGGGTTTTCAACACCTTGAAGAGCAAGTTCGGTTTGGATGGTTCCATATTCGGTTTTTAGCAAATGATTTTGCGCTGTCAAACAGAAATAAACCGCCGTGATGATGTATTTGTTTTTGAATTTGGTTTTAAAAACAGAGTGCCGGTAATCGAATTCACAGGCTGCTTTGTCAAATGTTTTGAGGATGCCGGTCTCGATTTCCACTGCTTCACATCGCACAAAAGAATCTTTGAGCTCTACTCCATAGGCACCGATATTTTGGATGGGTGCAGCACCCACACTACCCGGAATCAGCGACAGGTTTTCCAAGCCGCCCAAACCGTTTTCTAAACTCCAAAGCACAAATTCGTGCCACACTTCTCCTGCCATGGCTTTTACCAAAACACAGTTTTCAGCATCATTAGAGTCGATAATTTCTTTCCCTTTAAGGTCGATGTGCAAAGTGAGTCCGGGCACATCTTGCGTCAACAACAAATTGCTCCCGCCACCCAAAACAAATAAATCTTTTGGGGCATATTTCACAAGGGCCTCACGGAGTTCGTCGATGTGGTTAACCGATATAAAATTTTCGGCAACTTGGTCAATTCCAAAAGTATTGTATGCTTTGAGTGAAAAGTTTTTTTGGGGTTCGGTGAGGTTCATCAGGACACGGCTATTTTTTTGGATATGTGTTCTTGATAGGCCGGAATGGCTATTTTGAGAATGTCAACGGCTCGTTTCAAATCGTCAACTTTAAGGACATAAGCAATCCGGATTTGGTTTAAACCTGTATTGGGAGTCGCATAAAAGCCTGCTGCCGGAGCTACCATCACCGTTTCTCCATCCAACTGAAAATCTTCGAGTAACCACTGTGCAAAAGCGTCCGCATCGGCTATCGGAAGTTCGGCTATGCAATAGAATGCGCCATTTGGAACGGCCACTTTCACACCGTCGATTTTTTGTAAACCTTCAATTAAAGTGTTTCTTCTCAGGGTGTATTCTTTATTGACTTCTTCAAAATAACTGTCGGGTGTGTCTAACGCTGCCTCAGAAGCTATCTGCGCGAGCGTGGGCGGACTCAAACGCGCTTGTGCAAACTTGAGTGCCGTGGCCATAAATTCTTTGTTCTTAGAAATCAAGCAACCGATTCGTGCACCACACATGCTGTATCGTTTGGAAACCGAATCCACCACGATGGCGTATTGATCTATGTTGGGAAGCGAAAGTATAGAGTGATGCACACAACCGTCATAGACAAATTCACGATACACTTCGTCCACGATCAAAAACAAATCGTGTTTGATACATATTTCTGCCAAAGTTTCGAGTTCTTTTTTGGCATACAAATAACCTGTTGGGTTGCCCGGATTGCAAATCAGGATTGCTTTGGTTTTTGGGGTAATCAACTTTTCAAAATTGGCTATGGGCGGAAGGGCAAAGTTTTCTTCAATGGATGAAACTACCGGTACAACCTTTGCGCCTGAAGCAATTGCAAACGCATTGTAATTGGCATAAAATGGTTCGGGTATGATGATTTCGTCTCCCGGATCGGCTATGCTGCCAATGGCAAAAAGCAAGGCTTCCGAACCGCCGGTGGTCACGATGATTTCAGAGGGATTGACTTGAATTTGATGTTTCTGATAATATTTCGCCAATTTGCCCCGATAACTTTCAATTCCCGCAGAATGGCTGTATTCCAAGGTTTTAAAATCAATGTTCCGGACTGCTTCCAAAGCGATTTCAGGCGTTTTGATGTCCGGTTGACCGATGTTCAGATGATAAACTTTTCTACCCAATCGAATGGCTTTTTCCGCAAAAGGAACCAATTTTCGGATGGGAGAAGAAGGCATGTTGTAGCCTTTTTGTGATATTTTCGGCATGTTCTGATGTTTATAACAAAGGTGCAAAAATATTTTAAATTTTTAAAGAAGTCGTTCGGCTAAAGTGTCGAATTGGTTTAATCTGGTGGCAAATGAAATCCCCGCAAACTACTTGCTGTAACATTTTTAATTGAAAAGAGTCCTTAATTTGAGATGTATTCAAAAATATTTCAAAAAAAATGAGAAGTGATTAAAAATTTAATACCTTTAACACATTAAATACTAAATATTTATGCCTTTTAAGTCAACATATTTGACTTTAATCGGTTTTCTTTTTTTATGCAGTGGTTATGCGCAATCTAAGTTTTATCTTCCTTTCGGTGTAAAAAAAGAAACCGTTCCCTTTCAATTGATTAGCAATTTGATTGTTATTCCAGTTGAGATGAACGGCAATCCTGTGTCGTTTATTTTGGATACCGGCGTTTCGATTCCGGTGGTTTTTAATTTTACCAGTACGGATAGTACCGAACTCAAGCATGCCAAGAAAATAACCTTGCAAGGTTTGGGCAATGGCGAGCCCATCGAAGCCTATCAATCGACCGAAAACCACATGCGGATTGGAGAAGCATTCAACAACAACCAACAACTGTATTTGATTTACGATAAAGAAATTAATTTTTCACCCCGCTTGGGTATTCCCATTCACGGCATTTTGGGCTACGATTTGTTTAAAGATTTTGTGGTGGAGATTAACTATCAAACCCAAAAAATTAATCTGTACGATCCTGCATTTTACAAAAAGAGAAAATGTAAAAATTGTGTTGAACTACCAATTAAAATTACCAAAGACAAACCTTTTGTCAACATTGATGTCGCTTACGATGGCAAACCGCCCCAATCAGTTAATTTGTTGTTGGATACCGGCGGAAGCGATGCTTTGTGGCTTTTTGCCAATGATGACATTCCCATCCCGAAAAAAAGTTTCGATGACTTTTTAGGGAAAGGTCTAAGTGGCGATATCTTGGGCAAACGCAGTAGAATCAATCAGATTGATTTCGGTAAATTCCATTTTGAAAACGCGACGGTTTCTTTCCCCGACTCTTTGTCTATCGCGAGTTTAAACCATCTGAAAGCGACACGAAACGGCAGCATAGGTGGTGAAATCCTCAGACGGTTTAAAGTGATTTTTGACTATAAAAACCAAAGCGTCATACTCAAGAAAAACAAAAACTTTTCCGATCCTTTTGAATACAATATGAGCGGAATCGAACTCCAACACAACGGCGTACAATTGGTCAGAGAAATCGATAAAAGCAACATCAACAAGGCGTTTTTGGGCAAAAGTGAAACCAACGGAGGCATCAGCATTGTCTTGGAATACAATTATAAATTTTCGCTCAAGCCGAACTTTGAAATTGCTTCTTTGCGGAAAAATTCGCCGGCAGCGCTTGTCGGTTTAAGAAGTGGCGATGTCATCATGAAAGTTAACGGGAAACCAACCTACAACTTTACCTTGCAACAGCTGACATCCATGTTTTATGAAGATGAAGGCAAGAAAATAGTTCTGGAAATCGAGCGAGATGGTTTTTTGATGGAATTTCAGTTTTTTTTGAAACGGATTTTATAACAATTGGTTTTTTCACGCAAAAACCGCAGAGAAAAAACACCAAGTGCAACATTTTTAATATTTCAGTTTTTTTCAATCCAAAAAGAGGAATAAAAAAAGACCACTGTCATAGACAGCAGTCTTGTAATAAATTTCATTCAGCAAGCTAATTTGTTACCTCGCCTTTAATTTTCAATGCAACAATCGGCGTGTCAGAATTGCTGTTTACCGTGATGGTTTTTCGAATTGGACCGACGCGACTTGTGTCGTACTTGACTTCTATAGTAGCCGTTTTTCCGGGCGCAATCGGGCCGTCCGGTTTTTTGGGAACGGTACAACCACAAGAAGAGAAAACTTCTGTGATGACCAACGGCTGATTGCCGGTGTTTGTAAACTCGAATACCCGAAGTCCGTCACTTCCTTTGGCAATGGTTCCGTAATCGATCGTATCTGTCTTAAATTGAATTTTGGCTTGGGCTTGCATCTCGAAGCCGTAAGTTAAAACACTTACAAAAGCCAATAAAATTAATTTTTTCATATCGCTGCTTTTTTAGTTACGCTCACTTACTCGAATCAAATGTACTAATTAATTTTAATATTGATTTTGATATGAGTAATTTTGCACCTCTGATTTAACAATAATCAAGCCATTTTATGACTTTGCCAAATAAATACTCGCCAAAATCCATTGAAGATAAGTGGTATGCGTACTGGATGGAACATGGGTATTTTTATTCCAAACCCGATCACAGGAAACCTTATACGATCGTCATTCCGCCGCCCAATGTTACCGGCGTTTTGCACATGGGACACATGCTCAACAACACCATCCAAGATGTGTTGATACGTCGCGCGCGTTTGAAAGGGCTCAATGCATGCTGGGTGCCCGGAACCGACCATGCATCAATTGCAACTGAGGCGAAAGTAGTGGCAAAACTCAAAACACAAGGCATCGCCAAAGCAGATTTATCCCGTGAAGAATTTTTAAACCACGCTTGGGATTGGACTGACAAACACGGTGGATTGATCTTGGAACAACTCAAAAAACTCGGTGCATCTTGCGACTGGAAACGTACCAAGTTTACGATGGATCCGGACATGTCCGAATCGGTCATCGATGTGTTTATCGATTTGCACAAAAAAGGGTTGATTTATCGCGGCCACCGCATGGTTCACTGGGATCCGGAAGCAAAAACCACACTTTCTGACGAAGAAGTGATTTATGAAGAGCAACAATCTCAACTCTATCATATTCAATATCAAATAGATGGAAGCAATGAATATTTGACGATTGCGACCACCCGCCCCGAAACCATTTTTGGCGACACCGCCATTTGCATCCATCCGGATGATGAACGATTTAGGCATTTGAAAGGCAAAAAAGCGATTGTTCCGATTGCCAATCGGGTGATTCCGATTATCGAAGATACGTATGTGGAAATAGAATTTGGAACCGGCTGTCTGAAAGTCACACCGGCACATGACCCAAATGACAAAGTATTGGGCGACAAACACAAACTCGAAGTCATCGATATTTTTAACGACGATGCCACGCTCAACAGTTACGGACTTCATTACGAAGGCAAAGACCGCTTTGAAGTACGCAAACAAATCATCAAAGAATTGACGGAAATAGGTGCTTTGTGCAAATCAGAACCCATCATCAATAAAGTAGGGACATCTGAGCGAACCAAAGCGATCATCGAGCCCAAATTGTCGCATCAGTGGTTTTTGAGCATGAGCGAATTGGTAAAACCCGCTTTGAAAGCCGTGTTTGAAGACAAAGAAATCAAACTCTTTCCCGACCGATTTGAAAACACCTACAAGCATTGGTTGGAAAACATTCGCGATTGGAACATTTCCCGCCAACTTTGGTGGGGACAGCAGATTCCGGCTTATTACTACGGCGACCAACCCGACGATTTCGTGGTGGCAACTTCTGCCGAAGCGGCATTGAAATTGGCACGTGCAAAGTCCGGCAATACACATTTGACCACTTCCGATTTGCAACAAGATCAAGATGTTTTAGACACGTGGTTTTCGTCTTGGTTGTGGCCCATCAGCGTTTTTGATGGTATCCGAAATCCTGAAAACGAGGCATTCAAATATTATTATCCAACCCAAGATTTGGTCACCGGACCGGATATTTTGTTCTTTTGGGTGGCACGGATGATTTTTGCGGGTTATGCGTTTGCAGATCAAAAACCTTTTACCAATGTTTATTTGACCGGGTTGGTGCGCGACAAGCAACGCAGAAAGATGTCGAAGTCGTTGGGCAATTCGCCTGAGCCGCTGGATTTGATAGACCAATTTGGTGCCGATGGTGTCCGGGTAGGTTTGCTGTTGAGTGCCGCCGCCGGAAACGACTTGATGTTTGACGAAGAATTGTGCCAACAAGGCAGAAGTTTTTCCAACAAAATATGGAATGCTTTCCGATTGATTTCTGGTTGGGAAGTGAGCGAAACAATCGAACAACCTGAGGCTGCGCGCATCGGTTTAGAAGCCTACAATGCAGTGTTTCAAAAGACTTTGGCAGAGATTGAAAGTCATTTTGAAAAATACCGTATTTCCGATGCTTTGATGGCAACTTACAAACTGGTTTGGGATGAGTTTTGCGCTTGGTTGTTGGAAATCATCAAACCTGCATTTGGCGAACCCATCGATGCGAAAACCTATCAAGCAGTTATCTCAGCTTTGGAAAACAATTTGAAAATATTGCATCCGTTTATGCCGTTTCTCACCGAAGAAATATGGCAGAACATAGAGGCGAGAACACCCAAACAAGCATTAATCATCGCGCAATGGCCTGAAATAAAATCATTTGACGCATCGGTGATTTCAGATTATGAATCGATGAAAGAAGTGGTTTCGGGCATTCGGACGATTCGTGCAGAGAAAAACATTTCGTTTAAGGAGGGAGTTTCTTTACACGTTATCAACAACGAAAATATCGGCAAAACCTACGACCCGATTATCTCAAAACTGACGAATGTGTCGGATATTTCATACACCGATGCGCAAGTTTCGGGAGCCTTGTCGTTCCGAGTCAAATCGAACGAATATTTTATTCCGGTGAGCGGTTCGATGGACATACAAGAAGAAATCGATAAATTACAGGCGGAAAAGACCTATTTGGAAGGCTTTTTAAAATCGGTTCGTGCCAAACTTTCCAACGAAAAATTTGTCAGTGGCGCACCCGAGGCCGTGGTTGCCAATGAAAGACAAAAAGAAGCGGATGCTCTCGCCAAATTGGAAACTTTGGAGAAAGGCATGTTGGCTTTGAAGGTTGGCTGATTTTATGGGTATTTGCATCTGCCGAGACTCAATCAATTGGTTGTATCCACAGATTAATTGCTTTTCAGTTTTGCCATCAAAGAATCCAATTCCAAATATTTTTCCTTCACCAAGCTTAAGGCAAAAGCTCCGGCAGAAGCTGTAAATACCGAATAGTCAAATGCGCCTTTGATTCCGGTCGAAAAAGTCATTGATAGAGCAAATATAAGCAAAAGAAAGCCGCTCATTTTTGCAAAAAATTCCGTTTTAAACCCAACAAGTAAACACAAGGCAAAAACAATTTCAGCCATTGTTGCGATGAGCCCGATCGTCGGTATCATCGTGTTTGGCATCCATGGATTTATGAGTTGTGTGTATTCTAAAAAGCGTTCCCAATTGCCCCAAGCGGAAACTGCTTGATTCCACAATCCAAACCGGTCTGCAACCGCAGATAGAAAACTGATGGCAATTGCAAAACGCAAAAAAAGCTTAATGATTTTTGGGTTCATAATTTGTAAATTGATTCGTGTCGTAGAATTGCGATTGTATAATGTTAAAAGTCAGTAAAACTTTACACATACGAACACAAATCTACTCATTAATTTTCTAAAATTGGCATGAATAAACTTTGTTCGTGATTTAACAAAGCCGATAATGACTGTCCGAATAAAACAAGATTGAAGGTTGATTTTAAAACTTAAAATATATATTTTTAGAGACCAAATCATCAAACCAAAGAACGACATGCGTAATTTTCCCATTCTTGTTTTATTCGCTGTATTAGGCGGAGCTTGCAACCAACAAACCGAACCGCAAAAAGAGACTGTGCAATCCGATAAAAAATGGTGGAAAGAAGCCATCGTCTATCAAATTTATCCCCGAAGTTTCAGTGATTCGAACGGTGATGGAATCGGCGATCTTCAAGGCATCATCCACAAGCTCGATTATGTGAAAAGTCTTGGCGTAACGGCAGTTTGGCTCAATCCCATCTACAGTTCGCCCAATGCCGACAACGGCTATGACGTGAGCGATTACCGTGACATCATGAGTGATTTTGGCAACATGGACGACTTCGATTTGTTGTTGGCTGAGATGCACAAACGCGACCTCAAACTCATCATGGACATCGTGGTCAACCACAGCAGCGATGAGCACGAATGGTTCAAGCAATCGCGGAGTTCGAGAGACAATCCGTATCGAGACTATTACCACTGGTGGCCCGCCGAAAAAGGGAAGCCAAACCATCGTTTCAGTTTATTCGATGAAAATGGCGATGCTTGGAAATACGATGCGCTTACCGATGCGTATTATTTACACTATTTTGCGCAAAAACAACCCGATTTAAACTGGGAAAATCCCAAAGTTCGGCAAGAAGTGTATGACATTATGAAGTTTTGGGCAGACAAAGGTGTTGATGGTTTCCGTCTCGATGCCTTTCAATTTGCTGCCAAAGACACTACTTTTCCGGCATTTCCGGAAGGTTTTGAGAAAAATTTTATTCAGTATTATGCCATGCAAGATGGATTGCATACCTATCTGAAGGAAATGAATGAACAGGTTTTCAGCAAATACGACGTGATGAGTGTGGCAGAAGGAGCGGGGCGAACCCTGCAAGAAGCACACGATTTGGTTGATGCGGATCGGAATGAAATCAACATGGCTTATGCTTTTGAGGGTGTTGACATTGCCAAACCGGAGGGTTATGACTTTTTACATTTCAAAGAGGTTTTTTCAAAATGGGACAGTGCTTTTGCCAAAAAAGGTTGGTTGTCAATCTTTCTTGCCAATCATGACCAGGCTCGGATGGTGAGTCGTTTTGGAAATGACAGTCTTGAATTTCGCGTGCCTTCTGCAAAAATGTTGAATACCTTTGTTTTGAGCATGCGGGGAACGCCTTACTGTTATTATGGTGATGAGTTGGGCATGACCAACATCGGGTTTGAAAGTATTGACCAATACCAAGACATTGCCGCCATCAACGGCTATAAAAAAGTGATAAATCAGGGTGGAGACATCAATAAATACTTAACTGATTTGAAGGCATCGTCTCGTGACAACGGGCGCACCCCGATGCAGTGGAGTGTTTCCGATCATGCAGGTTTTAGCTCTGGAAAGCCTTGGCTGCCGGTCAATGAAAATCACAACACAATCAATGTTGAATCTGAAGAAAAAAACCCGAACTCAGTGCTGAGTCATTTTCGGAAATTGACTTATTTGCGTCGCAACAATCCGGTGCTGGTTTATGGTCAATACGAACTTCTCCAAAAAGAGCATCCGAGCATTTATGCCTATACCAGAGCGTGGGAGGGAGATGAAATTTTGGTGTTGTTGAATTTTAAAGCAGTACAAGCAAAAATTGAATTGCAGCAAGCCACACAAATTGAGCAAACCCTCATCGATAACTACGACGATGTGGATATCCAAGCCAATAAAATTACGCTAAAACCTTATCAGGCCTTGATTTTTAAATTGAAAAAAGGGTAGTTTGTTTTTCGAGGACTGAAGCGCGTGAATGAGAATTAATCGGTGATGTATTTTTCGACCAATTCGATGTATTTTTTCTTCGCTTCGTTTTGAGAAATGTCCTTTACCTGAAATAAGGCGTTTATTTTAAATGCATTGCGAAGTTCATTTTCGCCTGAAGGGTTGTAAAAGGGGCGGTCGATAGTCGATTTTTTGTAGTAGGCATAAAAATACAGCATGATGTCGGGAGGCAGCAGAATTTTTGTTTTGCTGGCCCGCAAGAATGCTTGGTCGAATGCTCTGTCTAATTCTTCTTGTTTCATGACTTGGATGCTATGATACTAACGCCTCCTTTTACTTTTTGGTTCAATCGGACGAGAACAACGCAGTCCAAAGGTAAAAAAACATCTACTCTCGAACCAAATTTAATAAATCCGGAATCATCACCCTGAATAACGCCAGTTCCAACTTCGGCATAATTGACTATGCGTCGGGCCAAAGCACCGGCAATTTGCCGATAAAGCACATTTCCCCAAGTTGGACTTTTCAGCACTACGGTCGTTCGCTCGTTTTCTTCACTCGATTTTGGATGCCAAGCAACCAAGTATTTTCCGGGGTGGTATTTGCTGAAAACCACTTGACCACTCACTGGATAACGTGTTACGTGAACATTGATTGGCGACATGAAAATGGAAATTTGGAGTCTTTTTTCCTTAAAAAATTCGGGTTCAAAAACTTCTTCGATGGCAACCACTTTTCCGTCAACCGGCGAAACTGCATTTTTATGTGAAACATTGATGGTGCGATCCGGATTTCTGAAAAATTGCAAAATGGCAATCAAAATAAAAACCACGAACGCGTAAACAAAATATTTTGCTAGTGGATTTTCAATCCAAAATACATTCAAGACCAATAAAATCAGAACCAAAAGAATGGTTGTGAAGATGATTTTTTTTCCCTCTTTATGAAACATAGTAGAAAATCAGCATAAAAGTTAATATAAATGGAGCAACAAAGATAATACTATCCAACCGATCATAAATACCGCCATGTCCGGGCATTACATTTCCGCTGTTTTTTACGCCCGTTTGTCGTTTGAATTTGGATTGAATCAAATCGCCAATGGTGCCTAAAATTGCCGTCATCAAACTGATTATAACCCAAACTTTAACACCCAAGTAGTTGGAATACAAGCCGAGTAACACACCGCCAATCAGACAGAAAATGAGTCCGCCTAAAAATCCTTCGATGGTTTTTTTGGGTGAAATTCGTTCAAAGAGTTTTCTTTTCCCCAAACTAATGCCCACCAAGTAAGCAAAAGAATCATTGATCCAAACCAATACGAAAAGTCCAATGACAACAGTTGGGTTATAGATCTGGTGAATGCGTGCAATAAAGTAGAGATATATAAGGGAGGTAGAAATATAGAAAGTACTGTACATAAAGTTTTGCAGCTGTCCTTCCCGAATGGGTTTTTTGGTGAAAAGGTTATACATCAGATAAATATTCATCAAAACGGAAATCAACAAAATGGGATAGAAGAAATAATCGGTTATTTTTCCTTCTTTTAAAAGATAGAACAACAGGATAAGTATGAGAAACGGGCTGAAGTTTTTGCGTTTCATCAGTCGGTTGAATTCTATCAGCAGGATGATGCTCAGACCAAAGAGCAATAAATAAAACAAATCTTCCGAATAATAAGCGGAAAAAACCAGCAGGGTGCTGTAAAATAATCCCGAAACGGTTCTGGTTAGTAGGTTGTTCATATTTTAGAGGTCTTCCAACAGCAACAAATATAAGTTTTTTGCGCTACTGCCGTAGGACATAAAATCATTCTCTTGATTGGTATCGAAATGTTTTAAAGAGATGATGTTTGTCGGCAAATGTCTTTGGTTGTTCATTTTGATACCCCTTAAACTTTCTCCGATATTGTTGACAATTTGACTCGTGGTAGCAAAAATAACAAAATATTCGGGCAACTCATTGAGTTTTCGTTCATTGATTTGATTGGAACAAAACATGACAGAGCCATCGTCAGCTATCAGATTCTGGCAGGCACTAAAAAGAAAAGATGCGTCTTTGTCTTTGGAATATTTGACAGGAAAATTCTTAAACTTCTCTTGTAATTGTTTGTCAAAGCATTGAATGTTAGTGTCTGACCAACTATTTTCTTCAATAATAAATTTGAAGTTGGAAAAAATCTCATCGAGATTTTCGCAATACAAAAATTTACCGCCATTCTGCTTAAAATTGGTCATAAAACGCTCGTCAAGAGGCATTTGGCTTTGCCTCATGTATGGACTTATCGGTTGTTTGGGTACTTCCGCTTTTTCCGGTATAGTTGTAAGACCTAGAATTTTTTTAAAGATGTTCATAAAATGAACCTTGGACTGATTAGTTAAAAGTTCCTCAAAAGTAAAAAAAACTTTGCCCAACACAAAGTCGGATAAAGCTTTTTAATGAATGAATTTTTAACAACAGATTTAAGCAGGCAGCGGACTTAGATTTTCTTCTATTCCAAAGGCTCGTTTGCCGAATATCTGCTCGAGGTCATCTTTAAAAATTACTTCTTTTTCAATGAGTAAATCGCCTAATTTGATCAATTGTTCCTTGTGGTCTTTCATCAACTGAACGGCGCGTTGGTATTGACTTTCGATGAGGCTTGAAATTTCTTTGTCGATGAGTTTGGCGGTTTCTTCGCTATAAGGTTTCGTAAAAGAATATTCGGATTGTCCGGACGAATCGTAATAGGTTAGGTTTCCGACTTTATCGTTCAGACCGTAGATGGTTACCATGGCTCGTGCCTGGCGGGTAACTTTTTCTAAATCGCTGAGTGCGCCTGTAGATATTTCGTTAAAGATAACTTCTTCTGCAGCTCTTCCTCCCAGTGTTGCGCACATTTCATCGAGCATTTGATTGGGTCTTACGATCAGTCTTTCTTCTGGTAAGTACCATGCGGCACCCAATGATTGTCCACGCGGCACAATGGTGACTTTCACCAGCGGTGCGGCGTGCTCTAACACCCAACTCGCTGTGGCGTGACCGGCTTCGTGTATGGCAATGGCTCTTTTTTCGGCAGGTGTCACAATTTTGTTTTTCTTTTCCAGTCCGCCTACAATCCGATCAATCGCATCGAGAAAATCTTGTTTTTCCACAGATTTTTTGCTTTTACGAGCGGCGATGAGCGCAGCTTCGTTGCAGACGTTGGCAATATCGGCTCCTGAAAATCCGGGTGTTTGTTTTGATAAAAACTCAAGGTCGATGTTGGCTTCTTTTATAATTGGTTTTAAGTGGACTTCAAAAATTTCTTTGCGCTCTCTAACATCGGGAAGATCGACATAAATTTGTCGGTCAAACCTTCCGGCGCGCATCAATGCTTTGTCTAAAATATCGGCACGGTTTGTCGCTGCCAAAACGATGACATTGGTATTGGTACCGAAGCCATCCATCTCAGTAAGTAGTTGGTTGAGTGTGTTTTCGCGTTCGTCATTGCCGCCGGAAAAATTGTTTTTCCCACGTGCGCGACCGATTGCATCTATTTCATCTATAAAAATTATGGCAGGCGATTTGTCTTTGGCTTGCTTGAACAAGTCTCTGACACGAGAGGCACCCACACCGACAAACATTTCGACAAAATCTGAACCTGAAAGTGAGAAAAACGGCACTTTGGCTTCGCCTGCGACGGCTTTGGCTAAAAGTGTTTTCCCGGTTCCCGGAGGGCCTACCAAAAGTGCCCCTTTGGGGATTTTCCCGCCCAATGCAGTATATTTTTCAGGATGTTTGAGGAATTCTACGATTTCTTGAATCTCTTCTTTCGCACCTTCCAATCCGGCAACGTCTTTAAAAGAAACTTTCACATTGGTATTTTGATCAAAAAGTGTCGCACGCGATTTTCCGATGTTGAAAATCTGTCCGCCCGGTCCACCTGCGCCTCCACCGGACATTCTCCGCATGATAAATATCCAAATTCCGATGAGTAAAACAAATGGCAACAATGAAATCAGTAGATCTCCCCAAACGTTGTTTTCTGTTTTGTAAACAACACTGGTGCTCAGATTGTGTTCTGCTTTTGCTTTTTGAATTTGGTTTTCAAAATTTTGAAGATCGCCAAATTCGAATTCATATTGAGGGGAATCCGCAGATGGTTCAACGATTTGATTTCCATCCTTTTTTTGATGAATTTCTTTGCTTAATGCTTCTTTGGTCAAGTAAACTTGCGCTTTAGATTTGTTGACGATGATTACTTTGGCAATATCTCCTTGCTCAAGAAAATTTTCGAATTGGGAGGGCGTTGTTTTTGAAACAGTGTGCAATGCGCCATTGTAATATTGCAAACCGATAAACACCATAATCGCTACTGCATAAATCCAATAGGCATTAAATTTTGGTTTTTTCGGGGTCTTATTATTGTTGTTTTCCGGTGTCATTTAGCAATTTTTAGTTTTCAGTTTCAATTTTTGTCACTTTGGCATCTCCCCAAAGACTTTCGATGTCATAATATTCTCTGATGTGTTTTTGAAACACGTGAACAACCACATCCACATAATCCATCAATATCCATTCGGCGTTGTCGGAACCTTCCACATGCCACGGTTTATCGTGCAATTCTTTGCTGACTGTTTTTTGTATTGAATTGACAATGGCGTTTACTTGGGTATTGGAAGTTCCGCTGCAAATAATAAAATAATCACAAACCGTGTTTTCTATTTCTCGCAAATCTAAAATATCAATTTCTTTCCCTTTTACGTCTTCTATTCCCTTCAGGATGGAGGTTATAAGTATGTCTGTAGCTTGTTTTTTTTGAGTCATCAACGGGTTGTGTTTATGCAAATGTATTATTTTTTGAAAGATTCTTTTTTTTGTTAACAAATCATTTTAAATTTAGTTGAAAATAAATCGTTTTTTTGGGTTCAAAATAATTCAATCTGATGCAATTAATCAAACTTAGTGCCACCGATTCTACCAATTCGCATCTCAAGCGACTGTCGCAAGAGAAAACATTGGAAAATTTTACGGTTGTGGTTGCAGATTATCAAACTACCGGCAGAGGACAGCAGGGCAATACGTGGCTTTCGGATGCTGGTAAAAACCTTATGATGAGCGTCTTCGTCAAAGAAATTGACTACAAAAAAAACGAATTGGCTTTTTTGAGTATGGCAGTTTCTTTGTCTGTTTTTCAGACACTCAAATATTTTGCGTTGCAGGATTTGACAATCAAATGGCCAAACGACATTTTGTCAGGTAAAATGAAGGTTGCCGGCATCCTGATTGAAAACATGTTTTATAAAGACCACAAAACAAATTCGATTATCGGTATCGGAATCAATATCAACCAACAAAAATATGATCAATTGTCAACGGCATCTTCCATCAAATTATTGACCGGCAAACAAAACGCTGTCGATGAAGTACTTGATAAAGAATTGCTTTTTTTGGATAAATATATTTCCGATTTTTTAAATGGTAAAGCAAAACAACTTCATGAAGAATATGAGTCGCATTTATTTCGCAAGAACAAACCTTCTACATTTGAAGATATAGAAGGAAAGCGATTCTCAGGAATAATAGCAGGTGTCAATACGGAAGGAAAGTTGGTCGTTGTGTTGGAAGACAATATTCAAAAACAGTTCAATCAGAAGGAAATAAAATTGTTGTTTTGAAATCGCCATTAACCAAACTTTGCGCAAGCAAACACCCATAAATAAAATGCGATAACATATCCGCCTGTCGGACGGGCAGGCTTATCAATCCTCCCGATAATTTTTCTGATCAATATGTTTCTACTATATTGCTTTGCTGAGCGCAGTCGAAGCCCTGTGCTGAGCGCAGTCGAAGCCCTGTGCTGAGCGCAGTCGAAGCCCTGTGCTGAGCGCAGTCGAAGCATGACCGCTTAAAAAATAAATTTTACATACATGAAATATAGAAATTCTGGTAACTATTCAGTCTAATGAAAAATCGATACAAATTTCGTCTGTTCGAGTGTTTTATTGAAAAATGCGACCGCTTTTTTTAATAAAACGTATCGAGAACTCTACAATTTCGAGCTTCTCGATACAGTTTTAAATAGTTAAGCTGTCGCATTACTATTAAAAATCACTCGAAGTGACGGTTAAAACGAAATTCATTTGAATAGCTGAATAGTTACAAATTCTGAAAAGATCAGCGTAAGTAAAAATAAATATTTATACTACATTTGCAAATGAAATTGAGTTGGTTTGAATTGCAGCTTGTTATGTATGAAAAGTTTAAACAAAATTTCGAATAAATCATAAGATTACAATCATACAAATATCCGAGGTTATGGTCATTAGCGCAATAAATGATAATTTAGAAAAAGCAAAAAATTTACTGGGAACTATCTCAGACGACATATATGTAAACACTTCTGTTTCACCTTATTATTCAAGTATAGGAGGGCACATTAGACATATTTTAGACGTTTTTAATTGCGCTTTGGAAGGGTTTCCTGAACAAAACATCAACTTGATTGCACGCAAAAGAGACCCGCGTATAGAAAACGATCGCGCATTTGCCATTGCCAAGATTATCCAAACTCAAAGCGAATTGTTGTCTTTAAAAGGAGCCGACTTTGACGCGATCGTTCCGGTAACGGACGATTTAGGTTCGGGTGTTGTCACTTTAAATTACACGCTTGGCGCAATTTTGGCTCAGGCACAAAGTCATGCCATTCATCATTTCGCCATTATAGGATACATTCTTAATGTACTCAATGTGGAAGTGACCGACAAGACTTTTGGCTACAATCCTACGACACCTAAAAAAGAAGTTGAAGCCTAATTTTTTCTTTCTTTTAGCTCAAAATTCATCAAAATAATACGGGTGAATTCTTTGCTTGTTTTGTTCGTAAATTTTGCTTCTTCCTCTTTAAATTCATTCCTTTGTAAACCTTTTTTGACATCAGCAGTTTCTGTTGTAGCGATTACTTTTTTAATGTTCAAAAATGGCATAAACTAACTTTAAAATGAAAAAATTTTATCGAAAATTGCTGATTGCATCTCTTCTTTTGGTTTATCTCGTCATTTTGGCGGGTGCAGTTGTTCGCATGACAGGTTCGGGCATGGGATGTCCCGATTGGCCAAAGTGTTTTGGGTATTACATACCGCCAACCGAAGAATCGGTTTTGATTTGGCAGCCCGGGCGAACTTTTGAAAAGGGTCAAATGATTATGCATGATGAAGCACTCTGGTCAGCAACAGCAAATTTTACTTCGGGTGACAACTTGGATTTGAATAATTTTGAAAAATACACCAAGCACGATTATGCCATCTTCAATCCGTCTCATACCTGGACAGAATACATCAATCGGTTGGCGGGTGCATTGGCCGGTTTGGCTGTTTTGCTGACCGCGATTTTATCCTTTTTTTATTGGAAAGAAAGCAAAAGAACAGTTGTTCTCAGTTGGTTATTGGTTTTTATGATGGGTTTTCAAGCCTGGTTGGGAGCCAAGGTAGTCTATTCGGTTTTGGTGCCGTACAAAATTTCCATCCACATGCTGATGGCTCTGCTGATTGTCGCTTTTCAGATTTATTTGCTCACTTTACACAGAAAAGTTAATGATTTTATTCAGATTACAACCCAAGTCAAATTTGTTTCCTTGTTGGCCTTGCTATTGTTGTTGGTTCAAGTTCTTTTGGGTGTAAGCGTGCGCCAAGCAGTTGATGAGCAAGTTCGGCTCTCAGGTTACGACGACAAATCGCTTTGGGCGAGTGCCCTGCAAAACATTGGGTTTTACGTACATCGAAGTTTTTCATTTTTGATTCTCATCATCAACGGTTGGTTGTATTTGCATTTCAGAAAACTCGGTGCGATACCTCGCAGTCTGTACGGTGTTTTGACCATGATTTTCTTGGAAATATTTTTGGGAATTTTGATTGCCTATTTCGATTTTCCGTTCTTGACTCAACCGCTTCATTTGGTGATTGCGTCGGTATTGTTTGGTTTTCAGAGTAGTCTATGGTTACAGTCAATTCAACCGAAAATGGGTTTCTATTCCCAAAAATAATGTGTAGTTTCGCAGCAATATTAAATTAATTTGAATCGCATGATTTACAAATTCCGGGTAATCTTAGACATTGAAGATGATGTGTTTAGGGATATCGAAATCAGTAAAAACGATACTTTGGAGGATTTTCAAAACGCCATAGTTCAGGCTTTCGGATTTGAAGGTGGCGAAATGGCATCCTTTTATCTCAGCAATGATTCGTGGGAGCAAGGTGAAGAATACCCGCTATTTGACGTGGGAGAATCAGAAAATCCACTCCAACTGATGGCTGATACCCCAATTGACAGTGTGGTAGAAAACGAACATGATCGCCTGATTTTTATTTACGATTTTCTGAGTATGTGGACATTTTTGGTCGAGTTGATGCAGATTTCTGAAGTGGAATCCACAGTTTTGTATCCGCGATTGATTTTTTCGCATGGTATCGTGCCGGAAGAAGCTCCCGAAAAGTTTTTTGAATCTGATTTTGAAGAATCAAATGATGATTTTGACGACTTCGGAGTGGATGAAGACGACCTCGACAATCTCGATTTTGATATCAATCTGAATTAGCTTTAACGTTTACAACACAATCGCTTTCCTGCGCTGTTTTTAGCTGTTAAAATATGATTTAACGGTCTTATCAGTGTCCTATTTTTAGATTCAAACGAAAATATTATTCCAAAAACTTCCTATCCAAAAAAATGATCAATCTATACAACAGCCTAATCGAATCGTTGAGCATCCACAGAGTTGGAAATAAAAGCCGCAATGAAGATGTTTTTTTGTCAGACAAACCGCATGCTTTTAACGACGAATTGGCTCCTTTGCTCAAAGAATTTTTCTTAAAACCCTTTCGCGAAAAGGAAGAAAATTATTTCAAATTTGACCACACGGCAGATTTGGAGTTTCACACACTCTATCAATTGTGCAAAACGGTATTTCAAACACCTGAATCACTTCAAGAGGTGTCCAAAAAAATCGCACTTCATCTCTTTGATCAATCACAACATCCGCACATCAAGAGCGGAGAGCTTTACGTCGCTCATTTTACCGGATTGTTGATTGACAACCAAAAAGTGGACGGCTTGGGAATCTTCAAAAGTGAACTCAAACACGAGTTTCTTCAATTTGAAGAACGAGAAAACAACCTCAACCTGATGTTGCAGCAAGGAGTTAATCTGAGTAAATTGGACAAAGGCTGCCTGATTTTCAACACAGAGGAAGAAGCCGGCTACAAGGTGCTTTCGGTCGATTCAAACCGCTATGACAGCAAGTATTGGCTCGAAAACTTCTTGGCAGTTACCGCTTTGCGCGACGATAATTTTATGACCAAAAACTATCTGAAGTTTTGTAAGAATTTTGCAAAAGACGTCGTTTTGCCGGCCGAAGACAAGAAAGAAGAAGTAATGTTTATGAACAAATCGGTCAATTATTTCGCCAAAAACGATGCCTTCGAAGAAAGTAATTTTATCAACGAAGTCATTGACAATCCCGATTTGATACCTGAATTTAGAAACTATAAAGTGGATAAGGGGCCCAAATACAGCATCGAAGATTTGACGGAATTTAACATCGCCAACAAAGCAGTTTCTACGGCCAGAAAATCGATGAAGGGCATCATCAATTTGGACACCAACATTCAGATTAAAATGGATTTTGTCAATTCAGATTCAGCCGATAAATTTGTCGAAAAAGGTTGGGACGAAGAGAAACAGATGTACTACTATTTGGTGTATTTCAACAAAGAGCAGCGGAGTTGATAAACTTGCGCTTATTCAAAAACTTGAACCGATGACCATTCAAAAATAAATCTTAATTTTGCACATCGTAAAAAAGCGACCGAACTGAGAATTTACATTTTATGATTTTACCCATTACAGCCTACGGAGATCCTGTACTCAAAACCAAAGCAAAGGAAATCGCGCCGGATTACCCCAAGCTTAAAGAGTTGATTGACAATATGTTTGACACCATGTATGGCGCACATGGTGTGGGTTTGGCAGCTCCCCAAGTAGGTTTGTCAATCCGATTGTTTGTCGTTGATGCTTTTCCCATGGCTGATGATCATGAATACACAGAAGATGAAGTCAATCAATTGAAAAACTTCAAAAAAGTGTTTATCAATCCGCAAATTGCGGAAGAAACCGGCATCGAATGGGACTTTAACGAAGGCTGTTTGAGCATACCCGATGTTCGCGAAGATGTAAAAAGGAAATCTGCATTAATCATTACTTATGTAGATGAAGATTTTGTTTTACATACCGAAAATTATGAAGGTGTGTTGGCGCGAATTATTCAACATGAATACGACCACATCGAAGGAATTTTGTTTACCGACAAACTTTCTCCTTTCAAAAAAAGACTCCTCAAAGGCAAACTCACAAACATCAGCAAAGGCAACATCAAAGTTGATTACAAAATGCGATTTCCCTTGAAAAAATAACACTGTCAAATCCATTTATTTACAAGACAAAATGAGTAAAAAGCTAGACGAAATATTGGCAATCTCCGGTCAGCCCGGATTGTATGAATTAACTGCAAAAACCCGCACCGGATTCATAGCGAAGTCGCTGTTGACCGGCAAAACCAAAACTTTTGGCGTGCGCGACCAGGTGAGTGTATTGTCTGAAATCGCCATTTATACCACTTCAGAGGAAATACCGCTACGGGAAGTTTTCCAAGCCATCCAAACCAAAGAATCAGACGGAATTGTCGATAAAAGCATCAAAGATGACAAGAAAAAATTGATGGCTTATTTTGAAGAAATTGTACCCGAATTTGACCGCCAACGCGTCTATCCGAGCGATGCCAAAAAAGTAATTCAATGGTACAATACGCTGACGGAAAACAAGTTGTTGAACCCCGAAGAGACTGTCGCTGAAGAGATTGTTTCTAAAGACGAAGAAGAATAGAAACTTAATTTTTTACCATGAACAACAGGGCTGCCCAACTCAATTCCATCAACCGATTGTTGGACATCATGGACGATCTGCGTGCCGGTTGCCCGTGGGACAAAAAACAAACTTTTGAAACTTTGCGGCATCTCACCATCGAAGAAACCTATGAGCTTGGCGATGCCATTCTCGATAACGACCTTGGGGAAATCAAAAAAGAATTGGGTGATGTGCTGTTGCACATCGTTTTTTATGCCAAAATCGGCTCTGAAACCAATGCTTTTGACATTGGCGATGTGGCTGATGCCATTTCCGAAAAACTCATCCACCGGCATCCGCATATTTACAGCGATGTAAAAGCCGAAGACGAAGAAACTGTGAAAGCCAATTGGGAACAACTCAAACTCAAAGAAGGCAAAAAATCGGTTTTGGAGGGCGTGCCCAATTCATTGCCGGCTTTGGTGAAAGCCAGTCGCATACAGGAAAAAGTGCGTGCCGTAGGTTTTGATTGGGAAGAGTCCCATCAGGTCTTAGACAAAGTGGTAGAGGAGTTGGCCGAGCTTCAAGTCGAACTTAAAAACGAAAACACCGAAAAAATAGAAGCAGAATTTGGCGATGTGCTGTTCTCCATGATTAACTACGCCCGCTTCATGGGCGTAAACCCAGAGAATGCGTTGGAGCGCACCAACAAAAAATTCATCAAACGCTTTCAATACCTCGAATCAAAAGCCTTAGAAATCGGTAAAAAACTCTCCGAGATGACCTTGGCAGAGATGGATGTGTACTGGAATGAGAGTAAATTGAAAGACTGATTTTTCGGTTTCACACAAAGCGCACGGAAATTAACTTTGTGGAACTATTCAGCTATTCAAATGAATTTCGTTTTAACTGTCACTTCGAGTAGTTTTTAATAGTAATGCGACAGCTTTACTATTAAAAATTGTATCGAAAAGCTTGAAATTGAATAGTTCTCGATACGTTTTATTAAAAAAAGCGGTCGCATTTTTCAATAAAGCACTCGAACAGACGAAATTTGTATCGATTTTTCATTAGACTGAATAGTTACAAAAAATTCAAATTCAATACAATGAAAAAAAATTATGTCTTGAGCTTGTTGCTCATGACTTTGCATGGATCTACCTGTTTTGCTCAAACCCTCACCGTTCGCGATGCAAAAACCGAACAACCATTAGAGTGGGTGAGTGTTTACGGGGAAAACTCTTCCATTTACGCACTGACAAACTCGAAAGGACAAGCGAATTTATCAGCTTTTAAAAATTTAGAAGTTATCATCGTTCGCATGGTGGGTTATCAGCCCCAAA
>JAXMLV010000047.1:0-3624 GCA_034367065.1 Flavobacteriaceae bacterium
TCGAGACCGGCTTTTGAGTTTGCGTTGCCTTAAAAAGCATCTCGACTGCGCTCGATGTGACAAAACTCGATGTGCTTTTTTATTTGTCAGGTCGAGCGCAGTCGAGACCGGGTTTGGAGTGTGAGTTGTCTTAAAAAGCATCTCGACTGCGCTCGATGTGACAAAACTCGATGTGCTTTTTTATTTGTCAGGTCGAGCGCAGTCGAGACCGGCTCAGTCCTTAATTATTTTGAAATTTATAGATCTCAAATCTTCCGAGACTTTGTAATAATACGGAAAATCTCTGTAAAACGAAATGATGTGCAACAGCAACGCATCGTTGATTTCTTTCAATGAATAATAATGCGGAACAGGCTTGCCGAGCCATTTTTTTAGTTTGTATTTCAAGGTGTTTTTGAAAACATCTTCGGAGAAACTAACCGACAGTATGCCGTCTTTATGATTGGGCAATGCCACGAAAAGGAAATGATCGACCACTTCTTTTTTATTTGATAACTGCAGCGTTTCCGGGTAGTTTTCTAATTTTTCTGTTTGTTTTTTTGTCACAACTTTGCCCCAATTTTCCGCGTTCGGATGAATGATTTTGTGTGTCAAATTATGCTGAAGATGTTGATGGTTTAAACGGGCAATATTGGAAAGTCTTGGCGAAAGGGTGAGTCGGTTTTGCTCAAGTGAACGATAAGACGGATGCCACTGATGGAGCATCAGGATTTCACGGTTGTAAAATTCTATCTGATAGCCCGCCAAAGCCAAACGGTTGTGCAAATCGGTATCTTCGGCACCCCAAAAATGAAAAAATTCGTCAAAACCACCCACTTCTTGCAAGGCTTTTAGGGGGAAGAGAGAAAGGCCTTGTGCGCCAACATCACTGGCAAAACTTACTTTGTAATCTTTGAAAGATTTTGCACAGCTACTTTCTTCCTGATTTAAAAAACCCACTTTAAAAAAGAATGCTAAATTGTCTTTTTTTAATGACGTTAATTTTTCAACAAAATTTTCCGAAAAAATCATATCAATATCAGCCGTAAATACATAGTCGGTTGAAATATCTAATGCTTTTATTCCAATATTCAAGGCCTTGGCTCTTGACCATATTTGATTGGAGTTATAAGAACTAATGACTTTAACAAAATTGAACTTCTTTATTGTCTTTTGTAATTCATCACTAAATTTTTTATTTGAACCATAATCTACAAGAATAACTTTAAAATCATCAAAGGTTTGATGTTTTAAAGATTGAAGAGAATGTTCAAGTCGAACACAATCTTTATCTTTATAAACGTAAAGTATAGTTAACATAAAAAATCATTATTGATTTGCAAATTAATCATTATCTATGCAAAATAACACGAAATCTCTAAAATTCAATCCGTACAAATTATGGTTATCAAAAGTAACTTATTTGAAATATAATCTAAATCATTTCAAATAACTTTCTTTATGGGCTTTATCCAAACCCTTCCATATCAAAAAGTGCTTGAATATGTTTTTCTTAAGAATTAATTTAGCAAAGAGTTTATTGACTATCCAGTATCGAAATATCGATTGACTACTATACGGAAATAAAATGGGTGTGTCTGAAATTGTTGATGGTTCTAATTTGCGCATTTCCTTTTCCATCCATGCTTCTTTGATATTGCCCATGTGGAAGGCAAAATTATCTGCGGTTGACAATCGCCAATAGCCACATTTTACTACCGGAATATCGAGTAGTTGCGATTCGCTGTCGCCGCCAAGTGCATAACTACTTTGCAGTTTATCGAGTGACTGAAATACTTCCCGCCTGTAGGTTGCTGCAAAATGTCCGGCACCTATTACTGCCTCAACCATTTTGTCAGAAATCGTGAAATAGGTTTGCAGTTGTGCTTCGTTGTAAAAATTTTCATCTCCGACACTGTGCGCAAAGGCTTTGAGCGCATCGGGGTTTTTTACTTTTGAAAACTTGAGTTTTTTAGAGAAAAACAAATCCCAATAGATATTGGCCGTGAAAGTTCTTAACGATCTGGAAGAAGGAGTTGGGCAGACTACACCTGCTTTCGGAAAGGTTTCAAAAATGTTGTAAGCAGCTCGCTGCCAATGGCTTAAAAACAACACATCGGCATCGGCAATCGTGACCAATGGGAAGGAATGCCCGACCACGCCTTTGAGGATGGCGTTGAGCTTGCCAATATTGTGCGTGTGCAAAACTTCCTGTATTTTGTTTTGGGCAAGCAAGTTGTCGAGATCAGCTTTTACTTCGGCGCAACTCCCGTTGTTGACCACCGTAAAAAAAGTTTGCGCATGGCAGGTTTTAAACAATGATTCCAAACAGTACTTCAAAATCTGAAAGCTGTCTTTAAAATAGTCTTCTTGGTTAGGTATATAAACCGGTATCACTACTTGGTGGGTGTAAGAAGTGACGGTCAATGGTCTGTCTTTATTGGGGTTAAAACCTAATCGCATGCTTCATTTTCAATTTGTTGGTATAAATCTATTATTTTTTGCTGATTTACTCCATAAGCCAATCTGTCTTTTGCAATTTGTTGGTTTATTTTAAATGCTTTTTTTAATAAAACCGGCTGGTGTAGAACGCTTACTATTAAATTTGAAATACTGTTTATGTCATTTGGGTTTTCTATAAGATATCCGTTTTCATTATGAATAATAATTTCGGACGTTACATTACCTGGATTAGATTGAATGGTAAATGCACCCATGATAATTGCTTCGAGCAGCGTATTGGGCATGCCGTCAGAAATACTGTTGCCAACATATATTAAAGATTTACCCATAAGTACCATCAATTGAGCATGCGAAAGTTCATGTCTATTATAGCATTTGTAAGGAAGTTGATTTTCAATAATATACTCCCTTACGATTTGATGCGATCCAAAAACAACTACTTCAAAATCTTTGATTTCATTTTTTATTTCTGCCAAAGCCTTAATCACATTTATGGCCTTGCCAAATTTATGTTCATAACCCTTGACTAAAATTATTTTTCGCTCTTTAAGCGGCAATTTAAATATTTCAAATGCTTCTAATTTATAACCGGCACCTCCGGGTATTACGCCCAGATGCTTTCCTTTAAAACCCATTTCTTTAGCCAAAATCGCATCTCTTTCGCAATCTGTATGAATATAATCTACTCGTTCCAAAACGTTTTTAATTTTATTTTGATGTCTTTGTATTTGCTGATAATAAAACAAATCACTGCCCCAACAAGAATAAATCCATTTAATGTGCGGGTACTTGTTCATTGTTTTTAAAATAGGATAAGAACAGCCTTGCATTTCAAAACTATGAACAATATGTGGCTGTATTTCTTCAATAATTTTCGCCAAAGCTTCATTGGCGGTTACTTCTAAAAAAGGCTGCAATTTGTCGTACAGTGTAGGTAGTTTTTTCGACAACCAATACTCCCCTTTTATATATGGAATTTTTCTTTTTTTTAAATCTAAAAACTGATAAACCTCATCTATTGTATCTAATTTGCCCCTTCCTATAACATCAAACCAATACAATTCAAAAGAAGTGTCTTTTAAATTTTCTATCCATCTAATTACATGGATCGATGGCATGGAAATAAATAGGATTTTCATTTGATGAATTTATAACCTTTTTTAAATAAACAATAAGAAACAA
>JAXMLV010000048.1:0-26702 GCA_034367065.1 Flavobacteriaceae bacterium
CTGCTTGATCTACAATAGTAGAAATTTTAAAGTCTTGATAGACAAATCACAGAAAAGCGGCCGGCAACTCTATCTACAATAGTAGAAATTTTAAAGTCTTGATAGACCAAAAAAGCTATTAAGCGGCTGTCTTATCTACAATAGTAGAAATTTTAATGTCTTGTTAGTCAGATATTCTCAGAAAGGCAGTACAATATCTACAATAGTAGAAATTTTAAAGTCTTGATAGACACTAAAATAAGTAAACAAATTATTGAGGAATCTACAATAGTAGAAATTTTAAAGTCTTGATAGACAATCGTTGTTTAAAAAATCATTGTTTCATCTACAATAGTAGAAATTTTAAAGTCTTGATAGACAATTACCGGCGTGGTATAGATTTGGCGATCTACAATAGTAGAAATTTTAAAGTCTTGATAGACTTTTTTAATCTAGTTTTGCCAAATTTAGTATCTACAATAGTAGAAATTTTAAAGTCTTGATAGACATCTTCCGCAATGACATCAATAAATTCGTATCTACAATAGTAGAAATTTTAAAGTCTTGATAGACCTTGAGGGACAAAAGTATGGAAAAAAGCCATGATTTTAGCCATTTCCCATGAATAATAAAAAATGATTTTTTACCCCCCTCTAAGTCAAAGTAAACGAATGTGAAATGCTGTAAGACTTTGTTTTTTAGTAATTTAGCAAAGTACAGTGAAAATGAAGTTGAACTGCATCGGCTGAGGGTTGGTATTTTAAAGTATGATAAGGTCTTTGTCTATCAGTGCCGCGCTGCCATAACGAATCGTGTCGTTGTGGTTGGCTTTAAATACATAAACACTGTCGCCCGATTCAAACCGTTTTTTGAATTTTGCCTGTATGGCGTTTTGAACGATATCGAGTATGCGCTTTGAATTTTGAATTTCATAGACAGAAAACTGTACCCGAACACCATATTTTTCTAAAAATTTAGAGAAGTGGGTGCGTGTTTTGTTGTTCGAAATGTCGTAAGTGACGATGATAACATTATTCATAAGTGAAAATTGGATAATTGACGATATTTTTGTTTCCCATAAAGCAACGATAATACTGTTGTATGTATTTGTAAATAACTGCTTTATGTTGTATGATAGCCTCGAAAAAAGCTTTTACATATACTTGACGATGTTCCGGTTTGAGGTAGTATGAATTTTTCTTTTTCTCAAAATCCGTAGGTTTAAATGTGCCATACTTCAATGATTTTCGGATTTGATGTTCGATGATGCACCGAAAAGGCTCCATCAAATCACAAATCAAGCTTTTTCTTCTGAACCACAATTGGTGATATACACCCATATAGGGGTCAAAACCAAATAGGCGAGTCATGCATTCAATATAATTGAAGAGCATGGTGTAGCCAATATCCAAAGTGGCGTTGAGGCTGTCTTGTTTTACCCTCGGAAGACGTTGTTGCCAATCGGCAAATTCGAAATAAGATTGAAAAAAAAGTTTGGCAATTTTTCCCTCAATTCCCATCAATTCCCTGTATTCGGAAACAGTGTCAATAGACGAAAAGGATTTCTCGATACTTGTCTTGGCCAGTTGGATTGACTTTGATTTTTCTCTGGTTTTAACCAACAAGGCAAGCTGGTTTTGGATTTTGTTTCTGATTAAAATTTTGGCTATCGGAAGAATGCCTTTGTTTTGTTCAAACTGTTTTTTACGAAGCAAAAAATTAGCCTCGGCCATATTGCCAAAATAAAATACCGGCCTGAAGTTGGGTTTCATCACCACCATCGGAATGCCGTGTTTGTTGCAATGTTCAATGAGTGCGGTTGTGACAGTGGTGTGACCTATTACCATAAGTCCCAATATTTTTGGGAAGGGTAATTTGGTGATGGCTTTTTTGGTTTCAGAATTTTCGAGCATCAATCTGCCATTAGAAACTTTCAAGTTTTGATGCTCGGTGCCGTTGATGACAAACAGGCTTCTGTTTTCGATGTCTTTATGCGTAAACATGATCTATATTGGTTTTGTCGCAAAGCGAAGCATAGATGCAATGTTTGCACTTCACGGGGTTAACGTTTATTTCGGCTTCAAAATCAAAACGGGCAATTTTTCGGATGTGGTTTTTTAATTCTGTAATATCCGCATCTTTGGGAATCTCTATTTTATAGTTTTTTTTGTCTTTGATGGAGTGAAAAAATAATTCATTAACCTCGTATCCCATTTCGGTAAGTGCCAAATACTGCGCCCACAATTGATAGTAATAACCACGATAGAGCGTAGTGATTTTAAACTTGCTTTCAACCAGTTTTTGCTGTTTTACATAAAGGGTGTCAATTTTTCCATACACACCCAAACGATTTGAAATCACATAAATACCTCTTAGCACGGCAGATTTTTCTCGGTTTGGTGTCTCAAATGTATCGATAGAATGATGCGCCAACTTTCCTTTCTGCTGCGGTTTTGAACTGTAGGTGTCTTCACTGTTGTTGTCAAAAACCTGGTGTAGGTAAATTGAGTAGGGACAAAAAACAAAATCATTCAAATAGGTGATTTGTAAGAATGTTTCCATGATAGCGTGTTTTCAAAATGTCAAAGAACGAGTTGTTAACAATTATTATGCCTTACCGTTAATAACTTAACATTAGATCCACTAAAAAAATGTTACTTCTTTTTCTTAATGGATTTTTCTAGTTGTTTCAAGGTGTCGAGATAAGATTTTTCTACTTCGCTGAGGGTTTTGTTGTGGTATTTTCTAAATTCTGTTTTGGCTTTTTCTTCAGCTTGCAGTTGGCTTATTTTTCCTGCGTTATGTAAAATTTCTCTTCCCGTGGAAGACAATATCGAATCGAGTTGTTTGATGTAATCTTGCATTTTCATCGGTTTTTCTTCGATGGCATTGATTTCTGCCAAATCGAAATAGGCAGATACCAAATTGTTGAGCACTTTTAGTTCTTCTATTTGCAAATAATTTTTAGCAATGAGTGCTTCGGCTTGTGTGGGTTGAGAACCTTTAAAATGGGTTAATCCTGCAAAAGGTTTGTCGGAACCTACTCTAAAATAAACCACTTCGGCTGCGGTATTCCCATGTGCAGCAAAATGCAGTTTGTTTTGAACGATTTTAAAAAACTGGATACTTTCGTCTGATTTTGGGTTGTAATCTATTGCGGTAGCATACAAATCCAGTACTTGGCGATACATTACTTTTTCGCTGCTGCGAATATCGCGAATACGGTCTAGTAATTCTTTCCAATAATTGCCGCCACCTATGTTTTTTAGGCGTTCATCATTCATCGTAAAACCTTTAATCAGGTATTCCTTTAAACGTTGAGTTGCCCAAATACGAAACTGTGTACCCTGTGGTGATTTAACCCGATAACCAACTGAAATGATTACATCTAAATTATAAAACAAGACCTCTCTGCTTACTTCTCGGTTTCCTTCTTGTTGAACTATAAGGGATTTCCTTATCGTTGAATTTTCTTCCAATTCTTGTTCATTAAAAATGTTTTTAATGTGTTCATTTATGGTCATTACATTTTTATTAAACAATTCTGCCAATTGCTTTTGCGTAAGCCAAACGGTTTCATTCTCAAACTGAACTTCAATTTGAATGGTATTGTCTTTGCCTTGATAAATTAACACTTCGCTCATTTTCCTAATTTTTAGGCTGTACATATTGTAACCAACCTTTGTTGGTTTTGTTTAAATCTAATTTTTTCCAATCGTACTTCTTTGAGTCTTCTTTATCTCGAATATCAAATTTTTGAATTTGTTCTACCCATTGCAATCCTTTTTTGGCAATATGGTAAGCCCCGTTGGCATCGGCATCTTTAGGTAAAGTGCTATCTGCTTTACGGCTGTCGTAGAACTCTCCTTTACTGTTTTTTACGGGAGAAATTAAATAATCTATTTCGCTATTGGTAATGCTGTTACGCATTTGTAGGGTAAGTTTGAATAGATGGAAAAGTTCCTCAAAAAACTCTTTTTTGTCTTGTTCTATTAGTTGATTTTTAATACAATTACCATTTCCATAAGTGATGTTCTTTTTACCAAAGAAAACTTCAAATTGTTCAGTTAGATTAACTTCTTGGTTATCCCATTGATTGTTTTTTTCGGGATTTCTAAATGTTTTAATTCTATCGCCATAGGAACAAACTGTCCATTCAGTTTTAGTGCCTTCTGCTCTAGTAGTGAAATCATTATAATCAAAATCAAATTCAAAATATTTTTTATTGGAATTATACCTTATGCTTTTAAAGTTCTCAAAAAATGCTTGTGCTTTAGGAACGCTTTCGTATTTGGTGTAAAACAAGTTCACAAAACCAGTAGTAGGGTCAATTTTAGAAGTATTCCAAGCAGGAACGTAAAAGAGGAAGCCGCTTTGTTTACCTATTTTACTAAAGCTTTCAAACTTGTTGGTCAATTGCAGTGCATGATAAAGCCCTCCAACTTCATTTGGTTTTTTGTCTTTAAACACCAAGTAGTTGAGTTTGTCAATCAACATTTTTTCCAATTTCTGATAGACCTGTTTCTCTACTTTAAAACGACCTCTTTTAAACCCTGTGTTTAAATCTTCCATTACTACAATGGCATTGTGTTCTACCATTAGTTTAGCTATTTTATGTACTACTTGCGAAATATAGCCTTCTTTCAGTTCTTTGATGTTTTCTATTACTCCCCAATTTTCACGAGCTTTCGCTCGTTCATCTTCTTTGTTTTGAAGCAACGTATGGTAAGGCGTTTCAATGTCATATTTTTTATTGACAATAGTATTAAGCGATTCTTGTAATAATATTTCGCCTTTTTGATTGATGAGTGTAAGGTAAATTAAGTGTCTTTCTCCTCTATCTAATCCAATAATGTTTACCTCAGGATTGTTTTTAAGGTAAGTTAAAACATCTTGGTTGATGTAATCATTCCCCGTGGCTTTAAAGTTTAACGTAATTGGTACATGAAATTGAAATTTATCAACCGTATAGCGTTTGTCTTTAACTAAATCATATTCAAAGGTACTTTGTTTCTTTTTTGCTTTTGGGTTTTTATTGTCAATGGGTTCATTCGCTTTGTGCATAACAGTATTTTTCTCTTCGATGGATTTTTTACGGTAAAACACCTCAGCCTGTCCGTTGAGTTTATATACTACATCTTTCAAGTTTTCAGGTTCAAACAAGGCTTTCCAATACAATGTATGCATATTGGATTTGCCTTTGCTGTAAGGTGAAAAATCTTTGTTGTAAATTTGGAAAAGGTAAAGTTTGCCAGTATTAACCCATTCATCTATAAACTTGTGAGATATTTCTATAAAGTTTATTTGATAAGCTTGTCCGTTAACATGAGTAGTAAATTCCCCAAAATCCTTGTATTCGTCTGATTTTTTGAATTTAAACTTATAGCTATCAAAATATTCAATTGTTCTCTGTTTATAATAGTCAATGAATGCGACCAAATCGTTTTTTGAAAAATTATCACTTTGTTTTGAGTAAGTTCTATTTTTTCTAATCTCATTGATATTTTCTGGGAGATGAGTATTTTTTAATTCTTCAAGAATTAAGTTTTGCCCCATAAATTCTCCAGATTTTTCCTTTCTACCATTCTTTTTAACTGTTTTTCGATCAATAACCATCAGGTTTTGAACATCTTTACTTGGGTCTGCTGCTTGCAAATAGACCATTTTATAAAAAACATCTTGTTCATTTTCGGGTTTAGGGAAATTTTTAAAATATTTTTTTGAATCCTTATCTAAAACACCAAGATAAAAATTCTTTTTATCTTTAAAAATAACACTTGATGTGGCTATTTCTCTATCACGAGGCCAACCTCCAAGAAATTCTGGATTCTCAAAATTCAACTTAAACTTTTCTGTGCTGTATGGTTTTTTTGCAGCGTAGTTACGCACTTTGTTGTATAAAGAAATAAGTAATTCCAATTGTTCAAAATAGGGTTCAAAATGGCTGTAAAAATTTTGGTCTTTTTCTAAAGTGCTGTCATTGGGCAAAGCCAAAGGCTTTACAAAATGCAAGAGTTCCATTAAAGCATCTAAAAAGGCTTTGATATCGCCAATGGTCTTTTTGTCTTGATTGAGTTTTTTATCTTTCGGGTAACCGCCGTTTAATAAGCCTTTAATGCAGCTGTATTTTGCCTCAATGTTATAAATTAAATCAAAATCTTTGTCTGTTTCTTCTTTCTTTTTGGCTTTAAAATGCTGGGTAAAATAATCGGCTAAAGGATGTGTATTTTCTTTCAATTCTTTTAAAGCGTCTGTTTCGTTTTTGTATGCAAACAAGGCGTTTTCAATTTCCAAAATGGAGAAATAAGCCTGTTTTAGATATTTTTCAGTAGCATCTTCTTGTTTTTTAGCTAATCCATTTTTTCCTACAGCTAATGTTTCTGTGAAATTAAATTTTAAAGCTTCTTTTACTACACTAAAATCTTTAAAAAGAGCCTGAGAAATATCGGTAATGGCTCTATCGTTTCGTATGTAAACTTTGGATAAATCGTTGGCAGATAATTCTGCTAACAACTTTTTGGTTTCTTCTAAAATATTTTCAGTATCTTTTTTATCTTTTGGTTGAAAACAAAGCAAGTTGTCTCGGAAATATAAATTGATGGCTTCCAGTACTTTTTGGCTTGCTGTTTTGTCTTTGTCATCTTCAAAAGCCTCTGGCAGCCAAGAAATACTGTCTCTATCACTAAGTATTTGTTTGTAAAGGATTTTTAATTTCGGAATACGATTTTTCTTTTCTTGTTTTTGGTTGTATAAATTGATGTGTTCGTTCAATCCCTGAATTTTCTTTTTGCCTTCATCTTCGGTATATCCTCCAATAATATTATTGATAAAATCAATGCCGTTTTGAGTTAATACCTGATTGTAATAATCAAGTCTGAAAATTTCGTAAAGAGGAATTCCTTGAATTACGGATTCTAAATTGGTTTCAATTTCTTTAATTTTTTCGGATTCGAACTTTTCAGTAATTTGCTCAAAAATCTTGATGTTATCTAAAAACTTGGGTAAGTTTTCGTTTACCAAACGATAAGCAATCGCAGTGCTTTGCTCTTTATCAGTGTACATGTTTTTTCGATTTTCATGAAAACCGGTAAAGTAAGTGGTGAATGTTTTGAATTTTTCGTCAAAGTAAATGTCCTCGTCTTGTTGTGTTTTTATCCATTCTTCTAAGAGTTTGGTAATCAATTCTTTTTTGTCAATTTTTGAGAAAATTTCTTTTGCATCACCTGTGTCAAATCCTTTCACGATTTCTTTTCTTAAAGCAGTTTGAACTCGCTCTAACTCTTTTTTATAACTGTCTTCTTTTTTTCGCTCGGCGGAAGCATAATACAATTCATTAAATTCTTTTAACTCAGTAAGACATACTTGCCGCATAGCCATTTCAATAAAATGTTTGTGAAAACCATCAATGGTTTTTTTCATTTCCTTATAGCTTTCAGCACGTTCTTCATCCTTTTTTAAGATGCCTTTTGTTTCAATATGGTCTTTTGTTTTTCCGACAAGCTTTAACTCAAATCTTAAAGTTTTAGAGAGTTGGTAAAGATTGGTGAATTTTTTAAGTTGAGTTGTGGGACTTTCCATTTTTCAGAAGATTTAAAATTTATATGGCGTTTTAAAAGTAGATAAAATCATTCAATAACGCGGTCGTCCACACTAGAATTTTTAAACAAATCACATGCTTACGGCTTTTCGTTTAAAAGTTTTATGCTAATTTAAAACCTGAATGATTTCAGCCCGCTTAATTTTTTTATAAAAAGTAAACCCGAAAGGTTTTCAAAACCTTCGGGTTTGTTCCTTCAATTTAGTACTTTTGACCTACCAAACAACAAGCACATGTCCACTGCAAAAAAAGATTACAAACGCATCACCACCAAATCGCTTTTTGAGATGAAAAGCCGGGGTGAAAAAATATCCATGCTCACCGCCTACGACTACACCATGGCCAAAATAGTTGACAATGCCGGTGTGGACGTGATTTTGGTGGGCGACTCGGCTTCCAACGTCATGGCGGGTCACGAAACGACCTTGCCCATTACCTTAGACCAGATGATTTATCACGCTTCGTCGGTGGTGCGCGCCATCAGCCGGAGTTTGGTGGTGGTGGATTTGCCTTTTGGCAGTTATCAATCCGATTCCAAAGAAGCGCTTCGTTCTGCCATTCGCATCATGAAAGAAAGCGGTGCGCACGCCATCAAATTGGAAGGCGGTAGCGAGGTAAAAGATTCTATCAAAAAAATACTCAACGCCGGTATCCCCGTGATGGGGCATTTGGGTTTGACCCCACAATCCATCTATAAATTTGGGACTTATACCGTTCGTGCCAAAGAACAAACCGAGGCCGAACAACTCATCGAAGATGCCAAATTGCTCGAACGCATCGGATGCTTTGCTATTGTACTCGAAAAAATCCCTGCGGCTTTGGCGAAACAAGTAGCGGAGACGATTTCCATACCGGTCATCGGCATAGGAGCCGGAAACGGTGTGGATGGTCAAGTGCTGGTCTTGCACGATATGCTGGGCATGACCCACGAGTTTAGTCCGCGGTTTTTGCGTCGTTACATGAACTTATACGAAGACATGAACACCGCCATCTCGCAATACGTCAGCGATGTAAAATCAAAAGACTTTCCGAACGAGGGGGAGCAGTATTAGCACATTTTTTTTACCCAATCAACGCCCTCGCCATTCCCAAAACCGAATCAAATTGCTCGTCTTTGGTCAGGTTTGAGTTGTCGATGACAATGGCATCCGGGGCTTGTCTGAGTGGCGATTCTTCGCGGGTTGTGTCTATTAAATCACGGTGTTTGACGTTTTCTAACACTTCTTCAAATGTAATATTCCGTGTGGTTGCGCGCATTTCGTCAAATCGCCGTTGCGCCCTGATTTCAGTAGCAGCCGTCATAAAAATTTTGAGCTCTGCTTCCGGGAAAACCACTGTGCCGATGTCTCGTCCATCCATCACGATGCGTTTTTGTTTGCCCATTTCGTGTTGTAGTGAAACTAATTTTTTGCGAACTTCAGCAAGCGTCGCCACTTGGCTTACCTGTTGAGAAACTGTCAAATTCCTGATTTCATCGGATACGTTTTGCCCATTCATATACATATCAGCCAAACCTTTTTCTGGATTGAAAACAAATTTAAGTTCCAAATCGGGCAGGGTAGTGATGAGTTTTTTTTTATCCAAGATGTTGTCTTTCATAAATCCCTGCTGAATCGCGTAAAGCGTGACGGCTCTGTACATGGCTCCCGTGTCGATAAATACATATCCGAGTGCATTGGCTAAGCGTTTGGCTAAGGTGCTTTTTCCAGTAGAAGAATGGCCATCGATGGCGATGATGATATCAGGCATGTTATAAGAAGATGTTTAATCCGAAAAAGCTCGAATTAACGGCAGTTGTGTATTTGGCAAAGGTATAACTAAACTTGAGATTGTTAATCTTCAAACCAAATCCGGCAGAAATACCCGCAAACGAGCGGCTTTCTACAAATCGAAGTTCTTCTCCTCTGCGGAAGTTGTACCCCACCCGAAGATTGATGGCACTTTCTGGAAAAAACTCCGCTCCCATAACCAAATGTCTAAAGGCGTTGTTGACAAAAGATACATCGCCGTCCACCACGTTGTCGCCCACGCCCTGGTTGTTACGTTCGGGGTTTTCAAATGTCAAATCCCATTGTTGCAAGTTTTCTAAGGTCAAATGCCAACGGAAAGGAAGGCTGTACAGTTTTTGCGAAATACCAAAGATTACTTCAAGCGGCAGGTCTTCTCTGCGATTGTCAAATTTGGTAAACTGTATCCCGAGGTTGCGGACGGTCAATGCCATGTTTACCCCCCAACGCTCGTTTACATAAATCAGCCCCAAATCTACCGCACCGCCAAACGATGTAAACTCTTCTAATTTAGAGGATATTAATTTCACATTGGCACCGACATAAAAGTCAGTCCAGGGAATGTTGCGTGCATAACCCATTGAAAAAGCAACTTCATTTCCTTTGAAATCGTTGGTAAACTCGCCGTTGATGTCCCGACCTTCAAAAGTCCCGTAGTTGATATAAGTTACCCCGGCATGAAACGTTTCAACATGTCTGTCGTAAGTGAAAGCATACGATGCAGAACCGTAAGTGACATCGCCGATGTAGTTGACAATGTTCAGCCCGATTTGGTTGCCCATTTCTACGTTGATGGAAGCAGGGTTAAAAAGCGGTTGATTCACATCGTCATCGTAGTTGGTAATCACTTTTCCGCCCAAGGCAGCTTGTCGCGGAGATGAAATTAGATTCAAAAATTCGTAGGTGCTTCGCCCGCCCACTTGCGCAAAAAGCATTTGCGTAAGTAGTAAACTCAGGAAAGTAGCGTAAAATTTTTGCATGTCGGCAAATTAACGAATCTTTTAGAAAACGAAGGGTAACAGGTATTATTTTGTCTTATCAAATTTAGGTTTGAATGATGCGTTTAAGGAAGCATTCAAAAAGTAATCATAAAACATCCAGTATTTTTTCCATGGCCATTCCGCGCGAGCCTTTGATGAGAATTTCACTTTCGCTAACCGGATTGTGTTTCAGATATTCCGATGCTTCGCTCAATGATTTGAATTTTTTGATGTTTGGTCGCTCGGGAAAAGTCTGATAAAAATCGTTACCGACCAAAATGGCAATTTTCGGATTGATTTCTGCCACGCGATCTGCAATTTTTTGATGCTCTTCAAGGCTTGTTGAGCCTAATTCAAACATGTCTCCCAACACGATAATTTTTTGTTTCGAAGCCGAATCGGCAAAATTGTCTAAAGCCGCTTTCATGCTCGATGGATTGGCATTGTATGCATCCAAAATGATTTGGTTTGAATTTTTTTTTATGATTTGCGAACGGTTGTTTTGAGGTAGGTAAGTTTCGATGGCAGCTACAATTTGTTGATTGGCAACGCCAAAGTGCTTTCCGATGGAAACGGCAATTGCAATGTTGTAAAAATTGTATTCTCCGATGAGCTGACTGCGAATGATTGTTTCATCAAATGAAATGACAAGTGAAGGTTTTTTTTCGAGAAGAGAAATTTTCAAATCGGCACTTTCATCGTTTTTTGAAAATAAAAATCGATTCGCGTATTTTGTTTTTTCAATTTGAATCGAATCGTCGGCATTGACAAACAACATTCCTTGCTGTTGGATGATAAAATCATAGAGTTCCGATTTTCCTTTGATGACTCCTTCTACACCGCCAAATCCTTCCAAATGCGCTTTGCCGAAATTAGTAATCAGCCCGTAGTTGGGTTCGGCAATCTTGCAAAGCTGGGCAATTTCTCCTTGGTGGTTGGCACCCATTTCTATGATGGCGATTTCGGTTGAGTCGGCCATGTTGAGGAGCGTGAGCGGCACTCCCAAATGGTTGTTGAGGTTTCCCTTGGTAGCAACTGTTTTGAAGGTTGTTGATAAAACGGCAGCGATGAGTTCTTTGGTGGTGGTTTTTCCGTTGCTACCGGTGAGTGCAACAATCGGGATGTCGAATTGTTTTCGATGGTGATTGGCTAAGTCTTGCAAGGTTTTCTCTGAATTTTCAACCAAAATCGTCCGCTCATCTATGTAAAACTCCGGATTGTCAATCACGGCAAGAGAAGCACCTTTTTCAAGCGCGGCTTTTGCGTATAGATTGCCATCAAAACACACTCCTTTTAGTGCGAAAAAGAGTTGATTTGCATCGATTTTCCTCGAATCAATGCTGATACCTTTTGATTTTTTGAAAAGCGGATAGAGTGTTTGGATATTCATGGTATAAAAAAGCCCCAAAAGAGGGGCGTTTTAAAAATTTAGATATAACAAATTTTATTTTCTAGCTACTTTGCGTTTGCTTTTGGTTTTTGCACCCACTCTTGACATAGCCAATCTGAAACCAATATAGTCTGTTGCCATATCTTGTGGGAAGAATCTTCGCTGAGAAGGGTCTAACCAATAAGCTCTGTCTTTCCACGAACCACCTTTATAAACTCTTGCTTCGTTGCTGATGAGTGTAGTTCGGGCGTTTGAATCATCGTAGGAAGGTGTGAAATTTCCCAAAGAATCACTTTTGGAAACATTTTCCGGGGAATTGTACATTCTTCGTCCTTCGTTCATGGCTCGGTAATATCTGCTGGACATTTTGTCACCATCGTTGTAGTCTCTGTTATCACTTTCGGTAAAGTTATTTCGGAGATAAACATCGTTTCCGTTGATGGGCTCTTGAGCAATTTCACCTGGTAAATTTCTCGCGACAATTCTTCCATTGCTCAAGGTGTCATAGGCGATGCTTTGCGGAGTTATCAATACGACTTTTCCATCTTTACCAATCATGTTTTTGTAATAAACATTTCCACGGTAATAATTGAAGTCGTTCATTTTGTCATCTACGATGGGTCTGTAAACATCGGCGACCCATTCGGATACGTTTCCAGCCATGTCATACAAGCCGTATTCGTTTGGAGGAAATGATTTTACTTTCGCGGTGATGTCTGCACCATCGTCTGAGAATTCGGCGATTCCGCCGTAGTCACCTTTACCTTGTTTGAAGTTAGCCAATTGGTCACCTCGATTGGATCTTTTGAGTGACCGAGTTGAGGATCCGGTCCAAGGGTATTTCTTTCGACCCAAATAGTTGTTGTACAATCTGATTTCACTAAGTCCAACTGCTGCAAATTCCCATTCTACCTCTGTTGGAAGACGATATTCCGGCAATAATACACCACTTGATTGGCTTGCATAACTTGGCAAAGTGTCTTTCCTGGAGCGTCTTCTGCCTTGCAATTTGTCGGTGTCACCGCCATACACAAGACTCGGAGCGTTCAGGTAAGTTTGGGTGCTAAAAAGACTGTCTGCAGAACGGGCTTCTTGTCTTGCTCCTTTGGTCAAATAACCGTTTTTTTCTAAGAAAAGTTGGTTGACCATATCTGTTCTCCATTTGGCAAACTCAACAGCTTGAATCCAATTCACGCCTACCACCGGATATTCTCCATAAGCGGGATGACGCAAATAATTGTTAACCATTACTTCATTGTATCCCAAACGGTTTCTCCAAACCAAAGTATCCGGTAGCGCACCGTTGTAAATGTTTCTAAAATTTGGATCGTTTGGATCAAAAACTGTTTTTAAGTACTCCAAGTATTCCAAATACATTTTGTTGGTCACTTCGGTTTCATCCATGTAAAAAGATTGAACATGTTGTTGCGAAGGGGCATTGTTCCAATCGTGCATCACGTCATCTTGTACACTTCCTTTGGTGAAAGTTCCGCCTTCCACAAAGGTCATGCCGGGTGGTGTAGGCTGTTCTGTGTATTTGGTATTGTAGTTAAAATAACCGTTCGGATCGTTGATTCTCCATCCGGTCGCACGCGAAACGTTGGCGTTGTCTTTGTTGTTCTTGCAGCTGTAAAACGCTGAAAATACTACAATTAACGCAAAGTTTAACAAAAGTGTCTTTTTCATAAATCGAAGGTAAAATAGGTAAATTTGGTCGTGCAATATAATAATTATGATTCAAATTTCAATCAATTGTGTAAAGTCGTTTTTAATGTACTTCACGGCTTATTTAACGTTTTAATTTTATTATTATTTTACAAATGTATATTTATGATAAAATATTTATAATATTGAATTGTGAATTGCGTTTAAAAGCATGATGAAGAAAATTACAATTGTCATTATTTATTTTATGTTCCATATTTCATGGGCTCAAAATCAGCATTATGAAATCAAATGGGAAACAGCATCCTTTTATTCAACCCAATACAAATCATTTAACATTCCGCATTTCAATGACAATCAATTTGCGTTGAATGATGACATGACGGTTTCGTTCACCACACAGTGGCGAGAAACGAGTGTTATAGATCCAAATTCGGTGCGATTAAACAACGTAGTTTATCAAAATATCTCTAAAGATGAATTGGGAGATTTGACGGCTTCTGCCATTCCAATTTCGCCCAATCAGACCATCCAAATGGCAAAAGGAAGAGATGTTTCTTATGCAATTCTTTCGCTCTTTCCCATCATTAATGACAATGGTCAATTCAAGAAAATAATTTCTTTTGATGTTTCCTATTCTTTCGCGGCACGCAACAGTGTAGCTTCTGTGAGAGGCCAGGCAAACAGTGCTTCAGCTCTGAAGGTTTTATCCAATTCTGTCCTCGCACAAGGTGATTTTTACAAGTTTTACGTCGATAAATCCGGTATTTTTAAAATCACAAGGCGTGATTTGCAAAATATGGGATTGAATGTCTCGCAAATTGATCCAAAAAAACTCAAAATTTACGGTAACGGCGGTAAAATGCTACCGCTCTTAAACAACATTCCAAAACCGATCGATGTGACTGAAAACGCAATCTTTGTTTCGGGACAAGACGACGGAAAGTTTGACAACAATGATTTTGTTTTGTTTTATGCCCAAGGACCTCACAATTGGACACCGGAAAGCAATACAAACATTAATTTATATACCGATGAAATTGCCTATTTTATCACTGCTGAAGGTGTTGATGGGAAACGGATTCAGGAAGCAGTCCAACCCACAGCTTCCCCTACATTAATAGTTGACACCTTTGACGAGTTTCAATTCCACGAAAAAGATATAGTCAGTGTAGCCAATGTAGGCAGAGAATGGCATGGCGAAAAATTTGACATCAATAACGAACAAACCTTTTCATTTGACTTTCCAAATTTGGTACTTTCCGACCCGGTCAAAATCAGGATAAATGTAGCTGCCGCTGCCGACAACATCACTTCTATGGATGTGAATGTCAATGGACAAGTAGTTTCAACCCTTTCTTTTACAGCCATCAACGACCCGACTGTCGGTTCAGGAAACACATTCAATGGGAATTTGACACTCAATTCGGGAAAGATTGATGTCAAACTTACCTACAACAACAATGGCAATCCGACAGGTATTGGTTTTCTCAACTACATCAATGTGGAGGGGACTTCAAAATTGACCGCGGCAAGCAAGCAGTTTACATTCGTCAAAAAATCAACAGCAACACTCGGTGGCGTGGCAGAGTATCGGATTGAAAATGCGCAAAGCGTTTCGCAAGTTTGGGATGTGACGGATATTTTTAATGTACGAAGTTATACAAATACCAATCAAGCTATTTTTTCCTTCAAATCAGCTATGGGATCTGAAAAAACATTTGTTGCTTTTGTTGATGCGGATGTGTTTTCACCCATCGTGAAAAGCAGGAGTAAAATTGCCAATCAAGATTTGAAAGGAACCATTTTTCTCAATTCGCAAAGACAATTTGAAGATTTCGATTACCTGATTGTCGCACCTGATTTTTTGTTGTCGCAAGCACAACGATTGGCAGACTTTCACAGCAACACGACGGGTATCAAAGCAAAAGTAGTGTCTCTTCAGCAGATTTACAACGAGTTTAGCACCTCAAATCAAGACATAAGCGCCATCCGAAATTTCATCAGATATATCTACCAAAACGCATCTGCTCCCGATAAAAAATTAAAATACATCTGTTTATTCGGCGACACTTCTTTCGACTATAAAAATAGATTGGAAAACAACAACAACACGGTTCCGACTTTTCATGCATTGTCGAGCTTTTCGCTGACAGGCTCTTTTATGTCCGATGATTTCTATGGATTGATGGACGACAATGAAGGCAGTGTGCTCAACACCGATAAAATCGACATTGCGATTGGGCGTATAATTGCCGATACACCTGACTTGGCTGCCGGGATGGTTGATAAAGTTATTCGTTATCACGAAAAGAAAAATTTTGGCAGATGGCGAAATAATTTCACCTTGCTTTCTGATGATGTCGATGCAAACTGGGAAGGAATTATCCAAGAAAGTTTAGACAAACTGGGAGACGATATCGGGGTCAACAAGCCTTTCATCAACATAGGTAAAATACACTCCGATGCCTTTTTGCAAGAAACCTCTGCCGGAGGTGAGTTCTATCCGGCTGTGAATGAAGCTATTCAGAATTCTTTGGAATCAGGAACGGTAGTGCTTAATTATTTTGGCCACGGCGGCGAAGCAGGTTTGGCACGCGAGCGTTTTATTACACAAACCGATGCCAAAAATTTCACCAACAAAGACAGACTTCCGGTTTTTGTAACCGTAACCTGCGAATACACCCGGTTTGACAATCCGCTCAGACCCACGGCCGGAGAATTTACTTTTTGGAACAAAAACGGAGGCGCATCCGCATTGATTACCACAACTCGACAAGTTTTTGTGCAGTTTGGATTGGAGTTCAACAACGTCTTGCAAAAATATCTTTTCTCCTTTGGTTCCGATGATTTTCCTACACTTGGCGAAGCACTGATGTCGGCCAAAAACGAATTTAACAACAACCAAAAAAGAGTTGTATTTCTGGTAGGAGATCCCGCGCTAACTTTGGCAGTTCCAAAACCCAACATCAGGCTGACTGCCATCAATGACAAAGCTTTTGGAACTGTCAATGATACACTTAAATCGTTGAGCAAAATAAAATTTTCGGGAGAAGTGGCAAATCCTTCAGGACAGTTGATTAACGATTTCAATGGAACGGTTTTCGTGACTGTTTACGACAAGAAAGTTCAACGCCAAACCCTTGCAAACAACAACATCCGCGACGTATTTGGCCAAATAATCAGATTGAATTTTGAAACCTTGGGCGAAATTATTTACCGCGGAAAAGCTTCTGTCACCAACGGTTTGTTTGATTTTGAATTTATTGTTCCGCGCGATATCCGGGTGCCGATAGGGAAGGGAAGAGTAAGTTTTTACGCGGAAAGAGATGTTGCACTCGAAGATCGCACCGGATTCAGCGAAGATATATTGGTGGGAGGAATCAACCTTAATGCGCCGGCTGACAACCAGGGTCCGGCGATGAAACTTTTTTTAAATGACGAAAATTTTGTTTCTGGCGAAATCACCAATCAATCGCCTTTTGTTTTGGTATTTTTGGAAGATGAAAGCGGTATCAATACAGCTTCCGGCATCGGTCACGACATAGTCGCCATACTCGATGGCGATGAAGCTAATCCATTCATCATGAACGATTTTTACGAAACGGAGTTGGATGATTTCACCAAAGGCCGTGTGCGTTTTCCGCTGAGAAACATTCAGCCCGGCTTACATACCCTTAAAGTGATTGCTTGGGATGTTTACAACAATTCGTCAATGACCGAAATACAATTCGTCGTAGCCGGCGATGATGAAATAAAAATCGAAAACGTTTTAAACTATCCCAACCCGTTTATCAATTTCACAGAGTTTTGGTTTACCCACAACCGTCCGTTCGAACCGCTCGAAGTACAAGTTCAGGTATTTACCATAACAGGTAAAGTCGTTTGGACGAAAAATCAAATTGTGAACACTGAAGGTTTCCTTTCAAGAGAAATTACTTGGGACGGGAGAGACGATTTTGGCGACCGAATTGGTAAAGGTGTGTACGTTTATAAACTTACTGTGAAATCTACCCTAACCAATAAAAAAGTTGAGAAAATCGAAAAACTTGTTATTTTATAATTAAAACCTATTTTTGTCCACATCAATTTGAATCCATGAGAAACCTATTAAACATCGCAATTGCCCTGCTCCTTTTCAATTATTCATATTCACAAGACTCCAGAGTAATCACCACGGGAGTGCCATTTCTCTTGATAGCTCCCGATGCCCGCGCTGCCGGTTTGGGTGATCAAGGAGCGGCCACTTCTCCAGATGCTTATTCGCAATTTTGGAATCCGTCGAAATATGCATTTGCGTCTGCTAAACAAGGCTTTACAGTTAGTTACACACCCTATCTCAGTGATTTGGTCAACGATATTTTTCTGGGAAGTGCATCCTATTTTAATCGAATAAACGAACGTAGCGCAGTAGGTTTTGGCGTGCGATATTTCAGTTTAGGAGATATAGAACTGGTGCAAGATCAGTTTTCAAATGCCTTAATCGAGCGGCCCAACGAATTGGCACTTGACGCGTCCTATTCACTCCGACTCAGCGACCGATTTGCAATGGGCGTCGCTTTGCGCTATTTGCGTTCAGATTTAAGAATTTCCGCCATCGATCCGACATCAGACTCAGCGAATTCATTTGCAGTCGATATTTCAGGCTACTATCAATCCGAAGAAATTTTTTACAACAATTTCAACGGACGTTGGAGAGGTGGGTTTAACATCTCAAACATCGGTCCCAAAATAGATTTCGGTGACAATACTAGGGAAGATTTCTTACCGACAAACATGAAGTTAGGCGCAGGTTTTGACTTTATTTTTGACTATGACAACAAATTGAGTGTCGGTGTCGAATTAAATAAGTTGCTCGTGCCAACACCACCCATTCGCGAGCGTCAAGACACCAACGATGATGGAGTTATTGACAACAATGACGACATCGTCATCGTGGACGGGCAGGACGATAATGTGAATTTTACCAAAGGAATTTTTCAATCTTTCGGCGACGCTCCAGGTGGCTTGAGCGAAGAATTGAAAGAAGTAAATTGGTCTTTGTCAGCCGAATATATTTACAGAGAATCTTTTGCCTTCCGCACCGGATATTTTAACGAATCAGACGAGAAAGGTGCCAGACAGTTTATGACCTTGGGCGCAGGGTTTAAATACAATGTAGTCAATATCGACTTCTCCTATTTATTGTCAACTTCTCAAGTAAGAAATCCGCTCGAAAACACGCTTAGATTTTCTTTGACTTTCAATATCGGAGATAAATTTTATGAAGAATATTAAGCGCAATCAAAAAGCATGAAAAAAATAAAAATCAGTACCGATTTTGATGTTTACCAATCTCTGCACGATTTGCCGAGCGATGAATTTGAACTCATGCAACAAGCCATTGAAGCCAGAAAGCAAGCATATGCACCCTACTCGAAATTTTCAGTAGGCGCAGCAATTTTGTTAGCCAACGGCGAAGTAATCACAGGTAGCAACCAAGAAAACGCAGCCTATCCGTCCGGACTTTGCGCCGAAAGGGTGGCCATTTTTTACGCCGGTGCGAAATATCCGGATGTGCAAATTTTAAAAATCGCAATTTCTGCAACGGCAACCCAAGAAAGAACTGTTTTGCCAATTCCGCCATGTGGTGCCTGTCGCCAATCCATCATGGAATACGAATTTAAACAGAAGTTTCCCATCGAAATTATATTCATGGGCGCATCGGGTAATGTTGCAAAATCCGCATCCATGGCCAATCTTTTGCCATTGGGATTTGACAATTCGTATCTATTGTCCGATATTTAACAAAAAATTCGATTTATAGAAGCCAAAGTTTTTTGCGAATATGCTACTTTTGTGGCTTGATAATTTTTTACAGTTAATTTTATTTAATTAGGAATCATTCATGAAAAAAATAACCAAAGAAGTTTACCTCAAATGGTATGAAGATATGCAGTTTTGGCGGAAGTTTGAAGACAAATTGGCTGCCGTATATATCCAACAAAAAGTAAGAGGATTTCTCCATCTTTACAATGGACAAGAGGCCGTATTGGCAGGATCACTTCACGCCATGGATCTCACCAAAGATAAAATGATAACAGCATACAGAAACCACGTGCAACCCATCGGTCTGGGCGTTGACCCGCGTAGAGTGATGGCCGAATTGTATGGGAAAGTGACCGGAACCTCACACGGCATGGGCGGTTCGATGCACATTTTTTCTAAAGAACACCGGTTTTATGGCGGACACGGCATCGTTGGGGGACAAATTCCTTTGGGAGCTGGTTTGGCATTTGCCGATAAATTTTTTGACAGAGAAGCAGTGACCCTAACCTATTTGGGTGATGGTGCCGCACGTCAAGGTTCACTTCACGAAACCATGAATCTGGCCATGTTGTGGAAACTACCTGTTGTCATCATCGTTGAAAACAACGGTTATGCCATGGGAACCTCCGTCAGCAGAACAGCCAATCACACGGACGTTTGGAAACTCGGTTTGGGCTACGAAATGCCTTGCGGTCCGGTGGACGGTATGAATCCTGTCAAAGTGGCCGAAGCATTGAGCGAAGCCATCGACAGAGCGCGAAAAGGTGACGGCCCCACTTTCTTGGAAATGAAAACGTATCGATACAGAGGTCATTCCATGTCGGATGCACAACACTACCGAACCAAAGAAGAAGTAGAAGAATACAAAAAAATTGACCCGATTACGCAAGTTTTGGATGTCATCAAGAAAAATAACTATGCAACGGAAGAGGAAATTCTTGCCATTGACAAAAGAGTAAAAGCTTTGGTAATCGAATGCGAAAAATTTGCCGAAGAATCTGCTTATCCCGAAATCAGTCAATTGTATGACGTGGTTTACGAACAAAAAGATTATCCATTTTTATCACATAAACCCGAATAACCATGGCAGAAATAATCAATATGCCACGCTTGAGCGATACCATGGAAGAAGGTGTTGTTGCAAAATGGCTTAAAAAAGTTGGCGATACCGTCAAAGAAGGCGATATTTTAGCTGAAATCGAAACGGACAAAGCCACCATGGAATTTGAAAGTTTTCATGCAGGTGTGCTGTTACACATCGGTTTGGAAGAAGGCAAAACAGCTCCGGTCGATACGCTTTTGGCCATCATCGGTGAAAAAGGGGAAGACATATCCTCCTTGTTAAAAAACGATGCAGCTCCCGTCAAAACTGAAGCTGCCAAACCCGCCGAAACCAAACCGGAAGCTAAACCTTTAGCCAAAGAGACTGTGGCCATACCGGACAATGTTAATGTTGTGACCATGCCGCGATTGAGCGATACCATGACAGACGGAACCGTTGCGAGTTGGCTCAAAAAAGTTGGTGACACCGTCAAAGAAGGCGATATTTTAGCCGAAATTGAAACAGACAAAGCCACCATGGAATTTGAATCTTTCAATGCGGGAACTTTGCTTTATGTTGGAATCAAGAAAGGAGAAACCGCACCGGTTGACAGTTTGCTTGCCATCATTGGCCCCGCGGGTACAGATGTTTCCGGTATTGTCAAAAATTTCGGAGTTGCCACCCCTGCCGCTGTCTCAGAAGCAAAAGAAACGCCAAAGACTGAAGAAAAATCTACACCCGCTCAACCTGTACAAGAAACATCGACTTCAACTGCCGGTGGAAGGGTATTGGCTTCACCTTTGGCCAAAAAAATAGCCGCAGAAAAAGGCATTGATTTACAAACTGTGAAAGGCAGTGGCGACAATGGACGAATTACCAAGGCAGATGTAGAAAGTTACAAACCGCAAGCGGCTGCCGCATCAAGTTCGGCTCCGCAATCTGCAAGTGCTCAAGTGACTGCTTTTGTGCCTGCCGGCGAAGAACACTTTGAAGATGTGACCAATTCTCAGATGCGAAAAACCATCGCACGCAGATTGGGAGAATCTAAATTTACGGCACCACATTACTACCTCACCATCGAGGTTTCTATGGATCAGGCCATTCAGTCTCGTCAAGCCATCAATGCGTTGCCGGACACGAAAGTTTCTTTCAACGATTTGGTAATCAAAGCGGTTGCCATGGCATTGAAAAAACATCCACAAGTCAATACACAATGGAAAGATACGGTCACGCGATACAACCAACACATACACGTGGGTGTCGCAGTAGCCGTCGAAGACGGTTTGGTCGTACCGGTATTGAAATTTACCGATCAGTTGAGTTTAACGCAAATTGGTAACTCGGTGAAAGATTTGGCAGGCAGAGCTAGAAACAAGAAATTGCAGCCCACCGAAATGGAAGGAAGCACTTTTACGGTTTCTAACTTGGGAATGTTCGGTATCGAAGAATTTACCTCGATTATCAATCAGCCCAATTCGGCTATTCTTTCTGTTGGAGCCATCATCGAAAAACCTGTTGTCAAAAACGGGCAAATTGTGGTGGGAAACCAAATGAAACTCACGCTTGCCTGCGACCATCGCACGGTTGACGGAGCAACCGGCTCTCAGTTTTTACAAACCTTAAAATCGTTTTTGGAGAATCCGGTGACCATGCTCGCATAGCTTCTGCTAATTAATTTTCAAACTCCTTCAGAACCATTGTGCGTTTTGAAGGAGTTTTTTTATATTTGATAAAAATCTAAACTTTGAAACTATTCCTCTTTATCGTTGGTTTGACAATTACTTTGTGTGCCAACAGCCAAACAGCTCAGCCTAAATTCTCCGTACCGGTCGATGAAGTTCGACAAACTTTATTTTACTTGGCTTCCGATGAACTCCAAGGGAGAGACTCGGGTAGTGAAGGCATTGAAAAAGCTGCGGTTTTTATCGAAAATATTTTTAAAGATGCAGGTGTTAAACCATTTTTCAAAACCTATAAAGATACGTTGACAAATTTTGACAAACCTTCATTTAACATGGTAGGTTTTATCGAAGGAAATGATGACGAACTCAAAAATGAGTGGATTATTCTCGGTGCACATTACGATCACATCGGCATCATCAGTCCGCTTAACGGCGATTCGATTGCCAACGGAGCCAACGACAATGCCGCCGGAACCACAGCTGTGCTGAGTCTCGCGAAGTATTTTGGACAATCCAAATCAAACAAAAGAAGCATCTTAGTTGTGTTATTTTCAGCAGAAGAAAAAGGTTTGCTCGGTTCAAAGCATTTTGCAAAACGAATCAAATCGTCAAACTTGGATATTTACACCATGCTCAATTTTGAAATGATAGGCGTTCCGATGAAAGAAACCCCCGGCAAAGCCTACCTGACGGGTTACGATTTGTCAAACATGGCACAAAAATTAAACGAATACGCCGGTGAAGAATTGATCGTAAAATTGGCAAAAGCTGAAGAGTTCAACCTGTTTAGGCGTTCTGATAATCTGCCCTTTTATGAGCAATTAAAAATTCCGGCTCAAACCCTTTCAACTTTTGATTTTACCAATTATCCGTATTATCATCAAGTGGATGACGAAGCCGAATTGATGGATACGGCAAGTATGGTGATTTTAATCAACCAAATGATACCCGTAGTTGAAAAGATGGCCAATTCACCACAAAAAGAGATTCACTTAAATGAATAATAAAATCATCATCAGCGGAGCTGGCAAAGGCATCGGGTTTGAGTTGTGTAAAAAATTGGCTACTGATGGCCATCAGGTGTTGGCGTTGTCAAGAAAAATTGATGCCCTTCAAGAATTGAGCCATCCAAATATTACCGCAATTTCTTTTGATTTATGTAAACCGACCGATTTTTCAAAACTGATTCCAATGCTGAATAAATTAGCATCCGTTGATATTTTGATAAACAATGCAGGATTTTTGGTTTCAAAACCTTTTGCCGAACTTACGGATGAAGATTTCCAAAAAGTATTTGATGTGAATTTTTTCGGAGCCATTCGATTGACGCGGCAGGTTTTACCTTTTATGAAAAAAACGGGTCATGTAGTCAACATCAGCAGCATGGGCGGCGTGCAGGGAAGTGCCAAGTTTCCGGGTTTGGCAGCTTACAGTTCCGCCAAAGGAGCCATCATCACCCTAACCGAATTGTTGGCAGAAGAACACAAAGAAAGCGGTCCTTCCTTCAATGTGTTGGCTTTGGGTGCCGTGCAAACACAAATGCTCGAAGAAGCCTTTCCGGGCTATCAAGCGCCGATATCCGCAGAAGGGATGGCAACGTATATCGCAGATTTTGCACTCAACGGAAATCGATATTACAACGGTAAAATCCTGCAAGTTTCTGCCAGCACACCCTGATATGATTGATAAACTCAAACCCTATTTGCCGGAAGCAGCTGCAAGCCCTGTTTTTGAACTCATTAAAAATAACAGGGTGCATTTGAAGATAGTTAACAAGCGACGAACCAAGCACGGAGACTACAGACCTATGGCTGGCGGAGGTCATCAGATTACAGTCAATGCCGAAGGCAATCCGTATCGATTTTTGATAACCACTTTGCACGAAATTGCGCACTTGTTGGCCTTTGAAAAATACGGACGAAAAATCAAACCGCACGGCACGGAATGGAAACAGACGTTTCAGCATTTGGCACTGCCTTATTTACGACCCGAAATATTTCCTTCGGATATACTGCCGATAATTGCCCGACATTTTAAAAATCCCGCTGCAAGTAGTGATACCGATTTAAAAATGAGCCAAGCTTTGCGCCGATACGACCCGATTACAGACAAAAATTATATCTTTGAGATTCCGACAGGGATTCATTTCAAGGTACAGGAACGAGTTTTTAAGAAAGGAAAACAACGCACCAAACGCTTTGAATGTTTGGAAGTTAGTACCGGTAAAATATATTTGTTTCACCCGCATGCAGAAGTCGAATCAATCGAATAAAATTAAAAGCGTCTTAGATGGACAACCAACATTATTATGCAGTCATCATGGCCGGCGGTGTCGGCTCGCGGTTTTGGCCGGTGAGTAAATCCGATTTTCCAAAGCAATTTCACGATATGTTAGGTACCGGAAAAACATTGCTTCAGACAACTTTTGAACGCGTTTCGGAAATTGTACCCGTTCAAAATATTTTGATTCTCACCAACGAGCGATACCATAATTTGGTAGCTCAACAATTGCCGGAAATTACTTCCGAGCAAATTCTTTTGGAACCTGCTATGCGCAACACAGCTCCTTGCATTTTGTATGCGGCGATGAAAATTCAACAAAAAGATACAAAAGCAGTCATGCTGGTTGCACCGAGTGATCATTGGATTGAAGATAGTCAGGCTTTTAAGAAAGATGTAGTCAAGAGTTTTGCCTATTCGAGCGCAACGGATGCACTGATTACGTTGGGAATCAAACCGATTTCCCCAAACACCGGTTACGGATACATTCAATTTGACAGCGAAAACAGTGTTGAAAATTTTAGCAAAGTGATTCGATTCACAGAAAAACCAAACCTCGAACTCGCCAAATCTTTTTTGTTACAAGGAAATTTTCTGTGGAATGCAGGCATTTTTGTGTGGAGTGTCAAAGCGATATGTGAAGCTTTTCAGCGACATCAACCGGCCATGTTTTCTTTGTTTGATGGTGGAAAAAAATCCTACAACAGTTCAGCAGAACAAACTTTTATTGACCGTCATTATGCCGAGTCCGAAAATATTTCGATTGATTATGCCATCTTAGAAAAAGCACAAAACGTATGGGTATTGCCCGCTTCGTTTGATTGGAATGATTTAGGAACTTGGGGCTCGCTCTATGATAAATTAGACAAAGACAAAGCGCAAAATGCGGCGGTCAACGCCCGATTGTTAGCAGAAAATGCATCGGGAAATATGGTCAGCACCACTTCGGGAAAATTGGTCGTTATCGATGGTTTGTCTGATTTTATCGTGGTAGAAACCGCCGAGAGTATTTTGATTTATCCGAAATCGAAAGAGCAAAACATCAAAGAAGTTTTGGGCAAAGTTAAAAACACTTTTGGCACTTCATACACCTAAAAATAAGACATGGAAACCAAGAAACAACCCCAGTCAGACACTCCAAAAATTGACAAAGAAGCTGTAAAAAATGCTTTTGAAAGTCTTCGCTTTTTTGTGGTTAATCTGTTTGACGTAAGAAGTGAAACCGATAAGCAGGAGACTATTGAATCCATCAAAAAGGATTTGACTTTCAAAGGGCACAACGCTTGGATTTTGATTTTTTCTATTTTCATTGCCTCTATCGGACTCAATGTGAGTTCGACTGCGGTGGTCATTGGAGCCATGTTGATTTCCCCGCTGATGGGACCGATTGTCGGCTTGGGCATGTCGATAGCCGTAAATGACATCGATGCCTTGCGCAAATCATTGATAAACTTGGGTGTGATGGTCGGCTTGAGCGTGTTGACAGCCTTTTTATATTTTAAACTCTCACCACTGACCGAACTCACGCCCGAATTGGAAGCGCGAACCTATCCCACGATACTGGATGTTTTGATTGCCATTTTTGGTGGCTTGGCTTTGATTTTTGCACGAACCAAAAAGGGGACGATGGCAAGTGTTATTTTTGGTGTCGCCATAGCAACCGCTTTGATGCCGCCACTTTGTACAGCCGGTTATGGTTTTGCCGTTTGGGAGCCCAAATATTTTGGCGGTGCATTGTATTTATTTACCATCAATGCTATTTTTATTGCGCTGACAACCTTTTTGGTAGCAAAACTGCTCAAGTTCCCAATGGTTAAATATGCCAATTCCATTCGCAGGAAACGAATCGCCCAACTGGCTTCCTTGGTTGCTTTTTTGGTCATCATTCCGAGTGTTTATTTATTTTATATGATGCTGAAAGAAACTGTTTTTAAACAAAACATTCGTACGTTTATTCAAGAGGAAGTTTTGTCTTCTTCCACTTCCTACAATTTAATCAAAGATTTGACGGAAATTCAATATCAATACAATGGTGATTCTCAAATAGACTTGTATTTTATGGGAAGCCAACAGATATCAAAAGACCTAATCGAACTGTGGAAATCAAAATTAAATTCAAATTCATCAACCGCTAAAACGAAGTTGGTGATTCATCAAAATGAAGTGTCTGATTCTTTTAACGAGTTGACCTACATGAAACAATTGCGTGACCGAGATGTGGCCGACCTGAAGAACAAGGATGAAAAAATCGCTTTTTTAGAAAGTGAAGTTTCCAAACTTTCCGGACTCTCCAAACAGTTGATACCTTTTGAAGAGGTTAGTAAAGAGCTGAAAATTAATTATGAAGAAGTTGAATCGCTGAATTTTTCCAATCGCATCTCTACAAATTTTCAAAAAATTGATACGATTCCGGTTTTCGAAATCAAATGGAAACCGACTGTCAAACCTGAAGAAAAAATCAAAAACTTGGTAAAGATTCAGACTTGGCTCAA
>JAXMLV010000049.1:0-125646 GCA_034367065.1 Flavobacteriaceae bacterium
TTTATATCCCTTGGTAATCATGCTTAAACAGATTGTGGTTAATCATGTTAAGATACTGATTATCAGGGGTTTAAACAAATTATTTAAACACTTATTTCTTTGATTTTTAAATAGTTATCAACATTTATAACGAAGTATTGTCTAAGAAACATTCAAATAATACCTTTTAATTTAGACCACGCCAAAAGGACTGGAGAATTTGCCGAAGCAATCTTTGAGGAAAATAAAATTCAAAAAGAGAAGTTATCTCCACGTGCGATTATTCCGAATGATTCTAAACTATTTGCACAAGCTGACCTTGATAAATCAATTTCTTACTTTGTTACTTCAGATGGTAGGTCAAGAAACACTTTTGATGCATTGAAAAAACGAATCAATCCTAAATTTGAAATAATCAATATTTCAAGACCTCTTAATGAAACTTTTGGGATACTAGATTTGCAATAAAAAAAACACTATAGAACATTTTATAAGTGTAATGCGGGCTGAATCGCTATAATTGAGTATTTTACAACAATCAAAGTTTATTGTGGACGGTAAGTAAATCACTCCGAAATCCCACACTCCGCTTATACTAAAACTTAGAGCATAAAAAATGTTGACGCATTATTGAGTGTATTCTCAATAAAAAACCAAACAAACCGGTCTTGGCAGGCTTGTTTGACTGACGTAACTCAATCCGCCTGTGATGGGATTAATCCTAAAAACTACGATGTTGTTAGACCGTTGATTCGCCACCAAAAGGTATTTGCCGGAGGGATCAATCGTGAAGTTTCTGGGCCAATCGCCACGAACAGGCTCACTACCAATGTATTGCAACTTACCTTTTGGGAGTCTTTTGAAAATTGCAATGGAATTTTCACCCCGATTGGAAGTGTACAAAAACTTGCCATCGGCAGTCAGATGGATATCGGCTGCGTAACTTTCCCCTTTGAAATCGTGTTGTAAAGTAGATTTTTCGCCTGTGATTTTGTATTTCGATTTTTTTGCTCGAAGGGTTGCAATTGTGGAACTTAATTCATTCAATACATAAACATATTTTTTGTCGGGTGAAAGTGCAAAATGACGCGGGCCATTACCTCCTTTCATGGGAACAAAAGCTTGTTTGGCGGCTGCGAATTTTCCGTCTTCCAAATGGTAAATTCCAAATTGATCTATACCCAAATCGGCAGTCAAGAGTGTCTTCCCGTCGTTGGTAAATTGAGATGAATGTAAGTGCGCGGCTTCTTGGCGATCTTTGTTCAGACCGTTTCCATCGTGCTGAATCATTTGAAAAGCCTCTGAAAGCTTGCCATCGGGTGCTATTTCGTACAAAGCCAGATTACCCCCGGAATAATTGGTCACCGACAAGGTTTTCCCATTTGTATTACCGGAGATGTGACAAGGGTTTGCGCCATTTGTAGGAACGGTATTGATGAGCGTGAGACTCATGTCTCCGTGTATGGTAAATGCGCTGAGTGCGCCGCTGCTTTTCCCACCAAAATTGTCGGTTTCCTGAACTGCATACAGGTTGTTCTTGTCCGGAGACAAATACAGATAAGACGGATTGGGCAAAGTCGCAACAAGTTCTTGGGCAGACAAGACTCCGGTTTCGCCGTCAAATTGCAGGGTGTAAATTCCTTTGCTGTCTGTGTCGGTGTAGGTGCCTACAAAAATGGTGTTTTGTTGTCCGAAAACAAGCAGATTGGTTGCTACAAAAAGTACTGTAAAAAGAATTTTTCTTAAAGATATAAATCGCATGACGGGAAGGATAAATTGTTAAAAATTAAGATTGTAAAAATTGCAGAAACAGCTGAGTTTTATTTTATAAAAATATGATTTTTTTGAAAATGAGATTCGATTGAATGTAATTTTCGCGTTAGGGATAGCAGTGGAAATCCTTTTTTTGTTTTCAAAAAAAGATTGGAACGAATAGCCCGACCCCAACAAGGCTATGAAATAGACTTCGTTGGGGAAACGCCCAAATATAGATGATTTTTTGTGTTTATCGAGGTTTTTATCTCCTTTAAACCCTAAGTGTTTTTACGCGTTCAAATTGAGTGATTTAGCAACGATTGGTATAAACGGATGTTTTCCCGAACCACTTTTTGGATGTCGAATTTTTCTTCCACCCGTTGGCGTGCATTTTTTCCCATTTCACAGCACAATTCCGGATTGTCGAGCAGGGTGATGATTCTTTCCGCATACAAATCGTGGTTTTGGGGATGCACCAAATACCCGCTAATGCCGTCTTCGATAAGTTCATTTGCCCAACCGATGTTGCTGTTGACAATGGGTTTTTGCAAAGCCATGGATTCAATTGTCACCATGCCAAGGGTTTCCGCGAAAGTTGGGAACAAACAAACATGTGCCTCGCGAATGTGTTTTTGAACCTCCACGTACGGGATTTTACCCAAGTATTCAACTTTAGTTTTTAAGTTTACATCAAATTTTTCTTGTAAAATTTCCCAGGTTGATGGCGCATTTGTTTGAATATCAGGACTGTCGCTACCAATGAAAATCAACTGCGAATTTGGGTACACGGAGACCACTTTTTTGAAAATTTCGGGTAACTCCAACACGCCTTTCTTCCGAATGATGGTGCCGATGTACAGCAATGTCATGGGATTATACTTTTCTGGATTGATATTGGAAAAATCGGGGAGTTTTAATCCGTAATGAATCGTTTGAACTGTTTTGTTTTTCAATCTGAATATTTCCTTGCTCAAGTTCCCCGCAAAAGTTGTGGGTGCAATATATGCTTGGGCGGATTGCATCGCCTGTTTTTCAAACCAAAAATTTTTGCGCTTTTGCTTTCTTCCTTCTAAATAACAGAAATAGGCATCACTTCCGTGAAACCGTATCACGAGTGGCACACGGAGTTTCATAAATGCCGTAATGCCAGTCCAATCCGGAGCTTCAATCAGGTCGATGTGTTCAGCTTGTACAGCCCGATTCAGATAGTTTTGCAAATACTTCCGATAGGTAAACCACGTCAGAAAAGGTGTTCTGCGTTGTATGATGCGGTGAAAAGTGATGCCATTTTCGGTAAAAATTTCGTCTTGTTTTTGCCCATACACAAACACCGTCACTTTTACATTTTCTGCGGATAAGGCTTCCGCCAGATTTTTGATGCTGGTACCCAAACCACCACTCGCGCCCAATTTCGGATGCGGATATTCGGGGGTTAAGAATCCGATGTGCATGAGGTGATTTTTAGAATGACTTCCCAAATTCTCTCAGAGGATTTTTCAGGCGGATGCAAGTTAATCACTTTAAACCAATTTTCTGTTTCACCTACCGTTGTTTTGGGAAGGCTTATGGCTTGTTTGATGATTTGGCCTATTTCGCTCGGTTGGTTGATCCACAAAACAGTTTCCTTTGTCGGCATGGAACGAAAATGCACATATTGGTAGCATTTGTAAATACTCCAATGCTTGTTTGATCGGTTTGCTTGGTTGTAACAGAAATAGCCACAAGGTTTTTGATGCACCGCAAAATCAAACACCATCGACGAACCCAAGTTGAGCACCAATTCCGAATGTCTGGCCGTATTGGCCAGCAAGGCCATGTCTTCACGCGTTGGGAAAGCCTGGTTCCAAGCTTCGCCAAGTGGTTTCCAAGCGGGCGCTATCGGTTTGATGATGTCTGCATATTGCTCCACAACGGCATCATATCGGCCCGAAAAATCGACCGGGCAAGGGCGAAAAATCAAGCCCAAATGCTGTCCGGATCCGTTTAATTCTCGAACGGCTTTGGCTGTGTCTTCCAAGTATTGCGGATCGTCGGGCGAAGTGGTCACGTCATCGCCGGAAAAACAAATGTATTTTTTAGCCGGATCCAAACCGTGTTTTTCACAAAAAGCGGCTCTCGATTCTATCAACGTTTCGTCAAAATGCGGTTCGAACTGAGGCGTGCCCGTGACGAGTATCTGCGTATCTTTTATCCGTGGATAGTAGCGTTGCAATTCGGTTTTCATGTAATCGCTCCACACAAAATAGAAATCGGTGTCGAGTACCATGGTGGCTTTGGGTAGGTTGTCCCAACTGAAAATAAAGGTTGCAGTCGGGATGCCCAAATCTTGTGCCGCCAAAATGGGTGCTACGGCTTGGGTAGGTCGTTGGTTGGTGCAGAAAACAAAAGCCGGGCGGTGCGCTTCGAGTTGTTGTTTGCACAAAGTGTATTTTGTAGTGTTGCGTTCGTATTTTTTAATTTGACGAATGACTTTTTCCAAACCTTTCGGATGGGTTTTTGTTGCCGTTAGATAATCAACCAACAGGCTTTTGAAGGCATTTTTAAAACCCCGATAACTTTGCGGGAAGTTGTATGTTTGATAGATTGTATCTTGAAATTGATTTTCCCACAATTTGAGTTCGATGCGTTTGCGTGCCCGGCTGAAAACGGTGGTCAGCGGATGCAGTTTGGCGTCTGTGATTTTCAGTTCCTCAAATCCCAATGCATCTCGAACCGGAAAATCGGTTTGGTTCCAAAAGACGGTGTCAAACCCCATTTGTTTACCGATTTCAGGAAAGCGGGTAAACGCGAAATTGCGCAGACCAATGCCGTCGGGAAGGAGGAGGAAGAGTTTTGATTTCAAAAGGAAATTTTTTTAAGCCAAAAGCCATCAGCCAAAAGGCATTAGGGTTATTAGTTATACGTTATTCAAATTAGTTTTTAGTCTTTAGTTTTGAGTGCTTAGTTATTCATCCAAAATTCAAAACTTAACACTAAAAACTCAACACTCATTTAACCTTTATCAAACATCCCTAAACTGTTTTTGGTGATTGATTTGCCAAATATCCTGATTTTTTAAACAAGATAAAAACAGTTTGGCGCTGTTGCCGTTTCCAAAGTGGTTTGACGGAGGTGAAACGGGATGTTTTTCGATGTTTTGCAAAGCCTGATAAATGCTCTTTTGTTGATAATCCACATTCAGTATATCGGCTTGCAGGTCTCTGTTTTGTTGGCGCGTACCGATGTTGATGACCGGAATGCCATAGGCGGGTGCTTCGCGTATGCCGGCACTGCTGTTGCCGATGATGAATTGCGCATTTTTGAGCAAAGTCAAAAAATATTCGAAGCGCAATGACGGAAAAATGCGGAAACGCTTGTTGTTCTCCAAAATCTTATAGGCTTTTAAAATCGCTTTGCTGCCGAGGTCATTATTCGGGAAAATAACGACATAATTGCGTGTGTCTTGCAGCAAGGCTTTTACAAACTCATCGGCAAAGGTTTGCATTTGTGCCGCTTCGGTGGTCACCGGGTGAAAAAGCACAAGGGCAAAATCTTCAAACGGAATTTCATAATAGTTGCGTACCGTTGATAAATCGGGAAGTTTGCCCGAAAACATCACATCCAAATCCGGTGAGCCGATGACGAAGATGCTCGAAGGCAATTCGCCCATTTGTTGCAAACGTTTTTGTGCCTGTTTATTGGCTACAAAATGAATGTGGCTCAACTTGCTCACACTGTGACGAATGAGTTCATCGACCGTGCCGGAGAGTTCGCCGCCTTCGATGTGCGCCACCAAAATATTGTTGAGCGACCCGACAATCGCGCCGGCCAAGGTTTCCACCCGGTCGCCGTGAATCACAATCATATCCGGACGAATCGCCTTGACGTAGGCCGACAATCCTTCGATGGTTTTGGCAAGGGTCAAATCCATGGTGGTTTCGTGGGTTTGGTTGTCGAAGGTATGTAGGTTTTTAAATCCGCAACGTTCTATTTCAATCAGGGTGTAGCCGTAGGTGTGTTGCAAATGCATACCGGTGACAAATACAAAATTTTCAAAACCATCTGTTTGTTCAACCGCTTGCATCAAAGGTTTTATTTTGCCGAAATCGGCTCGTGTACCGGTCAGGAAGAGGATTTTTTTCATGTGAATTTTATGTTTGTCAGCTCGAGCGCAGTCGAGAGGCTAAGCGTTATCCGAGGCAAACCATTCTGCAAAAGACGTTGCGGTTTCACGGAGTTTCAAGGCAAACAACTGCACGTTTTCGGGCAACCGGTTTTTGATGCGATTGGCAAAATCCACAATCATGTTCTCGCTCGTGGGTTGATATTCCACCAAAATCACTTGGTGTTTGCGTTTGCTGAGTTCGTTGGCCAACTCGATGTGCGGGGTATTTTTGTTAAACACGGTCGCGTGGTCAAACACATCGACGATTTCTTCTTTCACAATCTTTTTAAGGTCGCCAAAATCGATGACCATGCCTTGCTTTACATGATTTGGGTCGGCAATCGGCACACCTTTGACCGTGACCGAAAGTTTGTAGCTGTGGCCGTGCACGTTGCGGCATTTGCCGTCGTAGCCGTAGAGCGCGTGCCCGGTTTCAAAACTGAATTCTTTGGTGATGCGTATGTTGCTCATTTTAGTTGACTGTTGCTTGTTTTTATCGGTCCTCGTGTAAAAATTAGGCGGGTGTTATCCCGACAAACTTGTCAGACCGTAGTTGGTTTATATTTTTAGTTTACTTATCATCCCGATACTGCGCTCCGCCTTGTTTTTACAAGATGTTAGGACTCGTTTTTAGTATCCTTTTTCTTTCATTTTTTTCTCAAAATCTTGTGCAACTTTCATTCCCCACTGTTGTCCAATCTGCATAGATTCTTGCATGATCAATGGTGTATTTTTAGCAAATTTCTTTCCAACTGGTGTTTCGTAGAATTTGATTAGCTCCTTTAAATCTTCTAAAGTCATATATTTAGAATAAACAGGAACTAACATTTCCGTTAAATCATTCAAGGATGTTTTAGAAAATTCTTTTTCCAAATCACCCCACACATCTAATTCTACATCAGAATATTGCTGCTTAAACATCGTGAACATTTGTTTGACAACAGCTTGGTAAGATTTTTCGGAGCCTGATACTTCAAACATTCTTTTAAGCGTTTCATTGTATTCTTTATCTGCTTGTCCAAAAACTGTTATACTTACAAAAAGTAATAAAGTGATTGTTAAAAATCTTTTAGTCATAATTTTTATTTTAAGTGATTATTATCAATGCTTTTTCATGAAGGATGTTTCTTTAAATGTGCCACTAACACTTCATTAAAATTAGGTTATTTTCTAAAACGAGTCAAGGCATTTTTGGTAAAATCAGAAAGCACCAATTTACCGCTGATTTCTGCGCGTTCAATCAGGAGTTTGTCCCAATTTTCGGTTCCTTCCCAAAGCGTTTTTTTCAATTCAGCCAAAGCTTCCGGGTTGAATTCTGCTAATTTTTGGGTTAGAAAATCCTCTTCTTTGTCCAACTCCTTGGCGGTGTCAAAAACCTGCGCATACAATCCTTTTTCCTTTGCCCAATAGGCGTTTTTCCATTCATGAGCAGCGAGCGCAAGCTCCGAAAAAGCGGCTTTCCCTATTTTTCGCTCCACCGCCGGTGCGATGACAAAGGGCCCGATGCCGATGGTCAACTCCGATAATTTTATGGATGCATTGACAGTCGCCAAAGCATAATCGCAGGCAGCCAAAATTCCGACACCACCGCCCACGGCTTTTCCCTGCGCGCGACCGACGATGATTTTACGGCAAGTGCGCATCGCGTTGATGAGATGGGCGAATCCGGAGAAAAACTGTTTGCCTTGTTCGCTGTTTTGAATAGCCAACAACTCATCGAAAGAAGCACCGGCGCAAAATGTTTCATCGCCCTCACTTTTCAGCAAGATGACCGAAACGTCTTTGTTTTCAGATAATTCGCGGAAAGTTTTGGACAATCTGTCAAGCAATTCGGCTGGAAATGAATTGGCAGCCGGATGACCAAATTCGACCGTTGCTACGCGGTTTTGAAGATGTACGTACAGCGAACCTTTTGATTTCAGGTCTGACATAAATTGTTATTTTGTGTAAAAATAGGGAATTTATAAAGTTCAATGTGATTTTGAGAATTGTAAAGATGTAAAATTGTATAGAAAATCAATAATTTATGATGGAAAAAGAAAATCAATATTTTTATCCCTCTTTTATATTTTTCATTTTTAACCTACTATTAACAGCCTATAAGCAAATAAATTTCCAATTTGCGATGAAATTTTTTTAACTAAAATAAATGTAACTTTCGCTCGATAAAATTTAACAACTATGGAAGAAACGAAACAAACTCTTGACATCAAAGAAATTAATGAAAAGATAGAAAGAGAAAGCGCATTTGTCGATTTGTTGACACGGGAAATCAACAAAGTCATCGTCGGACAGAAATACATGATAGAGCGCTTGTTGATAGGTCTTTTGGGACAAGGACATATCTTGTTGGAAGGTGTGCCGGGCTTGGCAAAAACGCTGGCCATCAACACACTTTCGAAAGCCGTTCAGGGCAGTTTCAGCCGCATACAGTTTACCCCCGATTTGCTTCCTGCCGACGTGGTCGGAACGATGATATACAACATGAAGGAAAGTAATTTTTCCATCAAAAAAGGTCCCATTTTCGCCAACTTCGTTTTGGCAGATGAGATCAACCGTGCGCCTGCCAAAGTACAATCTGCTTTGCTCGAAGCCATGCAGGAAAAACAAGTGACCATCGGCGATCAAACTTTTATCCTCGACAAACCTTTCTTGGTATTGGCAACGCAAAACCCCATCGAACAAGAAGGTACGTATCCCCTACCCGAAGCCCAAGTAGATCGATTCATGCTGAAAACGGTGATTGATTATCCAAAAGTACAGGACGAACAACTCATCATGCGGCAAAACCTCAAAGGCAGTTTTGAAAAAATTAATGCAGTCGTATCTACCGAACAAATTTTGCGTGCGCAAGCTGCTGTCCGTGAAGTATATATGGATGAAAAAATAGAAAAATACATCCTCGACATCATTTTCGCCACGCGCTATCCTGAAAAATATAAACTCGAAGAGCTCAAATCGCTCATCAGCTTCGGTGCTTCGCCACGGGGAAGCATCAACTTGGCGATGGCTTCAAAATGTTATGCCTTTATCAAACGTCGTGGTTACGTAATCCCCGAAGATGTGCGTGCCGTGGTGCACGATGTGCTTCGTCACCGCATTGGTCTTACCTACGAAGCCGAGGCCGAAAACGTGACTTCTGTTGACATCATCAACAAGATTGTAAACGAAATCGAAGTCCCCTAAAAATGATTTTGTTCACAACATTTGAATTTTATTAAAAGAAATTCGAGATTCATTTAACTATTTTAATCGCATTCTCAATTTCAAATGCTATGAACATTCAATACAAAAAAATTATAATTGAATTAAAATCATTGGCTTTGATTTTATAAAAAATGATAGCTGCGAAGAATCATTTAAAAATCATCAATCGTTAATCTGCGTTCACCATTCTTTTATGGATACCAAAGAGTTATTAAAAAAAGTTCGAAAAATAGAGATTAAAACCCGGAGATTGTCCGATCACATCTTCTCGGGAGAGTATCACAGTTCGTTCAAAGGACGTGGGATGACTTTTAGCGAGGTCCGTGAATATCAATTCGGCGATGATGTGCGCGCCATCGACTGGAACGTAACCGCGCGTTATAACGAGCCTTACATCAAGGTTTTTGAAGAAGAACGCGAATTGACGTTGATGTTGTTGGTCGATATCAGCGGTTCGGAGTTTTTTGGAACCCAATCCAGTTTCAAAAATGAGATGATTACCGAAATTTCAGCGACTTTGGCTTTTGCAGCCCTTCAAAATAACGACAAGGTAGGGTTGTTGCTCTTTTCAGACGAAGTGGAACTGTTTATTCCGCCCAAGAAAGGAAAATCGCATGTGTTGCGCATCATTCGGGAATTGTTGGAGTTTAAACCCAAAAGCCTAAAAACAGATTTAGGTCAAGCACTGCGCTACCTCATGGGAATTATGAAAAAGAAAGCCATCGTGTTTATACTTTCCGATTTTATGACGAGCGGATACGAACAACCCATGCGCGTTTTTGGCAGAAAACACGACGTCACCGGCATCCGAATTTTTGACAAGCACGAAACAGAAATTCCCAATTTGGGCATCGTCAACATGAAAGACCAGGAAACAGGCGAGCAAATACTCGTCAACACGGCGTCCAAAAAAATCAGAAACAACTATGCCGAACATTATCGGGAAACCGTTAAAACTTTTGAAAAGCAATTTTCACGAAGCGGTGCGGGCGTTATTCAGATGAATACGGAAGATTCGTATGTAAAAAAATTATTGGGTTACTTCAAATCGCGTTAAACCATGTCCAAAAAAACAACTGATTTTATGCCGATTTTTACTGTTAAACATATTTTACCGATTCTTTTTCTTTTTGGAAGCATTGGCTTTGCGCAGAAAAAACCGATTGTAAAAGTAGAGACTGACACCACACAAATCAAAATAGGTGAGCAAATCAACCTGACGGTATCGGTTAAGGTTGACTCTACCCGAAGTGTCAATTTCCCCGAAGCCAAGCAGTTTGGCTCGTTTGAAATCATCGAAGAATCACCCATCGATACTTTTCGTGAAAAAGACTTGTTCAACCTCATTAAAAAATACGGACTGACCAAATTCGATTCCGGCAGCTATGTGATTCCCTCTTTTCCAATCATCATCAGCAACCAAAGCTACCTGACTGATTCAATTTCCATAAAAGTTTTGGACGTTCCGGTCGATACACTCAAACAAAAAATGTACGACATCAAAGACATCATAGCGGTGCATCCCAAATCGAACTTTTGGAAATATTTTTGGTGGACATTCGGCATATTGTTGGTGTTAGGTTCGATAGCCTTTTATTTTTGGTTGAAATACAAAGCAAAAAAAGAAGCCGAAGAAGAATTGCCCCCTTACGAAAAAGCCATCTCGGAATTGCAAAAATTGGATAATTTCTCCTTAAACGAACAGACAGATTACAAACATTATTATTCGAAAGTCACCGATGTATTGAAAATCTATTACGAATCTGAAGTTCATGTGGATGTGATGGAATGTACTTCGGATGAATTGCTCGAAAAAATTGAGCTTTTGATTGATACTGAACAAATCAAACTTGAAAAAAGCACGCTAAACAAACTTCGAGAAACCCTGAAAACATCCGATTTGGTGAAATTTGCCAAATACAGCAATACCTTAGAAGATGCGCGTTCCGACAGAGACAACATTCTTCAATTCATCAGTCTGACACACGAAACACTGCCCGAACCAACTGAAGAAGAATTGATGGCGGGCGAAAAACGAAGAATCCTGCAAGCCAAAAGGAGAAAAAAACGCAGACTCATCGTTGCGGCTTCTATCATCGGGCTGATTTTACTGGGTACCGGCGGTGTGATGATTGCCAAATACGGTTTCCGTTCTACGATCGATACACTGTTTAGAAAAACATCCAAACTCATGTTAGACGGCGATTGGGTTTACAGTGAATACGGGTATCCGCCGGTAGGTATCGAAACGCCCGAAGTATTGACGCAAGTGAAAGTTCCCATTCCAGCGGGCAATGAAAAAGCCATTGTTTCAATGACCAATTATGCTTACGGTAATTTGGGAAAAGACTTGTATGTTGTTGTCAATCATGTCAATTTCAATCCACAACTCGAGATTACCAACGACCAAGTTTCCGAATTGTCGGCCGGCGAACTCAAACAGCGGTTTGGTTTGGAAGATTTTCAACTCAAATCGGAAGACGTTACCATCGACGAAATAAACGGCACCCACAAAACCGGAAATTTTTTCAAAGACAGCGTGGCTTATCAATTTGATGTTTACACCTTTTTTGCCAAGCCTTCCCTTCGGCAGATTGTGGTTGTTTACAAAAAAGACGATCGATACTATCCCGAAATTTCAAAGAGAATATTTAATTCCATCAAATTACTAAAAGGCGAATGAGTATGTTTGGCGCAAATGAATTTGTAAATCCTGAGTTTTTCTGGCTGTTTTTGTTACTTCCGGTAGCCATTGCTTGGTATGTTTGGCAGCGAAAAAACCAACAAGCTTCGCTGCATATTTCCAACATTTCGGGTTTTGTAAAAGGCACATCATGGTTGGCAAAAATCAAACCCGCCTTGTTTGTTTTAAAACTATTGGCTTTGTCTTGCTTGATTGTAGCCATGGCGAGGCCGCGTTCGGTCGATGTAACCAGCAAAGTAAAAACCACCAAAGGGATTGACATCGTCATGTCTATAGACATTTCGGGAAGTATGCTCGCCCGCGATTTCAGACCCAATCGGCTTGAAGCACTCAAACGCGTTGCCTCTCAATTCATCAAAGAAAGACCCAACGACCGGATAGGTTTGGTGGTTTTTGCCGGAGAGAGTTTCACCAAAACGCCTGTGACATCAGACAAAGAAATTGTTCTGACCGCACTAAACGACCTCACGTTTGACGACCGCATGCAACAAGGGACTGCAATCGGCATGGGACTTTCCACGGCTGTCAACCGAGTAAAAGACAGCAAAGCGCTCAGCAAAGTAATTATTTTACTGACAGACGGGGTGAACAACGCGGGATTTATCGACCCACGCATTGCTTCCGACATGGCCGCCGAGTTTAACATCAAAACCTACACCATCGGTATTGGAACCAACGGCACAGCACCTTCACCGGTTGCCATCGATGCCAATGGAAATTTTGTGTACCAGAATGTACCGGTCGAAATAGACGAAGTACTGCTCAAGGAAATCGCGGACAAAACAGGCGGCAAATATTTTCGCGCCACCGACAACAAAAAACTTGAAGAAATTTACGATGAAATCAACAAACTCGAAAAAACAGAAATTGAAGAGTTTAAGTATTACAATTACGATGAAAAATTCAGAAAATGGGTGTGGATAGGCGGTTTGCTTTTGTTGTTGGAATTGTCGCTTCGATGGACGGTTTTCAAAAGTTTTGTTTAATGTTAGTTTTATAATTTTTACGGAAAATGTATATCCTCGAACAACAGTCTTATTTCTATTTATTGGCACTCATCCCTTTGGTGGTGATGGCATTTTTGCTGTTGCAATGGTGGAAAAAAAGAGCGCAAGCCAAATTTGCGGAAAATAAGTTTCTCAAACAATTGGCTCCGGACAAATCAATTTTTAAGCCTGTTTTAAAACTAATTATGATTTGCCTAACGATTTTCAGCATAGTCATTGCATTGGTCAATCCGAAAATAGGTACCAAAATAGAAACGGTGAAACGAGAAGGAATCGATATCGTATTTGCATTGGATGTATCGCGCAGCATGTTGGCAGAGGACATTGCTCCCAATCGGTTGGAAAAATCCAAACAACTCATCAATCAAATCATCAACGATTTGGTAGGTGACCGCATCGGCATTGTAGTGTATGCAGCAACGGCTCATCCGCTCTTGCCAATTACTACCGACTACAACGCTGCCAAAATGTTTTTGCAAAGTGCCAATACCGACATGCTTTCCTCACAGGGTACTGCTATCAAAGACGCGCTGACCATGAGCCAAAGTTTTTTTAATGATGAAGCCCAAACCAACAAGCTCATCATTGTCATTTCAGATGGTGAAGACCACGAAGGAAATGTCGCTGAAACCGCATTATCCCTTGCTGAAGCAGGCATTAAAGTTTTCACTATTGGTGTTGGCAAACCCAACGGCGGGCCTATTCCGCTCAAAGAAAAAGGAATCGTAACCGGCTACATCAAAGACGGCCAAGGCGAAACGGTTATCAGCAAACTAAATGAACCACTGTTGATGGAGCTCGCTCAACAGGCAGGTGGTTATTATCAAAATGGGAACAATACCCAAGAGGTTGTCAGTTTCATCAAAGACAAATTGGGGAAAATGAATAAAACCGAATTTGAAGCCAAAGAATATTCAGACTTTAAAGACCAATTTCAATGGTTTCTCGGTTTTGCCATCGGTTTTTTGTTCTTAGATATTTTCTTCTTGGAAAGAAAAACGTGGTGGTTGAAAAACTTAAATCTATTCAATGAAAAATAAGCTACAAATGAAGACCGTTTTGAATATTTTCTGCATACTGTGGATTGCTTTCGGCTATGCGCAGGAAGACCTCAAACTCACAGCAGAAGGAAACAAAGAATTTAAAGAAAAAAAACTAATCGATGCGGAAGCAACCTATCGAAAAGCATTTTCCGCCAATCTGAAAAATGCCGTTCCTGAATACAATTTGGGAAACACTTTGTACGCTGATGAGCATATCGATGCTGCCAAAAGCAAATATGCGTCTTCTGCTGAATCTGCCCAATCGAAGGCGGACAAACACAGGGCTTTTCACAATCTGGGCAATACCTATATGCTTCAAAAGAAATATCAACAAGCCGTGGATGCCTACAAAAATTCGTTGCGAAACGACCCAACAGACGATGAAACCCGCTACAATTTGGCTTTGGCAAAAAAAATGTTGGAAAAAGACAATAAGGGTGGCGGCGGCGGCGGCGGAAACGATGACAAGAAAGACCAAGACAAAAAAGACGATCAGAAAAACGGGGATCAAGACAAGAAAAAAGGTGACCAAGACAAGGACAAAGAAGGGGAAAACAAAGAAGACCCAAATGAGCCTAAAAACCAACCCGAAAAGAATCAGCCCAAAGAGGGCCAACAGCAACCCAAACAGGGAGCTCTTTCGCCTCAACAAATAAAAAATCTGCTTCAAGCCGCAGAAAATGAAGAGAAAAAAGCGCAAGAAAAAATGAAAGTAATACAAGGTCAAAAACCTAAAAAAACGGACAAAGATTGGTAATTTGATTTTAGATTTTTATTAAGAATCAATTAAACACGATATGTTTAACTTTGCGCCTTGCTGTTTTACAACAGTAAATAAAACTAACTGATATTTTATTCATGAAATCGCTCATCAACTTTGCGTTTGTACTTTTTTCCGTCACGGGTGTGCTGGCACAGATGCAATTTGAGACCAAAGTAAGTAAAGACAAATTGGGTATCAACGAACGCCTTCGGGTTGATTTTGTCATGAATCAGGATGGTGACAACTTCACGCCACCCAATTTTGAAGATTTCACGGTGGTGGCCGGCCCAAGTCAATCGGTCAGCAACAGTTGGATCAATGGCGTGCGATCGTTTTCAAAAACCTATACCTATTTTCTCACGCCTAAACGAAGAGGAAAAACCATTATTCAGCAAGCGTCCATCGAATATGACGGTCAGGTTTACAAAACCATCCCGGTTTCGATTGAAGTAACCGCTGCCGTAGAGATTCCGACGGATCCGAACGATCCGGAATACATCGCCTCACAAAGCATCCATTTGGTTGCAGAGCTTTCTAAAAGTTCTCCTTTTCTGAACGAGCCCATCACGGTGACTTACAAAATATACGTCAATCCGTACACCAATGTAAGTGGCTGGCAGGTTATCGACAGTCCTAAGTTTACCGACTTTTGGAGTCAAAATGTCGATCGGAAACACGACGTTCAAAACGGAACCTTCAACGGACAAGACTACCGCTATCTCATCTTGCAAGAAACCATTCTTTATCCACAAAAAACAGGAACGCTTACACTGGAACCGCTTTCCATGAACGTTTCCGTAGAAGTACGTACCAACCGCCGCGATTTTTTCGGCAACTACATGTACAAACGGGTAAATAAAGTTTTTGCCTCACAAGAGTTGACCATCAACGTCAAACAACTACCCGAACAAGGGAAACCGGCAGATTTTACTGGTGCTGTCGGAAATTTTAAAATGGATTTGTCGCTCACCAAAGACAAAGTAAGTGCCACCGAATCGACTCAGGCAAAAATAACTGTTTCAGGTCAGGGAAATTTAAAATTATTCAACCTGCCCAAATTGACTTTTCCAGATCACATCGAATCCTATGAGCCCGAGCACACCGAAAATGTTACCACCAAAATAGACGGAATGCAGGGAAGCGTTACGGATAGCTATACTTTGGTACCCAATCAAAAAGGAAAATATTTGATTTCGGGTGTGACTTTTTCTTACTTTGACCCAAACAGCAAAACATACAAGACGCTGCGGTCTAATGATTTAAACCTATTTGCAGATGCAGCTCCGGCGGGTGCTGTTTCAAACAATACGCAGCAGGGAAGTTCACCCTCATCCAACAAACAATCGGTCGCTTTACTTGGCAATCAATTGAGATATTTGAAACTCAAAACAGAATTAAAACCCGTAAAAAACTATAATTTCTTTCAATCTGCTTCATTTTATTCTTTGGTTTTGGGTTCTTTGCTTTTGATACCCGTAGCCATGATCATCGGCAGAAAACAACGTGAATTTGTGGCTGACCATCAAGGCAACCGGATGCGTAAAGCCAACAAGCTGGCAAAAAAATACTTGTCAGAAGCCAAACACAACATGGGCAATCAGCAAAGCTTTTACGAGTCACTCGAACGAGCCTTTCACAATTATCTAAAAGCCAAACTCAAAATAGAAACTTCCGAATTTTCAAAAGATAAAATCCAGGAATTGTTGTTGGAGAAATCCGTAACTTCTGAAGTTACGACCGATTTTATCGGGTTGCTGCAAAGTTGCGAATTGGCTCGCTACGCACCTTCGTCAGACGTTGCCATGCAAAAAGATTATGAAAAAGCGGCGGATCTTATTTCCATCTTAGACAAGCAAATAAAATAAAACTGCCATGAGAAACATTCAACCAATTTTACGTTTTTTGGGTTGTCAAATTAGTTTTTGGCTAAAAGTTAGTTTGGTAGGATTTGTATTGTTTATGCTCTCAAGTACGCTCTCGGCTCAAGAAAAAGTTTTTGATCAGGCCAATCAATTGTACAACGACGGAAAATACGAACAAGCCATTGAAAAGTACCGCGCCATCTTGAATGCAAAATTTGAATCGCCCGAATTATACTACAATCTCGGGAACGCATATGCAAAACTTGACGAACTCGGCGAGGCTGTTTATTATTTTGAAAAAGCGAGAAAATTAGCTCCGGACGATGAAGACATTCAAAATAATTTGTCCTTTGTCAAAAATATGGTTGTTGATGACATCACCCCTTTGCCTGAAATCGGATTAAACGCCTTTTTGAATAAAATAAGTACGCAGTTAAACGTTAATCAATGGGCAAAACTTGCAGTTGGCATGTCTGTTTTTTTTGTGTTGATGTTTCTGCTTTATCATTTTACCTATCAAAGTCTATTGAAAAGAATTTTCTTTACCGGCATACTCCTTGCTATTTTCCTATTTTCAGCAAGCATTTACTTCGCGTTTCATCAGGACAACTACCTAAAAAACAACCAAGAAGCCATTGTTTTTGTAAACGAAGTAACCATCAAAAGTGAACCGTTAGATAAGGGAGAAAACATATTTTTACTTCACGAAGGCACCAAAGTTGTCGTTTTGGAAACCGTTGACAATTGGAAAAAGATAAAAATAGCTGACGGAAAGGTGGGTTGGATAAAAAGTGATAAGATTCGGGTACTTTGATTTTTTTTTAACACAAATTAAATCTCATGTCCTTATTTTTGTGAAAAAGTCAGCATTCTAATTTGAAAACGCATTTCAAAATATTCATTTCTTCTCTGCTTCCTGCGATTATCTCGCTCTATTTTTTGTTTGGCCCCAATCTGATCTCTATTTATTTTCCCCAAGAAACCAAACAATTGTCTTTGATACCGTTGAATGAAGAAGAAAACAAGACTTCAAATCTCAACAGTTCTTTTTCAGAAGAAATAAAACACCTTTCTCATACCCATTTTCTATTTGATATATTTCATTCAGAAGCACTTTCTGTAAATGAGCTGGCTTATGTTCACAATCCAATAAATTCCGCTTTCACGGACATAGACGGCCCTCCCCCTAAGATTTAATATTATTAATACGCATTTCTTTATTATAAATAAATCCCTTCAAGAAGAATTTGAGGGACTTAAATCTTATTATTCAACTCATGAAAAACAATTCAATTTTCAGTAATCTGAAAGGTGATTTTTTTGGCGGTATCACTGCGGGAATCGTTGCCTTGCCTTTGGCTTTGGCTTTTGGTGTTCAGTCCGGGCTGGGTGCATCTGCCGGACTTTACGGTGCTATATTTATCGGTATTTTTGCGGCTATTTTTGGCGGGACTTCTACGCAAATCAGCGGGCCGACAGCCCCAATGACCGTGGTAAGTGCCATTATGATAGCCAAAATTCTTCAAATAAACGATGGAAATTTAGAGGCTGCATTGCCGGCAATCTTGCTGATTTTTATTCTTGGTGGGCTGTTGCAAGTATTGCTTGGAATTTTAGGCTTTGGAAAATATGTAAAATACATTCCATACCCAGTTGTTTCAGGCTTTATGACCGGTATAGGTGTCATCATACTCATCACGCAAATCTTCCCGTTGGTCGGCTACAATCCATCCAACGATCAAGAACTCATCAATCAGTTTAAACCTGAGGCCAATGAAATTCTTTTAGATAAGATTCTCAAAGAAGAATCCGGCGAAGGTCTGTTGGTTTTGAAAGATTTCGAGCAAACGATAGAACGGGCATCAAAAATAACGGAAGCGGACATTCTTTTAGAAGCCAAAACACTCGTAAAATCTAAAACAAGTGGTGTGATTGGTTCTTTGTCTTATTTCTCAAGAGCTATCAAAAACATCAATTGGCTCGAACTCGCCTTGGCACTTTCTACCATATTTATTATCTATGGTTTTAAGAAGATTACAAAAGTTGTTCCGAGTACTTTGGTAGCGTTGTTGAGCGTGTCTTTAGTCGCAGTTCTATTTAATTTAGAGGTGAGAAATATCTCAGACATTGGATCGATTCCTTCCGGATTTCCACTCTTTCACTTTGAAATTTTTACCGGATTTCAATTAGATTCCATCCTTCCCTATCTGGGAGCCGCTGTTACCTTGGCGGTTTTGGGTGCCATCGATTCTTTGCTGACTTCTGTGGTTGCAGACAACATGACCAAAACGAAGCACGACAGCAACCGAGAACTTATCGGTCAGGGAATTGGAAATGCCGTAGCCGGTTTATTTGGCGGAATTCCAGGAGCAGGTGCAACCATCCGAACGGTGGTCAACATCAATTCGGGTGGAAAGACAAAACTCTCAGGGATTGTTCACGGATTGATTTTACTCTTTGTTCTGCTGGCATTGGGTCCTTACGCTTCTCAAATTCCTTTGAGTGTTTTGGCCGGAATTTTATTCACCGTCGGATTTGGCGTGATGGATTATCGGGGACTGCGCGCCTTGAAATCGATGCCCAAAACCGATGCTGTCATTCTCTTGACGGTTTTGGCACTTACCGTTTTTGTAGATTTAATTCAGGCTGTGGGTGTCGGATTAATTTTGGCTACTTTTATCTTCATGAAAAAAATGTCAGACGCGACCGCAGAAGATTCATCTGTTAACAATTTAGCTGAAACAGACAAAACGTTGTGGCAAGATGAAACCAAAATTCCGGAAGATTTAAAAAAACAAATTTACATCAAACACATCAACGGTCCTTTATTCTTTGGCTATACCAGCGATTTTGAAAAATTAGCAAAGCAAATTCCGCTCACGGCTTCGCACTTGATTATCCGGATGGAACGCGTTCCCTACATGGATCAATCCGGTTTATATGCCTTCGAGGAAGTATTGTTGACACTGGCCAAGAACAAGATTGACATTTTACTTGTTGGTTTACAGACACAACCCGCTTATCGTTTAAAAAGTATTGACATCATACCGGACATTGTTCCAATTGATAAAATTTTTAAGACCTTTGAGGAAGCTATACAATCAATTAAACATTAAATTCAAATCTTTAAAAAATAAAATCATGCCACAGCTATATGAACAAATTTTAGAAAACAACAGAAATTGGGTCAAAAGCAAGCTCGATCAAGACCCGGATTTTTTCAACAAACTCGCCAAAGGTCAAAAGCCGCCCCTTTTGTGGATTGGTTGCGCCGACAGCCGTGTACCCGCCAATGAAATAACAGGAACGCAAGCCGGCGAAGTATTTGTGCATCGCAACATCGCCAACATGGTTGTTCACACGGATATGAATATGCTAAGTGTGTTGGACTACGCTGTCAACGCACTCGAAGTGCGACACATCATTGTGTGCGGGCATTACGGTTGCGGCGGGGTGCAGGCGGCTATGAGCAATAAAAGCATCGGCCTGATTGACAACTGGATACGTCACATCAAAGATGTCTATCGATTTCATCAACAAGAGTTGGATGCCATCAAAGATGAAAAAATGAAGTTTGATCGTTTTGTCGAGATCAATGTTGTCGAGCAAGTCTATGATTTAGCAAAAACTTCTATTGTTCAGAATGCATGGAACGAAAAGAGAGATCTTTGGGTACATGGCTGGGTTTATGGGGTTGACAACGGACTCATCAAAGATCTCGATGTAACCTGCAAAGACAATTCAGATTTGGAGGAAGTTTATAAAATTAAATTTTAAGACCCAATCACGTTTAGAAATAGAAAAACCGCATCGTTTGATGCGGTTTTTCTATATGGGTTAAAATGTTATTTTAATTTATTTGCCTCTGCTATGTACTTATCGAGCGCAGCAGTCATGGAAGGTGTTTCTGGAGAAGGTGCTTTTATGTCAATTCTCAGACCTGCTTCTTCTGCAGCTTTCAAAGCAGAAGTACCAAAGACAGCTATCCGGGTATCATTCTGTTTGAAATCAGGGAAGTTTTTAAACAACGATCGTATTCCTGTAGGTGTGAAAAAAACCAAAACATCGTAATAAACATCTCTCAAATCTGATAAATCACTCATCATGGTTTTGTAGAAAACGGCGTGTTTCCAATCTAACTGAAGTGAATTGAGAAGTCCAGGAACTTCTTCTTTGAGTGTGTCTGACGAAGGCAATAAATATTTTTCTTCTTTGTATTTTTTAATGTGAACCATCACATCTTGAAAGGTTCGTTCGCCCACATACACTTTTCGCTTTCTGTAAACGACATATTTCTGAAGATAAAATGCAACTGCCTCTGTTTGACAAAAATATTTGAATGTATCAGGAATCTTGAAACGCATTTCTTCTGCGATTCTGAAAAAATGATCTACTGCATTTCGACTGGTCAATATGACAGCCGTATATTTTGATAAATCTACCTTTTGATTTCTAACTTCTTTGGCACTAAGTCCTTCTACATGGATAAACGACCGGAAATCAATTTTTAATTTGTGTTTCTCTTGCAATTCCAAATAGGGCGTACTTTCAGCTTTATTGATGGGTTGAGAAACCAGGACACTTTTCACTTTCATACAAATATTTTGTTTTCAGTCTGATTAATCCACTAATAGTTTATATAGTATCGCGTATGGAGCGATTTCTAAGGCGCAAAGATATAAAATAAAATAAAAAATATGCGGAGGTATTTCTTTTTGAAAGAAGTTGAACATTCTGATAAATCCTATCGTACTTAATATTAAATAAATAGCTAAATATACAAACCAATGAATTTTTGTTAAAGAAGCTGTCAAATACAACAAAACGTTGAATACAACAAAATATAAACCTATATTATTTCTATAACTGAGCTTGATAAAATTAAATTGATTGACAAATTCATTCAAACCAATGATAAACCCGATGAGTTTTTCAAGAAAAAATTTAAGTAACACAAATCCAGTCAGATAAGCAGCTATCTTTAAAAAACCAAGAATTCCCGGGTCTGAAACCAATGAAAGTAGTTGCAAAACCTGGTATAAAAACAAGGACAACGAAATGATTTGGACTAAAAAAAGGATGATATTAAACAGATTGAACAAATAATTATCTTCCCTTTGAGCTGTTAAAAAAAATTTTTTGTTAATTGATATAACCACAAATTCAGAAAATTTGTTTTCATTGATCAATTTCGCAATGCTCAACAACAAAAGTGAGAGCAACCACATGTAAATAAACCAATCAGTATTTGAAATAATTCTTTCCATTTTTTAATATACAATTGGCAGATTGACACCTTGAAAACCGATTGGTAAACCGGTTTCAGCTAAACTGATGGTCAAGAAATCCGGTTTTTCATTAGAAAATTCAGGAAATGTAAAAATCCCTTTAACTTTAATCGAATTTCCAGGAGGAATTTCAAAATGAGTTGGAGATTGAGTCGAAAAATCAAGCTTGTATTCGCTCAAAACGCGAAGTCTTTTGTTTAGGAAAACAACTCTTAAATCATTGATGACTATACTTATATTCCGATTATACGGATTGAAAATAAAAATGTCAACGGTTTGATCTTTTAGATTTCCATCGATTGATTTTTGACTTAAAGTAATTTTTGCTTTTCGAAATGACTCAAAATGTGGATTGATACGACCGTAGAGATTTTTCTTCTTTTTGACTTGCAAAACTATCGGCGGGTGGTCGGTCGTGTCAGAATTTACAATCACCACTTTTTTACCTTGAACTTTTTCCTCCGAGTCGTCCAAACTGTATTGATTTTCTCTGGAATACATCGAGTTAACCGAATAGGCATCCAATCCGGTGTGATAAGAATAGAGTGCCGCATTCTTGTAGGAATCGTAGAATACCGCCGGCAAATTACCGGATTTTTTTTGCAGATCCATTATCCAATTTTTCGTCCAATGCACCTCATGAGAAATTGGAGAAACACTCGGATAAACCAATGCTATCCGAAGATAAGTCAACAAAAGTAAACTGACCGAGCCCAAAATCATTACCCATTTTCTGAATTTGATATTTTCGATTGCGTACAAGAAACAAAAAACTATCAGCGGAAAAATATTCAAAATCACCCATTGCGCCTGTGTTTTCTTTTGAAACGAAGAAATCAGAAAAAACAACAAAAACCCAAAAAAAACAAACTTCAATCCTTTCTGAAAAGTGTCTTTCCATTTGTATTTAACCACAGACCAATAGACAAAAGGTGACAGCAATCCGGCTACCGCTATTTGGTCAACCAGATAATTCACGTTGTTTTCTAAACGATAACCGCGCCTGTTTCGCTCAAAAAGGTGATAGCGAACCGATACAAAATCATGTTCATAAAGCCAATAAAAATGAGGAACGAACAAAATCAAGCCGAAAAGAGCTGCCACGATAAATTTTTTGTTCCAAATGAGTTTCAGATTTGACAAGACTATAAAAACAATCAGTAGCAGTCCGTGGTATTTACTATACATCAAACCGGCCATCGAAAATCCCATCAAGAGCGTGGCAAACCAATTTTCATCCTTTATGAAATTTTTATAAGCGTATAAAAATAGTGCGGCAAAGAAAATGAGCGGCGTGTCGGGCACCATAAAAAATCCGTAGATATTAAACATCGCCAAGCCAAAAACAATCAGAAAAAAAAGTTTTAAATATTTCCTTTTTTCGGGATGATCTATCATTTCCCAGATTAGAAAAATAGTTCCGATGTAGCTGAATGCTGCCAACAGACGGATGCCCAATGCTTTTTCGAAAAATATTTGTCCGATGGCAATCCATGCTGCAACCATGGGAGGATGATCGAAATATCCCCAATCCAAATCCTTGGCAAAATACCAATAGTAAGCTTCGTCATACAATAAATTCGTTTGGCTCGCCTGAATCAAGTTGATTATAAGCGCAAGTACCCCTAAAAAGATCAGTTTGTGAGAATTTTTCAGCACACCGTTGGAATTAAGTTTTTCAAAGGTCAGAATTTTATTTTGATTTGTAAGCGGCCCGTTTTCATTCAAAAGATAAACTGATTTCGAAAAGTTTATCCCAATTTTTACCGGTGACAAAAAGTGTATGGCTCGAAGGATGGTAAGCAATGCCATTCAACACATCCAAATCCGGATGTTGCTTGACCTGTTCTTTTAGCGAGCTCAAATCGAGTACGGCTTCTACGGCACCGTTTTTTGGGTCAATAATGGCGATGGCATTGCGCTGATAAATGTTGGCATATATTTTTCCATCCACCCACTCGAGTTCATTAACACTTTCAATCAAACGGGTATTGGTACAGACTTGGATAAAGCCGGCTTCTTCCAATGTTTCATCTTTCAAAGTCCAAATTTTCTCTGTTCCATCCGATTTGTAAATGGTTTTCCCATCGTGGCAAAGTCCCCAACCTTCGGCACTGTTTTGATATGAAAAAGTTTCGATTTTTGCGAAAGTTTCCCGGTTGTAAACAAATCCGATTTTCTCACGCCAAGTAAGTTGATATATTTTATCTTTCAAAACAGTAATCCCCTCTCCAAAATATTTTTTGTCCAATTCTATTTTCTTCAAAACTTTCCCGGTTCGATAATCAACTTTCCGAAGGGATGATAAACCGTAGAGCCCAGTACTTTCATAAAGCGTATCGCCTACAAACTCCAATCCTTGTGTATAGGCTTTGATATCGTGCGGATAGATGTTTAAAATTTTGAATTTTAGTAATTTAGGTGTGTAGTTTGAAAATATTTCAATCGGATTTTCTGTGATTTGGGCATCATTATTCTTGTAAAAAATTGCTTTCAAACTTTGTTTACCCAGTTTCACATCATTTAAAATCAATTGATTGTGGTTGCCTGAATAGCCAATCTTTTGATCGTTTACAAAAAACTGAACCGAGTCGTAATCCATATTTTCAGACTGAATAAGATCAATCGACAAGGTGTCGCCCAAATGAAATATTTTTTCACCGGATGCGTTTTTAAAAGAGAAATTCCAGTGTTTTTTCGAGGCAGAATCAACACAACTGCCTGCCAATGTTATCAATATGAGCGGGATATAAAATAATTTCGACATTGTATAATTTTTGAGCAAGTTATCCAATTTTTCAGAAAGACAAAAATCTTGTCGAAGCTCCAAAAGTTTGTATATTTGCACCCGGCAAGTACTACACAACCAGCTCCTGTCGAATCCTCCAGGGTGGGAACACAGCAAAGGTAAAACGGTCGTAGCGGTGTGATGTAGTTACTTGCCTTTTTTGATTTCGCAGCTCAGAAGTATCGAAAGACCTCACAGGTTTAAAAAACATGTGAGGTCTTTTTATTTTCTGTTTTTAATTTATTAGTAAATGCGCCAAACCAGGCAGATTTATGTTTGATTTTCAACTTGAAACCGGGCAAAAAAAAAGCGTTACACAAAGAATGTAACGCTTTTCAAACAATACTAAACTAACTAAACAACTATTTATGCACACAAATAGTCGTAAGGTCATTTCACAACTTACACACTAAACTAAAATTTTTTGTGTAGCGATGGTAACATCTGCTTTTACATGTGCAGCGTTTGCTCTTCCGGACGGGTCAATATTATCCTGCCACTTTGGAATCCAGCGTTTTACGGTTTGCGCAGCACTCTCTTGCGGGAAGTGTTTGTGGAAAATTTCTCTGTAAAAAAATCCTTCTTTGGTCATCGGCGTGTTGAAAGGATACTTTTCTTTCGCGGTTGCAAAAGCTTCATCACTCACTTGCGACTCACAATAAGCAATTAATTGATCAATCCAGTTGTAACCCACACCGTCGGAAAATTGTTCTTTTTGTCTCCACAAAACCTCATCGGGTAAAAATGGATCTTCGGGAGTGTCAAATGCTTTTCTGAGTATGTATTTTTCAACGTTTTTATACGTTTTAGGTTCTTTAAATTCCGGTCGAATTTTCATGGCTACATCCAAAAACGATTTATCGAGAAAAGGAACTCTTGCTTCCAAACCGTGTGCCATGGTCGATTTGTCGGCACGAAGACAATCTGCAGTCGATAGTCTTTGTACCCTTCGGACGGTTTCTTTTTGAAACTCATCGCTGCTCGGCGCGTTTCTAAAATAGAGATATCCTCCAAAAATCTCATCGGCTCCTTCGCCTGACAACACCACTTTTACACCCATATCGGTAATCTGTTTAGACATGAAATACATCGGCGTGCTGGCGCGAATCGAGGTAACATCGTAGGTTTCGAGATGCCAAATCAGTTTATCGATGATTTCGATACCTTGTTCAACCGAAAAATGAATTTCGTGGTGTTCGGTTTTTAAAAAATCAGCTACTTTTCTCGCGGCTTTCAAGTCAGGCGCATCTGCGTCCAAACCAATGGAAAAAGAGTGCAGTTTTTGTCCGGTTTGAGCCAACAATCTTTTGGCAATCGAAGATGTCAACGAAGAATCCAATCCACCTGAAAGTAAAACACCCAGCGGAACATCGGCCATCAAACGCTTTTTGGTCGCGTCTATCAGAGATTCTCTCAATTTTACCAAGTCGAGATCGTCAATAGCCGTGTCATCTTTGAACCATTCCGGTTCGTAATATCTGACAAAACCGGTTTTAGGCGTATAGTAATGACCTGGAGGAAAGGCTGCAAATGTTTTGCATTGATCGGCAATGGCTTTCATTTCGGATGAAAAATACATGTTGCCTTTGGCATCGATTCCATAATAAAGCGGTTTCACACCAATCGGGTCGCGACCGGCAATATAATCATCACCGTCTATGACTACAAAAGCAAACACCCCATCGAGCATGTTAACAAAGTCATATCCGAATTCTTCGTAAAGATGAACAATCACTTCAGAATCGGAAGTCGTTCTGAACGTATGGTGCTTGATTGTTGTTTCTCTCAATTTTTTGTGGTTGTATATTTCGCCGTTGTGAACCATCCATGCGGTTGAAGTTCCCTGAATGGGCTGCTTCCCGGTATGTAAATCAACGATAGAGAGCCTTTCGTGGCTCAAATAATGTCCTTTTTCTGTTATGTGGATGTCGCTTTCATCCGGGCCGCGATGGCTCATCCGTTTTGAAAGTTCTTTCACCAAAGCTTGGTCTTTTCCCTTACCGATAACTGCTAATATTCCGCACATGATTTAATATGTTTTTATTTTGAAGCAAATATCGGTTTATTAGTTATACTATTTCAACTTAAAAACTATTAATGATTACATATTTTCTTTTTTATACGTTATTTAATTACATTTATTAATTATGTTTTATCAAAATAAAGTTAGATATTATCAACTGTAAACTTTAATTTCATTTGAATTAACATTTTTTTATAACCTATATGATGATTGTATAGCCTAATAATTAATAGATTTACCGAAACAAATCAAAAAACACGTATTCATGAAATCAGCATCTATCTTAAAATCGGTTTTAGCACTATTCTTTGTCGCGACAACATTTTCAGCTTTCGCCCAACAGGCACCACAAGAATTTCCAGGAATTGACAAAAGCCCGGCAGACATTCTTTATTACAGAACTGAAAAAGGTGCAGCTCCTTTAATAAAAGTAGTTTATGGCAGACCTTCCAAAAACGGTCGTGAAGTTTTTGGAACATTGGTTCCTTTTGGACAAGTATGGCGAACCGGTGCAAATGAAGCAACTGAAATCACCTTCAGAAAAGATGCAAAAGTAGCCGGAAAAAGCATCAAAGCAGGAACTTATGTTTTGCATACAATTCCCAATGAAAAAGAATGGACTGTTATTTTCAATTCCAAATTGGATGTTTGGGGAGCTTATGAATATGACCAGACCAAAGATGTGCTTCGTGTCAACGTTCCTTCCGCAACTTCTGACAAATCTGTGGATGTTTTCTCCATGAATTTTAAAGGATCTACATTGGTTTTGGGTTGGGACAAAACAAGAGTTGAGATTCCGATTTCCTTCTAATTTTTCCCATGATTTTAAAATCGCCCCGAGCATATTGAGGGCGATTTTTTTTTGCTTATCTTTCTGTGAAAGAATCATAAGATTATAATTCCATATTCAATTAAAAACTATATTTATACACGTTTTTCATTCAACCATGAATAAATTGTATAAAACCGCCGATCCCTCTCTATGGCAAGGACGCATCGACCCCGAAACTACCAACATGCCTTTGCATTGGCATAAGACAGTGCAATTTTTGGATTTAGAAAATTTGAAATGGGAAACCCGTGAGCAAGCCGACAAAATCGCTTTTCTCGGCTATGCTTGCGAAGCTGGTGTGGCACGAAATGGTGGAAGAATTGGTGCGGCACAAGGTCCGGATTCCATCCGGAAGCAACTTGCCAAACTTCCAATACACGGAAGCAAAATCTTGAATTTATTTGATGCGGGAACTGTCTGTTGCTGCGAAGATGCTTTGGAAACGACTCAAGAAACCACCGCGAGCTTTGTGTCGAACTTACTCGAACATCATTTTTTTCCGATCCTACTCGGTGGCGGTCACGACATGGCTTGGGCGCATTATTGCGGAATCTCAAAATTTTTACAGCAAACTCAGCCCGAGAAAACCATCGGCATCATCAACCTCGATGCACATTTCGATTTGCGAAAACCGATGGATTTTGGTCATTCCGGCACACCATTTTACCAAATCAAACAGTTGTGTGACGACCATCAAAAACCTTTTTATTATTTGTGTTTGGGTATTCAAAAAGCGTCCAATTCCCAAATTCTGTTTGACCGTGCCAAGGCGTGGCAGATAGATTTTGTGGAAGCACCCGAATGCAACCTCGCTTACGTTACTTCCTTGGAAAGGATAATAAAGAATTTCTTGACTAAAGTCGATTTTGTCTATTTGACGGTCGATTTGGATGTGTTTTCGAGTGCCTTCGCGCCCGGTGTGAGCGCACCATCGCCTATGGGCATAGAGCCAAACACGGCAGTCCCTATTTTACAAATCCTCAAAAATTCAAATAAATTAATTTCGGTAGATTTCGCCGAGCTCAACCCTGCCTTTGACACAGACAACCGAACGGCTTCTTTGGCGGCTCGGTTGATACATCAACTGCTCAGTTAAGACTTTTTTTTCCGACTTTCAGCAGTTTGCGTTCTCGCGCCAACAAAGTGTTTTTAAGCAACATGGCAATTGTCATCGGGCCGACACCGCCGGGTACGGGAGTGATGTGGCTCGCTTTTTTGCTCACTTGCTCAAAATCGACATCGCCGGTGATGCGGTAGCCTTTGGGAGAAGTTTCATCGGCTACACGTGTAATTCCGACATCGATTACCACCGCGTCGTCTTTGACCATTTCGGCTTTCAGATAATTCGGCACGCCGAGTGCTGTGATGATGATATCGGCCTGGGTCGTGATTTGCGCGATGTTTTTGGTGTGGCTGTGCGTGAGCGTCACGGTGGAGTTGCCGGGAAAACCCTTTCTGCCCATCAGTATGCTCATGGGTCGGCCAACGATGTGGCTTCTGCCAATCACAACAGTGTGCTTGCCTTTGGTTTCGACACCGTATCTTTCGAGCAATTCCAAAATTCCAAACGGAGTGGCGGGAATAAAAGTCGTCATGTCGAGTGCCATTTTTCCGAAATTCATCGGGTGGAAACCATCCACATCTTTGTCCGGATCGATGGCCATGATGACTTTTTGCGTGTCAATCTGTTCGGGTAAAGGCAACTGTACGATAAACCCGTCGATGTCATCGTTGTCATTGAGTTCGGCTATTTTTTTGAGGAGCTCGGTTTCGCTGGTGGTGCTGGGTAATTTGATGAGGGTGGAAAGGAAACCCACGCGTTCGCAAGACTTGACTTTGCTGCCCACATAGGTGAGGCTCGCGCCGTCATTGCCCACCAAGATGGCTGCCAAATGTGGTACTTTTTCACCCTTGGCTTTCATCTGATTGACCGCTTGGGTAATTTCTTCTTTGATTTGTTCTGATATTTTTTTTCCGTCGAGTAAGACCATGCCGGGGATTTTTAAATTAGGGAAGTTTAGTGCAAAAATAAAACACTTGTCCTTTTAATCTCATACAAAGTCAGATTTATGACATTTTAATTTTTTTTGATGGTTTTTTCAGTAAATTTCAGCTGTTTAACTTTGTATTTCCCAAGTCGCAAATTTAATTTTTTTCAAAAAAACCTTTGTCAAAGTTCCAAACTTTGACAAAGGTGATGAGCTTTTATCAAGTCTTCTATTGCTTTGCTGTAATATTTTATTTTGATGTAAATCTACGCCAGAAATACACCATTTATAAATTTCCCCATATTGTTGTCAACTCCCAAACATACAAAAAACTGATGCTGAAATTCTCATCCTAAAACCCTTTCCCCACTGCTTCCACTGTTCGGTCTAAGTCTTCATAAGTCAAGGCGTCGGTCAAAAACCAGGTTTCAAAAGCACTCGGTGCCAAATAAATACCTTGCGCCAACATGTGGTGAAAGAATTTTTTAAAGGTATCGTTGTTGCCCAAAGCAGCTGTTTCAAAATCGGTGACGGCTGTTTCGGAGAAATGCACCGAAATCATGCTGCCCACGCGGTTGATGGTGTGTGTCACGCCTTTGCGTGTCAGGGTTTCGGCGATGCCTTTTTGGAGATACGCACCTTTTGCTTCGAGGCGGGTGTAGAGTTCGGTATCGGCATTTAAGGTTTGCAACATGGTCAATCCGGCGGCCATGGCTATCGGGTTTCCGGAAAGCGTTCCGGCCTGATAAACCGGCCCGATTGGTGAGAGTTTTTCCATGATTTCTTTGCGGGCGGCAAAAGCACCCACGGGCAAGCCGCCGCCAATCACTTTTCCGTAAGTCACAATGTCTGCTTGAACTTTGAGCAGTTCTTGCGCACCGCCTTTGGCCAAACGAAATCCGGTCATCACTTCATCAAAAATGAGGAGTATGCCTTGCGTGTCACAAATTTTGCGCAAGCCTTCCAAAAATCCGGCTTGTGGTGGCACACAACCCATGTTTCCCGCCACCGGCTCGATGATGATGGCAGCAATTTCGCCTTGGTTGGCATCTACCAACTGTTGCACGCTGTCTAAATCGTTGTATTTTGCCAGCAAAGTATCTTTGGCTGTGCCTTGCGTCACACCCGGGCTGTTGGGCGAACCAAATGTTACCGCTCCACTGCCGGCCTGTATCAAAAACGAATCGGAATGGCCGTGGTAGCAACCGGCAAATTTGATGATTTTATCTTTTTGGGTAAACCCGCGCGCCAAGCGAACGGCACTCATGCAAGCTTCCGTCCCCGAATTGACAAAACGAATCAGATCGATGTTGCCGACCATGCGGATTGCCAATGCGGCAATTTCTGTTTCTATAGCCGTCGGTGCGCCAAAAGAGGTGCCGAGTTCCGCTTGTTTTTTGATGGCTTCCACCACCTTCGGATGCGCATGACCGAGTATCATCGGACCCCAAGAATTGATGTAGTCAATGTAGGAGTTGTCGTCTTCGTCGATGAGATAAGCTCCTTTGGCTTTTTTGAAAAAAATGGGGTTTCCGCCCACTGATTTGAAGGCACGAACCGGCGAATTGACACCGCCGGGAATGTATTGTTGGGCTTCCGTGAAAAGGGCTGAGCTGCGGGTGTAGGTAATCATGTTATTTTTTAAGGATAAGTTCCTGACCGATTTTTAATTCGTTGGAATCTAAATTATTAATTGATTTTAACGCTTCGACTGCGATGCCAGTTTTTCGAGAAATGGCATACAACGTATCGCCTTGTTGAACGATGTATCTTATTTGGCTTGATTGCGCAACCGTATTTTTGTCTTCTGTGGTTACTTTGAGCAGTTGGCCGATGTTTAATTCGTTGGAAGTTAAATTATTCCAAACTTTTAGGGTATCAACATCCAAACCGTACAATTTTGAAATGGCATAAAGTGTTTCGCCTTGGCGAACGATGTGTGAACCTCCGGTTTGCGTTTCTCGATTTGACGTGGTATCAACATCTTGAACATTAGCCACAGTCACTTCGTCCTTCACTTCTTCATAATCCTTTCCCAAAGCCTCTCGGTCGTAACGATCTAAGCGATATTTTTCGATGATGGTTATTAATTTATCCGGGTATTTTTTGTCGGTAGCATAACCCGCGTTTTTCAGTCCGCGCGCCCAAGCCTTGTAATCCGATTTTTTAAGTTTAAACAAAGGTGCATACCTACTTCGGGAGGTCAGAAACAGCGAATGATCTTCGTAGGATTGTTTCGGGTCGGGATATTTTCGGAAACATTCCCCTTTTTCATCGTCGTCATGATACACGCGTTCGCCCGTCCACTCGTGGCATTTGATGCCGAAATGGTTGTTGGATTTGAAGGCTAATTCGCTTTTTCCGGAATTGGATTCCAACACGCCCTGCGCCAAAGTGATGCTGGCAGGAATGTTGAATTCTTTCATTTTTTGAATAGCAACGTCCTTAAAATAAAGGATATAGGTTTCCGTATTGGTAAATTCGATTTGGGTGATTTTGGGTGTAGAATCTTTTGATTTGTCTTCAATTTTCCCTTGGTTGATGACCATTCTTGGCGTGCTTTTCGGCTTGTGTTTAGAAACTTGCGATGCTTTTCTGCCGCCACCGCAACTTGCCAAAAGGATGGCTAAAAACAGTATCGATATTATTTTTGTTCCCTTCATAGGTTATTGGATCGTTGTCATTTTATTTTTGCTCAATATTTTATTGAATCCTGCGATTCCTTGCAATCCGCCGGTATGAATCGCCAAAACGCGTGTGCCGCGAGCAATCTTTTTTTGCTGAATCATATCGACCAATCCGAACATCATTTTCCCGGTGTAAATCGGGTCGAGCGCAATGCCTGTTTGCAATTTGAATGAATTGATAAACGCGATTAAACTTTCGTCAAAATCAGCATATCCACCAAAATGATAATCGGTCATCAATGTCCAATTTGTTTTGGATGCATCGGCAAATTTACGAATATCTTCGTATAAAAAATCGCCTTTAAGAGCCGGAAATCCCAATACTTTTTGAGAATTGAAACTGCTGTTGATTACTCCCGCAATCGTGCCACCGGTTCCCACCGACAAAGCAATCAAATCAAACGATTTGCAGGCATCATGTAAAATTTCTTCACAACCTTTGACTGCCAAATCATTCGTTCCACCTTCGGGAATCAAATAGAATTCACCAAACTGTGAACGAAGCATTTCCGAAAATATTTCAGAATTTTTGGTTCGATAATCACTTCGACTCACAAACAAAAAATCCATTCCGCATTGCTTGGCAAAAGACAGGGTTGGGTTGTCGTCAATTTTAAGCGCGAGCTCTTCCCCGCGAATCACGCCGATGGTTTTGAAATTCATCATTTGCCCCGCGGCTGCCGTTGCAGCGATGTGATTAGAATAAGCTCCGCCAAAAGTCAACAAGGCGTCGATATTTTTCTTTTTGGCTTCTAATGTGTTGTATTTCAGTTTTCTAAACTTATTTCCCGACAGCTGCGGATGAATTAAATCTTCGCGCAAGAGGGAAATTTCCACACCAAAGCCGACTATTTCTTTGATAGAAATCGGGTCTATGCTTGATTTTACCGTTTGATTAAAAAATATTTTGGAATCCGTCGGCATCCGTAAATGATTGTAAAAAGTTAGTTCAAAGATACAAAACACGTTGGTGCCTTACTCTTTGTGTAAAATTTCACGCAAGAATAGCAAAGATTTAAAACCTCTCTGCGTTCTTTGCGTTTTTCTTAGGTCGCTTTGCGTGAAATTTCTCTTATCGATAGCAATCGGTACAAAGCATAATATTCCATAAATTTGCAGACATAACCAAACATTCAAAAATGAACGCACATATTTTCCCCGGACAAGGTTCGCAGTTTCCAGGCATGGGATTGAACTTATATCAACAATCTGAAACCGCCAAAAAATTATTTGAGCAAGCCAATGAAATTCTCGGTTTTCGCATTACCGATATCATGTTTGAGGGCACTGCGGAGCTATTGAAAGAAACGAACGTTACCCAACCCGCTATTTTTATTCATTCGGTGATTTTAAGCAAAATATTGTCCAATCGTGCGAACCCCGATATGGTCGCCGGGCATTCTTTGGGTGAATTTTCGGCATTGGTTGCCAATCAGACATTGTCGTTTGAAGATGCTTTGCGTTTGGTAGCCATTCGTGCTGCCGCCATGCAAAAAGCCTGTGAGAAAATTCCCGGGACGATGGCTGCAGTTTTGGGCATGGAAGACACTTTGGTTGAAAAAATTTGTGCGGAGACCGAAGGCGTGGTGGTTGCGGCCAACTACAATTGCCCCGGCCAATTAGTGATTTCGGGTGAAGTAGAAGCCATCAGCCGAGCCTGTGAAGCTTTGAAAACTGCGGGAGCCAAACGCGCTTTGGTGTTGCCCGTTGGAGGTGCTTTTCACTCACCGCTCATGGCTCCGGCGCGGGAAGAATTGGCAGCCGCCATTCAAGCGACACAATTCAACAAACCGCTTTGCCCGGTGTATCAAAACGTGACCGCAACTGCTGTCATCAATCCTGACGAAATCAAAAAGAATCTGATACTTCAACTCACCGCACCGGTTCGGTGGACACAAAGCGTGCAACAAATGATAGCCGACGGCGCAAGCCTTTTTACAGAAATCGGGCCGGGGAATGTGTTGCAAGGTTTGGTTAAAAAAATAGATCGCGAAGCACAGACGGCAAGTGCTTCTTTGTAATCAGCCGATTGCAGGGAAAGGCGGCAAGGTAATTGTAAGTATTTGAAAACAAATCGACTGATTTTTCGATAAAAAACAACCACGATGAAAAATTTACTTTACGTTGCGCTTTTTCTCTCGGGTGCACAATCATTTGCTCAAAATTCAGATTTTTACACAGAAAAAGGCTATGCCATAATGGGTTATGATGTGGTTGCATATTTTGACAACCACGCTGTTGCGGGAAACAAAGCAAAATATTCCTACAAATATGAAGGTGTATTATTTGCTTTTTCTACAACCGAAAACCTAAACAAATTCAAAGCCGAACCCGAAAAATATGTACCGCAATACGGCGGGCATTGTTCGTATGCGATGGCTACCAAAGGATCGAAAGTGAGCCCGGATCCGGAAGTTTTTGAAATCCGCGATGGCAAACTCCATTTGTTTCACCGCAAAAAAGGATTGGAAAATTGGCTGGAAGAAGGCCCCGAAAAACTGCGCGGCCAAGCAGACAAAAACTGGGCAAAGCTGACCAAAAAGGAATAATCGTACAAATTTGTACACTTTTAAACACAAAAAAACCTCAACAAATTCATTGCGAATGAGTTGAGGTTTTGTTTTGTACTCCGGGTGGGAATCGAACCCACACGATACTGCTATCACTGGATTTTGAGTCCAGCGCGTCTACCAATTCCGCCACCGAAGCAAGTTTCTAAAAGAACGTTTCTGTTTAGAGAGCGCAAAATTAGTAAATATTTTTTGATTCTGTATCTATAATTTCAAAAAGTGAAAATTATTCTTCACTGAGTGGAATTATTTGTAAATCTCATTCAAGACTTTCGCCAATCTCAGACCTGCTTTTTGAAGTTGGATGCGTACCGTATCAAAATAATCATAGGAATAATTATACCCTAATTTGTCGCCATTTTGCGCACCCGCGTAAACTTTCTTGGTGGTTTCACGGGTTTCTGCCACCCAATCCATCAGGTCAGATTGCATGATTTGGGCTTTTTCTCTTTTTGAAATTGTCGGTAGGTTTTCCGTCAATTCGGTATAGCTCATGTCGTAACCGTCTATCATTTCGCTGTCCCACACCCGGTGCATGTTGGAACCTTTGCCAAACCATTGCACTTGGACGTCGTTACCACCTTTGTCTTCTGCTTGCCCGATGTGCATCGGTTGGTGTAAGTCGCCGATAAAATGAATCAACAACTTCAGATAAAATGCTTGGTCGCTTTCAGTTGCGTTCGGGTTTTTTAACACCGCTATGCATTCCTGAATACCTTTGATGATGTCGCCTTTTTCGTCGGTGGATTGGTCTCCATAATTTTTATCCAAGGGAAAATTGACATAGTGCCAAGCGTCGTATTTTTTGTAGCGAGAATCCGATTTGATGTCATCGGCATAGGTTGACACGAAAGCCAAACTTTGTCCGTTGAGTAATTTTTTGATTTTTCGCAGTGCGCGTTTGTTGAGATTTTGTTCAGCAAGTTCGCCTACCACGCGGTGTCCGGTTTTGCCCCAATCCAAATTGGTGCCCAAAGTGATTTGTGTAGAAAGTATGAAAGTGAATAAAAGGAGAAAGTTTTTCATGGAAAAAGAAAGTTTAAGTTTGTTTGCCGCAAAATTAGGAAACGAAAACGAGTTTCCGAGTCAAGATAACGATTGATGATGAAAAATTAATTTTCGGCTTCACCTATAAATGATAGCACTGCATTCTATGATTTATAGCCATTAATCGGCTTACTGAAGGTTTGGTTATAGAAGCTGCGTGAGGGATTGTAGTGGAGCTCTTTTTTATTTGGCGATTTTGTTCGCCAAATAAAAAAAGCGGGAACGAAAAGCCCGACCCGAAGTTGTGAGGCACGAACAACTGAAGGGGCACGCCCAAAATAGAATCGAACGCGCGATGTGATTGAAATCATCAATCTTTTTTATTCGCCGGATAGACCGCCTGCCCGAGGAAATCATCGGGGAAAACCTCATCGTGGTCAAACCCCAAAGTGATGTCGCGACCATCGGAGGGGATGTAGTCAGTTTTAAAAAGATAATCCCAAATACTGAGTGTGAGGCCGAAATTGACACCATATTTGTTGGGCAATTCTTTGGCGTGATGCCAGATGTGCATCTGCGGATTGTTGAAAACATATTTGAGCAGGCCGAGGGGTACATTGATGTTGGCATGATTAAAATGCCCTACGGCAAACGCGAACAAATAGACGATGATGTAATCTTGAATGCCAAACCCAATCAACGCCAACGGGATGTATTGCAGCGACCGATAGACCACGTTTTCCATCCAATGGTAGCGCATTTGTGCGGCAAAGCCCATTTGCTTGACGGAATGATGCACTTTGTGAAAATTCCACAAAAACGGGCTGAAATGCAACAAGCGATGGATGAAATATTGTATAAAATCGCGCACGACAAACAAGATAAACAGTTGCCAGAAAATACTCAAATTGGCAACGTTGAAGATTGCCAAGTTGTCGATGCCGATTTTCAGCAGGCTTTCATGGAAGAAAGTAACGACCACATTAGACAAGGCGTTGTAACCAATCAATGAAAAGAGGAAAAAGTTGAAAAACATATAAAATGCATCCAACCAAAAATCTTTCCGGATGATGGGTTGATTTTTTCGCCAAGGACGCGTAATTTCCAACAGCCAAAACAAGAGTGAAACGCCAATTAACCAATAAAAATAGTTGTGCCAGGAAGGATGTGAAATTTCGTGCACGAGATAGTTGAAATATCCCCTGTACGATTGGACGATGATTTCGAGGTATTTATCCATCAGTTTTATAAATTTTTAAGTAATTCTTTGAATAACCGCACCAAATTGGGCTCGGCACGATTGGCCGTAGCGATGATGTCTTGAATATCGACCGGCTTAAGGTTGTCAGGGTCGCACTCGTCTGTCAAGACAGAAATAGCCGCGCAAGGCAAACCCAAGTGGTTGGCGACAATCACTTCGGGCACGGTGCTCATCCCGACGGCATCTGAGCCGATGATTTTTAAATATCTGTATTCGGCACGGGTTTCCAATTGTGGCCCGACCACTGCTGCGTAAACACCTTCGTGAAGCGTAATGTCTAATTTTTTCGCGACCTCACGAAGCAAGCCATTCAATTTTTTGTCATAAGGTGCAGACATATCGGCAAAACGAGGTCCGAAAGCGTCAACGCCTTTGAATGCAAGCGGCGAATCGCCTTGTAGGTTGATGTGGTCATCAATCAGCATCAGGTTTCCTTTGCTGAACTTTTGGTTGATGGCTCCGGCAGCGTTGGAAATGAGCAATGTTTGGATTCCCAAAAGATGCATGACGCGAATGCCGTAGGTAACTTCTTGCATGTTGTATCCTTCGTAATAATGGAATCGTCCGGACATGACAATCACTTTTTTGTCTTCCAAAGTGCCGTAAATTAATTTTCCGGAATGAAACTCGACGGTGGCTTGCGGGAAAAACGGGATGTTGTTGTAGTGGGCTTCGTGTTCGACTTCAATGCTATCGACCAATTTCCCGAGTCCGGTTCCCAATACGATTCCGACTTCGGCTTGGCCAAATCCTTTACTTTTTAGGTATTTCAGGGTATCATTCAGGTTGTTTTTCATAATTAAGCAGTTATTCAAATCTATAATTATACTTTCTGTGTTATTTCAAATACTTTTTAAAAACTTCAATTCCGACTATATCTTCGACCACATCAATGTCGTTTAAAGTTTCCAAAAGACAAACTTTTTCGCCGAACAAATCTTTTAAACTATCCTCCAAAACCGAGTTTGTTCCCCATTTTTTTTGGATAAACAGTTGTGGCTTTATTTCACTCATTCCCAACAAATAATACCCACCGTCATCGGCGGGACCGAAAACAAAATCGCAGCTGTCGAGTTTGCGGAAAGCTTCTTCGAGGTGTGCTTGTTTGAGTTCGAGCAAATCTGTCCCGATAACGACCACCCTTTGGTAATTTTCTTCAAAAGCAGTTTGGAAAGCATGCTGCATCCGCAGACCCAAATCGTTTCCGCTTTGCACAGTTTTCTGAAAGATTTCGTTGGGCCAAATATCGTCATCAACCAAATTTTCTGAATAGCAAACGCACTTATCGGCTTTCAAACCTTTGGTTACGGAAACAGTATGTTTCAAAAGATGTTGGTAGATTTCGAGCGCATTTTCATCGCCTATGGATTTGGCAAGGCGTGTTTTCACCTTTCCCAATACCGGATTGCGTGCAAAAATCAATAATAAATCACGATTCATCTAAGCTAATTAAGTGTTGAAAATACAATTTCTTCAAAGGTAAAACAGATTTTGCATACATAAAGGCAATTTTAAAATTACCTCGTCAGAAATCGACAAAAACAACTTCAACCAAAAAAGCAGTCTAATTTCTTGTTTCTTTTTTAACATGAGTTAGAAGTAAGAAAAACAAATTTTCTAATCAAATTAAATACAAATTATTGTCATTCAATGATTTTCAAAAAGTAGTCATCTGCGTCCATTTGCAGAATCAAAGGGAAAAATCTTTAAAAATCTCCCGCGGATAACGCAAATCAGCGCAGATGTCAATGAGCCAAACCCAAACCGCATTAAACCAAATTATTATATGTCGAACTCACGTTATTTATTAAATTTATTTGACAAAATAATTGACTTAATCAAGGGATATTTTTACATTTACGAAAATCTACTTTTTTTTTTAAAAACTCAAAAAGAAATCATTTGTTAAGAAACTTACTTTTCTTCCTAATCAGCACCTTGACATTCGCTCAAGAGATTCCGAATGTGATTCAGTTCTTGCCGGATATATACAAAGGTGAAACCCAAAACTGGGATATAACCCAAGATAAAAATGGGTTTATTTATGTAGCCAACAACTTGGGTTTATTGGAATACAACGGGGTTTCTTGGAAAACTTACCCAACGCCAAACAACACCATCATGCGTTCTGTCAAGGCGATTGGTGACAAAATTTACACCGGATTTTATATGGAATTCGGTTATTGGGAAAGAGATGATTTTGGTGATTTGAATTATCATTCCCTCACGCAAAAAATCAAAGATAAAATCCTGGAAGATGAACAGTTTTGGCGCATTGATTACTTTGATAATTACATTGTTTTTCAATCGCTAAATCAGTTTTATATTTACAATCTCGAATCTAACTTCAATATAATTACGATTAATGAGCCCATCGAAAAGTCGCACCTTATCAACAAAAATCTGTATTATCATACTGCAGATGGATCGATTTACATGCTTGAACAAGGAAAACCAAAATTGTTTATCAAGATTCCTTTGGCGGTTGATAATCGAATTGAAAATCTGTTTTACATCAACAACGATTGGTATATATTGACCCAAAAAGCGGGCTTCTATAAATATTCTGGAAACAAACTAAAAAAATGGTTGATACCGGCTGATGGTTTTCTTGAAAAGACAACTGTTTACAAAAGCAGCTTGCTTCAAAATGGAAATTTCGCGCTGGGATTGATTGCAAACGGCTTTGCTACCTTAGACAATGAAGGAAACCTAAAAGAAACCCTCAATATCGACAACGGCCTTTCAAACAACACCGTTCTGTCTGTTTTCGAAGATAATAAACACAATATATGGCTGGGTTTGGATATAGGCATCAACGTGGTAAACAACCAATCGGACATCTTGTATTACAACGATTTGAATGGCGTTTTGGGAACTGTATATGCAACAAAAGTTTTTAAAAACAAACTCTATATCGGAACCAATCAAGGTTTGTACTTCAAGAGCCTGAACACGGCTGACGAATTTCACTTGATTAAAAACACCAAAGGTCAGGTATGGAGTTTGTTTGAGTTTGAAGGCAATCTATACTGTGGTCATAATTTAGGATGCTTTGAAATAGTGGATGACAAAGCTTCCCTTATATACAAAGAAACCGGTGTTTGGACTTTCGAAAAAATTCCTGGCAAACCAAACTTGATGCTGGCCGGTACATTCAAAGGTTTAAGCATTTTCGAAAAAACTGACCAAGCATGGAAGTTCAGAAACAACATCAAAGGTTTTGACATTTCTGCACGATTTGTAGCCATTGATTCATTGCGAAATATTTGGATAAATCACGAATACAAAGGGGTTTATCAATTAAAAATTGACGATAAATTTGAATCGGCAAAGGTTGTTGAAAACAATTTCAAAGACCGAAAACAAAAAAATTCCGGGTTGATAAAATACAAAAACGACATTATTTATGCCGATAAAACAGGTATTTACAACTATGACTACTCTTCGCAAAAATTTGTTTACAATAAAATTTACAGTGAATTATCAGATTCGACCAATTATCAATCCGGCAAGCTCAACTTAATTGACAACCGCGAATTGTGGCAGTTCAACAACCAAGATGTTTCCGTTTTAGCTCCGGATTATTTGTCTGGCAACTTAAATTTGAAAAAATATAAACTGCCGCAAGAGGTTAGAAAAACGATGAGTGGTTTTGAAAATATTGAAAAACTAGATTCTAAAAACTACATTATTGGCAGTTCAACAGGGTATATTATTTTACCCAAAGATTCGGATCAGCGTGGAGATTTCGACATTTTTTTGACCTCCGTAAGCAGCACAGACAAGAACAATAAGGAAATCAAACATTCGATAACCAAGGGTTTTTCAACAGATTTTGACTTTGGTAACATCCGTTTTAATTTCAGTGTTCCCAATTTGAATCCCACCCTTAAAACCACTTATCAATACAGACTCGGGACATCCGAAGCATGGTCAGATTGGAGTTTAAGCAGCAGTTTGAATTTTAGCAAACTTGCTTTTGGGAATTACAATTTAGAAGTCAAAGCCAGAATTGGCGATCATGTTTCATCCAATACCGTCAGCTATCCTTTCACAGTTAACAGGCCTTGGTATCTCTCAAATTTCAGCATTTTTTGGTATATAATCTTGGTCGTTTTAATGGTTTATTTGGTTCATAAATCTTATAAAAATCATTATCAAAAAAAGCAACATCATTTGCTGGAAGATAAAAAACGACAGATAGAGGAAATCAAAAAAATCAATGAACAGCAAATCAATACGTTAAAAACGGATCAACTGAATCAAATCATTGCGCAGAAAAGTCAAGAACTTGAAAACACAACTGTCAATTTAATCAGAAAGAATGAGTTACTCAACAACCTTAAAAAAGAAATAAAAAAGATTAGCAATCCCGCTGAAGTTAAAACACTTTTGAAATTTATAGAAAAAAATCAAAATGAAAACGAAGATTGGGAAGTATTTGAATCTGTTTTCAATCGTGCGGAACAAGATTTTTTAAACAATTTAAAAGCAAAACATCCCAACTTGACCACAAACGATTTACGTCTTTGCACTTATCTGAAACTCAATCTTTCTTCCAAAGAAATCGCGCCACTGCTCAATATTTCTGTCCGAAGCATGGAAATAAAAAGGTATCGTTTGCGCAAAAAATTAGACTTAGACCACAATGAAAGCCTTAGTTCTTACATTTTAAGCCTCTAAGCCACCTCAACATTTGTTAATTTCACCTCAACAATACCTCAACTAAAACGTTTTCGATAAGGATTCGGCGCACTTCACTTCATTTTGTTTTGATAAATTTAACAGCTGTCAAGCCTTGTGAATGCTATGTTAAAATAACATTATTGACAGACAATTAAGCATTGCTAAAACACTGTATATTTTTTGTTGTGGTGGCTTTTTCGCAACCTTCGATTGGATACAATAGATTTACAAATCGAGATAGGTCAAATTTCTGCTTGGGTAAAAATTCCCTTAAACATCAGAATCCTATTCGAAATTATATCTATTGATTTTTAAAATTCAAATCGAATGAAAAAAAATGTATTACTGATTCTCGTTTTATTATTCGGAGGACTTGTTGCCCATGCCCAAAACGGCCGCATCACGGGTAACGTGTCAGCTGTCAATGGCGGCACACCGCTTCCGGGTGTGAATATTTTGGTAAAAAATACCACAAACGGAACCAACACAGATTTTGATGGCAACTTCATCTTAGACAACGTAAAGCAAGGAGATGTTTTGGTTTTCTCCTATTTGGGCTTTAAGACGATTGAACTGACAGTAAGTTCAAGTAACATCAGCGTACAATTGGAAGATGACACCCAGGCACTTGCTGAGGTAGTAGTCATCGGTTATGGTACGCAAGCCAAAAAGGAGGTTACCGGAGCGGTCAACCTTATCAACGCCGAAACCATTGCGGCACTCAAACCACTCCGTTTTGAAGACGCGCTGCAAGGACAAAGCACCGGAGTACAAATCATTCCTTCATCGGGTTCACCTGGGAGTTCTTTAAACATTCGCATCCGGGGAATCAGTAGCAATGGTAACAACCGACCACTCATAGTTGTTGACGGCAACATCACCGAAGATGCGCTGACCAACCTCAACCCGAACGACATCGAAAGCATCACAACGCTGAAAGATGCATCTGCAGCAATTTATGGAACTCGAGCCGCAAATGGCGTTATTCTCATTACAACCAAAACAGGTAAGAAAAATACAGCAGCTACTTTCGCGGTTAATTCTTATGTTGCTTTTCAGGAAACTCCTCGAAAACTTCCAGTACTCAATGCAACCGAATATGCCTTGCTTATCAATGAAGCTCGAACCAATGCAGGTCAGACACCCCTTTTTAATGATGTTTCATCATTCGGAAAAGGAACTGATTTTCAAGACAAGGTGTTTGAAACTGCACCAATTTTCAACCAAGACATTTCTGTATCTGGAGGAAGTGAAAAATCGACTTATTCTTTAGGCGCGGGATATCTCACCCAAGACGGTATCGTAGCCAGAGATAAATCAAACTTCGACCGATTTACTTCGCGTTTGAGTTTTACCACAGAACTTTCCAAGTATTTCACTTTCAACACCTCCCTTTTTTACACCAACTCCAAACGAAAAACCATCAACGAAAGTGGTCTCGGATCTGTTCTGTTCAACGCACTCAACATGTCGCCACTGCTTCCGGTTAGAGACGAAAACGGTGATTTCACGCTCGCAGAAGGCCTCGGAAACGAAGTTATCAACCCGTTGGCGCAGATTGCCAACACCTTTAACGAAGGCAATACCAACAAGATAAATGGAACAGCCGGATTGAAATTCAAACTGGATGATCATTGGAGTGCCGAAACACGATTTGGATTTAACTACTCATTATCGAAATCAAAATCTTTCAGTCCGATTGCATTCTTTGGATCGGGAAAAGTTTTCAACAATTCAAGAAGCAGTGTGACCGAGATAAAAGATGATTTCAACGATTATACTTGGGATGCTTTTATCAATTACAAAAACACATTTTATGAAAATCACAATGTAGAAGTAACCGCAGGTACAACTGTTTTTAAAAATCACGGCGACTTTTTCAATGCAACCGGATTTGATGTTCCAAACAACAGCTATAAATTTGCAGATTTATCACTGACAAACAACAACTTAGCCGATGAAAGATTCGGCAATGGACAGTTTGAAGAACGATTGGTTTCCTATTTCGGAAGATTTCAATACAACTACAGTAGCAAATACCTATTCTCATTTTCGCTCCGCCGAGATGCTTCAAGCAATTTCGGCCCTAATGAAAGCGTTGCCTATTTTCCTTCGGGTTCACTCGGATGGGTAGTCACGGAAGAATCCTTCTTGCAGGACAACGACATCGTTAATTTCTTGAAATTACGTGGTAGTTTTGGGGTGTTGGGTAACGATCGAATTGTTGCAAACACTTTCCGCTCATTACTTTCGGGTGAAGCTACCGCCGTATTTGACGACCAATTGATCAACGGAAAAGCAGTTGGCAGGATTCCCAATCCAAATATTCGTTGGGAAGAGCAAGATCAACTCAACATAGGTTTCGACTTGACATTGCTCAAAAACTTTGATATTACGGCAGATTTCTTCAGAAAAACTACCCGCGATTTATTGCTAGAAGCACCGGTATCCGGAATCATCGGATCATCAGCGCCGGGAAGTGCTCCTCCTTTCATCAACGCAGGTTCTGTGCGCAACCGCGGTGTCGAGTTCAGTGTAAATTACAAAACCAACATCACCAAAGATTTAAAAATTACGGTTGGCGGCAATTTTACCGCACTTGAAAACGAAGTCCTTTCGGTTAACAACGATGTAGGTTTTGTTACTGGAGGTAGCTTTGGCGTCGGCCAAGAAGCCCCTTCACGCATGCAAGCTGGAAAACCACTTGGCTATTTTTTCGGGCTCAAAACAGATGGTATCTTTCAAAACCAACAGGAAGTGGACGCACATGCTACACAAGCCAATGCGAGACCGGGTGAAATCAGATTTGTTGACATCAACAAAGATGGCGTAGTTGACAACAATGACCGGACAGACATCGGTAGTTCAATACCCGATGTAACCTTCAATTTTAACCTGTCTTTGGAATACAAAAACTTCGATTTCTCCGCCAGTGCTTTTGGTCAAGCAGGAAACGAAATTGTCAGAAATTATGAACGAAACCAACCGTTGACCAACAAAAATCGTGCTTTTCTAAACCGATGGACAGGTCCGGGAACATCAAATACGCAACCTTTGGTAACAACAGGTGCTACAAGCTCCACACTTTTCTCTGATTTCTTTGTAGAAGACGGCGATTTCTTGAGAATCCAAACCATCCAATTGGGTTATACCATTCCAAAATCAATTACGCAAAAAGCAAAAATCAGTAATTTAAGACTTTATGCGCAAGTAAACAATTTATACACATTCACCGATTATTCGGGATTTGACCCTGCTATTTCGAGCGGTGATCCCGTAGGAGGCGGTATCGATCCGGGATTCTTCCCGACACCTCGTTCTTATATTTTCGGAATTAATTTGAACTTTTAATAGCTATAACCATGAAATTAAAAATGAATAAATACATAGCAGTTACATTTCTCGGTCTGGCATTGTCGGCTTGCTCAGATAACTTTGTCCAAGAAGACCCAGCTTTTGTCATCGACTCAGAAAGTTTTTTCAACTCAGAATCGGATTTTCAAGAAGCACTGATCGGTTCCTACGATTTGTTGCAGGCAACCTATGTGAACGTAATGATTGGTGAAATGGCCTCAGACAATACTTTGGCAGGAGGCGAAAGTGCCGTTGATGTTCCCGGTTTTCAGGAAATCGACGATATGACGCAAACTCCGGTAAATCAGCAATTGAGAGATCTCTGGAATTGGATGTACGCAGGCATCAACCGAACCAACTTTATGATGGAATTTAAGGATAAGGTAGATTTTCCCAACAAAAATCAAATTCTTGCCCAAAACAGATTCCTCCGTGCTTATTACTATTTTGAACTGGTCAAGTTTTTTGGGGATGTTCCGCTTTCCGAAGACAAAAGAATTCAATTTGGACAAGAAACTTCCATCGATCGCGCGCCTAAATCGGAGGTTTACAACTTGATTGAGCGAGACCTTCGTTTTGCAGCAGACAATCTTCCTTATACGCAAGCTCAAAAAGGTAGAATTACCAAAGGAGCCGCATTAGCCTTGTTGGGGAAAGCCTTACTTTTTCAAAATAAATTCGGAGAAGCATCGACCGTTTTGGAAGAAGTTATCAACGATGGACCTTATGATTTGGTCACTGACTACAACAGCATATTCGAATCGGTTGGAGAAAACAACATCGAATCTGTTTTCGAAATTCAATACTCAGACTTAGAAGGTGCAGGATTTGGCTGTTTGCAGTGTAGCGAAGGAAATGTCGCCGTTGGTTTCAATGGAATTAGAAATTATTCCGGCCCTCTTTTTGATTCCGGATTTAGCTTCAACGTTCCTACCCAAGAAGCCTATGACGCATACAATCCGGCGGACATCCGAAGAGATGTTGCCATTTTAAATATCAACACTTGGGCAGAACAAACCGGCGCAACCTTTGTGGAAGGATTTGAACACACCGGTTTTTACAACCGAAAATACATTGCCAGACAAGGCGATTTAAACACAGGCGATGCCAATTTGACCAACCCAAACAATTACAGATCCATTCGCTTTGCCGATGTGTTGCTCATGGCGGCTGAAGCCTTTAATCGCTCAGGTTCAGGAGATGAAAAGGCTCGTTTATACCTCAACCGCGTCAGACAAAGAGCCGAACTTAGTGATCTTTCATTATCCGGTTCGGCATTGACACAAGCCATTTGGGATGAAAGAAGATTAGAGCTTATGGGCGAAGGACATCGTTTCTTCGACTTGGTAAGAACCGGGCAGGCTGCTGAAAAAATCACTGGTTTCTCTGCTGGAAAAAACGAATTGTTCCCAATACCTTCTATTGAAATTGAATTAGCCGGCAATCGTTGGCCTCAAAACCCCGGCTATTAATTTTATAAAACTTTCTAATATGAAAAATATAAATCTTTTTTTAAGCTTTTTCTTCATCTTATTTGCTTTTTCATGCTCTGACAATGAAGATGGAAATGCAGAATTTATTAACGAAACTGCGGGACCAACAAATTTATCGGCATTGTTTACCATCACACAAGACAATACAGGATTGGTAACCATCACACCCAACGGTGAAGGAGCCAATTCATTTTCCATTATTTTTGGTGACGGAACTACGCCGGCCACCGTTTTGCCCGGTCAAAACGTTCAACATGTTTATGCAGAAGGTGTTTATGATGTAAAAATTCAAGCAACTTCTCTAAACGGTTTGATGACTGAAGCAAGCAAGTCTTTAACAGTTTCTTTCAAAGCACCGGAAAATTTAGAAGTCACTATCGAAAAAGACCCTACCGATAATTTTGGCATCAACCTCAGTGCAACTGCTGATTTAGAAACATTTTTTGAAGTGTTTTTTGGCGATGTAGAAAATGAAACTCCAACCATGTTCAATGAAGGTGACGTTGTCAATCATAAATACCCTGCTGTGGGCGACTATACTGTTCGCGTTGTTGCGTTCAGTGGCGGAGAAGCTACCGCAGAGTTAACCCAAGTGGTAACCATTACAAATCCACTTTTGTTACCGGTCAATTTTGAATCAACTACGCTCAATTACAATTTCATCGATTTTGAAGGTGCGGTTACAACCGTAATTGACAATCCGGATGCGTCTGGCGCAAACACGACAACCAAAGTAGCTCAGTTTTTGAAAAATCAAGGAGCTCAATTCTTTGCGGGAAGCATCTTAACTTTAGATCAACCGATTGATTTCAGTCAATTGAAAAAAATAAAAATTAAAGTTTGGTCACCAAAAAGCGGCATCATCGTTAAATTAAAATTAGAAAATGCCACAGACCCGAATGTTTCAACAGAACTGGATGTTAGAAATACCGTTGCAAACCAATGGGAAGAATTAATTTTCGATTTTGGTACTTTGACAAACGGAAAACAACTATCTAAACTGATTTTCTTCTTTGATTTTGAAAACGGAGGTGATGGTGCAACTTATTTCTTTGATGAAATTGAGCAAACCAACGCCAGTCCAGAACCCATTGCATTGCCGCTCACATTTGAATCAACTACCCTGACCTTCGATTGGGTTGGTTTTGGCGATGCCAATTTTGGCCCAATCCCGGCAGCTGTCGTCAACAATCCAAATCCTTCTGGAATCAATACCAGCTCAAAAGTTTTGGAAATCAATAAAACAGGTGGGGCCCAAGTTTGGGCAGGAGCCAGCTTAAACCTAACCAATCCCATCGATTTTGGATTGGGAACTACTGTAAAAGTAAAAGTTTGGTCACCACGCGCAGGAACACCCATACTGCTTAAGATTGAAGATTCCAATTCACCACTTGATGGAAATGGAAACCCAACAGTCTTTGTTGAGGTCGTTGTAAACGCTACAGTTGCCAACGCTTGGCAAGAAATTTCTTTTGACCTCACCTCTTCCAGCGCATTCAGTACTGCAAATTCGTATGATCGCGTGATATTATTTCCTGATTTCGGCAACGTAGGAAATGGAGAGTTGTTCTTTTTTGATGACATCGCACAAGTAGGTGCAAACACACCAAGCATATCATTGCCATTGGATTTTGAATCTTCGGCATTGACCTTTGATTGGACTGGATTTGGAAGCGCAAGTTTTGGACCAATTCCGGCAGCTGTCGTCAACAATCCCAATCCTTCGGGAATCAACACCAGCTCAAAAGTGGTGGAAATCGAAAAATTAGGTGGTGCGCAAGTTTGGGCAGGAGCCAGTTTAAATTTGAGTGGACCCATCAATTTTGCTTCGGGTACAACCGCAAAAGTAAAAGTTTGGTCGCCACGGGTCGGCACACCTATCTTGTTTAAAATAGAAGATTCAAACTCACCAAAAGACGGGAACGGCAACCCAACAGTCTTTGTAGAGGTTCAAGCAACGTCAACCGTTGCCAACGCATGGCAGGAATTGTCTTTTGACTTGACCTCATTCGGCGCATTCAGCACCGCAAATTCTTATGATCGGGTCATCTTATTCCCCGATTTTGGAAACGGCGGAAACGGTGAAATGTTCTATTTTGACGACATCAGTCTTTCTGGTCAAAGCGGTGGCGGTGGCGGAAGCAATCCCCCAAGTCTAATTGAAGATTTTCAGGGCGTGGCTCCAGTATTTACTTCTTTTGGGAATATACCGACCTCAACAGTTGTAAACAACCCCAACCAATCAGGCATCAATACTAGTAGTTTGGTAGGAGAGTTAGTCAAAGCGCAAGGTTCTGAAATTTGGGCGGGCTCATTTATAGAGAATAAAGTAATCGATGTTGCATCGCTGCCTTATATCAGGGTGAAAGTTCTCAGCCCCAAAAGCGGTATTGTTATCAAAGTAAAAATTGAAAACATAGATGGCAGTGTAACCCACGAAGTTGACGTTACCAACACCAAAGCAAACGCTTGGGAAGAACTTTCTTATAATTTTAGTGGAGCTCCCACAGCCAATTACGTTAGATTTGTTATTTTCTTTGATTTTGGAAACAATGGCGACGGAACGATTTATCATTTTGATGACATTAGTTTAGCCTCAACCGCAGGAGGCACTTCAGGTGGCGGTGGCACAGGCGGAGGTTCAGGCACAGGCGGTTCAGGAACTCCTCCTCGAAATCCAATTGATTTTGAACCAGGTGGATTTGGTGCCAATTGGACTTGGACTGTTTTCGAAAATGGATCTAATCCACCGGTAGAGATTGTTGCAAATCCGGACGCTTCAGGAATTAACACCTCTGCAACTGTTCTCAAAGCAACCGCTTTGCAAGTGGGTCAACCCTGGGTAGGATTTGAATCAAAACACGGCGCAGATATCGGTTCATTTACCTTTGATCAAACCAACAAAATTGTGCGTATAATGGTATGGAAATCCGTTATCAGCGATGTCGGATTGAAATTTGCAGAATCAAACGGAGAAGCACAACCGGAAGTAAAAGTGGCAAACACCAAGATCAATCAATGGGAAGAACTAACTTTTGATCTTTCGGGAAGCATCGGAAAAGGAATCACGGGAATCATCGATCAAATTATCATTTTTCCTGATTTTAACCTAAACGGAAGAACCTCTGACAATGTGATTTACATCGACAACATCAGATTTAGCAACCAATAAAAAGGTCGATTAAAAAACAATTAGAAACTGCTATAATTTTAAAACACGTACAATGAAAAAAATAAAAATCCTTATTTCGATGGTCTTGATTAGCATTTCGATGCTAAACTGCGCCCCCGACGACAATGCTAATTTTGGCAATATCATCACGCCGAGCAATTTGCAAGTGACGGCCATCGTAGCAGATGACCAATCCGGTTTGGTTACCATAACACCAACCGCAGAAAATGCGCTTAGCTTTCAGGTAATTTTCACACCTCAGAGTACTCCCGCATTGGTATTACCGGGCGAACAAGCAACCTTCCGGTTCACCAGAGCAGGACAGTTTACGGCCGTTATTACCGTTGTGGCGTTTGGTACAGGCGGAAGTGCAACTTCAAAATCAATCGAGGTCGAACTCGATGTAAAAGTTCAAATCGACCCGCAAGTTCTTCAATTCTTGGCTGGAAACGGATCTAAAAAATGGGTTTGGGATCAAACCGTCGCCGGACATTTTGGGGTAGGTGATGTGAATACCGATTTCCCGGGTTTCTTCTCTGCCGCACCAAACTCACTCAATCCTTGTTTGTATGACGATGTGCTTACATTTAGTTTTGATGCGCAACAAAATCTAATCTATGAAATTGACACAAAGGGCTCTACCTTTATGAATTGGACAGAAGTAACGAAGTTTTTCCCCGATGCTCCTGTACAACAATTTGTTGATGAGTGCAGAAATATTGATGAATTTATCAGAACAAACACTGCGTTTTCAGTAATTACTGATGCTTTGACAAATGCAAAAACGCTCACAATTGATAACAGTGTACTTTCATACGATGCAGGAATTACTGAATTTCAAATTCTCGAACTCACCGCAAACAAACTAAGTGTCAGAGGTATTCAAAATGTCCGAAGCCAATTCGGTGGAGGACAATTGGCCTGGTACTTCACCTTTGTTCCTGAAGGAGGCGTTCAACCTCCATCTCAATTCAACAACCTGGTTTGGTCTGATGAATTTAACGTAGATGGCGCACCCAATAGCCAAAATTGGAATTTCGATACCGGAACCGGTGTAAACGGTTGGGGAAATAACGAACTTCAATACTATACCAACAGGCCTGAAAATATCGTCGTACAAGGTGGTCTCCTAAAAATAACAGCTAAACGTGAAAACTTTAGTGGGAGCAACTTTACTTCCGCACGAATTAATTCAAAAGGAAAATTTGATTTTAAATACGGTAAAATAGAAATGAGAGCAAAACTTCCTACCGGTGGCGGTACTTGGCCTGCATTTTGGGCACTTGGCGCAGACATCGATACCAATCCTTGGCCGGGAGCAGGAGAAATTGACTTCATGGAACACGTTGGAAACCAACAAGATCGTATTTTCAGTACACTGCATTTCCCCGGAAACTCCGGTGGTGGAGGCGTTTCTCAATCGACAGTCATTGCAGGTGCGTCAAATGATTTCCATGTTTATGCTGCCGAATGGACTGAAACACAAATCAAGTTTTTTGTGGATAATCAACTCTATCACACTTTTGCGAATTCACCCTCTGTGCCTTTCAACAAAAACTTTTTCCTGCTGATCAATTTTGCCATGGGAGGAAACTTTGGCGGTGCCGTTGACGGTGCTTTTACACAATCAACCTATGAAATTGACTATGTCAAAGTATTTCAATAAATATTATAATTGTTTCTCATTTGATTTTGAAAAGGTTGGCTATATGCTGACCTTTTTGTTAAAAACAAAAAAAAGTTGATAAGCTATAAGAATGATTTTTGTCAACCCACTATATTCAATAACTTTACAAGAATTTACTTTACACCCATTCCAAATGAAACCCTCCAATCTACCGCTGTTCTTTATACTGTCGATATTACTCGTCAGTTGCAACCAAAACCCAAACTCGATGAAAACTTCACTTAACCCGAAATTTGACCAAAAAGTCGATTCCATCTTGTCTTTGATGACTTTGGAAGAAAAAATTGGCCAGATGAACCAATACAACGGTTTTTGGGAAGTCACCGGGCCCGCACCCGAAGGTGGCGATGCAGCCATCAAATACGAACAACTCCGCAAAGGACTCGTCGGATCGATGCTCAATGTAAATGGCGTTGAAAACGTTCGGGCCGTCCAGAAAATAGCAGTCGAAGAAACCCGTTTGGGAATCCCACTCATTATTGGCTATGATGTCATACACGGCTACAAAACGCTCAGTCCGATTCCACTTGCCGAATCTGCCAGTTGGGATTTGGATGCCATCCGAAAATCGGCTGAAGTAGCAGCAGCAGAAGCAGCAGCAGCCGGAATCAACTGGACTTTCGCACCCATGGTCGATATCACCCGTGATGCCCGCTGGGGTCGTGTCATGGAAGGTGCCGGCGAAGACCCTTACTTGGGAAGCAAAATCGCTTATGCCCGTGTCAAAGGTTTTCAGGGTGATGATTTGAGTGCCATAAACACCATCGCAGCAACGGCCAAACATTTTGCCGCTTATGGTTTTTCAGAATCAGGTCGTGATTACAACACGGTCGATATAGGAACTTCAACTTTGTATAATCAGGTGCTGCCTCCTTTTCAAGCAACTGTAGATGCCGATGTCAAAACTTTTATGAATTCGTTCAATGTACTCAACGGCATTCCCGCAACCGGAAATTCATTTTTGCAAAGAGACATCCTCAAGGGCAAATGGAATTACAAAGGCTTTGTCGTTTCTGATTGGGGCTCAATCGCTGAAATGATTCCACACGGTTTTGCCAAAGACGGCAAACAAGCCGCAGAATTAGCGGCCAATGCCGGTTCGGATATGGACATGGAATCCAGGTTGTACGTCGAACATTTGGCAGCTTTGGTCAAAGAAGGAAAAGTGAAAGAATCGGTAATTGACGATGCCGTTCGAAGAATATTGACCGTGAAATACGAGTTGGGCTTATTTGATGACCCCTATAAATATTGCGATGAAGCGCGTGAAAAAGCTGAAATCGGCAAGCCCGCTTTTCATGAAGCCGTTCTCGATATGGCGAAAAAATCAATTGTTTTGTTGAAAAACGACAACCAACTTTTGCCTCTCAAAAAAGAAGGTTTGAAAATAGCCCTTATCGGACAATTGGCTGCTGACAAAGACAGCCCGTTGGGTAGCTGGCGAGCTTTGGGAGAAAGCAATTCTGCCGTTTCGGTGCTTGAAGGTTTACAGAAATACAATGGAAACAACCTTCGTTTTGAACAAGGCGTCCGATTAACCGATGAAGCTCCGGTTTTCATCAAGGAAACAAAAATCAACACCACCGACCGCACCGGTTTTGAAGCGGCAAAAGCAGAGGCTCGCCGCGCTGATGTGGTAGTGATGGTTTTGGGCGAACACGGATTTCAATCGGGAGAAGGTCGCAGCCGTACGCAACTCGATTTACCCGGTTTGCAACAAGAACTGTTGGAAGAAGTTTACAAAATCAACAAAAACATCGTCTTGGTTTTGATGAACGGAAGACCGTTGGTCATCGATTGGGCAGCCAATCAAATTCCTGCCATCGTCGAAGCTTGGCATCTCGGTACGGAAAGTGGAAACGCCATCGCGCAAGTGCTCTATGGCGACTACAATCCGAGTGGAAAACTGCCGATGAGTTTTCCGAAAACGGTCGGGCAAGTGCCGATTTACTACAACCACAATAGCACCGGAAGACCGGGCAATCCGGGTGGCGATATCGTTTTTTGGTCGCACTACATGGACGCACCCAACGAGCCCCAATTCCCGTTTGGATTTGGTTTGAGCTACACAACTTTTGCGTATTCAAATCTTAAACTCAACAGCGATTCGTTTGCAAAAGCCGGAAGCATCAAGGTTTCAGTTGATTTGTCAAATACCGGAAACTATGCCGGAAAAGAAACCGTTCAACTCTATATACACGATTTGTACGCATCAGTAACGCGCCCCGTCAGAGAGCTGAAAGACTTTCAACAAATCGAATTGCAAGCTGGCGAAACCAAAACCTTGGTGTTTACCATCGATGAAAAGACCGTCGGATTTTATGACAATGACGGAAAATGGGTTGTCGAACCCGGCGATTTTAAAGTCTTTGTCGGCGGTAGCTCGCAGGCGGATTTGGAGGCGGATTTTAAATATAATGATAAATAAACATGAAAAATATTTTTAAATTTTTACTTTTTGTCACGTCAATAGCTTTCTCCCAACAAAAAGAAAGAACCCTTGTGTGGGAAGAAAACTTTGACGGCAACCAACTCGATGCAGCCGTTTGGAATTTCGAATTGGGCAATGGCTGTCCGCATAATTGTGGTTGGGGAAACAATGAACTCCAATTCTATACCGACCAAAACCATCGCTTAGAAAACGGCTACCTCATCATCACGGCAAAGAAAGAAAACGGTCGGGTGACCTCCACACGCATCACGACCCAAGGCAAAAAAGAATTCAAATACGGCCGCATCGAAGCAAGACTCGACATCCCAACAGGAAAGGGGATTTGGCCTGCCTTTTGGATGTTGGGTAGCAACATCAAAGAAGTGGGTTGGCCCAAAAGCGGTGAAATAGACATCATGGAATATGTGGGAAAACTCCCCAAAACCATCTACAACTCCATTCACACCCAATCGAGCCACGGCAACACCATCAACAATGCCAAAGCTATTTTTGACAATGTCGAGGAAGGTTTTCATACCTATGCCATCGATTGGACAGCCGAAAAAATCGATTTTTTTGTGGATGATGTCTTAGCCTATACCTATGCGCCAACCGATAAAACGGAAGCTACTTGGCCGTTTGACCAACCCTTTTTCGTTTTGATAAACATGGCTGTGGGTGGAAACTTTGGCGGTCCGGAAGTGGATGAAAGTATTTATCCTTCCGTGTACAAAATCGACTATGTGAAAGTTTGGCAGTAGCAAAACCAACCCTTTCGGGGTTTGATACCCCGAAAGGGTTTGCCAATTAGGTTAATATTTTATCAGATAAATCTTTTGATGATATTCCAAATGTCATTGCCGAAGACGATTGCCATCAAGCCCATGAGCAATACAAAACCGATAATTTGTCCGGTTTCCAAAACTTTCTCGCTCGGTTTTTTGCCGGATATCATTTCATATAGCAAAAACATCACGTGACCTCCGTCCAATGCGGGTATCGGTAATATGTTTAGGAAAGCGAGCCAAACCGAAAACATCGCCATAAAACTCCAGAAAAAATGCCAATCCCAGGTTTCGGGCATCATTTCGACGATGCCAATGGGACCTCGCACTTGTTTGTAGGCACCGGTTTTGGTGTTAAAAATCACTTTAAACTGCTTGATTTGATCGGTCAAAACTTTGATGGTTCTGGTAAAACCGGCAGGAATTGAGGCAATAAGTCCGTAATTATCCGTTACACTCAAATCCTTTGCATCCAAACGAACACCAATGGCTGCTTCATCCGGAACGGTAAGTACAACATCATGGGATTGACCGCCCCGCAGCACTTTTACATCCAGTTGATGCTTGGCAGAGGTCTTGATTTTATCGGTAAATTCATTCCAATATTCGATTTTTTGCCCGTTGATTTGCACAATTTGATCACCGGCTTGGATGCCTGCCTGTTCGGCTACCGAGTTTTTCAGAACTTCGGCAATGACTGGTTTCATGCGATAGCTCAAAAAGTTTTTACCTTGCGTTCGGAAAACGATTTCCTTCCCTGTATCTGATAAAGGAAACGTAATAACCTTGCCGTCTCGGTTGACTGTCACTTCATTTCCCAAGATAATATCTAAAATTGCTTCATTAAATTTTTTGGATTTTTTGCCGTCAACCGCCAAGATTTTATCGCCGGTTTTCAAGCCCAATTGTTCCCCAATCGAATCGACTAATATGCCGTATTTCAGGCTTTCGGAAGGCAAATAAGTGTCTCCGTTATTAAACAAAAGCGCACTGTAAATCAGCCATGCCAACAGAAAATTGACGGTAACACCGCCAACCATGATGATCAGCCTTTGCCATGTTGGCTTCGAGCGAAATTCCCAAGGTTGCGCTGGTTGCTTCATCTGCTCTTTGTCCATGCTTTCGTCAATCATTCCGGCAATTTTTACATAACCGCCCAAAGGCAACCAGCCTATACCGTAAACGGTTTCTCCGATTTTCTTCTGAAAAATGGCAAACTTCACATCAAAGAAAAGGAAGAACTTCTCGACTTTGGTCTTGAATAATTTTGCGGGAATAAAATGCCCCAATTCATGGAGAATTACCAAAATTGAGATAATGAGAACAAACTGAATAATTTGAGTAAATAGCGTCATTTAGAATGCTTTGTTTTTTTTGAACCGCACAAAGGTAAGTTTTTGATTTGTTTTATTGTTAAATTCAATCTGAGGAAAGTCAAGTTTTAGGATTATTTTTAGTTTTATGTCGCATCGACAGAAACTCATCTGCAGCAAATGATTCAGATTTCTTGTTGAACACTTATTCTATTCAAGTTTTTTTTTAAATATCTTTGAAACACCAACTAACAATAAACATTCATGCAAAAGTATTTCCTTTGGACAATTGTCTGCTGTCAATTAACTTTTACGACCTATTCCCAAAATCCAAAATCTTATCAGATTTACACCGCAAAAGGTGTGAAAATATCGTTCAAAAAAATGATTAATCAGCTGAAAAAAAAGGATCTGATATTTTTTGGCGAACAGCACAACAATCCCAGTGCGCACTGGTTGCAGCTCGAAACTTTAATCCAACTGCAAAGAGAAAAATCACTCATCTTGGGTGCCGAAATGTTTGAAGCGGATAACCAAAAATTCCTCGATGATTACCTTTCAGATTCGATTAGCGATAAAGTTTTCAATCAAAAAGCCCGCCTTTGGAGCAACTACAAAACAGACTACAAACCCTTGGTTGATTTTGCTAAAAAGCATCAAATCAATTTTGTGGCAACCAACATACCTCGTCCTTTTGCCTCATTGATTTTTAAAAAAGGATTTGCAAGTCTTGACTCCCTTTCTGATGCCGACAAAAAATGGATTTCGCCCTTGCCCATTTCTTTCGATGCGAGCCTTTCTTCTTATGCCGAAATCAAAAAAATGGAAAGCCACGGCGGCGATTATATGGCTGAATCTCAAGCATCCAAAGATGCCACCATGGCCCATTTTATTTTAAAAAATCACAAACAAGGCAGTTTATTTATCCACTTCAACGGCTCTTTTCACTCCAAAAATCACGAAGGCATCGTTTGGTATATCCGTCAATCGAATCCCCAAATTCGACTGCTGACCATCACGACTATCGAACAGGAAAATATTCGTACTTTAGACGAATCATTCAAAAATCAGGCGGATTTTATCATTGTAATTCCCAGCAATATGACGAAAACCTACTGATTTTCTTGTTGACCATTGATTACTCTTTTAAATTCATTTCAAAAACCCATTTTCTGCCATGAAACACTTCCAGCTTATTTTAATGTTAACTTTTATAGCCGTTTCCCCTGTTTTCGCCCAATTGAGCAATGCAGAAAAAAAGATTTTAGGCCGAATCGATGCCAACTATGACGAATCGCTTTTGTTTTTGGAAAAAGTGGTAAACATCAACAGCGGCTCGCTCAATGTGGAAGGTGTGAAAAAAGTAGGTAAAGTTTTCGCCGATGCTTTTTCCGAAATCGGCTTTGACAGCAAACTACTTCCTTTGCCCGAAAGCATGAAGCGCGGAGACCATCTTTTTTCTGAATTAAATGCAGGAAAACCCAAAGGCAAAAAATTATTGCTGATTGGCCACCTCGACACTGTTTTTGAAGAAGACAGTTCTTTTCAAACCTTTCGACGCTCGGGCGACACCATCTACGGGCCCGGTGCAAGCGATATGAAGGGCGGCGATGTGATTATCCTCTACGCTTTGAAAGCCTTGAAAGAAGCCGGCGTTTTGAAAAACACGCAGATAATCGTCGCCATGACCGGCGATGAGGAAAAAACCGGCGACCCGATGGAAGTTAGCCGCCAACCTCTTATAAATGCTGCAAAACGAAGTGATGTAGCCTTGGGTTTTGAAGGTGCCACCGGATTTAATTACGCCACGGTTGCCCGAAGAGGCACTGCGTCTTGGACACTGGAAACTTCCGGGAAAAGAGCACATTCGGCTGGCGTTTTCTCAAAAAACACAGGCGCGGGAGCCATCTATGAAGCTGCCAGAATTTTGAATGCTTTTTATGAAAATCTACAGGAAGAATACCTCACTTTCAATCCGGGTTTGATACTCGGCGGATCGACCGTCGAAGTCGCAAACGACCAATCGCGGGGTTCAGCTGAAGGCAAAACCAACGTGGTTTCACCAACGGCATTTGTCAAAGGTGATTTGCGTTTTCTCACTGCCGAACAGATGCAGAAAACCCAAGCTAAAATGGAAAAAATAGTTGCTCAAAATTTACCCGGCACCGAAGCAAAATTCACTTTTGAACCAGGCTATCCGTCCATGCCACCCACCGAAGGCAACCTGAAAGTTTTGGCCACACTCAGTCAAATCAGTCAGGATTTGGGACAAGGTGAAGTTTTGGCATTTGATCCTGGAAGACGCGGTGCCGGAGACATTTCGTTCGTGGCAGACTACGTCGATGCTTTAGACGGTTTGGGCGTGGATGGCGATGGCGCGCACACTTTGAGCGAAACCATGGATTTGGCTTCCTACAAAGATTTTATGAAGCGCGCCGCTTTGTTGATTTATCGGTTGATAAACGAAAAGAAATAGTTCACTCAAAACACCAAACTAACGACTGTGCCTTTTTCCGCCTTACTGTTTATCTGAATTTTACCTTTGTGAAGCAACATGATTTGTTTACAAAGGCTAAGTCCTATACCGCTTCCGTTCTTTTTGGTACTGAAAAAAGGAACAAAAATATTTTCCATAATTTCTTCGGGGATGCCTTTTCCGTTGTCGGAAATTTTGATTAGGATATGACCTCCTAAGTTTTTTTGCGCCACAATCTGAATTTTCGGATCGGCCGCGCCTTCGCAGGCTTCGACTGCGTTTAGTATCAAATTGATTATAACTTGCTCAATCAGATACGTGTCTATCTCGACCTGCAAACCACTAAGTTCCGAACTAAAAACCAGTGCGATATTTTTATTTTCCAGAGATGGCTTCATCAAGCTTTGAATGTTTTCAAACAGTTCGCTTACAGCTACTTTGGACAGGTTAAGTTGCGTTACTTTATTCAGGCTTCGATAGGTTTTTGCAAATTTCAACAGTCCTTCGCTGCGTCTTTTGATGCTTTCAATACCAACGTCGAGGTCAGTCATATCGAGCACATTCTGAGCGGGATGTTCCATAGACAGGCGGATGTTATTTTGCAGGGTTTCCGCCAAAGAAGAAATGGGCGCAATCGAGTTCATGATTTCGTGGGTCATCACACTGAGGAGCTTTTTCCATGCATCCGATTCATTTTGATTAAGCGTATCGTCTATGTTTTGCAAAACAATCAATTTAAACGTATCGTTTTCAATCTGAAAAACAGATTCCGAAATCAATACTTTCAGGTTGTTGCTGTTCACATTGATGGAGACCGACTTTTCACTTTCGTGGCTTTTCTCAAAAATTTCATTAAACAGCAAAGGTTTTCGTTTGGCAACAAACTGTATGTTTTTGAAAGAGGGAAGATCCAAGGTGTTTTTGAGCGATTCGTTGATCCATAAAACATCACCCGTTTCAAGGTTGTAGGCAACAATTCCTGTATCAACCATTTCCAATATCTTTTGAAGATACAGGTATTGCGCCTCTTTCTTTTTATTGATTTCTCGGATAGTTCGGTTTACTTCGTTAAATCCAACATGAAGTTTTCGCAAATCTTCAGATCCTGTTCTGTCGGAATACCAACGAGAAAAATCACGGTATTTGACAGACTCAAAAAAATCATCCATTTCAACAAATCTTCGACTGATAAATTTATAAAGTCGAAAAACCGCGATGAACGAAAAAAATCCAGATGCTGCTATAAAATAGGGATTGTAGAGGCTGACGGAAAACGCGAGAGCTGTTAGAAATCCAAAAAGAATAACAACCCGAATCAGCAACGCGAATGAATACCCTTTATAAATCATATTTGTTGAGTCTTCGGTATAAAGCCGTTCGGGTAATTCCCAAGTCTTTGGCAGATTTGGAGATGTTTCCTTTGTTATTTTCGATGACCTTGCGTATGGTGCTTTTTTCTAGGCTTTCCAATTTCAGGTCTTTTGGTTCTGCGGCAATTTGAGATTTTTCGATGGGTGAAAAAACGAAATCCTCAGCCTGCAATACATCACTTTCTGCCATAATCACCGCCCGTTCTAAAGCATGTCGGAGTTCGCGCACATTTCCCGGAAAGTGATGGCTTTTCAATTTTTTTATAAAACCTTCCTCCATCGTAAAAGCTGATTTTAAATATTTATCGGCGTACAATTCTGTAAAATATTTTGCCAACAGCAACACATCCAAACCTCTCTCTCTGAGTGGTGGTATGGTGATTTCAACGGTATTGATGCGATAAATAAGATCTTTTCTGAATCTGCTTTCATCTGCCAAAAAGGTTAGTGGGAGATTGGTCGCGCAAATCAGACGGATATCTACGGGGATGGATTGATTGGAACCCAAGGGTGTAATCTGCCTGTTTTGAAGTACCGTCAAGAGTCGAGTTTGTTGCGACAAACTAATGTTTCCGATTTCATCCAAAAACAAGGTTCCGCCTTGTGCAGCTTCAAACCGACCTTGCCGGTCTTCGCGTGCATCCGTGAAAGCGCCCTTTTTATAACCAAAGAGTTCGCTTTCAAACAAGGTAGCTGTAAGTGCGCCTACATCAACTTTCACAAAAGCTTTGTCTTTTCGCAAGGAATGATCGTGTATGGCTTTGGCTATCATGTCTTTCCCCGTTCCGTTTTCGCCGAGAATCAGTATGTTGGCATCGGTGGGTGCAACTTTTTTGATTTTTAATAAAACTTCCTTCATCACCTCACTCTCCCCTATGAATCTTTCAGAATCAATTTGAAAACTACTTCGCTTGGTTTTGTTAGATTTTTTCTTCTCGATGATTTCCTGTATCGATTGGATGAGTTTTTCGTTTTTCCAAGGTTTTACCAAAAACTCCGAAGCTCCCTTTTTGAGCGATTGTATGGCCAAATCGATGTCGCCGTAGGCAGTAATCAAAATGACCTCAACATCCTTGTCAAATTCTTTAATCTTTTGTAGCCAAAACAACCCTTCATTTCCCGTATGCACAAGCCCGTTGAAATTCATATCGAGAATGACGATGTCAAACTTGTTTCTGCCGAGTTGGGCTAAGATTTGATTCGGATTTTTTTCGACAACTACCTCCTTCACCAAGGATTTTAGCATCAATCGCATGGCCGTCAACACGTCGGTGTCATCGTCGATGACTAATATGGTTAAGTTTTTTAATAACATCTTTACAATATTACAACAATCTTATGCTTCGCGAAAAAATATGAACCTCAAATTTCATCTGCACAAAAAGTGTATCGATTACGAACATAAGCTGTATCAAAAACGGACAGTTTAACAAAATATTATATTGTATCTATTTGATATTTAATATATTATAATTATGGCACGATTATGCTTTCATACTTGTAAAATATTTAAAAAAAATGGATATCCCGATAGAAAAGAAAAGATTTAGTGCCGCCCGAGTACGAATTATTATAGGATCGGTCTTGATTCTTAGCCTCATCATTTTTGTCATCGTATCCGCAGGTGGAAAATCAAAATTGAATGTAGCCATTGAGCGCATTACCATCAGCGAAGTGAAAGAAGGAGTTTTCCAAGAAAATATTCCGGTAAATGGAATCGTGCTTCCCATCACGACCATCTATCTCGATGCGTTGGAAGGCGGACGCGTGGAAGAAAAATTTGTGGAAGACGGTGCCGTGATGAAAAAAGGCGATCCGATACTTCGCCTGTCAAACACCGATTTAGAGTTGAGTTTGGTCAATCAGGAAACTTCCGTTTATAATCTACTCACCCAGATGCAAATTTCACAAAATGCAGCCCGGCAAAACACGATTAATCGACTCAACCAATTGACCGATGTGGAGAGCAATTTGATTGAAGCAAAAAGAATTTACGAGCTTAACAAAAAACTATATGATAAAGGTGTTGTTGCCAAACAGGATTATTTGAAAGCGGAGAACGATTTCAACTATCAGAAAGAACGGATGAAATTGGCAAAAGAGATACTGAGTCAGGATTCTGTTTCCACCCGTCAGGAAATGGAACAAGCAAAAAGTTCGTACAGCCGAACCAAAAGTGCACTCGAGCTCATGCGAAAAAAAGTGGGTGACTTGGTGGTCAAAGCCCCGATTGAAGGTCAACTGACTTCACTCGATGCCGAAATCGGCCAGTCCAAAAACAAAGGTGAGCGCTTGGGGCAAATCGATGCACTTGGCGGGTTTAAAGTCCGGGCAGACATTGACGAACATTATATTTCCCGAATTTATACCGGACTGTATGGCACTTTTGCCTTCGCAGGAAAAGAATACAAATTGGTCATCAAAAAAGTTTATACGCAGGTGACCAACGGAAGATTTCAAGTGGATATGGAATTTGAAGAGTCGATTCCTCAGGGCATCCGTCGCGGACAAACCCTACAAGTTCGACTGGCTTTGAGTGAAGAAAAACAGGCTTTGTTGGTACCCAAAGGCGGGTTTTATCAGCAAACAGGTGGCAACTGGATTTTTAAATTGAATCCATCGGGTGATGTTGCCTATAAAGTAGATATCCAATTGGGCAGTCAAAATCCCGATTATTACGAAGTATTACAAGGTCTCAAACCGGGAGACAAAGTCATCACTTCGGGCTATGATAATTATGAGAATATACAGGAGCTTGTTTTGAAGTAAGTCAGAAGTCAGAAGTCAGAAGTCAGAAGTTAAAAAAAAGATTGATGATTAACGATTTTTGATTGAAGAATTGAGGCAAGAAACCAGAGACAAGAAGCAATAGTAGGGTGGCTTCGAATATGCTCAGCCGCCATTCAAGAAGTCAGAAGCATGGCATTAATTTAAACTTTAAATCATAAAACATTAAACCCATGATAAAAATAACCGATTTAGAAAAATACTATCGCACCGAAGAGGTGCAGACTGTAGCCTTAAACAAGCTTTCAATCAGCGTGAAAGAAGGAGAATTTGTAGCCGTGATGGGGCCGTCGGGTTGCGGAAAATCAACGCTATTGAACATCATCGGACTGCTCGACGACCCGGACGGTGGCAGTTTTTTGTTCAACGGCAAAGAAGTAGCTCATTACAACGAACGCAATCGGGCAAACCTTCGCAAACACAACATCGGCTTTGTGTTTCAGAGTTTTAACCTGATTGATGAGCTGACCGTTTACGAGAATGTCGAACTCCCTCTGATTTATACCGGCGTGAAACCCGCCGACCGCAAAAAACGCGTTGAGGAAGTACTCGAAAAGATGCAAATCATGCATCGGCGGAATCATTTTCCGCAGCAGCTTTCCGGCGGGCAACAACAAAGGGTGGCCGTGGCAAGAGCCGTGGTCAACAACCCCAAACTCATCCTCGCCGATGAGCCGACCGGGAATTTGGACAGCAGCAACGGCAACGATGTGATGCAACTGCTCACCGACCTGAATGAACAAGGCACCACCATCATCATGGTGACCCACAGCGAACACGATGCCAAATACAGCCATCGAATTATCCGTATGCTCGACGGGCAAAAAGTGACGGAGAATATATTGATGTAAGCACTTTTGGAAATGTATCAATGTGAAAATGAGAATCAGAAATCACATTTTACGCCTAAAAATTATTTATAAAATCAACAGCACTTAAAATGGGAACTTCACGAAATGGATGGAGCACAAGCAGGTCTTTATCACCGGTGATAATGCAAGCGGCTTTTGCTGAAACCGCTAATTCAAGGAATTTGTTGTCTTTGGGATCAAGGCAGGCATTAATGGTTTCGGAAGGGAAAAACTGTTTAATGCTATTTTCAATTTCATTTAATAATTCTAATCTTTCTTCATCGGAAACAAAATACCTATCAAATTTTTTGCGAAATACCACTTCTTTAAATTCATCAAGGATTTCATTGGAAAAAGCAATTTATCCTAATAATACTGCTTTTCTTACGGCCTTTTTATTTACAGAGTCAATCAACAATGAAGCACTTATTAAGGTGTTTGTATCAAAAACAAAATATTTAATCATTGTCTTTCAGAATATCATTAAGAGCTTCTTCTGTAAGACCGCGTTGCTTCATTTTTTTGCCAATTTCATCGAGGTAAGTCAGGAAATTTTCTTTTCTGGTATCATTCAAAATCTTGCTAATACTCTCAGAAATCTTTTCGGAAATTTCTTTCTTGAATTTGGCGGGTGCAAGACCCCATTTTTTACCAGTAGCATCATCTACTTCAATTACAATCCGTTCCATAACTTTATCTTTTATGACCGTATCAAAAATACAAAAAAATAAATCTTTTAAATGATAAAACCATGCTAAAAAATAATTTTAAGATCGCGTTTAGGAATCTCCTTAAAAACAAAGGATACAGTGCCATCAATATTTTTGGCCTTGCCATGGGTCTGGCAAGTTGCTTGTTAATTGCTCTTTACGTAACGGATGAGTTGAGCTATGATCGGTACAACCTCCATGCAGACCGCATTTATCGTATCAACACAGATTTTCGTATTGGCGGTGGAGACATGCACATGACCCAAACATCAGATATGATGGGAGAACTGCTGAAAAAAGATTATCCACAGGTGGAAGAATCTACCCGTATCTATACGAGTAGTGGAAGTAAACTCATAAAAAAAGGCAATGAATTTATCAATGAGCCCCGGGTAGCAAATGTGGACTCTACCTTTTTTAATGTATTTACTTTGCCCGTCATAGAAGGCGATACCAAGTCTGCCTTAAATGAACCCAACACCGTAGTTATAACTGAGTCCACCGCGAAAAAATATTTTGGCTCGACAAATGTGTTGGGGAAAACTGTGGAAGTTAAAAATGAGGAAACAACCACACCCTATAAGATAACCGCGGTCATCAAAGACATTCCGCACAACACCCATTTCAATTTTGATTTCCTTTTTTCAATGAAAAATGTAGATTACAGTTGGGGCCAACTTACCAGCCATAATTTTCACACCTATCTATTGCTAAAACCGGGAACTGATTACAAATTATTTGAGAAGAATTTTAGCAAATACATGGAACTTTACATGCTTCCGGCAATCCAGCAATTCATAAACGTCAAAAACATGGATGAGTTGAAAAAGTCGGGAACTTATATTAACTATTCGTTGATACCTTTAACGGCTATTCATTTACACAGCAACTATTCCTTTGAAATCACCCCATCCGGTAATATCCAGTACGTGTATATTTTTTCGGCAGTAGCCTTATTCATTCTCATTTTAGCCTGCATCAATTTTATGAATCTAAGTACCGCCCGCAGTGCAAAACGAGCCAGAGAAGTGGGCATTCGCAAAGTGTTGGGGACAGAACGAAAAACCCTGATTTTTCAGTTCCTTGCCGAGTCAACCCTTACTGCTTTTATTTCACTGATTATTGCCCTCGGGATTGCCTATTTGGTACTGCCTCTTTTCAATAATGTAGCCGCAAAGTCTCTTTCGGTCAATGACTTGTTTGGTGTTCAAATACTTCCGCTTCTAGTCTTGCTTCCTTTTGTGGTCGGTTTGTTGGCGGGTAGCTACCCTGCCTTGTTTCTTTCCAAATTTAAACCGATTGTCGTATTAAAGGGTAATGCCAATTCCGGTTTTAAGAAAAGTAATCTCCGCAATGTATTGGTGGTGTTTCAATTTTCCGCTTCCATCATATTGATTATCAGTACGCTGATTGTGTACAGTCAGCTCCAGTACATTCAAACAAAAAAATTAGGTTTTAACAAAGATCAAGTACTCATTATCGACGATGCCCATGCACTTAATAATAATCTACAAGCTTTTAAAAATGAAGTACTTGCCATGCAAGGAGTAAGTAGCGGAACCCTAAGTTCTTTCTTACCCGTTGCCAACTCTTCACGTAGCGACAATACGTATTCCAAAGAGGCTGTGATGGATTTGAAGAGTTCAATTGACATGCAAACTTGGTGGGTAGATTATGATTACATCAAAACCATGGGAATGGAAATTGTGCAGGGCAGAAATTTTTCAAAGGATTACGGAACAGATTCAAACGCCATTCTCATTACAGAAACCACGGCTAAACTTTTAGGTTATGACAATGCCGTTGGAAAAAACATCTACGTCCCATCAGATAACACTTCTCTTACTTCATTGCAGATTATTGGTGTTGTCAAAGATTTTAATTTTGAATCGCTTCGGCAGAAATTGGGACCGCTTTGTATGCGGTTGAGCGACAGTGGTGGCCTTGCATCCTTTAAAGTAACGGCAGCGGACACAAAAAATCTAATTGCTCAGGTTGAAGAAAAATGGAAGACGCTGGCTCCCGGCATGCCATTCCGTTATCGTTTTATGAGCGACTCATTCGACGAAATGTATCGAAGCGAACAACGTGCCGGTACCGTTGCCATGGTGTTTGCCACACTGGCCATATTGATTGCATGCCTCGGATTGTTTGGGCTGGTTACCTACATGGCCGAACAGCGCAACAAAGAAATAGGGATCCGAAAAGTACTGGGTGCATCCGTAAGCAATGTGGTTACCCTGCTATCCAAAGATTTTTTAGTGCTTGTACTCATTGCTGCTGTTCTCGCATTTCCATTAGCCTGGTGGGTGATGCACAAATGGTTGCAGGACTTTGAATACAGAATCAATATAAACGTTTGGTTTTTTGTGATAGCCGGTGTTTCGGCTTTGCTGATTGCATTGATAACCGTCAGTTTTCAGGCCATCAAAGCCGCCATTGCCAATCCTGTGAAGAGTTTACGAACGGAATAAAATTATAGATTATGATACGGAATTATATTAAAATCGCTTGGCGGAATCTTGTTAAAAACAGGGGAATATTTTCCATTAATATTGCCGGGCTTGCCATCGGCATTGCTTCCTGTCTCATTATCATGCTATTTGTCATTGATGAATTGAGTTATGACCGCTATAACCAAAAAGCCGATGAAATCGTCCGTGTAGTTTTTAATGCAAAAATAAATGGTGAACAAATAAAAGAAGCCATTGTTATGGCTCCTGTCGCACCAACATTGGTACGCGAATTTCCTGAAGTTTTAGATGCAACGCGTATCCGAACTATTGGAACTCCAAAAATTACTTATAACCATAAATCTTATCGAAATGACAAATTTGCTTATGTGGATCACAACTTCTTTGATGTTTTTTCTCTATCAATTATTAGAGGTGACCACCTATCACCTCTAAAAGAGCCCAACACGATTGTACTTACCCAAGCTGAAGCCATAAAATATTTTGGCGACGAAGATCCCATTGGGAAGTTATTGATTATTGAAGACCAAGATGAACCATTCAGGGTCACTGCTATCATCGATAAAATACCTGCTAATTCGCACTTCCATTTTGATATGCTTGCCTCGATGACCGGATACAAAGATGCGGAAAGTACTTCTTGGATGGAATCCAAATTTTACACCTATTTACGCCTCAAAAAAGGAACGGATTACAAAACGCTGGAAGCCAAATTACCGGTCATCTTTGAGAGATATTCGGGACCACAGATAAAACAAGCATTGGGAATGTCATTCTCTGAATTCACCAAAACGAATAAATTGGGCTTATTCCTTCAGCCTTTGACCGATATTCACTTGAATTCGGACTTTTCCAGTGCAAGTACGCTCGAACAGGGCGGGAATATGAAAACAATATATATTTTCATCGCTGTTTCGATATTTATGTTGCTCATTGCGTGTGTCAATTTTATGAACCTCGCAACTGCCTCAGCAACAAGCAGAGCAAAAGAAGTTGGTATAAAAAAGGTATTGGGTTCGGAAAAGAAACAGCTGATCTATCAGTTTTTGATGGAATCGTTTATTGCTGTTTTGTTGGCCATGACATTGGCGCTGATTTTGGTGGCTTTCACGCTTCCGTTTTTCAACAATCTATCCAATAAAACTTTGCAAATCAGCTATTTATTAAACATAAAAACTTTGCTTTCTCTTACCGTATTTTCAGTTGTAATCAGCCTATTGGCAGGTGCTTATCCGGCTTTTTACATAGCTGCTTTTAATCCCATTTCAGCATTAAAAAGCAAGTTCTCAGACTCCGGAAAAAATAAGGGTTTACGCAGCGGATTGGTGGTTTTTCAGTTTGTGGTTTCCGCAGTTCTGATATTCGCCACTTTAATCGTGACTCAGCAGATGGATTATATACAAACTAAGGACTTGGGTTATGACAAAAAACAGGTGCTCGTGCTCAGGGAATCCTATTTTTTGGGAAATAACGAAACTGCATTTAAAAATAAAATCATAAACGATCCCAGGGTTGAAAATGTCACAAACTCCGGGTTTGTTCCCGTAGGTGCATCGAATACGGAGATGTCCGGAATTATTATCAATCAGGAATTCAACAGACGAATGTTTGTTTACAATATTGACGATCAGTACATTCCAACCTTGGGAATGAAATTGGTGGAAGGGAGGAATTTTTCGGAAGATTTTAGAGCGGATTCTTCAAATGTCATCATTAACGAAACAACCTCAAAATTATTGGGTTTTGAAGATCATCCAATTGGAAAAACACTGACAAGAGCGATAAACAATGAAGGTGGGAGACAAACACTAACTGTCATTGGAGTTGTGAAAGATTTTCATTTCCGTTCATTACATCAAAAAATAGATCCTTTGATTATGTTAAACAATCCCAATGGAGGACTCATCATACGGGCTAAAGTTTCTGATATGTCGGAGATTATCAAAAGTATATCTAAATTATGGAGTAGTTTTAATGTTGGAGAGGCCTTTAATTACACCCTGCTCGATGATTCGTATAACATGACCTACTTAGCCGAAAAAAGAATGGAAATCATTCTGAAAATCTTTGCATTGCTCACTATTTTTATCGCTTGCCTAGGGTTGTTTGGGCTGGTCACATTCACCGTCGAACGACGCTTTAAGGAAATTGGTGTGCGAAAAGTATTGGGCTCTTCAGTTACACAAGTTGTGATGCTGCTGTCAAAAGATTTTATTAAACTCATCTTTGTTGCTTTTCTAATTGCATTTCCGCTGGGATTTTATTTGATGAATAACTGGCTTCAAGATTTTGCGTATCGAATTGGCATCCATTGGCCGGTGTTTCTAATCTCCGGAATGATTACACTCATTATTGCCTTCGTCACCATCAGCTTCCAAGCCATCAAAGCCGCTATTGCCAACCCGGTTAAATCTTTACGAACCGAATAAAACCTTAAAAAATGCTACTACAACTCAGCAACATCTCCAAATGGGTCCATTCGGGCGGAAACAGGGTTTTCCTGCTCAAAAACATCAACATCAACGTTGAGGAAGGCGAATTTATCTCGGTGATGGGGCCGTCAGGCTCCGGAAAATCTACCTTGCTCAACGTGATAGGCATGCTCGATAATTTTGATTTGGGCGAATACAATTTTATGAACGAGTCCGTACACACCCTAAAAGAAAAATACCGCGCCAATCTCTATAAACAATACATCGGTTTCGTGTTTCAACAATATCACCTCATCGACGAACTCACTGTGTATGAAAACATTGAAACGCCCCTGCTGTATCAAAATATAAAATCGAGCGAACGAAAAGCCAAGGTTGCCGATATGCTCGACCGATTCAACATCGTCGGTAAAAAAGATTTGTTCCCTACCCAACTTTCCGGCGGTCAGCAACAATTGGTCGGCATCGTCAGGGCGCTCATCGCAAAACCCAAATTGATTTTGGCCGATGAACCTACCGGAAATCTCAATTCTGCACAAGGTGAAGAAATCATGAAACTTTTCGAACAATTAAACAAAGACGGCGTGACCATCATTCAGGTGACACATTCCGAAAAGAATGCGTCCTACGGTTCTCGCATCATCCATTTGCTGGATGGGGAGCGGGTGTCCGAGTGACCCAATAAACCGATTATTGTGTTTTTGTTTTTTGAGATTTGTTATTTAGAATTCGTATTTTTACAACCCAACCATCCGATAAAAGTCCCAGCTTAGCACTCAGTACGCTCACATGACAAAAAACACAAATCAAATTTTAGCCGTAATCGTGTTTGCTCAGTTTTGTTGTACTTCCCTGTGGTTTGCCGGAAATGGTGTGATGAATGACCTTTCAAAAGCCTTCCAGCTCAATTCGGATGCTTTGGCAAACTTGACATCGGCGGTGCAGTTCGGTTTTATCATCGGCACCTTGATTTTTGCCTTGCTCACCCTTGCCGACCGGTTTTCACCTTCGCGTGTGTTCTTTTTCAGCGCCATTGCCGGAAGCGTTTTCAATCTCGGTGTTATTTTAGAAAACAACAACTTAACGCTTTTGATGACCTTCCGATTTCTAACCGGATTTTCGTTGGCAGGTATTTATCCGGTCGGGATGAAAATTGCCGCCGATTATTACCAAAAAGGCTTGGGCAAATCGCTGGGATTTTTGGTAGGCGCCTTGGTTATTGGAACCGCCTTTCCGCATCTACTCAGAGGCCTGACGGACTCCTTACCGTGGCGATTGGTGTTGATATCCACCTCCGGAATCGCGGCTGTCGGTGGTTTTTTGATGCTGATGATGGTGCCGGACGGGCCTTATCGAAAACCTGGTCAAAAACCTGATTTTAAAGCTTTTTTTAAAGTTTTCCAAAATCAAAATTTCAGATCTGCGGCATTTGGCTACTTTGGGCACATGTGGGAATTGTACGCTTTTTGGTCGTTTGTCCCGCTGATGCTGGCAACTTATCTCAATCGGCATCCTGAAACGCAATTCAACATTCCGTTGCTCTCCTTTTTAATCATCGCTTTGGGCGGTCCGGCTTGTGTGTTGGGAGGATACATTTCCGGGAAATTTGGGACTCAAAAAACCGCTGTGACAGCCTTGGGCATTTCCTGTTGTTGTTGCCTGATTTCTCCGCTCGTCTTTTATTTGGATTCGGAAATATTGTTGGTCGGGTTTCTGGTTTTTTGGAGCTTGTTTGTCATCGCCGATTCACCTTTGTTCTCAACACTCGTGGCAGAAAACGCATCTGCGGAAATCAAAGGAACGGCACTCACCATCACCAACAGCATCGGTTTTGCAATAACGATTGTCAGTATTCAGCTTCTCAGCATGCTAAAAGATTCCTTTGATGAAACCTATATCTACACAGTTTTGGCCATCGGCCCTCTCGTCGGACTTTTGGCTCTTTATCAAAAGAAATCGAAACTGGGCTAAACTGAAGAAAAAAGTCAGCTATTTTTAGTGGTTTTCAATAATCAAGGTTCCGCCTTTATTAGAATTGGGAAAATTAATTTGAAGCAAACCGGGATAAGGGCTTTCTACCTGAATTTCTTTCCCGTTGAATGTGACCTTATAGCTGTATGCGGGATTCAAACACATCAACATGCTTCTGGAATGAGCAGAGGTGGCATTGTCAAAAACCAAATCGGCTGTGTAGGTTGATTTTTCCTTGTTGAACGATTGGCTTTTTATCCAAATTTCAAATCCCGTTGTGACCGTTCCGGGCACATAATAGGCAGAAAACCATGACAGCACAGGTGCTGAAAGTCCCGAAAACTGATGCCAGCCAGCCCCTCTTCCACTTTTGGCAAGAAAGTGTTCGAAAGTGTAGTACGATTCATTCGTTTCTTTGCTATACACTTCCAAGGCTTTGTTTGCAATCTTAAAAGCCAATTCGGGACGACCCAAGTCGAGCATGGTTTTCCAAATAAACCACTGATGCGGCATCCACACCGAGCCGTTCCAATAACCGTCAATTTTGTAATATGGAGCCGATTGATCCACCACACTGATGCCGGCAGGTGTCCACATATTTTTATCGGAAAATATTTTTTCCATCAATCCTTGCTGTTGAGCCGGGGTACAAATCCCCGCAACCAAAGGATAAGCTCCGTCCATCCCCATGTTAAAATCGATTTCTTGTTTGGACAAAGTATCCCGATACATCAACTTTCCGGCTGGATTTCCCTTCGCGTCATGCTCGACATAACTGAAATAACCACTCGATTCGTTCCAAGCGTATTTCTGGAGTGCTACGCTCAAATTCTTGATGTCCTTGTCATAAACAGCAATATCCGTTTTCTGACCGAGCGCACTTGCAGCCATACGCATGATTTTTGCCAAGCGAATCTGTTGCGCGGTGTTGATGACGGGGGCGACTGTTTGCTCTGCCTTCTGCCGATGTACTTCCATCTGTGCCGGATAATCGTCCCAACCCCCGGAATTATAAAAATAATCCCAAGTTTTTAAAAGCCCTGATTGAAGTGTATTTGTGGTCGAACTGCCCAACCGGCCAACCATAAACTCATAATATTGTTTTAACCGCGGGTAGAAATATTGCAAAGCCTCTTTGGACTGCGTTTTGTTCCATAAATCCTGAAAGGCGTAGAACTGCGTGGGCACAGGTGATCCGTGGTGAATAAATGCAGATTGATTCCCGACAGGCGTGGTGTAGGCGTTGATGACCTGTGCAGCCAGATCGGGGTTCACTTCATTTAATCCCAATGCAATAAATCCCGAATCCCAAGTGTAGAGACTGTTCCACCACTTGCCGGGGGTGAAGTGGCGGATGAAATCCCGTTGGGTATAGACCGGATAAACTATATCCGACAAGACGGTTGCTTTTAACATATTACGGCTAAACAAATATTTTTTACCTTCTGAAAGTATCTCGGGTGAATCATCGACTGCTTTTTCCCTCCCGATGATAGTGCCTTTCAGTTCATCAAATTTGTCAAGCCTTTCACGAACACCAGCTAAACTCCCGGTGGCAATAATCCCGTGTATGGTTTTTTCGCTTCGCGGAAGCAGTTCAATCGGGCGGATAAAAACATTGGAATAATCTCCTTTGTAATTTCCTTTCAGGATACTGTCCACATGGCTGTGTACCAATCGCCTGAAAAAAATATCCAGTTCGTCATTTTTGATCTGCCGTACCCGAAAATCATCGTCACCGTCCCATCTTATGCCATAATGCGTGGAAATGTCTTTATATTTGGAAATGAGTTTCTTTTCTTTGATGTCTGCATACATCTCGGGCGCGTACGATTTAGAAGTCATCACTATTTTAGCCTGAACTTCTCCACCCGGAGGTGAAAATAAAATCCCGTTCAACTCGACTGCATCTCCACCTAAAGAAGTTAGGGTCAAGGTTTGATTTCCCTTTTCTAACAACCGGTACGGCACATCAATCCGGGAAAGTTCGCCCAATCCTTTCAATATTATCGTTTGATTGGCCAATCCTGACAATTGAAACGTACAGCTTTCACTTTCCGGCATACGATACCACAAGGTAAGAATTCCGTTTCGGTTATGCTCCCCGGGTTTTACTTGATAAGTTGCCTTGTCACCCGGATCTTTGCCAAAATTCTGGCCGATTGCCGAACCATCGATAAAATCAGAACTCCGAACCTCTCCCCGCATCCATCCATCATACACTAAGCCATCCCTAGGCCGAGTTTGTGCAAAATCTAACGAGGTATAATCTACTGCATTAATCCAAACGGCATTTTCGGGATGCATCAGTTTATACGCCGAAAAAACTTCCGGGTATTCGATACCGTACACCAAATTCATTGAAAGATTTTGCGGAAGCGATGTATTGTTTACACACCTCATGGCAACCAACACACTCAGGCTGTCGATGACGGTATAGGTCACATCAACATATACTTTATCCTTCCACTCCAGTTCATATCGATAGGTATAGCGGGTCAATTCTTTGTTGGATTCCCAAGGAAAATATCCGGATTCAAAATTCACATTGGGAATCAGTATTTTATTGCGGTAATAGCCCGGCAACACGGAAAAATCAAAACGCATGCCTGCTTTGGTGTTATCTATGTGCGAAATGCCTGCATATTTTTTGGAGTACGGCCCCCATGCAGACAGATGAATATCGTGGGTGTTTTTCAACGCATCGAAATCTACCGTTAAGGCTTCTTTATTTTGAGCGATTGAAAAAGCAGGTATAATCATCAGAATTGGCAAAAAGAAGAGAAATTTCATTTTCTATGTGGTGTTAAACTTTTTAAGCCATGCTCTCTACTCGTTCGAATTTACCTCGCGCTGAAGGATGTTTTCCTTGGTCAAAATCTCGATAGGCGAATATATTTTGGCTTCCGGGTGTTTTTTGTCAATCAAGAAGTCGGTCATCAGTTTGATGGAGTTGTATCCCTGTTTAAAAGGTTTTTGAGAGATTAAAAACTCGACCGTATCTTCTTTCAAACACTGAATATTCGGATCAGTCCCGTCATAACCAATCAATGTTAATTTGCGTGTTTTGCGTTTTTCGATGCAATCTGCAAAAAGGGCAATCCGGCTGTTCGGCACAAACACACCTTTGATGTTTGGGTTTTTGTTTAAAACCATGCGTATTTCTTCTGTCAGGGCCTTGGAGTCATCCAAATTAGATACATCCACTTTGATACACTTTATCTGAATTTTGTTCTCGGATAAATAATCGGTAAAACCACTGATTCGTTTAGAAATAGCATGGTTGATATCGATGTTCGACCGCGTTTGGACAATCAGTACATCACAGGCATCTTTTAAGCATAAATGCATCAATTTAGCTGCCAATCGGCCACTCAGGTAGGCATCTTGCCCGATAAAGGAAAGATTGTTGAACCCTTCCAAATCAATGTTGATAAAGATATAGGGTATAGTTCTTTTTTCTAATTCGATTGTCAATTGTTTTGTTTCCTTTTGGAACGTAGGCACAATGACCACGCCGTCCGGATTTGCATTCAACAAGGCATTGAATTGCTTGACGTATGATGAAGCTCGGAATTGGTCAAAAGTAAAATTGGTGACTTTCACGCCAAACACCGCCACTTCTTCTTGCGCACTTTGAATGCCCAATCGCGGAGCACGCCAAAAGATGTTTTCCGTGTTGTATTCCGGAATAAGTGTGGCAATCTTGAGGTACTTATTCATGGCAAGCGAACGCGCCACCCGGTTAATTTTAAAGTTGTTTTTTTTAAGGAGCTGCCTTACTTTTTCTTCTGTTTTTTTAGAAACGCCGCCCCGATTGTGCAAAACCCGGTCAACCGTACCCGGCGATACTTGTGCTTCTTCAGCAATGTCTTTAATTGTTTTCAAAGGATAGTTTTTTCAATCGTGTAAAGATAAATAAATTTGATGGACATCGTGTGCGAACACGTTATTTCTGATGCTCTGGATAAATCCAAATTAAAGTTGCAATATTAAAAAATATTTTTAGATTTGTGTACGCACACGAAATCAATAATTTTCAATTTGAATATCAAAAAAATTGCGTTGACAACTAAACTCAAAATTGTGTGCACACACAATTTTGTTATACGGATAGGCATTTTATTAATACAACCTTTCTCCAAATGAAACCAACAACAAAAACCATCTCAGCTCGAATCACTCCGCTTTTATTTGCCCTCATTCTTTCAGGCTGTGCAAAAACCAAAAAAGACACAACGCCCTGGATAGATTTATTCGATGGGCAAACCCTCAGCGGTTGGGTGGTCAAAGGGGGCAACGCAACTTACCAGGTCAAAGACGGAACCATCATTGGAACTTCGGTTAACAATTCGCCCAACACCTTTTTGACCACCGACAAAATGTACGGTGATTTTATTTTGGAACTCGACTACAAAGTCGATTCGACCATGAACTCAGGAATTCAAATCCGCAGCAACAGTTTTCCTTATTACAGGGATGGTGTTGTACATGGCTATCAAATAGAGATTGATCCGTCAAAACGGGCTTGGAGCGCCGGTATTTATGACGAACAAAGAAGGGGATGGTTATGCAATCTGGAAGATAATCCGGCTGCGCAAAAAGCTTTCAAACAAAACGATTGGAACCATTATCGCATCGAAGCCATCAAAGACACCATCAGAACTTGGATTAACGATGTACCCGCGGCTTACCTGATAGACGACAAAACTGCTTCCGGGTTTATTGCGTTGCAAGTTCACTCCCTGCAAGAAGGTCAACACCCAGGTACAGAAATCATCTGGAAAAACGTCAAAATTCTTACAGACAGTCTCTCCAAATATGCCAGAAAATCGCCCTTGACACCTGTAACTACCAAAAATAAACTCACCATCGATGAGGAAAAAAACGGATGGAAACTCCTCTGGGACGGCAAATCAACCAATGGCTGGCGTGGTGCCAAATTGGATGAATTCCCCGAAAAAGGATGGCAAATAGAAAATGGCGAACTTACCGTCTTGGAATCGAACGGTGCCGAAGCAGCAGCTGGTGGCGATATCGTGACTACCGAATTATACGGTGATTTTGAACTTCAAGTCGATTTTAAAATTACCAAAGGTGCCAACAGCGGCATTAAATATTATGTAGATACCGATCTCAACAAAGGCCCGGGATCTTCCATCGGTTTGGAATACCAAATTTTGGATGATGAAAATCATCCCGATGCTAAACTCGGTAACCACGAAGGAAGCCGAACAGTTGCTTCGCTCTACGACCTCATCAAAGCCGACCCAAACAAACCCATCCACCCAATTGGTGAATGGAATACCGCAACCATCATCTCAAAAAACAACCACGTCGAACATTGGTTGAACGGCATGAAGGTCTTGGAATACGAACGAAAAAGCCCCGAATTCCGCAAATTGGTTTCAGAAAGTAAATATGTCGATTGGCCTAAATTCGGTGAAGCAGACAAAGGTCACCTCCTGCTGCAAGACCACGGCAACCGCGTATCTTTCAAAAATGTAAAAATTAAATCCTATTAACTCATGACCTCCAGAAGAAATTTTATCACAAAAACAGTCTTGGGAAGTGCCGCAGTAGCCATGGGAACTACCGCCATGGGAAGTACCGCCATGAGTATGCCGGCGAGTAGTTACCGGCGCATCATCGGGGCCAACGACCGATTGAATGTGGCCATCGCAGGATTGGGACGAAGGTTGGGCGCCTATTACGAACCTATTGCAAAAAAAGAGTCGAATGTGCATTTGATGTATTTGTGTGATGTCATGGAAAGCCAACGCGCAAAAGCCTTGGAGAACTTTTCGGCACACATCAACTACAAACCCAAATTGGAAAATGATATTCGCAAGGTCATCGACGACCCCAAAGTGGATGTATTGTTTAATGCCACTCCCGATCACTGGCATACGCCGGGTTCGATCATGGCGATGAAGGGTGGGAAAAATGTCTATGTCGAAAAACCGTGCAGCCACAATTTGCATGAAAATGAATTGTTGGTAAAGGCCGCCAAACACTACGGCAAAGTGGTACAAATGGGCAACCAACAACGCTCGTCCAATCACACCATCGAAATCATCCAGGAAATTCACAACGGCATCATCGGCACGCCTTACAAAGCACTGGCTTTCTACACCAATCAGAGAGGAGAAGTGCCCGTTCAGAAAAAAGCATCGATTCCCCAAGGACTGGACTGGGATTTGTTCCAAGGACCTGCGCCGCGAAGAGCATATACGGAGGAAACCTGGAATTACAACTGGCATTGGTACGGCTGGGATTACGGCACTGCGGAAGCCGGCAACAATGGTACGCACGAATTGGATGTGGCACGTTGGGCTTTGCAAGTGGATCTTCCGCTACACGCGGAAGTGGAGGCCGACAAACGCCATTTCTCCGGTGATGGCTGGGAAATGTATGACACCATGGAGGCTACCTTCCGTTTCAAAGACAATAAAATCATCCTATGGGATGGCAAAAGCCGAAACGGATACGACACCTACGGAGGTGATCGCGGTACCATCATTTATGGCAGTGAAGGTACAGTTTTTGTCGATCGCGGAAAGTATATACTCACCGACCGAAGCGGCAAAGTTGTCAAAAACAGCCAATCTGCATCGCAAGAAGCCGGAAATATGCTGGGTGGCGGAGGCGACATGACAACAGCTCATGTGTTAAATTTTTTTGATACCATCCGAGGCAAAGCAAAATTGAATGCTCCCATCGACGATGCCTCCATCAGCATGGCGATGGTACATTATGCCAACATTGCCTATCGCATTGGAAAAGGATTCGATATCGATAATCAATCCGGTATCATTTATGACCGCGATGCCATGAAACTGTGGTCAAGAACTTACGAAAACGGCTGGGAACCAAAATTGTAATGCACATTTTTCCAAGATGAAATAATTAAAAAATGAAAAGAAAAGAGTTTATTGTGAAGAGTGGATTGTTGTCTGCGGGTGTCTTGGCAAGTGCCTCAGCGATTGGTTCTATCAGCCGGTTTGGAGCCAATGATACGATTAACATAGGCATCATCGGGACAGGCGACCGCGGAAGCGGGCTTATTCCCTTTTTGAATGAAATAGACGGTATCCATGTGGCCGCGTGTTGCGATATCTTGCCTTTCCGATTAGAGGAAGGATTGGCAAAAACGGCCAACAAAGCCAAAGGCTACGCAGATTACCGCAAATTATTGGACAATAAAGACATCGATGCCGTTTTGATTGCTACACCTTTCTATTTACATTCACAAATCGGGATAGATGCCCTGGATGCCGGAAAGCATGTGTATGGTGAAAAAACACTGGCAAAAGGATATGCAGGAATCGATGCTTTGGTAAAAAAAGCCGCACAAACTTCCCGCATTTTTCAAACCGGTCATCAATACCACAGCTCGCACCTCTACGTCCACATAGCCGATTTAATCAAACAAGGAAAAATCGGGAAAATAACGGCTTTCCAATGTCAATGGAACCGCAATGGCAACTGGAGAAGGTCCGTGCCAAGCCCGGAATTGGAAAGAGCTGTCAATTGGCGGATGTACCGCGAATACTCCGGTGGTTTAGTTGCCGAATTATGCTCACACCAAATTGATTTTGTGAATTGGGTGTTGGGTGAAATGCCCGATAAAGTCATGGGAGTCGGCGGTATCGATTATTGGAAAGACGGTCGAGAAACCTATGACAATATGCATCTGATTTACAGTTACCCGAACGGTGTCAAAGCGGGCTTCACCTGCCTGACCAGCAACGCGCTGGATGACTACAAAATCAAAGTAATGGGGGACAAAGGAACCATCATTTTGGATTATCAAAAAGCCTGGTTTTACCCCGAAGGCAATTACGCAAGAGAAATCGGTAATGTGGACGGTGTATCCGGGGCTACCAAAACATGGGAGCAGGGAAAAGGAATTCCGATTGACATACACCACGCCGACCCGAGCAAACAGGCATTGATAGACTTCAGGGACAGCGTCCGAAACAATAAAACACCGATATCCAATGTAATCACGGGTGCCAATACGGCTGTGTGCGTACAAATGGGACTCGATGCCATGTATCAAAACGAAATTATTCAAAAACCCTTGTCGAGTTTTTACAGTTTTTAACGGGTAAAAATCAGAAAGTAACTACAAAAAAATGAGTAAAGTAATCGTCATAACCGGTGCCGGAGGGGTTTTGTGCAGCACGCTGGCAAAAGCATTGGCAAAAGAGGGTCACAAAATAGCGTTACTGGATTTGCGCATGGAAGCCGCCGAATCTATAGCCCATGAAATTCATGCGAAAGGCGGAATAGCCATCGGTATCGCCGCCAATGTTTTGGAAAAAACTTCCTTGGAAAAAGCCAAAAAAGAAGTCAACGACCAATTGGGTAGTTGTGATATTTTGATCAACGGTGCCGGCGGAAATCATCCGTTGGGAACGACCACGAATCCATTTTTATCGGAGAAAGATCTCATCCAAAAAACAGAAGGTTTTAAAACATTTTTTGATTTGGATATCGAAGGGATTAAATTTGTGTTTGACCTGAATTTTGTTGGAACTTTATTGCCTACACAGGTTTTTGCAAAAGACATGATTGGAAAAGAAGGCTGCTCTATTTTAAATATTTCTTCCATGAATGCCTTTACGCCGCTGACCAAAATTCCGGCTTACAGTGCTGCCAAAGCAGCCGTTTCCAACTTTACCCAATGGCTGGCCGTACATTTTTCCAAAGTTGGAATAAGAGTGAACGCCTTAGCACCAGGATTTTTTTTAACAGATCAAAACAGAACCTTATTAACCAATTCAGACGGAAGTTTAACACAAAGAGGTCAACAAATTATTGACCAAACACCTATGGGACGTTATGGCGAGCCAGAAGATTTAATAAGTACAACCTTGTATTTATGTGATGACGCTTCATCTTTCGTTACTGGCGTTGTCATTCCCATCGATGGCGGATTTAGCGCGTACAGTGGCGTATAAAAAACAGAATAAATATGAACTTTTATCTCGAAAAAACATGGAGATGGTACGGACCCAACGATCCGGTTACCCTCTCAGACATCAAACAAGCCGGAGCCACGGGTATAGTTTCTGCATTGCATCAGATTCCGAACGGGAAGGTTTGGCCAATTGCGGAAATACAAAAACGCAAAGATACCATCGAGCAAGCCGGCCTCAGCTGGTCGGTCGTGGAAAGTGTACCCATACACGAAAATATCAAAACACGCTCGGGTGATTTCATTCGCTATATTGAAAATTACAAACAAACCCTGCTGAACTTAGGGGCGTGCGACATCGACACGGTTTGCTACAATTTTATGCCGGTTTTAGACTGGACACGTACCGATTTGGCGTACGAAGTGGCAGACGGTTCAAAAGCACTCCGTTTTGACGCTGCCGAGTTTGCTGCTTTCGAATTGTTTTTGCTGAAAAGACCAGGAGCTGAGCAAAATTATACCGCAGAGCAAATCAACAGAGCCAAAGCAAAATTCGAAGCGATGCGTGTTGTAGAAAAGCAAAAACTCGTCAACAACATCATCGCCGGGCTGCCCGGAGCCGAAGAAGGATATACTTTGGAAGAATTCAATGCCGTGTTGGCAACCTACGACAACATCGGCACAAAAGAATTGAAAGAAAATCTCTTTTATTTTCTGAATCAAATCATCCCGAGTGCCGAAAAAGCAGGTGTTCGGATGTGCATTCACCCGGACGACCCACCCTACCCGATTCTGGGACTGCCAAGAGTTGTGAGTACCGAACAAGACATCGTCGATTTGTTTCAAGCCGTTAACAGCCCCAACAACGGACTCACTTTCTGTACCGGTTCGTTTGGTGTCCGACCCGACAACGACTTGCCCGGCATGGTGGAACGTTTGGGTGACAGAATTCATTTTATCCATTTGAGAAGTACGCAAAGAGATGAATTTGGTAATTTTCACGAAGCCAACCACCTCGAAGGCGATGTCGATATGTTTGGGGTGATGAAAGCTTTGGTAAAAGAGCAAATCAAAAGAAAAAATGCCGGAAGATTAGATTTAAGAATGCCCATGCGACCTGATCACGGTCATCAAATGTTGGATGATTTACACAAAAAAACAAACCCGGGATACTCCGCGATTGGCAGATTGAGAGGTCTGGCAGAATTGAGAGGATTGGAACTCGGAATTTCTAAAAGCCTTATGCTATGATGAAAATAAACGCGGAATCTTTTATAACTGACCATTTTTTATTGAATTCCAAAGAGGCCGAAACGCTGTATCACGACTATGCGAAAGCCATGCCGATTATTGATTATCACTGTCATTTACCGGTTGCGCAAATGGCAGAAAATGCGCCGATCGGCAACATCACGGAAGCCTGGCTTAGTGGTGATCACTACAAATGGCGCGGGATGCGTGCCAATGGCATCGATGAATATTTTATCACGGGAAACGCAACTTCCGAAGAAAAATTTGTGAAATGGTCGGAAACGGTTCCTTATACTTTGAGAAACCCACTTTTCCATTGGACACAACTCGAACTGAAACGCTATTTTGACATCGATACAATCTTGCAACCCGAAAATGCCAAACAAATTTATGAAAAGGCAAATGCTGTTTTGGCGTCCAAAACACCGATGCAACTTTTGGAACAAATGAACGTGAAAGTGGTTTGTACCACAGACGACCCTATTGACAATCTCAATTGCCACCGACAAATCGCCCGGGAAAATTATTACACCAAAGTTTATCCGGCTTTTCGTTCGGATAATTTATTTCTGATTGATCAAGAAGGATTTCAAGACTACCTGAAAAAATTAGAAGCTGTTGTTGGGTTTTCTATTGAAAACTACGCGAATTTATTGCTAGCAATTGATACGAGAATTGATTTTTTCCACCAAAATGGATGCCGATTGTCCGATTTCGGAGTCGGTGGAGCACATTCGATGGTAGATTTTACCGAAGCTGAAATTTCAACGATTTTCAATAAATTTTTAAAAAGCGGAAAACTCTCTCCTTCGGAAATCAATCAATACAAATCGAGTCTTTTTCTTTACTTGGGGAAAAAATATTACGAAAAAGGCTGGGTGCAGCAATATCATTTGGGAGCCATCCGAAACAACAACAGTCGGCTGCAAAAAAAGTTGGGAGCTGATGTGGGTTGCGATTCTATCGGCGATTTTCCGATGGCAGATTTTCTGTCGAAATTATTGAACCGATTAGATGAAACCAATCAATTAGCTAAGACCATCACCTACAACCTGAATCCCGCCCAAAATGAAGTGTTCGCTGCCATGATGGGCAATTTCAACGGCGACACGCCCGGAAAAATGCAGTACGGTTCGGGCTGGTGGTATTTAGACCAAAAAGACGGGATGGAAAGACAGTTGAACGCGCTTTCAAACATCGGGCTGCTCAGCCGGTTTGTGGGCATGCTGACCGACAGCCGCAGTTTTCTGTCATTCCCAAGGCATGAGTATTTCAGAAGGATTTTGTGCAACCTGATTGCAGATGACTTAAAGAACGGATTGGTGCCAGACGACATTGCTTCCTTAGGCAAAATGATACAGGATATTTGCTACCACAACGCGGTAAATTATTTTGATTTTAAATAAAAAACATGAAAAAGACAGTCATAATTTTATTGCTCGTTTTGTTTGGGTCGGGCTCTTGCAAAAAAGATCCCGGCTCAAAAGTTCTTTATTTGGCGCATAACTTACCGCAAACACACCCGGTACATAAAGGGTTTTTGGCTTTTCAGAAGGCCCTGGCAAAAAAATCGGACGGAAAACTGACAATCAAAATATTCTCGGACGGGCAGTTGGGTTCGGAACGGGAAGTGTTGGAATTGTTGCAAATCGGAACGATTGCCATAACCAAGGTGAGCGCTGCCACTCTGGCAAACTTCGTCCCTGAATATCAGGTATTAGGTGTACCCTATTTGTTTCGGGACAAAGCACACCTGACAAATGTGTTGGAAGGTGAAATCGGCAAATCCATCCTCGAAAAAGGCAGTAAATTTTGGTTGCGTGGTTTGTGTTTTTACGATGCCGGAAGCCGAAATTTTTACACCAAAACAAAACCCATCCGCAGACCGGAAGATTTAAAAAACATGAAAATCAGGGTGATGAACAACCGCATGTCAATCGATATGGTCAACGCCATGGGCGGTTCGGCAACACCAATGGCTTTGGGCGAACTCTACACAGCTCTCCAACAAGGTGTGGTGGACGGTGCTGAAAACAACCTGCCTTCCTTTGTCTCCACCCAACATTATGAAGTGTGCAAATATCTGACGATGGACGAACATTCCGCAGTCCCCGACGTGTTGATTGTCAGCACAAAATATTGGAATAAATTGTCCGACCAAGAAAAAAAATGGTTGCAGGAAGCCGTTGACGAATCTTCGCAAGCCCAAAAAGTCTATTGGCAGGAAGCGGATGAGGCATCCATGAAAATAGCCAAAGAATATGGGGTAGAAGTTATTTATCCGGACAAATCACTTTTTGCAGCACAATCTAAAACGGTTTTGGAAAATTTTTTAAAAGAATATCCGGAAATGTCTGGATGGGTCAATCAAATTAAAGCTCAATAAGGATGAATAAAATAGATCTGCTATTTCAGAAAGTAAGTCGCATCATGGAAATTTTCTTGGTTGCCCTATTCGTCTTGTTGTTTTTTGATGTGCTATTGCAAGTTTTTTCGAGATATTTTTTGAACGCCTCCTTTTCGTTTACGGAAGAACTCGCCCGGTTCTTGCTGATTTGGTTGTCCATTTTGGGAGCTGCCTATCTCAATGCCAAAAGAGAACATTTGTCAATGGATTTTTTGTACCGTAAATTTTCAATTGAAAATAAAAAAAAACTATCGATTCTCATCGAAGTATTCATCTTGCTTTTTGCACTTGCAGTCATGGTTGCCGGCGGGTTTAATTTGGTTTACATCACCTTACATTTAGAACAACTCTCCGGAACTTTGCAGATTCCATTAGGCTACGTTTATGCCATCTTGCCAATCAGCGGCTTGCTCATCATGTGTTTTTCCGTTTATCACCTTTCTAAAATTTATAAAAATCAAATAAGCCTCTAAAGATGAGTATCGAAGTTGTCAGTATCGTTGTGTTGTTTGTGAGCTTTTTTGCACTGTTGATGTTGAAAGTGCCAGTGGCTTACAGTATCGGAATCGCGACAACCCTCAGTTTGCTGTTAAACATTGACAGGCTTCCTGCTTTGACCACCATCGCCCAGCGGATGACCACCGGGATAGACAGTTTTGCCCTCTTGGCCATTCCATTTTTTGTACTGGCCGGAGAAATTATGAAACGGGGCGGTATGGCAAACCGGCTAATTGACTTTGCCAAATCTTTGGTGGCAAGCCTGCCCGGCGGGTTGGCTTATGTGAATGTGCTGGCCGCCATGCTGTTTGGTGCCATTTCGGGTTCTGCCATTGCTGCAACTTCGGCTATCGGGAGTATTATGACCGACCGCATGGAAGAAGAGGGTTATCCAAGATCATTCAGCGCATCGGTAAACATCACCTCTTCGACCACCGGCTTAATCATTCCGCCCAGCAACATCCTCATCGTGTATGCATTGGCAAGCGGCGGGACGGCATCGGTAGCGGCTTTGTTCATCGCGGGTTACTTGCCGGGGATATTATTGGGGCTTGCCCTGATGGCTTATATTGCTTTTGTTGCTTACAAAAAGGGGTTTGCCAAAGGGGTGAAAACCCCGATGATGGAAATCTGGACCTATTTTCGAAAAGCATTTTTCAGTTTGCTTTTACTGATAATCGTCGTTGGTGGAATCGTTGCAGGCATTTTTACCGCGACCGAAGCATCGGCAATTGCCGTTCTTTACGCAGCTGTGTTGGCATTGATTTACGGAGACATCGGCACAAAGGATTTCCCGAACATTTTATTGATGAGTGCCAAAACCACGGCAGTCGTTATGTTCTTGATTTGTACTTCCATGGCGATGTCATGGTTGTTTTCCTTTGAAAGCATCCCCGAGTTAATCAGTAGTTTTTTGTTGGATCAATTCAGCAATAAATTTGTTATACTTTTGATTATCAATATTATTTTATTGATAGTCGGGACATTTATGGATATAACGCCTGCAGTTTTGATATTCACGCCCATTTTCTTACCTGTCATGGTCTCGTTGGGGATGCACCCTGTACATTTTGGTATTATGATGGTGTTAAACTTATGCGTTGGCTTGTGTACGCCGCCGGTAGGCACCGTTCTTTTTGTGGGTAGTGGCGTAGCAAAAGTATCTGTTACAGAAGTCATCAAACCCTTGCTTCCCTTCTTGGTAGTCATGATTCTAGTCTTGTTGTTGGTGAGTTACATACCCGAAATTACTCTGTTTTTACCGAATCTATTTAATTTATAAAGCATCTAAAAATGAAGAATGTTGTTACTTTTGGTGAGATTATGCTCCGACTTTCTCCGCCCGGATTTTTAAGATTTTCACAAACCGATTGTTTTGATGTAGTCTATGGCGGTGGCGAATCGAACGTGGCGGTTTCTTTGGCTAATTTTGGGATTCCGGTCAATTTTGTGACCCGTTTACCCAAGAATGACATAGGGCAATGTGCCATGATGGAAATGCGCAAGAGGGGTGTTGGAGTTGACCATATCGTGTATGGCGGCGACCGTTTAGGAATCTATTATCTAGAAACCGGCGCAGTGGCAAGGGGAAGCAAGGTTGTTTATGACCGCGCGCACTCATCGATGGCAGAAATCAAACCGGGTATGATTGACTGGAAAGTGGTTTTTAAGGACACGCAATGGTTTCACTGGACCGGCATCACGCCCGCCATTTCACAAGGAGCCGCCGATGCATGTCTGGAAGCTGTAAAAGTGGCGAGTCAAATGGGAATTACCATTTCCACCGACTTGAATTACCGCGCAAAACTTTGGAAATACGGAGTCGAACCAGAGACTGTCATGACTGAATTAACTTCTTATTGTGATGTCATTTTGGGGAATGAAGAAGACGCTGAAAAACACTTCGGCATCAAACCGGAAGGTTTGGACATCACCACGCAAGGACATGATGTGACCGCAGAAGCATTCTTGTCGGTTTGTGAGCAAATGATGAAAAAATTTCCAAAAGCAAAAAAGGTAATCACAACTTTGAGAGGTTCTATCTCGGCTTCCCACAACACTTGGGCGGGTGTTTTATACGATGGAAAAACCCTGTATCAATCGCAGCAATATCAAATCACCGATATTGTTGACCGGGTTGGTGGAGGCGATTCCTTTATGGGCGGATTGATATACGGCTTGTTGCAACATCCTGAAGACAATCAAAAAGCATTGGACTTTGCAGTTGCCGCTTCGTGTCTGAAACACACCATCAAAGGCGACGCAAACTTGGTCAGTGTAGAAGAAGTAGAAAAATTAATGGGTGGCGATTCCAGCGGAAGAGTTTCCCGATAAAACAGCATAATCATGGCACAATTTTCAAGAATTGAAGTTGCAACCGCAATGAAAGAAACCGGATTGGTTCCTTTGTTTTTCAACAGTGACCTCGACCTGGGCAAACAGGTATTAAAAGCTTGTTATAAAGGCGGTGCCCGCTTGATGGAATTCACGGCGCGCGGTGACTTCGCGCACGAAGTTTTTGGTGAACTGACCAAATACACTATCAAAGAATTACCCGGTATGATGATGGGTGTAGGCTCTGTCACAGATGGTGCTGCCGCTTCTTTATACATGGCTTTGGGTGCCAATTTCATCGTCACACCGGTGTTGAGAGAGGATATCGCGCTGGCTTGTAACCGACGTAAAGTCTTGTGGTCTGCGGGTTGTGGAAGCTTAACCGAAATAGCCAAAGCGGAAGAATTGGGCTGTGAAATCGTCAAACTATTTCCGGGAGAAATTTACGGGCCGCAGTTTGTGAAAGCCATCAAAGGGCCTCAACCCTGGACGAGCATCATGCCAACCGGAGGCGTTTCACCTACTCATGAAAATTTATCGGCATGGTTTGATGCGGGTGTTACTTGTGTAGGGATGGGGTCTCAATTGATATCCAAAAATATTTTGGCCAATAAGGATTTTGCTTCGCTTGAAAAGAACGTAAAACAAGTTATTCAAACCATTCAAACGATTCGAAATTCCCAATAATTTTTTATTATTAAATTCCAAAAAATGAAAAATCCTGCTTTATCATTCTTGCTTTTGATCTTTACCTTGTCTGCCAATGCACAAGATTCAATACCATTTTCGGCAACTTTCAACCATGTCGCACTGGCCGTGAAAGATGTCGATCGCTCAGCAGACTTTTATAAAAACACCTTACACCTAAAGGAAATAACCAACCGCACTGAAAAAATGGGACGAAGGTGGTTGTCTTTAGGGAGCGACAAAGAATTACACCTGATTGCCGCCACGACTATAAGAGATGAATCCAACGCTACCAATGAAGTCCATTTTGCGATGGCAGTTGCCGGATTTGAAAACTTTATCAAATCGCTTGATGCCAAAAAAATAAAATATTTCAATTGGGAAGGCGAATCTCATAAAATAAAGATTCGAGCCGACGGAGTCAAACAAATCTATTTTCAGGATCCCGACGGCTACTGGATAGAGGTGAATAGTGTAGAATAAACACAATTCATTTACAAATACAAAAAAGGTTTTGATTGCTCAAAACCTTTTTTAAAAGTGACCTCGGAGGGATTCAAACCCCCAACCCTCAGAGCCGAAATCTGATATTCTATTCAGTTGAACTACGAGGCCCTAATTTTTTATTATACAGACTTGAAATGCCGTTTAAGAAAGCAATTTCTTAACGATTAGCGAAATGGTTTTTCCATCTGTTTTTCCTGCCAATTCCTTTGAAGCTTCTCCCATTACCTTACCCATGTCTTTGATGCTGCTTGCTCCTAACCTCGAAACAATCGGTTTAATGGCAGCTTCCACTTCGTCTTCTGAAAGTTGTTTTGGCAGAAATTGCTCAATTACCGCAACTTGAGCCAATTCAGGATTTGCCAAGTCCGCACGGTTTTGTTGTTGATAGATAGCGGCACTATCTCTGCGTTGTTTGACTAATTTCTGCAAAAGTGCCATTTCATCTGCTTCTTTCAACTCACCTTCGCTTCCGGAAGTTTTGGCCAACAAAATAGCAGATTTGACAGCACGAAGTGCTTCCAAAGTAACTGTATCTTTTGCTTTCATGGCGACTTTCATCGCTTCCATTACTTGTGACTCTAAACTCATATTCCTTCGTTTTAAGGCTCGCAAATTTACAAAATATAGTTTGATTTAATCTTCATTTTTATTTTAAAAAATGAAAGTTTTATCAATCCACATTGTCGTGCAAAAAGGAATTGTTTGAACGGAAAGTAAATTCGTTTTCGTTGTTTATTTCCAATGTAGTTCTCGATATTTTATTGTCAGGCGAAACAGGTTTGCTATCCACTTCGATGCCCATTCGTTTGTAGGCTGGCTCGCGCTCTATCTCATCTACATTCCCCATGTGTCCTGTAAATTTGTAGTTGAATTCTTTCATTTTTTTGCGACGTTCATCGGCGCGCGCTTTCAATATTTCGCTAATCGGATTGTCAAACGGATCGAGATGCGATTCTTCTCTTTTGGGTTCTGCCGGTTTTGATTTTTCTGTCACGTTGGTTTTGAAATCAAATAATTCATCGGTTTCTACTGCTTTTTCAGGGGTCTTTTTCACAGGGGCTTTTGAGCCAAGTAACATCGATTCCATTTCCATGTAATCTTCTAAACTGTACCTTTTGACTCCTTCGGAAGTTGATTCTGAAAATGGAATAAATTCTTTGGCAGCGTTGACTTCGATTGCTCTTATTTCTTCCGCCGTTTTCTGTTTTTCTTGGTTGTCTTTCGGCAAATCAAAAGTTAGAGTTACCTGTTTTTCTTCGTAAATGTTATGATGAAATTCTTGTGTTTTCTCTTCCACGACTTCATCAATTTTTTCGTGAATGATAAAATTTTCAGTAGATCGAACATTAATTTCTTCAAAATCTAACACCTCAATACTCCTAATGAATTCATTGGTCGCAAGCAAATCATTTTCTTTTGGCAATTTAATTATCGGGTTTTTTTCTACGACTGTTTCAACGGATTTTTTAATGGGCATTTCAAAATCCAAGGGTTGTGTGGAAAATGTGGCTTTAGGAGTCAGGTTTTGTTCTGCTCTTTGCTCGTCTTCGAGTGTATGAATGATTTTTTTAGGTTCGGTGTGAACAATTTCACTTTGTAAATCGGCGTTAAATCCGGTAGCAATAATGGTAACCGCGATGGCATCTTCCAACGATGAATCTTCACCCACACCCATGATGATGTTGGCTCCATGTCCGGCTTCGCCCTGAATGTGGTCATTGATTTCGCCAATTTCATCTAAGGTAATTTCAGACGATCCAAAAACGATGAGCAACAAGACATTTTTTGCACCTGTGATTTTATTGTCATTCAAAAGAGGTGAATCCAAGGCTTTGCTGATGGCTATTTGCGCCCTGTTTTCACCACTGGCTTTGGCAGACCCCATGATGGCTGTTCCGCTGTTTGACAAAACAGTTTTGGCATCGTGCAAGTCGATATTTTGGGTATAGTGGTGTGTAATTACTTCAGCTATTCCGCGAGCTGCGGTTGACAACACTTCGTCTGCTTTGGAAAAACCTGCTTTGAATCCCAAATTACCATAGACCTCCCGTAGCTTGTTGTTGTTGATAACGACCAATGAATCGACATTCCTTCTGAGGTTTTCCAGTCCTTTTGTGGCTTGCTCGTTTCGGAGTTTTCCCTCGAAACCAAAAGGCATGGTCACAATCCCGACGGTTAATATATTGAGCTCTTTTGCCATTTTCGCAATCACGGGTGCAGCACCAGTTCCAGTTCCGCCTCCCATACCCGCGGTGATAAACAACATTTTGGTTTGATGTTGCAACAAACTTTTGATGTCTTCAAAACTTTCGAGAGCTGCCTTCTCTCCTACTTCCGGATTGGCACCGGCACCCAAACCTTCTGTCAGCCCGACACCCAATTGAATTTTATTGGGAACTGGACTGTTTTCTAATGCTTGTGCATCGGTGTTGCAAATGACAAAATCAACCCCTTTTATACCCAATTGATACATGTGGTTGACGGCATTGCTCCCGCCACCTCCGATACCGATTACTTTGATTACGTTTGATTGATTTTTGGGAAGGTCAAACGAAATGTTGCCAAAATCTGTGTTGCTCATGGTGTGTGTATTATATAGTTATTCTGCGTTGTCTAAAAAGTCTTTCAATTTGTCTGACCACTTTTCGATGATTGATTTTCGTTGTGGTTTGGGTTCTGTTTTAAAAATCTGTTGAACAGGTTCTTCGATGATTTTTTCTTCTTCTTTTGCCTTTTCTTCACCAGGAATCTCAACAAAATTATTGTTTCGTTCCAAGGCATTCATCAACAATCCGACTGCGGTTGCATAAATCGGGCTGGTGGTTTCGCTGTCTGAATCGCCGGCCAAATGTTCGTTTGGAAACCCGATGCGCGTGTCCATACCGGTGATGTATTCCACCAATTGCTTGAGATGTTTGAGTTGTGCGCCACCTCCTGTGAGCACGATGCCGGCTATCAGTTTTTTCTTTTGCTCTTCGTGCCCGTAGTTTTTGATTTCGAGATATACTTGTTCGATGATTTCCACCACGCGGGCATGAATAATTTTGGACAGGTTTTTCAGCGTGATTTCTTTCGGGTCACGACCGCGAAGCCCCGGAATGGAAACAATTTCATTGTCTTTGTTTTCGCCGGGCCATGCCGATCCAAATTTGAGTTTGAGCAACTCGGCTTGCTTTTCGATGATGGAACAACCTTCTTTGATGTCTTCGGTGATTACATTTCCGCCAAATGGAATGACGGCAGTATGCCTGATGATACCGTCCTTGAAAATCGCCAAATCTGTCGTGCCACCACCAATATCGATGAGTGCTACGCCGGCTTCCTTTTCTTCTTGGCTCAAAACTGCATTGGCCGAAGCGAGTGGTTCTAAAGTAATACCTGCCAATTCCAATCCTGCGCTTTTGATACAACGGGCAACATTGCGTATGGATGAAACTTGCCCGACAACCACATGAAAATTGGCTTCCAAACGTCCGCCGTACATTCCAACCGGCTCTTTGATTTCGGGCTGTCCATCTACTTTGTACTCCTGTGGCAAAACATGAATAATCTCCTCACCGGGAAGCATGGCCAGTTTGTAAACCTGATTCACAAGCCGATCAATGTCGTTTTCATCTATCACCGATTCGGGATTGCTACGGGTGATGTAGTCGCTGTGTTGCAGACTGCGGATGTGCTGTCCGGCAATGCCAACCACCACTTCTTTGATTTTCATATTTGTTTGAGATTCGGCATCCATCACGGCGGCTTGGATAGATTGGATGGTTTGGGTAATATTATTTACCACACCCCTGTGAACACCCAAACTTTTTGCTTTGCCAACACCCAGTATATCTACCTTACCGTATTCGTTTTCGGCTCCAATCATGGCAACGATTTTGGTCGTACCGATGTCCAATCCTACGGCGATGTTTTTATGCTTCATGACTTTATTTTTTTTGTACAAACGATTTGATTCTTGAACTGTAAATTTATTTTTTCATATTGATTATGCAGATTTTTTATCTCTGCATATTGAAAAAACGACTTGTAATTTTTTAATTTTTGCTTAACATCGACCGCACCTCCAAAATAAACCTCATAATCAAATTTCCTCGGAATCAGTAAAAATCTTTTATTTTCCAAACACTTAACACCTATGAAAATTTGTTTTAGAAAAGGATCGTTGTTAATTTCTCGAACTAACGCATACGCGCCTTCCCTGTTTTTTTTATCTATCATTCCATCTATCAAAATCACTCTTGCCGAAAAATTGGGTGAAAGTGGCATTTTATTTCCCGCTTCATCCAAGTAAAAAGCCCTATTCGCAGTCACCCTTGCAATCGGTGTTTTTTGAGTAACTTCTACCTCAATTGACTTATTGATAGTCATATAAACTTGTGCGTCACGAACGTAGGGATTGTTTTTGAGGCGGTGTTCTATCCCATTCAAATCTACTTCAGAATAGGAAAAACTTGAAACGTTTCTATTTTTTTGTATTAACAATTTATTAACCATCGAATCGGTCATGAATTGCTTGCTTTTACCCTCAAAAACAATGTTTATGCGTTCCGGTTTTCGGGCATCAAAACGCTTATTGGTGAAGCCCACCAAAAAAATAGTGAAGCCTCCCAAAATCGTGTTTTTAATAAGTAGCCAGTTAATTTTCATGGATTAATGCATTTTTTAACGGTTCAACCCAATCTGAAATATCACCTGCTCCCAAGGTTATGATTACTTCGGGGGTTGAATTTTGTACAGTTTTTATCAAATTTTCTTTTGAGACCAACCTTTTGTTTGGGTTATCAATCAAACACAACAGCCAATTTGAGTCAACTCCGGAAATCGGTTTTTCTCGAGCCGGATAAATTTCAAGCAAGAAAATCTCATCAAATTTTGCCAATTCTTTAGCAAATTCAACTGCGAAATCTTTGGTTCGGCTGAACAAATGCGGCTGAAATACCACCGTTTTTTTCTTGTTCGGATAAAAAGTGTTTACCGCCTCAAATGCTGCTGCAATCTCGGTCGGATGGTGGGCGTAATCGTCAATCAGCACCAATCCATCGGTTTTGATGTGATAGGTAAATCGTCTCTCTACGCCTTCAAACGACTTTAAACCCAATTTTAACTGATTGACTTCCACACCCCACTCTTTAGCCATCGCAAACGCAAGCGTCGCGTTGAGCAAATTGTGTTCACCGGGCAGGGAAAACTCGAAATCTTTATAAATTGTTTCTTGGTTTTGAATATCAAAGTGATACACACCTTCGATGGTTTTAACATTCAGCAAGCGATAATCGGCATGTACACCGAAGCCATATCGAATTCCTTCTAAAGGCAACGATTCTTGCACAAAAACTTTTCCTTCTTTTTGGGTGTTGGCAACAAAAGTTCGGAATGCTTCATCCAAATTTTCCTTGTTTTGATAAATATCCAAATGATCGGCATCCATCGAAGTGACTGCTGAAAAGTAGGGTTTTAGCCTTAGAAATGAACGATCAAATTCATCGGCTTCTACTACCACGGCATCGTTGCCGTCGAGTATCAAATTGGAGTGGTAATTCTGACTGATCCCGCCCAAAAATGCGGTAATATTCATCCCGCTGTGTTTGAGCAAATGGGCCAACAAGGAGGATGTCGTGGTCTTTCCGTGCGTTCCCGCTATGGCCAGGCAGTGTTCGTTTTCTGTTATTTTACCTAAAAATTCGGATCGTTTCAGCAGTGTAAAACCTTCCTTCAAAAAAAAGCTGTAAATTTTATTATCGGGCGGCACGGCAGGCGTGTAAACAACCAAAGTAAGGTTTGCGTTTTTGAATGACTCCGGAATCAATTGGATTTCATCTTCATAAATCACCGGAATACCCTGTTCATTCAAAGAACGCGTGAGTGCAGTGGGCGTTTTGTCGTAGCCCGCAACCTCCTTGCCTTTCAACTTGGTGTATCGAGCCAAAGCACTCATCCCGATACCTCCGATACCGATAAAATAAATCTGCTCTTTTTCTGTCGGGTTCATGCTTTTTTTATTAATTTTTCGATTTCATCTACAATCCGTTGTGCAGCATCGGGTCTGGCTAATTTTTTAATTGCTTTCCCCAACAAATTTCTTTCACTTTCGGATTCTAATAATGATGAAAGTATCGATTTAAAATCTTTTTCGGCTTGTTTTTCTTCTAATAAGATGGCTGCATCTTGACTGGCTATGGCTTTTGCGTTTTTGGTTTGATGATCCTCAGCAACGTTGGGTGAAGGGATAAAAACAACGGATTTCCCTACCAAACTCAACTCGGATACAGAAAGCGCGCCTGATCGCGAAACAATGATATCTGCCGCCTGATATGCCAAATCCATTCGGTTGATAAAAGGCACCACGCGGATCGTCTCGCGGTCATATTTTTTGTAATTATTGAAATAATATTTGCCGGTTTGCCATATGACCTGAATATCTTTTTGAATGAAGTATTCGCGATTGTTCTCAATCAATATGTTGATGTTTCTCGCTCCTAAACTTCCACCCAAAACCAGCACAATAATTTTGTTTGAATCCAATCCGAAGTGTGTCACGGCTGTCTTATTTTTCAACATTACTCCTGTCAAATCGGATCGCAACGGATTTCCTGTCAGCAATAATTTTGATTTTGGAAAATAGCGTTCCATGTTCTCGTATGCAACACAAATCACATTCACCTTTTTGGAAAGAATCTTGTTGGTGATGCCGGGATATGAGTTTTGCTCTTGAATGAGGGTCGGAATCTTTTTGGAAGCTGCGGCATAAAGCAAAGGACCGCTCGCAAACCCGCCGGTGCCGATGACTGCATCGGGTTTGAATCGATTGAGTATTTTCCTCGATTGAAAAATGCTTTTAATAACTTTGAATGGGAAACTCAAATTAGACAAACTCAAACTGCGTTGAAGACCGGATATCCAAAGTCCTTCAATCGTGTATCCGGCTTGTGGAATTTTTTCCATTTCCATTCGTCCTTTTGCGCCTACAAAAAGAATTTCAGCATCCGGATGTCTTTTTTTCAACTCATCGGCAATGGCAATGGCCGGGTAGATATGTCCCCCGGTTCCGCCGCCTGATAAGATGAATTTTAATTGACTCACTTTGACTATTTTTTATGTTTCACTTAATATTTCTAACGGATTGGCCATTTCTTTTTCCATTTCATCGATACTTTCAAAATTTTCACTTTCGATGGGAGTCGGCACCCTTCCCGCGCTCACACTCAAGATGATTCCCAAAGACACACAGGTCATCCAAATGGATGTTCCGCCACTGCTGATAAGCGGCAAAGTTTGCCCGGTGACGGGAAACAATCCAACCGCCACTCCCATGTTGATGAACGCCTGAAAAACAATAGGCAAGCCCATCGCTATGGCTAACAAAGCGCCAAAATTGGTCGGTGCTTTTTTGGAAACGATGACAATCCTGAAAAGCAAAAGCAAGTAGGAAAGCAACAAAAACATGGCGCCAATCATGCCAAATTCTTCTGAGATGATGGCGTAAATAAAATCGGAAGACGACTGTGGCAGAAAGTTTTTTTGAATGCTTTTCCCGGGTCCCAAACCGAATACACCGCCAGTGGCGATGGCTGTTTTTGCTTTGTCTGTTTGATACTGATCGCTGTTTTCATCGTTTGAGGTAAAGTTTTCTATCCGATTCATCCACGTATCTACGCGATTGGGCAATAAACCGGGAAATGCCTTTGCCAAAAGAATAAACAAAACCAATGCAGCAAGACCAATTCCGATGATGTTGAGTATGTATTTGATTGGATGTTTTCCGATAAAAACCAAGATTAAAATGATGGTAAACGCGATAGCTGTTGTCGAAAAATTGGCCGGTAAAATGAACATTAATACTGTCATCACTGGTAGCCAAAGCGTGAGTAAGGTTCTTTTAAAAGTCAGCTCTTTGTTGATGTTTTTCGATAAATATCGGGCGACATAAGCTAACAAAACTACCACGGCAAAAGCAGAAGTTTGAAAACTGAGTCCGATGAAAGGAATCCGTATCCAACGACTGGCATTTGCACCTTGTACTGTGTTGCCTTGTGAAAGTGTATAGATGAGTAGGGCAATAATTACCGGAAATAAAATCACCGAAAGTCCACTAAAATATTTGTACGGAATCTTGTGTATGCCGTAAATAATAAAAAAACCTAAAAGTAAATGTGATAAATGTTTGAACAAATACGAGAAGGTGTTCCCTTGTCCGTATAGATGTACCAAATTGCTGCTGGCACTGTACACGGGCAAAAAAGAGAAGACACCCAAAAGCGCGGCTACCGCCCAAATGGTTTTGTCACCTTCCAAATATTTGAACCATCCGTTCATGTTATAGTTTTTTTACTGCTTCTTTAAATTGATCTCCACGGTCTTCATAATTTCTGAACAAATCAAAACTTGCACAAGCCGGAGACAACAAAACCGTGTCGCCGCTTTCCGATAATTGGTAAGCCATCTTGACTGCCTCCTGCATGGAGTGGGTTTCTGCCATCACCTCTACCGTGTTTTGAAAAGTGTCAATGATTTTTGCATTGTCAATACCCAAACAAATAATGGCCTTCACTTTTTGGTTCACCATGGGCAAAAGCTCGTGGTAATCGTTTCCTTTGTCTTGCCCACCCACTATCCAAATGATCTGTGTTTGAACTGACTCCAAGGCATAAAAAGTAGAATTTATGTTGGTCGCTTTGGAGTCATTTATGTAGGTGACACCCACCACTTTTTTCACTTTTTCCAATCGATGCGGCACGCCTTCAAAATTGGAAAGACTGTGACGGATGCTCTCTTTTCTGATTTTGAGCAAGTGAGCAGCTGTTGAGGCAGCCATGGCGTTCTTGAGGTTGTGTTTGCCTTCGAGTGCCAATTCGTCTCTCGAGATGCTTATACATTCTTCAGTGATGTTTATCATGATATTGTGCTTGTTTATATAGGTTCCGTAATTGAGTTTTTTTTTAATGGAAAAGGGTATTTTTTTGGCTCGAATTTCATGCTTGCTTAGCCATTCGGCAATCACCTCATCATCACCGTCATAGATTAAATAATCTTTTTCGGTTTGGTTCATGGTAATCCTGAATTTCGATTCGATGTATTTTTCAAATTTGTATTCATACCGATCCAAATGATCTGGCGTGATGTTGGTCAGAATGGCAATGTGCGGTTTGAAGGTAGCAACGTCGTCTAACTGAAAACTACTGATTTCGACCACTACAAAGGGGCAATCTTCCTCAGCTACTTCACGCGCAAAACTGCTCCCGATATTTCCTGCAACAGCTACATCTAACCCGCCATCTTTAAGAATGTGGTATGTGAGCATCGTGGTGGTTGTTTTGCCATTGCTTCCTGTGATTCCGACACAGGTATTTTGGGTATGCATGGCGGCAAATTCTATTTCGGAAATCACCAAAATTTGTTTTGCTTTCAATTGTTGAATCAATGGCGTCTTATCAGGAATTCCGGGACTTTTCACTACCAAATCCGCATTCAATATTTTGTCTTCTGAGTGTTTCTCCATTTCCCAAGCGACACCCATAGCTTTCAATTCGGCCTGGTATTTTTCAACAACTTTTCCTTTGTCAGACACAAAAACATCATATCCTTTTTGAATGCCCAAAAGAGCTGCGCCCACACCGCTTTCCCCGCCGCCTAAAACCACCAATCTTTGTTTTACAGACTTCATCTCATCTGATTTTTAGGGTTACAATACTCAATATGGCCAGTACAATTCCGACAATCCAAAAACGCGTCACGATTTTACTTTCGTGAAAGCCGCTTTTTTGATAATGATGATGAAGCGGAGACATTTTGAAAATGCGCCTGCCTTCACCAAACTTATTTTTGGTGTATTTGAAATAACTCACCTGCATTACTACTGAAAGGTTTTCTGCCAAAAATATTCCGCAGAGCAAGGGAATCAACAATTCTTTTCGGGTGGCAATGGCAATGACAGCGATGATGCCACCGATGGTTAAACTACCCGTGTCGCCCATAAATATTTGGGCAGGATAACTGTTGTACCAAAGAAATCCAATCAAAGCACCCGTAAAAGCGGCAATAAAAACCGTCATCTCGCCCGAATTTGGGATGTACATCACTTGCAAGTATTGGGAGAAAATTACGTTACCAGAAATCCATGCAAAAATACCGAGGGTGAGTACTATAATCGCTGAACTCCCCGCCGCAAGCCCGTCAATTCCATCCGTCAGATTAGCGCCGTTTGAAACCGCCATGATGATAAATATCACCAATGGAATAAATATTAACCAAGCATAGGATGCCAAATCTTTGTCTATCCAGGTTATAAAATCCGCATAGTTGAGTTCGTTGTTTTTGAAGAACGGGATGGTTGTTTTGGTTGACTTGATGTCTTTTTTGACTGATGTATTTTTTTCAGTCGAAACCCCGTTGTTGTGAATGTTGGCTTCTCTGACAGTCACACCGGGATGAAAATACAACACACTTCCTACTATCAATCCCAAACCAAGTTGACCGACCATTTTAAACTTGCCTTTGAGTCCCTCTTTATCTTTCTTAAAAACCTTGATGTAATCATCTATAAAACCGATGCATCCCATCCAAAATGTGGTAATCAACAACAAGATGATGTAGATGTTGTCTAATTTAGAGAGTAACAAAACAGGAATGACAGTCGCTAAAATGATGATAATTCCACCCATGGTCGGCGTACCAGCTTTTTGAGATTGTCCTTCCAACCCGAGTTCACGAACAGTTTCGCCTACTTGTTTTTTTTGTAAATACAAAATAACTTTTTTGCCGTAAACAGCAGAAATAAGCAAAGAAAGTAAGGCTGCAAATCCCGAGCGAAATGAAATGTATTGAAACAAGCCCGCACCCGGAATTTCAAAATATTGATTCAAATAATCAAATAAATGATATAGCATAGTCTTTTATTTGTTTAGTGATTTGAGTGTTTCGTCAACTGTTTCCATATCGTCAAAATGGGTTCGCACGCCTTTTATTTCTTGGTAGGTTTCGTGTCCTTTCCCTGCGACCAAAATGATGTCGTTCGGGTTTGCCAACGAACATGCCGTTCGGATGGCTTGTTTTCTATCGGTTATGCTCAACACCTTGTTGGTATATTGTGCAGGAATGCCAACTTCCATTTCCTGAATGATGGTTTCGGGGTCTTCGCTTCGCGGATTGTCGCTGGTGAATATTGACAAATCGCTCATGCTGGCGGCTACTTCAGCCATCACTGGTCTTTTTTGTTTGTCCCGGTTGCCACCACAACCCACCACGGTTATCAATTTTTCGTTGTGTGTACGAATTTCGTTGATGGTTTCCAACACATTTTTCAAAGCATCCGGCGTGTGTGCATAATCAACAATGGCCACAATTTTTTGTTGAGAGCGAATGAATTGAAACCTTCCTGAAACAGTTTCCAACTCGGTCAGCAAGCGCAATACTTCCAATTTTTCGACGCCCAAAAGTATGGCTGCACCGTAAATGGCGGTTAGATTGTAGGCATTGAAAAGCCCAATTAATTTGGTGTAAACTTCGTTGTTGTCTATTTTCAGCACCAAGCCTTCAAACTGATTTTCCAAAAGTTTCGTTTTGAAATCTGCTTCGGTTTTGACCGCGTAAGTGTGTTTTTTTGCTGGCGAATTTTGCAACATGAACAATCCGTTTTTGTCGTCAGCATTGGTCAGTGCGAAAGCACTTTTGGGAAGTTGGTCAAAAAATGATTTTTTTACATCGCGATACTCCGCAAAGGTTTTGTGATAGTCTAAATGATCATGGGTGAGGTTGGTAAAAATGCCTCCTGCAAAGTTCAATCCGGTTGTGCGTTGCTGATGGATGCCGTGCGAACTTACCTCCATAAAACAATATTCAACCCCGGCTTCCACCATTTCGTTCAGATAGTGATTGATGCTAATAGAATCTGGTGTGGTGTGTGTGGCTTCTATCGAATTACCATCTATTTTAACAGCGATGGTTGACAACAATCCGGCTTTGCAATTAAGTTTTCTAAACAATTCATACAACAAAGTTGCCACGGTAGTTTTGCCGTTGGTTCCGGTTACACCCACAAGTTTGAGTTTTTCGGAAGGATGATCATAAAAATTTGCAGCGATGAGTGCCAATGCTCTTTTACTGTCAGTCACTTCAATAAAACTGACTTTATCCGGCCTGTTTTCGGGTAATTGCTCACAAACAACGGCTTTTGCTCCTTTTGCAATTGCGTCTTCAATAAATCGATGCCCATCTGCATTCGTTCCTTTTATGGCAACAAATAGATTGTCGCTGCCGGCTTTCGATGAATCAAACGTGATGTTGCGAATAGACAAATCTGTGCTTCCCCATACGGCTTCGATGGGTAATTTATACAATATGTCTTTCAAATTCATCATAGCAATTCCAATAGGATGGCTTTTTTAACATTCAATGTGTCTCCCGGTTTTACCGATTGTTTTACGACTTTTCCACTTCCAACTGTTTGGGTTTTGTAACCGTTGTTTTCGAGCAGCGTGACGGCATCCATTCCCGACAAGCCGATGAGGTCGGGCATACGTGCAAGCGGATTTCTTGAAAGCAAAAAATATCGGTTATAATCTATTCTGACTGAATCGTTTAATACGGGTTTTAAAATTATTTTTGATACGTTAACAGATTGTGTGTACACTTTTTGAGCTATTTTTTTAAAAACCGGACCTGACACATCTGCTCCGTAATAGCCAATGTTTTTATTGGGTTTGTGAATGACCACAATTGATGAAAACTTTGGGTTTACCGCCGGAAAATATCCTACGAAACTTGAAATGTAACTCACCTCGCCTTTCCAATAATCAGTCTGACAAGTTCCGGTTTTGCCTGCCATCGAAAAATCGGGATTGTATAAGGATTTACCTGTTCCTCTCTCTACGGTGTTTTCAAGTATTTTTCTGATTTTTTTTAAAGTTTCTTCCGAAGCCAATTTCGGGTTGATGATTTCAGTATCGATGGTAGCAACGGTTTCATTCCAAAACTTGATTTCTTTGACAAAACGAGGTTTGACAGAAACACCATTGTTTGCAATTCCGTTATAAAAAGTTAAAATTTGCAGCGGTGTCAGAGAAACGCCATAACCGAAAGCCATCCAGGGAAGCGAAAGACCATTCCAGCCTTTTTTATCCGGGCTGGGGATTTTCGGGATTCCTTCTCCTGCCAAAGGCAAGCCTAGTTTTTGATTGATGCCCATTTCTGCAAGCCTATCCGTAAATTTTTTTGGATTGTCACCATATTTATCGGTGATAATCCTGACTACGCCTGTATTTGAAGAAACTTCGATGGCTTTGGCAGCACTTATTTTTCCGTAACCTTTGTGGTTGGAGTCTCTTACTTTTCTTCCATAAAAGGATATCACCCCATTTTCTGTATCCACTACATAACTTGTGTCTATTACTTTGTCTTCCAAAGCGGCCGTCATGGCAATAACTTTGAATGTAGAGCCCGGTTCGTGCGATTCGCCAACGGCATAGTTTATTGTCTCCGAATACGTACCCGATTTACCCCTACCCAGGTTGACAATCGCTTTCACATCGCCGGTTGCTGTTTCCATAACGACTACCGTACCGTGGTCGGCTTGGTATTTTTCGAGTTGTTCGAGTAATGCATGATGCGCAATGTCTTGTATGGTCAGGTCGATGGTTGTTACCACGTCATAACCATCTTGAGGCTCAACTTCGTTGTTGTCGTTGACCGGTTTCCATTGGTTGTCCGCAATTTTTTGTTTGAGTCTTTGCCCTTGTTTCCCTTTCAAATAGTCGGTATATCCACCTTCAATTCCCAACAAAACCCTGTTCCCTTGGTAATTTATCTGATCATATCCGATGGTTCTTTCAGCCAAATTCCCCAAAGGATGTTCGCGAATGGTTTGTTGCTCGGTTATCAATCCGCCCTTGTAGGGTCCTTCTTTGAAAATGGGGAATTTTTTTATGCGCAGATAGTCTGAATAGCTTAGGTGTTGGGCAATCGGGAGATATCTGTTTTTTGAGAGGCGCGCGCGCTGAAGTTTTTTGAGTATTTCCGATTTGGGTATCCTGAGAAAAACCGACAGCGAGTCTGCAAGCGATTTTACATCGGATGAAAATACTTTCTCAGATACGGTAACTGCATCAAAACGAACTTCAAACTCAGGTACCGATGCGGCCAACAGGCTTCCGTCGGATGAAAACACGCTTCCTCTGTTGGGTTCGATGGTGAAGTTTTTTACCATGGCGGCTTCGGCTTTTTTCCGATATTCATCGCCACCGGTCAGTTGAAGATCTACCATTTTCACAACAATGCAAATAGCGATTATCAACATAAAAAATGAAGTCCAATACAATCTTTTTAATATGTAAGAATCTTTCTCCAATTCAGAATAGATTTATTTTTTAGGTACAGAAACAACAATTTTAACAGGCGGATCTTCCGATATGCGTAACCCTCTTTTTTGCATAATGGGCGTAACGGTTGATTCCAATTTGAGTATCATCAGTTTACTTTTCACATCGACATATTCCGAACGCAGCGATTTAACTTCCTTGTTCAAGGTCGAAATCAACACCACTTTCTGATCTGCTCTATGCGCGCTTGAAATCATGCCCATCGCCAAAAGCGATAAATAGATAATAAAACCCCAGTTGCCCGGCGCATCTTCTTCGGTTAAAAACCTACCTTTCAGCAAACTATAAATATTCGTCTTCATAATCGCTCGGCCATTCTGAGTTTCGCACTTCGCGCACGATTGTTCTTATTAATTTCGTCTTTTGAAGGAACTATCAAACCGTTTATCTTTTTGAATGGAACCTCATAATTTCCAAAAACATCGCGCTGTGGTTCGCCTTCAAAAAGTCCGTTTTTCATAAATCTTTTCACCAACCGATCTTCCAAAGAATGATAGGAAATAACCACCAATCTTCCGCCCGGATTGAGCAACTGTTCGGTTTGTGTCAACATTTCTTTGAGCGCTTCCATTTCTTGATTGACCTCGATGCGAACGGCTTGAAATATTTTGGCCAAAATCTTGTGCGCATGATGTTGCGGCAAAAATCGCTTCAATGCGGTTTTCAAATCCAAAGAACTTTCTATGGTTTTTACTTTTCTATCATTGACAATCGTTGTCGCCAAAGCTTTTGCGTTTGACAAATCACCATATTCAAAAAACATTTTTTTCAACGCATCCTCATCGTATTCATTGATGACTTGCTTTGCCGTCAATGTTGCTGTTTGACTCATTCGCATATCGAGCAGACTGTCAAAACGTGTTGAAAACCCTCTCTCGGGCCGATCAAATTGATGAGATGAAACGCCCAAATCTGCCAATATACCATCTACCTTTTTCACTCCGTGAAATCGCAAATGGTTTTTCATGAATCGAAAATTTTCTTGTATAAACACCAATCGCGTGTCAACTGCCTTATTCGCTATTGCATCTTCATCTTGGTCAAAAGCGAAAAGCTTCCCTTGATCACCAAGTCTTTTCAATATCTCTGCTGAATGTCCGCCTCCGCCATAAGTAACATCGACATAAACACCATCCCGTTTAATATTTAGCCCCTCAACAGCATCATACAACAAAACCGGGTCGTGGTAGCTTCTTTCATCATTCATGGTCGTCATTCATTACTTCTTCGACCAAATCTGCAAAATCTCCGGCAGCATCGTTGATGGCTGCTTCGTAGCGCTCTTTATCCCAAATCTCGATGATGTTGATCGCGGAAGACAACACCAGCTCTTTGTCAATTCCCGAAAAAGAAATAAGATCTTTTGGTATGAGCAATCGCCCAGTCTGATCGGGTTCAATCACCTTCACCCCGGCAGTAAATCTTCTGATAAAATCATTGTTCTTCTTGTTGAACCGATTCAACTTGTTGATTTTTTGCATCAACAAATCCCACTCATCCATCGGATACAACTCCAAACAGGGTTGAAAAACAGCACGCTTTAACACAAAACCTCGGCTGAACAATGGCTCCAACTGTTTTTTTAACGCATTGGGAATCATCAGCCTTCCCTTGCTGTCTGCTTTACACTCGTATGTCCCTATAAAATTGGTCAAGTTGTAAGTTTTGAAAGTTCAAATATAATTAAAAAAATTCCACATTTTACCACTTTATACCACATTGTTAATAAGTTCAAGAGATTTTAAGTAGAATAAGCCGTTTTGGGGTTCTTGAAGATGTTAACAAACTTGTTTTGAGGAAAGTTCGATTCATTTTTAGAAATATTTTGATGAAGAAAAAACCGAGGTGTTAATCTTCTGTAAATTCGATTGAATATGTTCAAAATTGTTATGATATACGGATAGAATATCTATATTTGTCACAGTTAGTGAATACTGCCCATGTTAGAAGAAATTATCAAAGAAGGAAAGTTTAAATACATTGAACACGGCTCAGGCACACCCATCGTGATTCTTCATGGTTTGATGGGTGGATTGAGCAATTTTGAAGGTGTATTCAGCTATTTTCCCGAAAAAAATTATCGCATCATCATCCCCGAATTACCTTTGTATTCCATGATGCTCATCAATACAAACGTTCGAAGTTTTGCCAAATACTTGAATGCCTTTTTGAAGTATAAAAAATTGGATCGGGTCATTCTTTTGGGAAATTCTTTGGGTGGACATATCGGGCTGCTTTTTACAAAAATGTATCCGGAGAAAGTAAAAGCGTTAATCATCACGGGAAGCTCAGGTTTGTATGAAAATGCCATGGGCGAATCTTACCCTAAACGCGGTGATTACGAATACATTAAGAAAAAAAGTGAAGATGTTTTTTACGACCCCAACATGGCTTCCAAAGAGATTGTTGATGAGGTCTATGCCACGGTAAACGATCGCAACAAACTCATCAAAACCTTGGCTATTGCCAAAAGTGCCATTCGACACAACATGGCAAAAGATTTACCGAAAATGAATACGCCTACTTGTATTATTTGGGGACGAAACGACAAGGTGACACCGCCTGAAGTTGCTGTTGATTTTAATAAATTATTGCCCGATTCAGAATTGTTTTGGATTGATGAATGCGGGCATGCGCCAATGATGGAACACCCGGACGAATTCAATCAGTTGATGCACGGATGGCTTGTCAAACGCGCATTTTAATCAAGAAAATTATCTTAAAAATAAATCCGGAACTTAGCGGATTCAAATTCGTTATCTAAATGAAAATCTCATCTGCTGAATTTCTAATCAGCAATTCAGAAGTTGCCAAGTGTCCGAAAGACCGATTGCCGGAATACGCTTTTATTGGACGTTCGAATGTCGGAAAATCTTCCCTCATCAACATGTTGACGAACCGAAAGGACTTGGCGAAAACTTCGAGCAAACCAGGAAAAACCCAACTTATCAATCATTTTTTGATAAATAAAAACTGGTTTTTGGTCGATTTGCCCGGTTACGGATATGCGAAAGTTTCCAAAAAATCAAAATCGGTTTTCCAAGAATACATCACCGATTATTTTCTGCAACGCGAACAATTGGTTGCCGCTTTTGTGCTACTCGATATTCGTTTGGAACCCCAAAAAATAGATTTGGAATTTTTAGAATGGCTCGGAGTCAATGAAATACCTTTTTTTATGGTGTTTACCAAAGCAGACAAAGTAGGCTCGCAACGCGCCATCCTCAATGTGGAAGCCTATAAAAAAGTATTGCTTGAAAGTTTGTGGGAAGAGTTGCCGGAAACATTTATAACCTCTGCTGTAAACAACAACGGACGTGACGAAATCTTGAAAAAAATTCAGGAAATCAACGCGAGCTTACCCAAATGAAATCAATCTTTTGAATCAACTACCGATTCATGTTCTTAATCTCATCAATAAAAATCTCGAGGCTCACTTTTCTGCTTACCAAATCCAACGCTTTGTCAACGATGTATTTTACATTGGCAGGCGAAAAACCCAATGCAATTCCCAATCGGTGAAGCAATCGAATTTGGGCGTCATCCGGAATGTGGTCAACATAGACCATTCGTGTTAAATCAAAAAGTCGCTCGATACGCATAATATAGGTCAGCGGCGGATTGACCGGATATTTTGTCGGATTCTTTAAAATTGTGGCATATTCCTCTTCGGAAACATCCAAGTTTTTGGCCAATCGATCCAAAAAAGCTTTTTCTTCCGCACTGATGTCGCCGTCCGAAAGCGCCACACGTATAATGGCGGCAAAATGGTCGCGGTTTCTTTCTCTAAATCCGGTCGAATATAAATCTGAAATAGACATTTAATTGGTTTTTTATCTCCACAAAGGTAGCGAATATTCGCTTTTTGTTTTTCATTTTTTTAGCTTCTTTTTGGGAAAAATATCGCGATTATTGTGTTCAAATTTAAGGTTGAATTCCTGGTAGTTAAAACTTCCAAAAAATGTATCTTTGCGCCGATGAATTTTGAAGCAATCCTCGAGCTTTACAAGCAACATCCTTCGATTGTTGCCTTGAATGCTTACGTCTCATCCGAAAAAAACAGCTGTTTTTCAACGGTTACCGGTCTCAGCGGTTCGGCACTTTCTTTTGCGCTCGCAGCCATTTTTCAACAGACAGAAAAACCCATTTTACTCATCCTGGAAGACAAGGAAAACGCTGCGTTTTACCTCAATGATTTGGAATCCATGCTGGGCGAAAAACGCGTGCTGTTTTACCCGAGCTCCTATCGCAGACCTTATCAAATAGAAGAAACGGACAATGCCAACGTGTTGCTTCGCGCGGAAGTCATCAACCACATTCACTCTAAAAAGAAACCCGCAGTTGTGGTTACTTACCCGGAGGCTTTGTTTGAAAAAGTCATCACCAAAAAGGAATTAGACAAAAACACTTTGAAAATTTCGGTTGGCGATGCTTTGTCGATCGATTTTGTGAATGAAGTACTCTTTGAATACAAGTTTCATCGGGTCGATTTTGTCAGCGAACCGGGCGAGTTTTCTGTTCGCGGAGGCATTTTGGATGTCTTTTCTTTTTCAAACAACGAACCGTATCGCATCGAGTTTTTTGGCAACGAAGTAGAAAGCATTCGCACCTTCGATATCGCCGATCAACTTTCGCTGAAAACGGTCAAAAAAATACAAATCATTCCGAATGTAGAAAACAAAACCATACGCGAAAAACGCGATTACTTTTTGAGCCACGTTTCGCCGGAAACAAACGTTTTTACCATCCCTCGAGAACGGGTAAGCCACGCGTTGGACACTCTTTTTCAAAAGGCGGTAGAAGCTTTTGGAAAACTGTCGTCAGAGATTTCGCACGCAACGCCGGAAGAACTGTTTTGTGACGGAAAAGCATGGTTTCATCAATTAGATGAATTGAAAACTTTCGAACTCAATTATTCTGAAAATGCACATTCGACGGCAACCAAATCATTTGACTTTCACACCAAACCGCAACTTTCATTCAACAAGCAGTTCGAGCTTTTTGGCGAATTTATGCATGAAAAAAACGATGCCGGGTTTAAAAATTATATTTTTTGCAGCAATGAACAGCAGGTACATCGATTTCACGACATATTTGAAGACATCGCGCCCGATGTTTCTTACCAAGCTTTTGTTTTTCCTGCCTATCAAGGTTTTATAGACGAAGAACTCAAAATCGTTTGTTATACCGACCATCAATTTTTTGAACGTTATCACAAATTTCATCTCAAAAACGGGTATGCCAAAAAGCAAACCATCACGCTGAAAGAGTTCAATTCACTGCAAGTTGGCGATTACGTCACCCACATTGACCATGGCGTCGGAAAGTTTGGCGGCTTGCAAAAAATAGACGTGGAAGGTCAGAAGCAAGAAGCCATCAAACTCATATATGGCGACAACGACATTTTGTATTTGAGCATACATTCGCTGCATAAAATATCAAAATACAACGGAAAAGACGGTAAACCGCCCAAAGTTTACAAACTCGGTTCGGGCGCGTGGAAAGCATTGAAGCAAAAAACAAAAACCCGCCTGAAACAGTTGGCTTTTGACCTGATTGCGCTCTATGCCAAACGGAAAACACAAAAAGGACATCCGTTTGCGCCGGACAGCTATCTGCAACACGAATTGGAAGCTTCGTTTATCTATGAAGACACGCCGGATCAATTTAAAGCTACGCAAGATGTCAAAGCCGATATGGAAAGTGAACGCTCTATGGACAGGCTCGTTTGTGGCGATGTTGGTTTCGGGAAAACGGAAGTCGCGGTGCGTGCAGCTTTCAAAGCGGTTGACAACAGCAAGCAGGTTGCGGTGTTGGTGCCAACAACCATTTTGGCATTTCAGCATTACAAAACCTTTAGCGAACGACTCAAAGGGCTTCCGGTTTCAGTGGATTACATGAATCGATTCCGGACGGCAAAAGAGCGCAAAAAAACCTTGGAAGACTTGGCATCGGGAAAATTGGATATTGTCATCGGAACGCATCAACTCATCAGCAAAGAGGTTATATTTAAAGACTTAGGTTTGTTAATTGTCGATGAAGAACAAAAGTTTGGCGTGTCGGTCAAGGAAAAATTAAAAACCATCAAAGCCAATGTCGATACGCTTACCTTGACCGCCACGCCGATTCCGCGGACACTTCAGTTTTCGTTGATGGGTGCACGTGATTTATCGACCATCACCACGCCACCACCCAATCGCTATCCCATCGAAACGCAGGTTGTCCGTTTTTCGGAAGAACTCATTCGCGATGCCATACGCTACGAAATGGAGCGGGGCGGACAGGTTTTTTTTGTCAACAACCGCATCGAAAACATCAAAGAAGTTGCCGGATTGCTGCAACGCTTAGTGCCGGATGCGAAAATCGGTATCGGCCACGGGCAGATGGACGGGAAAAAGTTGGAAGCCCTGATGCTCGACTTTATGAATGGCCATTTTGACGTACTCATTTCAACATCAATTATCGAAAACGGATTGGACGTACCCAATGCCAACACCATCATCGTGAACAACGCCAATCATTTCGGCATTTCCGATTTGCACCAGATACGCGGTCGCGTGGGGCGAAGCAACAAAAAGGCATTTTGCTACCTCATCACGCCGCCATACCACATGATGACGGACGAGGCACGAAAAAGGCTGACCGCACTGGAGCAGTTTTCAGATTTGGGTTCGGGTATCAACATCGCGATGAAAGATTTGGAAATCAGAGGTGCGGGCGACTTGTTGGGAGCCGAGCAAAGTGGGTTTATCAACGAAATGGGGTTTGAAACCTATCAAAAAATCTTGCAGGAAGCGGTGGAAGAACTTCGGGAAAACGAGTATAAAGAACTCTTTCAGCCCGAGGAAAATACACGGCCAAAAGATTATGTAAAAGATGTGCAGATTGACACAGACTTTGAACTGTTGTTTCCGGACGAATATGTAAACAGCATCAGCGAGCGGGTGAACCTGTATCAACAATTGGCCGAAATCAAAGATGAAGAAGGCTTGGCTCAATTTGAAATTCAATTGGCAGACCGTTTCGGGCCGCTGCCAAAACAAGCGAAAGAACTGCTGTTGAGCATGAAAATAAAATGGCTTGCCACCCGGATGGGATTGGAAAAAGTGATTATGAAAAAAGGGGGATTGATTGGTTATTTTATCGCCGAACAAGACTCACCTTTCTACCAAACTACCGAATTTAGCAAACTGCTCCAAAATCTTTATAAACTGGACGATGCGACTGTGAAAGAAAAACAGACTCGCAACGGATTACGCCTTTTACTGACCATCGAAAAGGTCAAAAATCTTAAGCAGGCGTTGAAACAATTGACGTTGTTGCAGAAGAATGAGATGAATTAAAGATGAATCAAAAACAATTCTTAAAATTAACTTAATGTTAACATTTTGACATAACTTTCTAACGATGATTAGTTATATTTGTAATGTTAATAACACCCTAAATTCATATTATGTTTATTAAAACTACCCCCCCCCCGCATTAACAAAATTCTTAAAACTATTTATTTTGGCATGGATGTTTGTTTCTTGTTCTACAGAGGAAGTAAATTTTGTTGAAAGCAACGCATTTCTTTCTCAAGCTACTGACAGCATTTTAATTGACAAAATTACAGTTTTGGATGGGCGATTGTACTTCCCTAACATTGCCACATTTCAGAATTTTTACAACAAAAATTTCAACGAAGACGAAGATGTTGTCGTTGACGTTCTTGAGAGTAAATTTTATTCTAAGGGGTTCTATTCTTTAAAACCTTTGGTTAACTCAAAAAATGAATATCAACTTGCGAGGCACATTGATAAATTTAAAGAACTAAACATAGCAACAAACTCTCAAACCCGAAGCATAAATAGCTCTCCAAAAAGTTTTACACCTACAAGTGAAGATATTGTAGAAAATTTTGATGACGTTGAAGATATTTTGGGAGAGGAAGTATTTGAGAGTTTTCTTAATCAAAATGCTGAAATTCAGGTTGGTGAAATTGTTTATAAATATACTGACCAAGGCCTTTTTCTTGCGCCAGCGGTTGAGGTCAATGGAATATATTCTTTCATGGAAGAAAATGGAGTACACTCTTTAAGTGATGTAGGAAGCATCGAGCCATTAACTTCCTATCCTGAATATAATACTTCCGGAGGTCTTGTTACACTTACGAAAGACCTTCAGCATTATATTGCGCCTGTTGAAGATGATGTAGAAATAAGAGATTATATAGTTGTCGGCGATAGTGGCGTTTCATCTGGCGGGGGTACATCGGGTGGAAGTACTGGAGGTAGCGGTACAACTTCCAGTCAAACAACCACGAATGATATTGATTTTCAAAATGCCACCAATAACTTGACATCTTGTTCAGGTAGTAACCCTTTCATTGGGAATCTTTTTGGTAAAACAAAAGTATGCATTGATAATTATGAAAGTAAAAGGAGAGTCAAAGTCAAATATTATAATATAGATTTCTTTTTGGCCTATGCTATTGGCGTAAAAGTTAAACATCAATTTAAAGGTTGGACAGGTTTTTGGAGAAAGGAAAGCACAGATGAAGTTGCAATGGGCATTAATAGTGTAACTTGGAGATTTGATCATTATAAAAACTTTCCATCAATGACAGATACTCCTATCAGATATTTCTTAGATGACGGCAGGGTTTTTTCCGATTCAAAAACATTTTATAATGCAAAATATGCTGGAAATATTCCAATTCCTAATCTCCCCTTTGGCAAAACGCTAGACATTTTAGTTGATGTTTTACTTTATAATGATGTTTATCAATTTAAGAATGAAGAGGAAGTTAGAAAGTTTTTTTATTCAAACATATTTAAACAAGCGGAATCTTTGTTAAAACAAGAAAGAAATAAGCAATTAAAGAGAATAGGGTTAGTAGTAAATACAAGGCAACAAACATTTGTGCAATATTATGATTTCACGTCAAGATGTGCTAACTGTTCAAAAATAGAAACTGTATTTGACTGGGGTATCGGAACACCAAAAATCACTTACTCTTTTGGGAACGGTCAAGGATTTGATTGGAATAAAAGCTTAGATTTCACATTTTTAATGGACTTTTCTCATCCTGATGCGACAAATCTTAATGTGTTTGGAATGGCTAAAAGAAATAATATCTGGTATGGAAGGAAAATGGTTTTTTAGTTTGCTGATATTTTTCTTTTTTCTAAACATGTCTTCGCAAATTCCTAATAAGAGGGAGCAAGTCAACAAAAAAGAAAAAGAAGAAATCTTGTCATTTGAGCGAGGTTTTGGAATCGAGTTTCAATCCTTGTTGTTGTTTCCAACCAATTTTGACGAGGCTGACCCTGATTTATTTGACATCAACACCGTATGGGGATTTGATGCGGTTGCCAAATATGCTTTTGATCCATATTTTCAGATTAGCGTAACAACCGGCTATGAAAAACTATCTCCCGTTGACATTTCATATATCCCGCTTACTTTCGGGTTGCGGGCTTACACAGACGAGTCGGTAAAAGCCGCTTATGTACACGCCGATTACGGAATTCATTTGGGTGATGTGGATGGTGCCGGATATATTTTTAGAGCGGGTTTGGGCTATCGCTATCCTATTTTTAAGCAATTTGCTGGAACCATAGAACTCACTTTTTCCATGCAAAATTTACAGAAAAACTTCATCGCAACAGAAGATAAATACTATTTTTTCAGAGCGTTTGGCTTATCTGCCGGGATTGGAATTAACTAAAACTAAACAAAATATTATGAAATTTAAAAACACATTTCTATCTATTGCCTTATTCTCGTTAAGTTACTTATCTTTTTCCCAACAAGCCACAGTCGAAAAATCTATTTTCGGTGCGCAGACAGGTTTTTTGGGTGTGTGGATAAACCACGAAGCGCGCTTATCTCCAAAGTTCGCATTGAGAAGCGAAATTGGACTTGAGGCAGGCTATGCCGGTGGTTCATTTCAAAATGATATTTTCTTTTTCGCGCCTACCCTCAAATTGGAGCCTCGCTATTATTACAATCTCCAAAAACGCTCGGACAAAGGCAAAAACATTGCTAAAAACAGCGGCAACTTTCTGGCAATCAATACGGTTTATACACCGGATTGGTTTGTCATCAGCAGCGAATCAAATCTGCGTGTTGTGGAAACACTGTCGATTATTCCGAAATGGGGAATCCGCAGGGTGGTCGGCGAACATTTCACCTATGAAGCCGGGATTGGAATTGGGTATCAATATTCTAATTATAAGCAATTAGGGTTTTCTCAAAACGAAAGCGATGTGAACGGCGATTTGCACCTGAGAATCGGATATACTTTTTAATATTATTGTCCGACTAAAAAATATTTCGTTCCTACGGAACTTTTTTATTAAAACGCAACTTCTTTTCTACCAACACATTGTCCCTAACAGGACTGTCCTGAGGGACTATATCTATTGTGATTCAAGTTTATTATTTTGTTTTAATCGGACAACAATCACTTTTTAAGAACCAAAAACGATTATTAATGGGAGCATCCTTTAGTTCAAAAAACGGTTTCGACTGCGCTCAACCTGACAAGGATTTTTAAAAATTTGACAAGAACTAATTGACCAACCTATCAATAAGTTTTGAGTATTAAGTGTTGAGTTTTGAGTTTTGAATTGTGTTATATTTTTGATATAATGCGTATTAATCAGTATTTTACAACAACACCATCTTAGATTCCGTTATTTTCCCTTAACACACATTGGAGTCGAATTTTTGGCTAACTTATTTTCATGTTTTGCCTCTTGATTCATTCTTCTTGAGTCTTCTCTGAATCTCACTTCATCGTCTTCAAATCTTTGATGATACGGAAAGCGGTGTCAATTTGTTCGTCATTCACCAAAATGGTGAACTCGTTGGTCGTGGATATGACTTCATTCAAAACAATCCCTTCCCAAGCCAATCGTTGAAAAATAAAATAATAAATCCCCGGGACGATGATGTTTTCTTCCGGGAGTTTTACGGTGATGGAAGAAAGCCCTTCCGTTTTTTGGGTCAATTTTTCACCCACGAAAATAGATTCGACCAGTCGATTCATCGAGTTGCTCACCACGATGTTGGTTTCGTTTACGCCGCGTGAGGAGGTGTAAAACGCTTCTTTGTTTTTATTGAGTTCCTTGATGAGCTCGGCTTGTTTGGCAAGAATTGAGTCCGAAATCAAAAAAGTGTAATCGGTCAGAGAAGACCGAACGGTAATCTCACCAATGTTTTTCAGAACCTTCAGGATTTTGTGATTGGTTCTGAAATCCAAATCTACCGACAATCTTTTGAGTGCCATGACCACCGCTCCCTGCTTCACTTCTTTGCCCAACTCCGCCTCCAATTCGGGCAGTATGTTGCGCGACAACGAAGTCAGGTTGATGATGCCTTGTGACAATGCACTCAATAAAAAGGGTTTGTTTTTGATGTAATCTTCAACTACGGATGAAATGGTTTTCATGACAGTTTGGATAGATTTGTTAAACTTTCAATCTTTTTGGCTAGTTTCGTTGCAAAACGCAAACATTGGTGCAAAAATAAACAAAATTTGATTATAAACTGTTAAAAATAACATTCTGTGATAAAAATTTATTCACTGCATGAAATAAAAAGCATCTTCAAGATGGTTTATCAGCGGTGGTTTACTTCGGGAATAGACGATGGCGATGATGTCAAAACGTACATCCACATCCAAATCTTTTGAAATCACGTAATGGTCAATCGCCTTGACGAGCAATTGAATTTTCTTTTTGCTTACAAAAGTTTCGGGATCGCCAAAATCGGTACCGGTTCGAGACTTCACTTCAACGACAGCCAAAATATTGCCTTTTCGCGCGATGATATCAACCTCGGCTTTTTGAAAAAAATAGTTTTGTTCGATGATTTTGTAGCCGTTGTTTTTGAGAAAATCAACCGCCAATTGTTCACCACTTTTGCCTAAGTCGTTGTGAGAAGCCATGATTCATCAATTTTGAAATTTTACAATTCCACCTTCTTCGTTGACTTCAAGCGAGATTTTCTTTCCCAAAATCAAGGCGTTGTTTTTGGGCAAATGCCCGGCGGGAAAGTTAAACAGCACAGGTATGTTTCGGTCGCCAACTGCTTCCAAAACAATCTCTTCGAGGGTTTTTCCGAACGCGGGTTCGTTGGCAACTATGTTGGAAAAATCACCCACGATGAGTCCGTTGATGTGGTCAAAATAACCGTTTCTTTTCAGACTAATCATCATGCGGTCGATGCGATAAAGTGCTTCGCCTACATCTTCTATAAACAGTATTTTCCCGTGTGCATCAACATCGGAAGCTGTTCCCAAAAGGCTCGCTAAAATTGACAGATTTCCGCCCACCAATGCACCGCTTGCTTTTCCGAATCTGTTTTTTTCGGAAGTTGCTATCTCATAATGCAAATCTTCCCCAAAAAGTGCTTTCCGCAAAGACTCCACCGCCGACTCGTCTCGCAGACTGTCCATGCCGGTTGCCATGTTCGCATGAATGGTCTGAATACCCAGGTTGTGAATATGGTTGTGCAAAACAGTCACATCCGAAAATCCGATTACCCATTTCGGATTTTTTAAAAATTTTGAAAAATTGATTTTATCAACAATTCGATTCGTTCCATAACCGCCACGCGCCATCCAAATAGCCTTCACAGACGGATTGTTTAAAGCCTTTTGCAAATCAGACAAGCGATCGGCATCCGAACCCGCGAAATGACCCAATGAATCAAAAACATGCTCGCCAACAATCACTTCAAGCCCCCAGTTTTTTGCAAGCTCGACTCCTCCTGCAATGGCATCGGTCGATTTCAGAACGCTTGCCGGAGCGACAATCATGATGGTGTCGCCGGTTTTAAGAAATGCAGGTGCAATGGTTTTTTTCATGGATTTGAAATGTTTTTGATTTTTATAATGCGGAATTGAGCTGCATTGAAATAAAAGGATAGCCATCAATTGGATGGCAATCAATCGGGTCGAAATGGTTATGACTTTCATGTAGGTAAAGTAAATCAATAATACTTAAAAAGAAAAACGGTTGTTAATTTTTCAACTTAAATAAATTGTAACTATTCAGTCTAATGAAAAATCGATACTAATTTCGTCTGTTCGAGTGTTTTATTGAAAAATGCGACAGCTTTTTTCAATAAAACGTATCGAGAACTATACAATTACAAGCTTCTCGATACAATTTTTAATAGTAAAGCTGTCGCATTACTATTAAAAACCACTCGAAGTGACGGTTAAAACGAAATTCATTTGAATAACTGAATAGTTACAATAAATTTGCCTGATTAATTCTAAAGAATTGTTAAATCTCCCGACACGCTCTTTGCGATTAGCTTATATTTGTTTGCCAAACAAATCCGTTTCATGCCTACTGACTGTATTTCCTACAAACATACCGGTTTTTTCTCTCCGCTAATCCTTGATTACTTGGCTCAGAATCTTGAGTTGAAAGAATTTTATGGGAATTTTCCCTCGGTCGATAATTTCAAAAATCAATTTCAAGCCAAAGAGAAAACCTATCAAAACAGTCAACGAGCAACGTTGGTTTCCGCGCTCAAAAGACAATACCAATCACTTGAAGTGAGCGAAACAACTGCTTCCAACATCGATTCGTTGGCCTCCGACAAAACCTTCACAGTCACCACCGGACACCAACTCAATCTGTTTGGCGGGCCGCTTTACTTTGTGTATAAAATTGTATCTACCATCAATTTAGCACGCACTTTGAACGAAAAATACCCGAATTATCACGTGGTCCCGATTTTTTGGATGGCAACCGAAGACCACGATTTTGAAGAAATCAATTATTTTAATTTTCAAAATCAAAAAATATCGTGGAACAGAACCTCCGGCGGTGCGGTAGGCAGATTGTCAACGGACGGTTTACAAGGAGTTTCGGAAGTGTTTGAAGCAATTTTAGGAACCCGTAAAAACGCTCGATATTTGGCAGACCTTTTTCACAAAACGTATCTCAAGCACGATAATTTGGCAGTTGCCACGCGTTATTTTGTCAACGAACTCTTTAAAGAAACCGAATTGGTAATCTTAGATGCAGATGATGCCGCCTTAAAAAAGGCGTTTGTCTCGGTGATGGAAAAAGAATTGCTCGATCACACCGCTTTTGAAAAGGTGTCCGAAACCAATGCAAAACTCGAATCTTTGGGCTATCACATCCAAGTCAATCCCAGAGAAATCAATCTTTTTTACCTTCAAGAGAATCATCGCGGACGAATCGAAAAAGATGCATCAAAAGGCCATTTCTACGTGGACGGAACCGATTTCAAGTTTGATGAACCGCAAATATTGGCTGAACTTCACGCGCATCCGGATCAATTCAGCCCGAATGCGCTCATGCGTCCTGTTTATCAGGAAATTTTGCTGCCGAATTTAAGTTACATCGGCGGTGGCGGCGAGATTGCCTATTGGTTGCAGCTGAAAAGTACTTTTGCGCAATTTGGCGTTACTTTTCCCATCGTCATGCTTCGCAATTCGGTCTTACTCATTTCGGCTAAACAAGCGAAAAAGCTGCAAAATCTCGAAATTTCTTATGAAGATATATTTTTACCGTCACATGAATTAATCAACAAAAAAATCAAGGCAATTTCAGACATTCCGATAGATTTTTCATCCCAAAAAAAACACCTCAAAAGTCAGTTTGAATCCTTGTATAAATTGGCTTCGCAAACCGATGCATCTTTTCTCGGAGCTGTAAAAGCACAAGAAGTCAAGCAAATCAACGGCTTGGGAAACCTGGAAAACAGACTGTTAAAAGCCCAAAAAAGAAAAATGGACGACGAAGTCAATCGGCTGGAAAAACTGAAAGACGAACTTTTCCCGAAAGGCGGTTTACAAGAGCGAACGGCAAATTTGTCGGATTTTTACATCGAAATGGGCGGTGAGATGATTCCTTTACTTTTGTCTCGATTAAATCCGCTTGATTTGTGTTTTGCGGTGATCGAAGTATAGTTAAAAAAATGTAATTTTACATCTTGAAAAAAACAATAAAAACCTTATCTAAGACTACACGAATCTATCGGAATATCCACAAATGGATTGCCCTCCCGACTTTTGCATTCTTGTTCATCATCGGTACGACAGGCTTGCTTTTGGGTTGGAAAAAACAACTGCAATTACTGCCTAAAACGCAAAACGGATTAACTGCAAATTCGGAAAAGTGGATTCATTCAGACAGTGTATTCAAAATTGCAGCCCATTATGCGCAAGACGTATTAAAAAAAGATGCAAACATCGACAGAATGGACTTTCGCCCTTCGAAGGGAATCGTCAAAATCTTGTTTGAAAATCATTTCACCGAATTACAAATTGACTTAACCTCCGGTGCGGTAATTTCAGTCTCCAATCGAACATCCGATATTATTGAAAAACTTCATGATGGTTCCATCATTGATTATTACATCGACACTACAAACGATGCGTTTAAACTCTTTTACACTTCAAGTGTTTCCATTGGTTTGATTTCGCTCTCTTTTACCGGATTCTGGCTTTGGTACAACCCAAAACGCATTCGGAAACAGAAGCACTTGCACAATTAATTACAAATTAACATCTCTTTAAGAATCTTCAACAAGGAAATGGGTATTTTTATCTTTCTAAATAACCAATCCTTTCAGTATGACTAAGTTTCTTCGAGTTTTCGTTTTCTTTCTGACCGTTTTACCTGTATTCGGGCAAAAGGTCGATATGGAATTGTTTAAAAATTACAAAGCCCGGAACATTGGCCCGGCAGGAATGAGCGGTCGTGTGACAGCCATTGATGCAGTCAATGCAGACCCCGACATCATCTACGCAGGTACCGCTTCCGGCGGATTGTGGAAATCCGACAACGGCGGTATTGCTTGGAAACCCATTTTTGAAAAAGAAGCAACCGCTTCCATCGGTGCTGTTGCCATTCAGCAATCCAATCCCAGTGTGGTTTGGGTTGGTACAGGTGAGGGCAATCCGCGAAACAGTTTGAATGGTGGTTTTGGTATTTACAAATCACTCGATGGCGGAAAATCTTGGAAACTCATGGGTCTTGAAAAAACCCGTCATATCCATCGCGTGATCATCGACCCAACCAATCCCGATGTAGTGTATGTTGCCGCCATCGGTTCTCCGTGGGGCGAACACCCCGAAAGAGGCGTTTATAAAACCACCGATGGTGGAAAATCTTGGAACAAGATACTGTTTGTCAACAACAAAACCGGTGCGGCGGAACTGGTTATGGATCCAGCCAATCCCAACAAACTCATTGCAGCTATGTGGGAACACAAACGCGAACCTTGGTTTTTTAATTCGGGGGGTGCCGGTTCAGGTCTATACGTCACCTATGACGGTGGGCAAAACTGGGAAAAACGCACCGATAAAGACGGGCTACCCGAAGGTGATTTGGGAAGAATTGGTTTGGCAATTTCCGCCAGCAATCCGGACGTAGTTTATGCCCTCGTGGAAGCAAAGAAAAACGGACTATACAAATCAGAAGACGGTGGTTTTAAATGGAAAAAAGTGACTGATAAGGAAGAAGCCGGCGATCGACCTTTCTATTATTCTGAAATCTATGTGAATCCCAAAAACGAGAACTTATTGTATTCCGTTTTCACATTTGTCAACGTAAGCGACGACGGCGGAAAATCTTTTAAAGCCTTAATGCCGGCTTACGGCACTTCCAACGGTGTGCATCCGGATCACCATGCCTTCTATATAAACCCGGGCAACCCCGATTTGATGATAGACGGAAACGACGGCGGAATGAACATCACCCGCGATGGCGGCAAAACCTGGCGGTTCATCGGAAACCTGCCTGTCGGACAGTTTTACCACATCAATGTTGACAATGAATTCCCGTACAATGTTTATGGAGGTATGCAGGACAACGGTTCTTGGGGCGGCCCTGCCTACGTTTGGAAAGATCAAGGCATCCGAAACTCCTATTTTCAGGAATTGGCTTTCGGCGATGGTTTTGACGTAGTGCCGGATCCGGACGATTCGCGCTACGGCTACGCCATGTCACAACAAGGCAACGTAATCCGGTATGACAAACAAACCGGGCGAAGCGAGTTCATCAAGCCAACCCATCCCGATCCGAAGATGTTTCTTCGCTTCAATTGGAATTCGGCCATCGGCCAAGACCCTTTTGACAACAGCACCATTTATTTCGGTAGCCAATTCGTTCACAAAAGCACCGATAAGGGAAAAACTTGGACTGTCATTTCACCCGATTTGACCACCAACGATCCGGCGAAACAAAAACAAGCTGAAAGTGGCGGTTTGACCATGGATGCAACCGGCGCGGAAAACTTTACCACCATTTTGGCTATCGAACCTTCCAAAGCCAAAAAAGGAGTAATTTGGGTCGGAACCGATGATGGCAATGTACAAATCACACAAGACGGCGGAAACAGCTGGACGAATGTCGCCAAAAACATCAAAGGTCTTCCGGCGGGAAGTTGGATTCCACAAATCAAAGCTTCGGCAAAAAATCCGGGTGAAGCCTTGTTGGTGGCGAATGATTACAGGCGATTTAATTATGCGGCTTATGCGTTTCGCACCAAAGATTTCGGTAAAACATGGGAAAGAATCGCCGATGATACCCAAATCAAAAGTTATGTTTTGAGCATACTCGAAGACACTGAAAATCCTAATTTAATGTTTCTGGGTGCAGACGATGGTTTGTATGTGAGTTTTGATGCCGGGAAAAATTGGAACAAATGGACGGCCGGTTTCCCAACCGTGACTGCCATGGATTTGGCCATTCAACCACGTGAACAAGATTTGGCCATCGGAACTTTTGGCCGCGCTTTTTACATTTTAGATGACATCCGACCTTTGCGAGCCATCGCACAAAATAATGCAATTCTCAACAACAACATCAAACTTTTTGAGCCACCGACAGCTTATTTGGCTACCTATCAGCAACCTTCCGGAAGCCGATTTGGTGCCGATGCCGAGTTCAACGGTGAAAACCGACCTTCGGGAGCGATGATTGCTTATTATTTTAAAAGTAAAGAAGATAAATCGACTGAAAAAGCTGACGAAGCAGATGCCAAAGACAAAAAACCAAAAAAAGATTCCATTCAATTGGATGTATATGACGGTGACCGCTTAATCAGAACGCTGAAACAAGTCGCACCGGAAGATAACGGTCTGCAACGCATGTATTGGGGCTTGGATGAAAAATCGGCTGACAGACCTTCGCGAACCATCCGAAAAAACAACCGCGAATTTGGCGGACAAGATGTGTTGCCCGGAACCTATAAACTCAAAATAACGTACAAAGATCAATCGGATGAAACCACTGTCAAGGTAGAAGCCGACCCGCGATTGAAACCTTCCTTTACCGATTTAAAAAGCAAATACGACGCGGGTAAATTGCTCGACGGATTTTCCGAATCTGCTGCCAAAGCCACCAAACAATTGGCAGAAAGCAGACAAACAGCCGACGATCTTCAAAAAGAATTCACCAAGGCAGATAAAGAAAAATACAAAACGGAAATCCAATCGAGCAAAGACATCATCAAGAAAATCGACGAACTCTTAGACCTGTATTTTGGCAAAGAAGACAAACGCCAAGGCATCGTAAGAAGTCCATTGCCAAATGTGACCAACCGGATTTCCGGCGCAAGTCGATACGTCAGAAGCAGAGCGGGTACCGTCACAGCCACCGAGCAACGATTGATTGATCAAGCCAAGGATGAACTCAATCAAGCATTGGAAAAAACAAATACTTTTTTCGAAACAGTTTGGCCCGTTTACAAAAATTCTGTACAAGATAAATTACCTTCGCCTTTTAAAGAAACACAGCTCATCAATAAAAATTAATCCTTAAAAAAACAACTTATGGCAAAGAGTCATGACGCGAAAAAAACCGTCAAAAAAGAACCGCTGAAAACACCCAAAGAAAAAAAGGAAGAAAAGCGGTTGAAGAAAAACAAACGTGATTAAACATTAATTCACAGGATAAAACCATCTCCAAAACGCAACTTGGGGATGGTTTTTTTATTACTTTTGCACAAGCATTTCCGCTTTACGGAAAAAGTTTAAACACCATTCACACTTTGAAAAGAACGATTACAATTGCCTTGATTCTTTGGGCAAATATAATTTTTGCGCAAGAAACTGGAGAAGACAAATTGGGAAGTTGGTTTCTGTTAAGCGTTAAAAATCAAGTATCTGATAATCTTAGCATTAGTACAATCCTTCAAAAGCGATTTCATGAGTTTTTGGATAATGGGCAGAGTGTTTTCGTGTCGTTGGCACTAAACTATAAATTAAGCGACAAGGTAACGCTAACGGAGGGTTTTGGCTATTTAGAAAATCAACCTTTTTTAAAACCAATCGATTTTGTGACAACATTTGACAGGCGTATTTTCGAACAGTTAACCTACAACGATAAAGTTGACCGGTTGCAAATCAGCCAACGATTTCGTGCGGAGCACCGTTGGCTATCCAAAAGCGGAAATACTGATTTTGAATCGCGTTTCAGATATCAACTTTGGTTTCGATACCCGCTCAACCACAAATCGATAACACCTAACACAATTTATTTAAGTTCGTTTGATGAAATCATATTTAATTTTCAAGGAGATGCCTTCGGTCAAAACCGGCTTTTTGGAGGAATGGGATATCAATTGGATAAAAATATCCGGTTTGAAGGCGGATACATGAAAAATCAATTTAGGGGGCGGAATTTTGACCGTATCTGGTTGATGCTTTTTATCAATACCGATTTGCGAAATATTTTTAAAAAGAACACAAACAGCCACTCTTAAAATATTCATAAATCTTTGACCTTAAACAAAATTTAATCTTGATTCCTTCACTTTCTCTATCTTAATTGATAATTTAGCCAATAATTAAAACCTAAGTAAAATGAAAAAAGCAATTTTTTTAAGCACTGTTCTGTTCGTCATGCTGGCTGCTGCCTGCAAAAATGATAAAAAAACCGAAGTGGAAGATGAAGCCATCTCGGTAGAAGTACCCGAAGTTGCTAAGGCTAAAAAAGTGGAAGTCCACATCACTGCAACTACCGGAAATTCGATGGTTGGTCATGCGACTTTCACGGAAAAAAACGGCAAAGTGAAGCTGCATATTATGTTTGAAGGATTGACACCCGGCGAGCATGCCATTCACATTCACGATGTAGCCGATTGCTCATCCGGAGACGGAAAATCTGCCGGCGGACACTGGAATCCAACCCATGTTGACCACGGAAAATGGATGGAAGGAACCGCACATCATGCCGGTGACATCGGAAACTTTACCGCAGATGCCGACGGCAAAGCCACCCTCGATTTTGAAACCGACAAATGGTGTATCGGTTGCGACGACGCGACTAAAAACATCCTCGGACACGGACTTATCGTTCATGCCGACCCCGATGATTTCACCACCCAACCTACCGGAAACGCCGGTGGAAGAGTCGGTTGTGGAGAAATTAAGTAAAATATGTGAATTAATTTTTCAGTTAAAAGCCTTCGTTTTTGAAGGCTTTTTTTTACCCTAAACTGAGGTTGTTGTCTCCCGATTTTTGTAAAGTTGAAACAAAACTCATGACTTAAAATGGAATAGACAATGGACAAAACCAGCAACCAGCAACCATAAACTTTTAGTATCTCAAAAGGGACTTCGCATCATAATCAGCGAGTTTTTCTCTGCCTTTTAGGAAGGAGAGCTCGATTAGAAAATTGCACTGCACGACCACGCCTCCGGCTTGTTCGACAAGTTCGCAAACCGCTTTGGCCGTTCCGCCCGTTGCCAACACATCATCGTGGATAAGCACATGCTCGCCTTTATGAACGGCATCTTGGTGCATTTCGAGCCGGTCGGTGCCATACTCAAGTTCATACGAAGCGCCAAAAGTGTGAAAAGGCAACTTGCCCGGCTTGCGCACCGGCACAAAACCCGCATCTAATTTTTGCGCCAACAACATGCCGAAGAAAAAACCGCGCGCTTCTGTCCCTACAACCTTGTCTATCTTTTTACCGTCTATCAGCTCAAACAACGCATCGAGGGTATAAACCAATGCTTTTTTATCGCCCAAAAGAGGCGTGATGTCTTTAAACAAGATTCCCTTTTTTGGAAAATCGGGTATGTCGCGAATGTATTGTTCGAGGTTCATGGTCAGAATTTATGGGTCTAAAATACGGAATGTTGGGGGATTTTAGCGTAAAACTCACACGCTATTTTGAAAGTTTGGGTTTTGTTTTTTTAAAGTAGATATCGTGTAAAAAACATTCCCAACCAACAAAAAAATGTATGTTCATTAAGGTCTATCACGCATTCAATATAAAATCAGCACATTTTATAAAATCTTTAAATCATAGCTTATTTTTTATTAATTTTCAGCTTCTGTTTTTTCCTCAAATGGAAGTGATTAATATTTTTGATTATGGCCGACTTTATCAATAATTTCTCTATAAAATCAATTTCAGATTTCTTTAAGTCTAAAATTCCTTCTTTTTCTCCTAATAGTGAAAACCTAGACTACATAATAAAAGATGCTGATTTTGCCCATTTCTCTGACCTGCAAAAAATTGGAGAAATCGAATTTAACAACTCCGATGAGTTAATTGTTTTTACTTGTAAATTTCAAGGTGTATTATCGGAACGCTCTTCAAAAAAACGTCAGTTTGAAATTGCCAAAAAAGTCCTGAAAGAAGATTTTAAAGACGGTGCTATTTTCATTTTCTATGATGAGAACGATTGCTTCCGTTTTTCATTTATACGTAAAAACTACGGTAACAAAGACCAAAAATTTACCAATTGGAAGCGTTACACTTATTTTGTTGACCCAGCAAGGACCAACAAAACTTTCATAAGCAGAATTAACGGATGTAATTTCAGCTCGTTAGAAGATATTCAAGAAGCGTTTAGTGTTGAAAAATTAAACAAAAAATTCTATGAAGAAATTGCTACTGCTTTTTACAGTCTTATCGGAGGAAAAGTAAATATTAATAAAAAAGAAGTTTCTTTCGACTCCTGTTTGCAACTGCCATCTACACCCAAAGAAAATAGAAAAGTTTATCAAGAATTTGCAGTTAGGCTTATTGGTAGGACTATTTTTTGTTGGTTTTTGAAGAATAAAAAATCAGATAGTGGATTACCATTAATCCCCGAAGAATGGCTTTCTTCAAAATATGTTCAGGAAAATAATCTTTATTATCATGATACCTTAGAAAAATTATTTTTTTTGATTTTAAACAAAAAGCACCAAGACAGAAAACCTTATGTGTTGCCAAACAATCACGAGTTTGTTCCGTTCTTAAACGGTGGACTTTTTGAAGCACAGGATGATGACTTTTTTCCAAAGGACAGCAAAGGAATTCACAGTCAAAATTTTGCACTGAACATTCCAAACGATTGGTTTTTTAAGTTTTTTGAAGTATTAGAGCAATACAACTTTACCATTGATGAAAACAGCATTAACGATTTTGAGGTGAGTATCGACCCGGAAATGTTAGGAACTATTTTCGAAAATCTATTGGCAGAGATTGACCCAGATACCGAGAAAAGTGCGCGTAAGTCAACTGGTAGTTTCTATACACCTCGTGAGATTGTTGATTATATGGTAGAACAATCATTGTTGCAGTACATCAAAACCAAAACCAATATTGAAGACGAAGCGTTAGAAATTTTGATGAAAGATGATTCGGCAGATTTGACAACTTTCCAAAAGTTGTCAAATCTTACCGAAAAACAAAAAACACAAATTCTAGAAGCATTAAGCGAAGTAAAGATTTTAGATCCTGCTTGTGGTTCGGGCGCTTTCCCAATGGGCGTTTTGCACAAAATTATTGGGTTGCTCAAAAAGTTAGACAAAAATGCCGTTTGGTGGAAAGCAAAACAATTAGAAAAAGCAGCAAAAGTATTAGATTCTAAGTATTTGAACGATTTTAAAGTAAAAATTGAAAATTCAAATAGTGATTATGCACGCAAATTGGGTGTGATACAACACTCAATTTATGGAGTGGACATTCAGCCTATTGCTGCTGAAATCTCTAAACTAAGAAGTTTTCTTTCGTTGATTATTGACGAAAACATTGATGACAAAGCTGATAACAGAGGCATTGAACTGTTGCCTAATCTAGAATTTAAGTTTGTAACAGCCAATACGTTAATTAGTTTAGACGAAGGTAAAAAAGAAGGAATGATGGCTTTTGATTTTGGCGAAACAGCCGACTTGCAAAACAAATTACAACAATTAAGAAACACCTATTTACAAGCCAGCCCGCAAGAAAAAGAAAATTTAAAACAACAATTTGAAAAACTACAAACACAAATTTATAAAAACGAACTCAAAGCTGGAGGCCAAAACAAACGAGCACAACAATTAGCAGCTTGGAAACCATTTAGTAATGAAAGTTCTACTTGGTTTGACCCTGATTGGATGTTTGGTATTGAAAAATTTGATATTGTAATTGGAAATCCACCTTATGTTCAATTATCAAAAGTTTCAAATTCTAAAATTTTTGCCTCATTAAATTTTAAAACTTATTCTAAATCATCTGATTTGTATTGTTTATTTTATGAAATCGGTGTTAGAGTTTTAAAAGAGAAGGGGCATTTATGTTATGTAACTTCTAATTCTTGGATGAGGACAAAATATGGACAACTATTAAGGAAATATTTTGCCGAAGAATCTAATCCCACACAATTAATAAAACTGCTTATCTGCTTTACACATGTAATTTATTTTCCTTCCCTGTTAAAATTTTCAGAGGTACTGGTGCTGTTGTCATGGCCTGCTGCACAAGTCTATAGAAAACCTTTCCTCTGTAAGTTGACAATTTTCTGTTGAATCG
>JAXMLV010000050.1:0-5722 GCA_034367065.1 Flavobacteriaceae bacterium
GGTTTTCAAAGGTTTTAAAGGCACCCTTTCCAAATGGTGCGACCACAAGAATGCGTTTCTCGTGGGAATAGGGTTTATATTTTTGATAGTTATTATTATAAGCCTGCTATAACTATAGCTGCATTGACAAAACTTTTGAAAACATTGCCCTAGCGCGGATTTGCAATCCGTGCTCCCATGCGAGTCCTTTCGCATCGTAAAGCATACGGTAATTCCCGACTGCTCGGATATGCCCGACAACGGATAGCGGGACGCGCTATCGGGTTTGTTCTCCGGTATTAACACAAATCATTTTTTATTTTGGTTATTTTTTTAATAAATTTACACATAAATGATTTTATCGATTGTCTTACCATGCAAAAAAAAGACCGATTTATGAAATGAGCCATAACAATTAAGTTGATAACAACCAAAATGATTAATGGCGAATTCCATTCCTGTGCTGAGCGAAGTCGAAGCATGGCCTTTTAAAAACAAATAAATATCTGCAGATGAAAACTTCAAAAATTCCGGCATTTAACCTTCAAGAGATGTTGATTGTGCTCGCGATTATCGGCATCTTGCTTTTGATTGCCCTGCCCAATCTGATGCCGCTTATCACAAAAGCAAAGAGTGTGGAGGCTCAGACACAACTTCGAAGCATCTATCAGGCACAGACTACTTATTGGTATCTCCATTCCAAATATTCCGATGATTTGGAAGAATTGGATTTTATTGCGCCAAAAACGGTAAATGAAGAAGGTACAGCCAATTACCGTTATGAAATTACAGAAATTACCGGCTCGGCTTTTAAGGCTCGTGCCGAGGCAGTTGTGGATTTTGATGGGGATGGCGTTATGAACGTTTGGGAAATTAATCAAAACGGGGTGCCCAAACAAGTTGTCAAAGACTGATGTTTTTTCTTGAACTCCTTTTAATAGTAGCCCTGATGTTGGTTTTTTTTCAGGATTTGAGGCATCGACTTGTCGATTGGTATCTTTTTGTTGTTATTGGCGTGTTGGGTTCTGTATTGTTGTTGCAAACCATCGGAATCGAGCAATATCTGTTTTATGCTTTCATAAATATTTCTGTCGTTTCTTTGATTCTTTTTTTGTTGCACGTATATGCTCGATTTAAGATGAAAAAACCTTTGTTAAACCACAGTCTGGGTCTGGGGGATATTTTGCTTTTTTATGGCATGGCACTGTGTTTTCCGACGCTTTCATTTCTCGTTTTTTTTATTTTCTCCATTTTTTTTTCACTTTTGATAAGTATTTATTTAAAATATAAAAGCCCGAACGATTATAAAACAGTGCCTTTGGCTGGTCTTATGGCATTGTTCTTTGGGATTGTTTATTTTGCTCATTTGACACAAATCTATCCCAATATTTATTTGTACTGAAACTATGGAAACCGTTGAATATAAATTGCCCCTCCACCTTCAACAGCTGATCTCAGCCGAGCAGGCATACCATTACAGGATAGTCCCGGTAGAGATAAATCCGGATTCTTTTAAGTTTATCACCGATTGTGGCAATCGCGATGAACTGTCGGCAGAGTTGGGCATTGTCATGGGAAAGCAGGTTGAGTTGACCGTGGATTCTTCGGAAAAAATCCAAAAATATTTGTCAACAAATTATCGGATTAGCCAAGACGTACAGTTTCGTTATACACCCGACTTTTTGGATAAAATATTATTGACTTCCAAGGAGATTGGCAGTAGTGATATTCACTTTGAACCTTATGAAAAACGATGTAGGATCAGGTATCGGCTCGATGGGAAATTGGTAGAACAATACCAGATTCCGATTGAGGAATACCCGGTCATTGCCAATAAAATAAAAATTCGTGCGGGATTGGATATTGCCGAAAAAAGATTGCCTCAAGACGGGCGTATCACGGTCAAAAATGAGACTGAAGAGTTTGACATCAGGGTTTCGTCTTTGCCAACTCTCTTTGGTGAAAAGATAGTGCTGCGCATCCTGTCAAAAGATTCTACTTTTATTAGTTTAGAACAATTGGGATTTACTTCAAGTGAACAAAAAACATTTACAAGCAGGATTAGAAAACCGCAGGGGATTGTACTTATTTCCGGGCCTACCGGATCGGGAAAAACAACTACGCTCTACGCCGCGCTCAAACTTTTAAATGACCATAAAACCAATATTGTCACCATTGAAGACCCGATTGAATACACACTGGAAGGCGTTAATCAAGTGCAGCTCAAAGAAAATATTGGTTTGGATTTTGCTGCTTCACTCCGCACTTTTTTGCGCCAAGACCCCGACATCATCATGGTGGGCGAGATTAGGGATGTGGCAACCGCCAATATGGCGATTAGAGCCTCGCTGACCGGACATCTGGTATTGTCAACCATACACACCAACTCGGCTTGGGCGACCGTGTCCCGCCTGATTGACATGGGAATCCCACCATTTCTGATTGCGAGCACATTAACGCTTAGTGTAGCTCAACGCCTAATTCGGAAACTTTGCGTACATTGCAAAAGGGAAGTAAAATTTCAAAAAGAATTGTTTCCCGAGCTTAAGTTTTCTAATGGTTTAATGAGCCATTTTGAAGCCGTTGGTTGTGAAGAATGTTTCCATACGGGATATAGTGGCAGAAAAGCTATCTATGAATTGTTGCCCATCACTAAAGACATTGCCGTTCACATAAAAAACAATGACCTTCAGATAGATGATTATTATAAAAACCACGGAATCAAAACATTGAGAGATAATGGCATGCGATTGGTGGTTGAAGGGGAAACCTCTATTGAAGAAGCATATTCATTATTAACGGACTGACACCTGACTAATAAACATGATTTATGATAAAAAAACTATTACTTTTCGCTTTATTGGTTGTTAATGTGGCTCTTGCACAAACAGATAATCGGGCATCAAGCATCATCTCACAATTGGATACGCTTGCCCAAAAAGACAAAAAATTCAATGAACTTGTAAAAGTTGATGTCAATGTCAGCGGAGTTTCGCTTTCAGATTTTTTGATTGCCCTTTCAAAAATCCACGGTTTAAACATCAATGTGTCCTCTGAATTAAGCAGTATTCCGGTTATCACCAATTTTACGGATGTGAGCGTAAAAGATTTACTAGCTTATTTGGTCAAGCAGTATGAGTTGGACATAGCATTTACCGGAAACATTCTGTACATCAGTAAATATTTCCGTCCTTATGTCGAAGAAAAACCCGAGCTCTTGATTCAATATGAAATCACGCAAGATTTGATTTCATTCGACCTGAAAAACAATCTTTTAGCCGATGTTTTCAGAAAAATTACAGACTTGAGCGGAATCAATTTGATGTACACACCCGAATTGGGGCAAAAAAGGCTTACTTCCTATCTGCAGAGTATGAATTTTAAAGATGCTTTGGAAGTTTTGGCAAACACGAATGAGCTGAGCCTGTCCAAATCGAAAGAAGGTTTCTACTTGTTTGACACAAATATTCCTGAAAACTCGGCCCAGCAGACGGTTAATCAAAATACACGAGTTCAATCAAGGCGGTCGTTTAACGCTTCTTATTCTTATGAGATCCTCGACACGTTGGCCATGAAACTCAAAGTCGATTTTTCAAATGTCCCTGTCAAAACCATCATTCAGGACATAGGAAGGGATTTGGATATAGATGCCTACTTTGCCTCTCAGATGGAAAACATAGGAAATGTAACATTCAAAGCAACGGAAATTTCGTTTAATCGGTTGCTCGAAAACATATTTGAAAGCTTAAAAGTATCCGGTACGGCGGGAATCATAAATAATAACGGCGGGAATAATTTTAATAACAACACTGCAAATAATAATGTCTCCCAATCGCTCATCTACGGTTTTAAAAAAGAAGACAACATCTATTTTTTCGGCTTAGAAAATCAACTCAGCATTAGAAAAGTTGAGGTAGTGACACTTCAGCATCGATCGGTGGAATTACTTGGCGACCCCTCCGAAATTTCCAGCAGAAGAGCCGGAAGAACGCAGATATCGGGTATCAATGTTGTGGGCAGCAACCAACAACAGGCTTTCAACAACACAAACAATCCGACGAACCGGACAGATTCTTTCAGGGAGCCGTTTAACAACAATAAAATGGAAGCTTTGTTGAGTATTTTGCCTAAGGAAGTAACAGACAACCTCGACATCACAGTTGACTACGAATTGAATAGTTTTTTGGTCAGCGGCCCGGCGATGGCTATTGGCAGGTTTAGAAAATTTTTGCAAGAAATTGACAAGCCAATACCTGTTATTTTGATAGAAGTCATGATTTTAGAAGTAAATAAAACATCTGTAGTAGAAACCGGGATTTCATGGGGGATTGGTGATGCACCGGTGAAAACAAAGGGAGCCATTTTCCCTACCACAGACATAACCTTGGGGGCAAAGACTATCAATCGGATTATTGGCGGGTTTGACGGCTTCGTAAACATAGGCAATGTTGTCCCCGAATTTTTTGCCACCATCAAAGCCATGGAATCAAACGGGGACATAAAAGTCCGCTCTACGCCAAAGTTGTCAACTCTTAACGGGCACAGGGCAAATCTATCTATTGGCGAAACCACCTATTTTGTTGTTACAAGCCAAAGTTTCATCGGTTCTCAAATTCCGCAGGTTTCTGAAATCAAGAATTTCCAGCCCATCGACGCAGAATTAGCAATAAGCATAAAACCGCTTGTGTCCGGAAACGGGCAAATCACTTTAGACATCAACGTGGTTCAATCTACTTTCAACAACGACCGGATCAATGAAGATGCTCCGCCGGGCTTAAGTTCGCGTGAATTTAGTTCTATCGTGAGGGTCAAAGACCAAGACATTGTGGTGTTGGGCGGGCTTGAAGAGAAAGTCAAAAATGATACAGGAAACGGCGTTCCGCTTCTTTCCAGAATTCCAATTATAAAATGGTTGTTTAGCAGCCGTAAACGTGAGGATTCCAAACGAAAACTTTCTATTTTAATAAAACCAACAGTCATTTATTGATGCTGAAAAACCTTGTCAATTTTTTAAAAAACGGTAATATCTATAACGCTGTTGAAGTAGTAACTTCATCAGAGGGTAAAGATGTTTTTTATTTTATCAAACTTAAAAGAAAGAAGAATGAGCTCACCGTTTTGGAGTCTGCCAAAATAGAAAATTTGGAAGATATTCCTACTCATATAAAGCCCACGGAGCCTGTTTTTTTAGTAGTAAATACCAACAAGGTGCTTTCAAAAATTATAGAGCGGACTAAAAATGATGTAAAAAATATTGTCAACAGGACTTTCCCCAATATCCGCCTCGACGATTTCTATTATGATATAAAATGGACTGAAACCTTTGGTATTGTATCCGTTTGCCGAAAAGAATTGCCCGAAAATATCATCAAAAATTTTTCAGATTTTAAAATTAACTTTTCCGGATTTACAATTGGGCTTACAGAAATTTGTACGATTCTTCCTTTACTTAAAAATGACACCATAGAAATGGCTTCTGCCACTCTTTACCTGAACACCAATCCTCCCAGGTTTTCCGCCGATGATACAGGTCGTAAAATTGTTTATGAAATTGATGGGATAAAACTGAATGGCGAATATCTGCTTTCTTTTTCAGGATTAATCTCAGGTATTGCGAAAGAAGATTTTTCAGAAAGTAACTTAAAGCAGCGCAACCAAGGCCTCAAAAAGGATTTTTATTATAAAGTCTTTTACGAAAAATTTTTGAGGTTTGGGATTGTTTCCCTTTTTGCGCTTCTTTTTG
>JAXMLV010000051.1:0-44056 GCA_034367065.1 Flavobacteriaceae bacterium
ATGTATCAATCCCGAATAATTGGCCTCGGACATTATGTCCCGGAAAACATAGTTACAAACGACGATTTATCAAAATTAATGGAAACCAATGATGCTTGGATTCAGGAACGAACAGGTATTCAAGAACGGCGTTGGGTAAAACCCGGTTCAGGCGAAACGACTTCAACCATGGGCACAGAAGCATCAAAAATTGCTATCAAACGTGCCGGTATCGACAAAGATGACATCGATTTTATCATATTTGCCACCTTAAGCCCAGACTATTATTTTCCGGGACCTGGCGTTCAAGTTCAGAAAGCATTGAACATTAAAACAGTGGGCGCGCTCGATGTTCGAAATCAATGCTCCGGTTTTTTATATGCACTTTCAGTTGCCGATCAGTTCATCAAAACCGGCATGTACAAGAATATTTTGGTCATCGGATCTGAATTGCATTCACGCGGATTGGACAAAACCACTCGCGGACGAGGTGTTTCGGTTATCTTTGGTGATGGTGCCGGTGCTGTTGTTTTGAGTAGGTCTGAAGACACAAACCGCGGCTTACTTTCAACTCATTTACATTCGCAAGGCGAGCATGCAGAAGAGCTTTCACTTATCGCGCCCGGAATGGGAAAACGTTGGGTGAATGATATCTTACAAGAAAACGATCCAAATGACGAGTCTTATTTTCCATATATGAATGGGCAATTTGTTTTCAAAAATGCCGTCGTTCGATTTGCGGAAGTCATCAACGAAGGTTTACAAAAAAACAATCTCACCAAAGAAAACATTGATTTGCTGATTCCGCATCAAGCCAATTTGCGCATTTCACAATTTGTGCAACACAAATTCGGCCTGCGCGACGATCAGATTTTTAACAACATCATGCGGTACGGAAATACAACCGCAGCATCCATACCCATCGCACTGTCTGAAGCGTGGCAACAGGGGAAAATAAAAGACGGTGACTTGGTAGTTTTAGCTGCATTTGGCAGTGGATTCACTTGGGGAAGTGCGATTATCAGATGGTAAATAAGTAACTGTAAACCTTGGTTTTTGGAAGCGTTTATTTGAATGAGTGTTTGTTGGGTTAGGAATTGAGAGCCGTCACTTAAAAAAGAATCAACTCGTTTTGTCTCGAATTTCAATAATTTCATTAATTTTATATTGAAAAACAGTTATTTAACACCAAAAACTACTCACCATGAAACCAAAACTAATTCCCATCGCAGGTATTGTCTTAATTTTAATGAGTTTTGTTTCCGTCAAGTTCACCCAATCAGTCGAAACCGAATTGGAAGGTCCTTGGAAACTGAAAAGCATCCATATTTATGAAGACAACCGCATCATTGACACCATCGTTTCGAGCGAAGAATACAAACAGATAAAAATTTACAGCGAAGGAAAAGTAATGTGGACGCGGTATGTCCCCAAAGATTCTGCCGAATGGTTTGGCTACGGCTCGTACAAAGTGAATGATGGGTTTTTGGAAGAAACTTTGGAATACGGATCTACTTCCATGATGAAAATCATCGACACCATGCGTGTTTTCAAGTTTAAATTGGAAGTTTCAAGAGACAACTTCAGCCAAATAACCGTTGATTCAAACGGGCAATACACGCAAGCTGAAAATTATGAGCGGATTAAAAAATAAAAATCAATTCAACGCTCTGATTTTTAAATTCCTGAATGCAACTTCATTTCCATGGTCTTGCAAACCGATTTTTCCACTTTTTATTTTGGCAAAAGCAGGCCAGTCTTTAAACTTGGATTTGGCAACCATCGCATCCCATGCCTCTCCTTGCAGTGGGAAGGAAATTGCATCTTTTCCGTTGATGCTGAGTTTTCCCAAATTTGCCTTGTGATTGATTTCTAACACATACAAATTCCACTCTCCTGCGGGTTTGACCAAGCCTTCGGGTGCTGCTATCATGTCGTATAATGCTCCTGCTTTGTGGGTCGTTCCGTTTTTTGCATCGGGATGACGCTCGTCATCCAACAATTGAATCTCTGCGCCGGTTTCATAAGCTTCTGGAAATTTCGGGTCTTCTTGTACGCCCCAAAACAAACCGCTGTTGCCTCCTTCGGATATTTTCCATTCAAGCGACAAGACAAAATCGGTATAAACTTTGTCGGTTACGATGTTGTTGCCACGAGTCGATTCGGGTGTGGGTCTAAAAACCATCGCGCCGTCTTCAATATGCCATTCGGGCGAAACCCCTTCCTTGAGATACAAATGCCATCCGTCAAAAGATTTTCCATCAAATAGTGGTGTCCACTGTGCTTCTTCGTTTGTTTTCATATCGGTGGTTACTGTGATTTCGGTTTCTTTATCTGTCTTTTTGGTGTTTTGACAAGCTGTAAAAGCTGTCAAAAGTGTTAGTATAAAGATTGGCGTTTTCATAATGAGTTACTTTATTATTAACGATTGTCGATTGATGATTACAGATTTAAGATTTGTTTTACTGCTTGTAAACACAGATTTTTTGGCTATGATAAATATAATTTAAAAGTGATTAGTTGTAAATGACTATCCATCTTTTATTTTTGACGCTGATGTTTTTATGCTTGCAACAAAAATGGAAATTAATTCATTATTTTCACGAATTAATGATTCTAATTTACCCGCTTCTTTCACCAATTCGGCACCTTTTTGAATTTGCATATTAACCATACATTCTCTTAATTCTTTTAGGCAGACTTTCATTTTGTGTGAAAAATCACGGTTTGATTCTGCACTTCGTGCTTCACCATAATTAAGTGCTGAAGAAGTAGCTGATCGAATCAATTGTTTTGCAAGGTGTTCAGCTGCAAACCCGCTTTCAATCTTCTTACACATCATAATCACATCTATTGAAAATTGAATTAACCTATCTTCAAGCTGACTTGCCTTCATAGAAACCAATGTTGAATTGATATTCTAAATTCGTTTTTGCAAAAATCAGCAATCGTTAATCATTAATCTTTTAATCAAATCCCCAAAATCTTCCTCAACTTTACTTTGTCGATTTCTGCACCGGCAAAGTCGTCAAAGGCTCTTTGGGTGGCTTCGATGATGTGGCTTTTGATAAAGGGCGCGCCTTCGCGAGCACCTTGCTCCGGACTTTTGATGCAGCACTCCCACTCCATCACTGCCCATACATCGCAACCGTATTGGGTGAGTTTTGAAAAAATAGTTTTAAAATCGATTTGACCGTCTCCGGGTGAACGATAACGTCCAGCCCGATCGCCCCAATTGTTGTATCCACCAAAAGCGCCTTTTTTCCCGGTTGGATTAAACTCGGAATCCTTGACGTGAAAAGCTTTGATAAATTGGTGGTAATGGTCAATGTATGCGATATAATCCAATTGTTGCAACACAAAATGGCTCGGATCGTAAAGGATATTTACTCGTTTGTGATTGCCCGTGGCTTCCAAAAACCGCTCGAAGGTATCGCCATCGTGGATGTCTTCACCCGGATGGACTTCGTAGCAAACATCCACACCATTTTCGTCATACACATCGAGGATGGGTTTCCAACGTTTGGCCAATTCTTCAAAACCCATTTCTACAAGTCCGGGCGGACGTTGCGGCCACGGATGCCAAGTATGCCAAAGCAGTGCGCCTGAAAATGTAGCATGCACATTGAGTCCCAATCGTCTGCTGGCAACAGCCGCTTTTTTGACAGTCTCGACTGCCCATTCGGTACGTGCTTTCGGGTTTCCCCTCAATGCCTCAGGTGCGAAATTGTCGAACATGATGTCGTAAGCAGGATTGACCGCCACCAATTGACCCTGTAAATGTGTTGAAAGTTCCGTGATTTCCAAACCATAGGAATTGATTTTTCCTTTGAGTTCATCACAGTAGGTTTGGCTTTCAGCAGCTTTGTCTAAATCGATGAGGAATTTCTCCCAGGTCGGTATTTGTATGCCTTTGTATCCTAAGTCGGCTGCCCATTTGCACATGCCATCCAACGAATTGAACGGTGCTTTGTTTTCTACAAATTGCGCCAAAAATACGGCGGGTCCTTTGATGGTTTTCATTTTTATATTAGTTATTCGTTATTCAAAATCAATCAAAAAATTGAAAAATTGAAAGATTGAAAGATTGAATCATTAAATCATTAAATCATTAAATCATTAAATCATCATATCATTAAATCATTCTAATCCAACGTCACCCATACATTCCCTTTTCGGTGTGAATCGACGGCTTTTTCGATAAAATCCATGCCGCGTGTACCATCGATGATGGTCGGGAATTCGCCTGAATTATAGGTCTCACCGCGAATGGCTTTGGCTATGCCTTTGTAGATGTTTCCCATCGAATCGAAAATACCTTCCGGATGTCCCGGAGGCAACTTTGTCCCATCCAAAGACAGTTTGGAATTGTAGGCATGACCGGGTTTTAGTACGCGAAGCGGTTGACCATCTTCTAAAAGATATAAATAATTTGGGTTTTCTTGTTCCCATTTCAAACCTGCTTTTTTGCCATAGACTTGCACGGTGAAATTGTTTTCTTCACCTGTGGCGATTTGGCTGGCACGAATTACACCTTTCACATTTTTAGAAAAACGGATTAATATGGTGCCGTCAATGTCCATGCGGTTGTCTTCGTACAGATAATTCAAATCTGCCAAAATGGAATTGACATGCTGTCCGGTGACGAATTCGATCATGTCAAAAGCATGGGTTCCGATGTCACCCACACAACAGCTGATACCCGATTTTTCCGGATTCAAACGCCAAGTGTTCGCGCGTTTTTCTTTGTCGTGAATAATTGGGTTTATCCAGCCTTGATAGTACTGGACATCCACTTTCTGTATTTCACCCAACTCGCCGCCGAGTATCATTTCGCGCATTTGCCGCACCATCGGATAACCGGTGTAAGTGTAAGTAACCGCAAAAACAGCCTTTGTTTTAGCCAAAGTTTCTTTCAAAATTTTGGCTTCTTCGTAGGTCGTGGTCATCGGTTTTTCGCAGATGACGTTGAAACCGTTTTCCAACAGTTTTTTGGCCATCGGAAAATGTAAAAAATTGGGTGTCAAAATCGAAATTACCTGCATACGTTGGTTTTCTGGCAAGGCTGTTTCTTTTTCAATCAACGTATCAAAGTCTTTGTAAACGCGGTTGGTCGGAATACCGATGCGCTCGGCAAACCCGATGTTTTCTTCAATATTTGGATTAAAGACGCCTCCAACCAATTCAAAACTGTCAAACATAGACGAGGCCACTCGGTGCAAAACACCAATTAGTGAATCGCCCCCACCACCCAGTATTCCTAATCTTATTTTAGAACTCATAATATATAATTTGAAAATGTAACAATTTGAAAATTTGAAAATGTAATTATTCGTTGATTCAATAAATTAAAAAAACTAAGCTTTGTATTCAATTTTTTCATTTTTGAAAAACAAAGCAAACAAAACAAACACGCCGATGGCAAAATAAGCCGGGAAGGTCCAAATGGCTTTCCAAAGGTGCGTATCATCCGGGCGAAGAAATTGATCTGTAATTTTTCCGGCTACCCAAAATCCAATCAACATACCCACGCCGTAGGTTGCCAATGTTATAAGCCCCTGCGCCGCACTTTTATATTTAGCACCCGCTTTGGTATCCGTATAAATTTGTCCGGACACAAAGAAAAAGTCATAACAAATTCCATGCAGAGCAATTCCTATCAGCAACATAAAAGTCAATTCTCCGGCATCGCCATAAGCAAACAAGAAATAGCGAATTGCCCAGGCAGCCATCCCAACCAAAATGGTTTTTTTGAACCCGAATTTGGTGAAAAAGAAAGGAAGCAAGAGCATGAATAGTATTTCTGAAACTTGACCAATCGCCATCTTTGCCGTCGAATTGGTCATGCCAATTTCTGTTAGAAAAGGACTGGTATTTTGATAGTAAAAAGCGAGCGGAATACAAATTAATATGGAAGCCAAAAAGAAAATAAAAAAGTTTTTATCCTTTAATAGTTTTAAAGCATCCAAACCTAAGATTTCTGAAATGCTTACTTTTTCACTTCGATCTGCTTGTGGCGGCGTTTTGGGTAAAGTGAAACTAAAAACACCCAATATTGCCGAAGCAACACCAACCATCATAAAGGTATTGCTCAACAATCCTTCTGCCCTTCCCGCTTCGCTGTCCCAACCTGTATAGCTGATTACAACGCCTGCAATGACCCAGCCGGCAGTTCCAAAAACACGCACAAATGAAAATTCTTTGGAAGGATCTTTCATCTGTCTGAAAGAAATAGAATTGACCAACGCCAATGTAGGCATATACAATATCATATAGCCAAGAACGTAGGGGTAAAAAACAGAAAAATCCGAAGCTTGCGCCATCAAATACATGAGTACAGCGCCAAAGATATGCAAAATACCCAAAATTTTCTCCGCATTAAAATAGCGATCCGCTATGAGTCCTATGATAAAAGGTGCAATGATAGCTCCCCAAGATTGTGTTGAAAAAGCCATGGCAGATTCGGCTCCGGTAGCATTGAGATTGGCATTCAAAAAGGTACCAAGGGTGACAAACCAACCGCCCCAGATGAAAAATTCGAGAAACATCATCAGAGAAAGTTGAATGCGCGTTTTTAAATTCATAGTTTTAAAGATTAAGTTGGTTATTGGTTATTTGAAATTTGTTTTTTATCCATTGAGTTCTTTTGCAGTTTTGATTAATAATTTTTTGGTCGCAATGATGCCTTCTTCTTCTGACAATCGATCTCCCTCATATTCCGATCCGATAAAACCGTTGAATCCGGAATCTTTTACAATTTTAAGCATTTTTTTGAAATCGATGAGGGTTTCGTTGCCGGCTGCATCAAAATCAAAGGTTTTTGCGCTCACACCTTTTGCATAAGTCATCATCTGACTCACACCTAAATAACGATCATATTCTTCAATACAATTGCCTTCCCAAACGTCGCCAGTGTCTCGTTTCAGACAAAAATTACCGAAATCTGGCAAAATACCGCAATGCGGGTTGTTGGTCATTTTCATTACTTCCGCAATCAGAACACCATTGGAGGAAAAACCTCCGTGATTTTCAACAATGACATCTACATTTAATGGATTGCCGTATTCAGCAAGTTTTAATAAAGACTCCACCGATTTCTCTTTCCATACCTCTTCCCGCTCATCACCAAACAAATTGACACGAATAGAATGACAACCCAATTCATGTGCCGCATCCATCCATTTTTTGTGGTTATCGATTGCCTGAAGTTGTAGTTTGGAATCTGCCGAAGACAAAGTCCCCTCGTTGTCAATCATGATGAGTACATTCTGCATGCCGTAATCCTTGGCTTTTTGGTTGAGCGTGCCGACCAATTTCTTTAAAGCATTCAGCGAATTTGAATCGTTCTGAAAATACGCACCATAGAGCTGATTCACGTATTCCAGTCCTTCAAAGCCGTATTGATGTGCTTTTGCCGCAAAATCTGTCGGATCCATTTGATTCTCTAAAATGGCTTTGTGCAAAGACCATTGCGCCAGAGAGAGTTTAAAAAACAAACCGTCATTCAGAGATTCATCCGCAGCTTGTAATCCGTCATGTGTCTTGTTTTCCTTATTGCCGAGGCAGGAAGTCAAGCCTACAGCCGAAATAGCCAGACCGGCCTGAACACTGTTTTTTAAAAAATTTCTTCTGTCCATGAAATTATCATTTAAGGAAATAAATTACACTCATTTCACACAATCTATTTTTTCATTTTTCAAAGTCATAAAAGTATAAATTATCTCTTTACAACTTTACGAAAACGTTTGAACAATATCCTAAAATTTTGTTATTATTTCTAAATCCTTGAATTGCACCTAAAATTATTTTACTTTTATCGCTCATTTATCACCTTTCACACAAGTTACTTACGAATATGTTAAATCTTGTCAATTCAAACAATTCTTATGACGCAATCGTAATAGGAACAGGGATTAGCGGTGGTTGGGCAGCTAAAGAATTGTGCGAACTCGGTTTGAAGACATTGGTTCTCGAAAGAGGCCGAATGGTTCGCCACATTGAGGACTATCCAACCATGTATAAAGACCCCTGGGATTTTAAAGTTCGAGGTGGGCGCGCGACCCAAGAGGAACTCAAAGATTACCAAAAATTAAAACGAACCGGTTTCGCAACAAATGAAGAACACCGACATTTTTTTGTGAAAGATTCGGAACATCCTTACAATGAAGTCAAACGTTTTGACTGGGTGAGAGGTTATCAAGTCGGAGGTAAATCATTGATTTGGGGAAGGTGTTCTTATCGTTTGAGTGATTTAGATTTTGAAGCCAATCTCAAGCAAGGTATTGCCGTTGATTGGCCCATTCGATATAAAGATATTGATCCTTGGTACACTTATGTGGAAGGTTTTGCAGGCATCAGTGGTGAAAATTTAGGTCTCCCTCAATTACCCGACGGCAATTTGCTCCCGCCCATGCCGCTCAATTGTCTGGAGGATCATTTAAGACAAGCTGTTTACAAAGAAATGGATGGTCGTGTTGTAATGCCCCAAAGAATAGCACATCTGACCGGAAATAAAACGTTTGACGGACGGACGAATTGTCAATATCGCGATCGATGCACACGCGGATGTCCGTTTGGTGGCTATTTCAGCAGCAATTCTTCCACACTTCCTGCAGCCGAGAAAACAGGAAACATGACCCTACGTCCGCATTCTATCGCTCATGAAATCGTGTACAATGCTGACAAAAAAAGGGCGACCGGTGTAAAGATTATTGACGCCGAAACCAAAGAGGAAATTGAGTTCAATGCCAAGGTCATTTTTTGTTGTGCCTCCGCCATGGCTTCCGCTTCCATCCTCTTACAATCGAAATCAGATCGGTTTCCAAACGGTTTGGGCAATGACAGTGGCGAACTCGGACACAACATCATGGATCATCACTTCAATGCAGGTGCCTCCGGTACTTATGAAGGATTTGAAGATAAATACTACAAAGGCCGCAAGCCTTCTGGTTTCTATATTCCAAGGTTCAGAAATCTGGATGATAAATCAAAACAGAAAGACTTTATCCGCGGATATGGATACGAAGGCGGGGCAGGTCGGTCAAATTGGAAAGAAAGTGTTGCTGAAATCAGTTATGGGAAAAACCTGACACAAAGCATACTCGAACCCGGTCCATGGCAAATCGGCATGACTGCTTTTGGTGAAACCTTGCCCAATCATGACAACAAAATGTATCTCGACTACGACAAACTCGATTCGTGGGGATTGCCAACCATCACTTTTGATGCACAGTTCGGGGAAAACGAGCTCAGCATGCGCAAAGACATGATTGCACAAGCAGTAGAAATGCTCGAAAAAGCAGGTGTGAAAAATATTGAAACAGAAGACAATTTGGGGGCACTCGGTTTGGGAATTCACGAAATGGGTACTGCCCGTATGGGACGCGATCCAAAAACATCGGTGCTAAACGGCAACAACCAAATACATACCGTACCCAATGTCTATGTCACCGACGGTGCCTGCATGGTTTCAACCGCTTGTCAAAACCCATCGCTCACCTACATGGCATTAACAGCCAGAGCAGCGCATCATGCCGTAGAACAATTAAAGAAAATGAATCTATAACACTAACCAATTTGTCTAATCAATTTAAAAACGTCAAGTATGCTTAATTACATTCCGGAACAAGCCGAGTATGATGCCATCGTCGTAGGTACGGGTATCAGCGGTGGATGGGCCGCAAAAGAACTCTGCGAAAAGGGTTTGAAAACATTAGTCCTCGAAAGAGGTCGCATGGTTCGCCACATCGAAGATTACCCAACCATGTACAAGGATCCATGGGATTTTAAAACCAAAGGTCAAATCACGCAGGAAGAACTGAAAGATTACGAAAAACAAAACCGAACCGGTTACACCACCGATGAAGCCCATCGGCATTTCTTCGTAAACGACACCGAACATCCCTACAACGAAGTGAAGCGTTTTGACTGGATGCGAGGCTACCACGTAGGCGGCAGATCCATCATGTGGGGGCGCCAAAGCTACCGTTTGAGCGACATCGATTTTGAAGCTAATAAAAAAGAGGGTATTGCTGTCGATTGGCCGGTGCGTTATAAAGACATTGCGCCATGGTATGATTACGCCGAAGAATACATCGGCGTGAGTGGTGAAAATTTAGGCCTTCCGCAACTTCCAGACGGAAAATTCTTGCCTCCGATGGAATTGAATTGTGTAGAAACACATCTCAAAGGAAAAATTGCTGAAAATTTTGATGACCGTGTGCTTACCATCGGACGTACAGCACACATCACCGGCACCAAAACTTTTGAAGGACGAACCAACTGTCAATACAGGAATAGATGCATGCGTGGCTGTCCGTTTGGTGGCTATTTTAGCAGCAACTCTTCTACCCTTCCGGCGGCAGAACGAACCGGAAACATGACCTTGCGACCGTTTTCCATTGTCCACGAAGTTATCTATGACGAAAAAACAAAACGCGCTACCGGCGTTCGGGTTATCGATGCGGAAACCAACGAAACCATAGAATTTAAAGCCAAAATCATATTTCTTTGTGCCTCTGCCATCGCTTCGACCAGTATTTTGCTCAATTCAAAATCCAATCGTTTCCCCAACGGTATGGGTAACGACAGCGGCGAATTGGGACACAACTTGATGGATCACCATTTCAAAGCCGGTGCTACCGGGCGTTACGATGGTTTTGAAGATCAATATTACAAAGGCAGAAGAGCCAACGGCATCTACATACCTCGATTCAGAAATGTCGATGAAAAATCGAAACAGAAAGATTTCTTGCGTGGTTATGGCTACCAAGGGGGTGGCGGTAGAAATGGATTTGCAGACACCATAGCTGAATTCAGCTACGGAAAAAACCTGACCGAAAGCATACTCGAACCCGGAAATTGGGGCATGGGCTTGATGGGCTTTGGAGAAACACTTCCGTACCACGAAAACAAAATGTTCCTTGACTATGATAACAAAGACAAATGGGGCTTGCCAACCGTCACTTTCGATGCCGAGTTCAAACAAAATGAACTCAACATGCGTAAAGACATGATCGCGCAAGGCATCGCAATGTTGGAAGCCGGCGGGTTTAAAGACATTGAACCGATGGATGATATTGGAGCTCCCGGATTGGGAATTCACGAAATGGGTACTGCCCGTATGGGACGCGACCCAAAAACGTCGGTGCTAAACGGCAACAACCAAATTCACGCCGTCCCCAACGTTTTTGTTACCGATGGTTCATTTATGACCTCTGCCGCCTGCCACAATCCATCTTTGGGTTACATGGCTTTCACAGCACGCGCTGTTGACTTTGCTGTTAAAGAATTAAACAAACAAAACATTTAAAAATAAATATCATGGACAGAAGAAGCGCCATTAAGAACATATCGTTGGGAGTCGGTTATACCATAGCCGCCCCGGCTTTTTTCAGCTTACTCCAAAGTTGTAAATCTGAACCCAATTGGGTAGCCGCCTATATGGAGCCCAAACAAGGAAAAGTGGTTTATAAATTAGCGGAGATCATTTTACCACCACTCGAAGACAAAAAAATTCCCGGAGCCATCGATGTCAACGTACCACAATTTATCGACCTGTTTTACGGCGAGGTTTACAGCCCGAAAGCCAAAGGTGAATTTGACCTCGGATATCAGGCTTTTGCGCAAAAATATGCAGATGCACATCCCGGAGACGAAATCACCAAAGCTGATCCGGAAGAGCTCGAAGCATTAATCAAACCTTATTTCAACATCACGTTAGAGCAGCGAAAAGCGTTGGAAGAAAAATTGGCAGCAGGTTACAACGGTTCGGATGAACCGTATGCTTATGACACCGACACTGCTGTTTCAAATTTCTTGATTGGATTGCGAAATCAAATCGTCTATGGATATCGCAGCAGTGAAAAAATAGGCAAAGAAGTATTGAATTATGATCCAATTCCGGGTGTTTACAACGGCTGCATTCCGCTTTCAGAAGTGGGAGAAGATGCAAAAGTTGGCAGACCTTGGTCATTATAATTTCAATATTTGCATACCTAGATAATAAAAATCCCCGTCAAAAGCGGGGATTTTTTTCAAACCAAACTAAAAACTCAAATCAATTCTGTTGTTTATGGTGGTGCTTTTTCATCATCATGCGCTTGCCGGATTTTTCTCGTTGGTTTTTCCATTGCTCGTATTGTTTTTCATTCAAAATGGATTTCATCTCTTTTTGAAAAGCAATTTGGCTATCCAAGCGGTTCACTTGCTGTTGGTATCTTTCAGCATCCGTGGGTTGTTTGCCGGCTTCTTTGTCTTTTTTCAAAGCTGCAAAAGATAAATCCCTTTGCTCATTTTGCTTGAGCAACAGGGTGTTGACAGATTTTTGTTGACTTTCTGTCAAATCCAAATGCAAAGCCATTCGTTTGGTCTGTAAATTGGCGCGCTCCGCCGGGGTTCGTTTTTCGTCTTGCGACCGCAGGTGTTGATGCGCTTGTTTATTGGATGCAAGCTCAACTTTTTTGTCGATTTGTGCCTGTCCAATCGCAAAAACAACCAACAGCAAGGGAAGAATTAATTTTTTCATGTTTTAAAAATTTTATTGTTTGCATCTATGACTAAAAAGATTGCTGTGCGTTTAAAATCAGTTTGTTAAATAATTCGAAAACATTGATTTTTAAAACACTTCAAATAAATAATAGCCATTTGATTTTCAATCTCTTAAATAATATACATGAAAACCCCCAAACCTCGATTGACTCAAAATTTCACAACTGCTAAAAAAAAACACTAAACATTTGAATATTAATTTGTAATCGAGTAATTTTGCAATCCTTTTTGCAATAGGAGAATAAAAGGGGAAACCATAAGAAAAATTATTTAAAAATCCCTTCCGACACGGGTTGCTCAGTTCTCCGCCCAAACCGGAATACAAATTTAATAATCAGCAAATGGCTGAAGAAACTCAATCTCAAACGCAACCGGAAGCGGTAAATCCCGGTGAATTTTTAGCGAACTTCAATTGGAAAAAATATGAAGATGGCATCGACGAAGTAAAAGAAGACCAACTTAAAGAGTTCGAAAAACTTGTCGAAAAAACATTTATCTCAACCGACGGTGAAGACATCGTGGAAGGTGTGGTTGTTCATTTGACCGACCGCGAAGCCATCATCGACATCAACGCCAAATCGGAAGGTGTCATCTCACTCAACGAGTTCAGGTACAACCCCGGATTAAAAGTCGGCGACAAAGTGGAGGTTTTAATCGACACCCGTGAAGACAAAACCGGACAATTAATCCTCTCTCACAGAAAAGCCAGGACCATCAAATCTTGGGAACGCGTAAACACCGCACACGATACCGGCGAAGTAGTAACCGGCTTTGTAAAATGTCGTACCAAAGGAGGTATGATTGTCGATGTATTCGGCATCGAAGCCTTCTTACCGGGATCGCAAATTGACGTGAAACCCATTCGTGACTATGATGTGTATGTGGGCAAAAACATGGAATTTAAAGTTGTGAAAATCAACCACGAATTCAAAAATGTAGTGGTTTCGCACAAAGCACTCATCGAAGCAGATATCGAAGTTCAGAAAAAAGAAATCATCGGTCAACTCGAAAAAGGTCAAGTACTCGAAGGTGTGGTCAAAAACATCACTTCCTACGGTGTGTTCATCGATCTTGGCGGCGTGGACGGTTTGATTCACATCACCGACTTGTCTTGGAGCAGAATCAACCATCCAAACGAAGTGGTTGAACTCGATCAAAAAATCAATGTGGTTATCCTTGACTTTGACGACAACAAATCACGCATCCAATTGGGTCTAAAACAGTTGCAATCACACCCGTGGGACACACTCGACGCAAACTTAAAAGTAGGCGACAAAGTGAAAGGCAAAGTTGTGGTCATTGCTGACTACGGCGCATTCATCGAAGCCAAAGAAGGTGTAGAAGGATTGATACACGTGTCTGAAATGTCTTGGTCAACACACTTGCGTTCTGCACAAGATTTCGTGAAGGTAGGCGATGAAGTTGAAGCCGTTATCTTGACACTTGACCGCGAAGATCGTAAAATGTCATTGGGTATCAAACAATTGACACCTGATCCATGGACTGACATCACTTCCAAATATCCCGTAGGATCTAAACACAAAGGCATCGTTCGCAATTTTACCAACTTCGGCGTATTTGTTGAATTGGAAGAAGGCATCGATGGACTAATCTACATTTCAGATTTGTCTTGGACCAAAAAAATCAAACATCCATCTGAATTTTTGGCCATCGGCGATAAAATTGATGTCGTCGTACTCGAACTCGACGTGGAAGGACGCAAACTCAGCTTGGGTCACAAACAGACCACCGAGAATCCTTGGGACAAATACGAAACCGAATTCGCTATCGGCACCACCCACCCGGGCACCATCGATGAGTTGGTGGACAAAGGCGCAACGGTTTCCTTCAATGAAGACATCGTCGCTTTCATCCCTGCCCGTCACCTTGAAAAAGAAGACGGCAAAAAACTCAAAAAAGGTGATGAAGCCGAATTCAAAATCATTGAATTTAACAAAGAGTTCAAACGCGTAGTTGCTTCACACACCGCTCTTTTCCGTGAGGAAGAAGAGAAAATCGTGAAAGCAGCCGCCGCAAAAGCCTCTTCTTCCGAAAAAACCACTTTGGGTGATTTGGAAGCCCTGGCCGACCTCAAAGAAAAAATGGACAGTAAAAAGTAATTCATTTTTAATAAATCAAACCGAAAAGCTCTCCTTGTGAGGGCTTTTTTTATGGGGCGACACCCCGATAAATCGGGGTCGGGCTATCCGCTGTATCCCCAACAATTCCGTTTGGCGGAATTCGTTGGGGGATGCCGCTCCTATCCCTGTCGCAACAAAACCCCGAAAGGGTTTGAAACACGGAACGAAACAAACTTCGATAAATTTATGTCACAAAGCAGCAAAACTACGAAAGGGTTTGAATCCCTTTCGGGGTTAGATTAAAACATTTTCTAAATCAGAATTAACAATAATTGATTACTTTTGCATTGAAAATGATTTTGTAACATGGCAAACCGTCAACTCCTGATTGATTCAAAAAAAATCCATGTCATCCTCCATCGCTTGGCAAATCAGCTGATTGAAAAACATTTAGACTTCTCAGACACTGTTCTTATCGGACTTCAACCTCGCGGAATCGACCTCGCCAACCGCATCAAAAAAATCTTGGAAGAAGATTATCAAATCAAAAACATACCTTTAGGCTACTTAGACATCACTTTCTTTCGAGACGATTTCCGAAGAAATGAAAAACCCTTGGCAGCCAATCAAACCCACATCGAATTTCTGGTTGAAAACAAACGCGTTGTTTTTATCGATGATGTACTCTATACCGGTCGCAGCATTCGTGCCGCACTCACCGCCATACAATCCTTCGGCAGACCTTCCGGCATCGAGTTGCTGACTTTGATAGACCGCCGATTTAGCAGGCATTTACCCATTCAACCCGATTACGTAGGTTGTCAGGTCGATGCCATCAACACCGAAAAAGTGCTGGTCATGTGGCAGGAAAAAGACGGAGAAGATGCGGTTTATTTGGTTGAAAAATGAAAAATATTAATACCGCGATACTACGATGAGCGAACTCAGTACAAACCATCTCCTCGGAATCAAATACCTCAATTCGGAAGATATCGAACTTATTTTCAAAACTGCAGACCAGTTCAAGGAAGTCATCAACCGACCCATCAAGAAAGTACCTTCGCTAAGAGACATCACCATCGCCAATCTGTTTTTTGAAAACAGTACCCGCACCAAACTCTCTTTTGAATTGGCCGAAAAAAGACTTTCTGCCGATGTCATCAATTTTTCAGCCGCTTCCTCCTCTGTCAAAAAAGGAGAAACGCTGATTGATACCGTCAACAACATACTGTCGATGAAAGTAGATATGGTAGTCATGCGACATCCCAACGCAGGTGCCGGTGTATTTCTTTCTCAACATGTCAATGCTGCCATTATAAACGCCGGCGATGGTGCGCACGAACACCCTACCCAAGCCCTGCTTGACTGCTATTCCATCAAACAAAAATACGGCGATCTCAAAGGACTGAATGTGGTGATTGTCGGGGATATTCTCCACTCTCGTGTAGCTTTGTCCAATATTTTCGCGCTGCAAAAATTAGGCGCGAACGTCAAAGTCTGCGGTCCGGCTACCCTACTACCCAAACACATCGAGTCGCTGGGTGTCGGCATCGAACCCAACCTGATTAAAGCCCTCGAATGGTGCGATGTAGCCAACATGCTCCGTGTGCAAAACGAACGTATGAACATGAGTTTTTTTCCCAGCACCCGCGAATATGTCTTACAATACGGGCTCAACAAAAAAATACTGGATGCGCTTCCCAAAAAGATAACCATCATGCATCCAGGACCCATCAACCGCGGCGTGGAAATCACCAGCGATGTCGCCGATTCTAAACAATCCATCATCCTCGAGCAAGTGGAAAACGGCGTTGCCATTCGCATGGCAGCCATCTATCTTTTAGCAGCCAAAATCAAACACAAATGAAAACAACAATACAAGACAACTACCTACTCGTTTCGCAGGAGAATCTGAGTTTTGATGATTTCGTCAATAAATTCACTATCGACTACGATCATTTCAAAGCAAACAACATCGTTCTGGATCTCAACCTTAGTCAGAATCTTACCATCAAAGATTTGACTCGTTTCGAGAAAATAGCAACCCAACATCACAAAAGCAAAAAGAGTTTTGTGATTGTTTACGAAGATTTAAACTTCAACGATTTGCCCGAATCATTGGTCACTGTCCCCACACTTCAAGAAGCCAAAGACTTGATTGAAATGGAAGAAATCGAACGCGATTTAGGGTTTTAACCTTTATTGAAAAAGTATTGTACACACTTATTTTTTGATAATCAATTTTTTGGTTTCGTTTAAAGCATCAGACTGAATGACCACAACATAGATTCCGGCAGACAATCTACTGACATCCAAAGAAGTACTGTTGTTGTTCATCGTTTGCTGCAATACTTTTTGCCCTGTCAAAGTATAAATACTTGTTTCAATCGGAAATGCATGATTTGCCAGAGCAATGGTCACGCGGTCAACTGCAGGATTTGGATACATTTTAACAGAACTTTGGGTCTGCAAATCTGCCAAACTCAAAGTAAAATTGGTGGCAAAATAATTATCTAAAAATGCCAAACGTTCGGTTGTCCAATCGTTTATATAAGTCAAATTGCCCGAGTCATAGGTGAAATTCCAAACCATTTCCTCTCGTTCGTAAACAGCGTTGGCAAGTAAATAATCGTGGTTTTGCATAAACATACTCATGATGTTCGGAACCGTGATTACACTTGCACGAAGCGCATCCCATCTTGCTTTTACAACACGCACATAACCACCAACTTCGGTTTGTAAATTGAGTCTGTTGTATAGTCCGTTTGTCAAAACATCGTTGGTTATGTTGTCGCGGTCTCCCAAAGGGTCGTTTCCAAAAGTCCCGTCCAAGTCCCAAGGAACATAAAAATACGGCTGATTTGCATCGTATTTTGCAATAAACAAATTTTTTGCCCGGTTGTCCAATGCGCGCATTAAGTTCATATAAATATAGTAATCCGCTGCGTTTGTAACATCAAATTTGCTTTTGTATTCCACAGAAAAAGTTGCATCGTCTTCATACACGACAAAACTTACAAAGTCTCTCAACAAAGTCCAGTCGGGCGCAATCTCGTCCGGGTATTCATACCCAAATCCTCCCCAAAGAAAAGGATCTTCCGGGGGAACAGGAAGCGGATCGGTATCTAAAAATCGATTGGCTACACCATTTTTTTCACCTTTATACAATTCGCCCCGAATGGCTCCATTGTCTCTGGTCTTCTTCAACTTCAGCTGTTTTCTATCCACTCTTTCGCTCAGCGCATAGACTCCTTTGTAAGCTCCATTCAAAAACAGCTCTACATATTCCATTCTGACACCGGTGATGGCATCTGGTTCCGATGCATGATAATACAGTGTGTGTATTTCCCGCCACAATTCGTTGTTGGTTTTTCCTCTCAATTTGAGTGGTTCGTTGTACATGGCTTGCAGATTCCAATCATCATCGCTGCGCATGCCGAGAAAACTGTAATCAACAGAATTCAAACCCTCATCATCTGCCCAAAACTCAATTCGATAAGATTTCTTTGGGAAAGAGCGGGACGTTCCACCACGTATTTCAATTCCCAATCTCGAAGAAACAACGTTTCCGTTTGCTTCTGAAAATGTAAACTGTGAAAGCACACGAGGATCATCGACAATCTCATTGTCTGTGGTGATATTTATAAGTGGTAATTGACTGAAATACAACACATAACTGACATTTGATTGGTTTTTGACAGCATAGGCTGTACCAATTGCAACAGCAGTTGGCGGAACATCAAACGAGAACAATTCATCCAACATTATCGCGTCTTTCGTACCTGGAAATGTGACATTAATCTGTTCAACATCTTGATTAACAACGATTAATTTCTCAGTATGATCAATTCGATATTGATTGATGTTAATCAACACGGGGTCAATTGCCAAACAAAGGTTTGGGCAAAAAACAAAGGCAAGCATCAGGGCAACAAAAGTGTAGTTTTTTTTCATAACAGCCGATTTAGTTAGTAATGTTTATTACTGTGAATCAGCTGTAAAGTTCAAGACACAAATGCCAAAAATATGGGAGAAATTTCGGTCAAATGTATAAAAAATAACTTATAATTTAAAATGTATATTTTATTTTTGATTGCTTTTTAAAATCTATCCTAATTTTCAGACTAATTCCCGATTCGTTAATAAAAAATTGTGCCAAGTTAGTCTATACCATCGTTTCTAAGATCATCTCAATATCTTTTTCGGTCGTGTCCGGATTGATAAAACAAAAACGGGCAACGGTTTCCGAAATGCCATTTGTTTTCCATTTTGTCGGTGCGACCAAAGCAAATCCGTCTCGTTGGTTTTGAAAAGTCCAATTGCGATAATCATCCATTTTCCAACCGATGCGCCTAAACAAGACACATGACAAACTCGGGTTTCTGACCAATTCCACATGGGATAAATTGGTTATCATTTTTCCGGCGTTTTGTGCCAATTCCATACCTCTTTCGATGGCTTGTCTGTATCGGTCGGTTCCGTGCATGGCCAACGAAAACCAAAGTGGAAGCCCGCGAACACGTCGTGTCAATTGAATTTGATAATCGGAAGGATTAAAGCCTTTTGCGCCTTCGTCTTTGAAAATTTCTAAATACGATCCTTCTTGCTCGTGTGCCTTTTTGGCCAATGCCGGATTTTTATAGATAATAGCACCACAATCATAGGGTGAAAACAGCCATTTGTGTGGGTCAATGGTGATGCTGTCTGCCTTTTCAATTCCTTCAAACAAAGGTCTAGCCGAATCAGAAACCAATGCGCCACCGCCGTAGGCTGCATCAACGTGAAACCAGATTTTTTCAAATTCACAAACTTTTGCAATGTCCTTCAAGTCATCGATGATACCGGCATTGGTCGTGCCACCCGTTGCCACCACGGCAAACAAACGCGATCGATCTTCTATGTTTAAATTATGTATGGTTTGCTGAAGATTTATCCCCTCCAATGCTTCTTCCGTATCAATCAAAATAATGTCCGCATCAATCACCTTAGCCATCGCTTTGACGGATGAATGCGCACCGGAGGAAGTAATGATTAAACCGCGACTTTTTGTGTTAGAATCGTCCAAACTTCGCCAATAATCTCTTGCCGTTACGATGGCTGATAAATTGGCTGCCGTACCACCACTGGTAAAAACACCAAAGGCACCTTCGGGCAATCCGGTAAGTGAAACCAACCAACGCATGGCTTCATTTTCACAAAAAATACCGCCTGCGCCTTCTAACCAATACGAACCATGAATGCTCGAAGCAGATGTCACCAAGTCAAACATCACGGCGGCACGGGTGGGCGACGCCGGTACAAAAGCCAAATGTCGGGGATGATCGATGGGTACGGTTGCCTTAACCAACACATCTTTCCACAACTGAAATGCCTTCTCTCCACCAATGCCTTTTGGGGTAATCGTCTCGCCAGTCAATGCTTTCAATTCGGCTTCAGTCTTTGGCATGTTCATCTTCGGGTCGGTTTCGGTTATGCGATGGATGGCGTATTTCATCACATCCAGGGTCATTTCAACTAAATCGATGTCTATATTGTGCATGATTTTTACTTTAATTTTACAAATTACCAAATTTATCGTTACATATTTAACAAAGAAATGATATTTATCTGCTGTTGAAACTATTTATTTTTATAATATTGCACAAGAAAAACGGATACGTCTCAATGATTACTTTTAATTTATCATTTATGTCTTCTCTATTCACCAAAAATCTTTTGCTTTTGGTGCAAAACCCGATTGTCCGTCGCCCGTACCCACGCCTTTGAGCGTGTATCATTTTTGGAATCAGGTGTGTCCGTTTCCCCTCTCAAAACAGTTTACTCAAATTTTTTAATTAATTCTAACAATTACCTAAATGGTCAAAATTGTTATTGCAGACGAATCGCATTTCAAATATGCCGATATTATTTGTGAAACCATTGAAATATCTGCACAACAGCGCGGTACCGGAATTGCCAAACGCACCCCCGAATACATCATCACCAAGATGACCAATCGCAATGCGGTCATTGCCATTGATGGTGATAAATTTGCCGGATTCTGCTACATCGAAGCTTGGGGGCATGGCAAATACGTCGCCAATTCCGGACTGATTGTGCATCCGGATTATCGCAACCAAGGTTTGGCAAAAAAAATCAAAGAAAAAATATTTGCCTATTCGCAGGAAAAATATCCCGAGGCAAAAATTTTTGGCATTACCACCGGTTTGGCCGTCATGAAAATCAACTACGAATTGGGCTACAAACCAGTCACTTTTTCCGAATTGACTGACGATCCAACTTTTTGGAAAGGCTGCCAAACCTGCAAAAACTACGATGTGCTCACGCGAACTGACCACAAAATGTGTTTGTGTACAGGCATGTTATACGATCCGAAAGATAAAAAACACGAACAAAAACATCCGTTTAATAAAAAAGTATTGCTGCGCCTTAAAAGCATCAAGCAAGCTTTGTTTCTAAAAAATAAAAAATCATGAGTACTAAAAAATTAGTCCTCGCTTACAGCGGCGGACTCGACACTTCCTACTGTGTTAAATATTTGACCCAAGAATTTGGTTATGAAGTACATGCCGTGAGTGTCAACACTGGCGGATTTACCGATGAAGAAATTGCCGCCAACAAAGAAAAAGCATTGACACTGGGCGCGAAATCCTACGAAAACATCAACGCCGTTCAGTCTTTTTATGACAGCGTAGTCAAATACCTGATTTACGGCAATGTGCTGAAAAACAACACCTATCCACTTTCGGTGAGTGCCGAACGCATTGTGCAAGCCATTGAAATTGCAAACTACGCCAAAAAAACCGGCGCCAACTACATTTCACATGGCAGCACCGGCGCAGGAAATGATCAAATTCGTTTCGATTTGATTTTTCAGGTTTTAGCTCCTGAAATTGAAATAGTAACCCCCATCCGCGATAAAAAACTATCCCGACAAGAAGAAATAGCCTATTTGACACAAAACGGTTTTGCGTGGTCGTGGGAAAAAGCAAAATATTCCATCAACAAAGGTTTGTGGGGAACCAGTGTGGGCGGAGCAGAAACCCTGACTTCTCATCAAGGTTTGCCGGAAGAAGCCTATCCAAGTCAGCTTACAGCGACTGAGTCCAAAAAGATTTCGCTGACTTTTGACCAAGGGCAACTCGTCGCGCTTGACGGACAAAAAAACACACCCGTCCGAAACATCGAAAAGCTTCAAGCGATTGCTGCTGCTTATGCCATCGGTAGAGATATTCACGTGGGCGATACCATCATCGGCATCAAAGGACGTGTGGGATTTGAGGCCGCCGCACCGCTCATCATTATCAAAGCGCATCACTTGCTGGAAAAACACACGCTCACCAAGTGGCAGCAACATTGGAAAGAACAGTTGGGCAATTGGTACGGCATGTTGCTTCACGAAGGCCAATATTTGGACGAAGTGATGCGAAACATCGAAGCTTTTTTGGAAAGCACCCAGAAAAATGTGACCGGGGAAGTTTTTGTAACTTTACATCCCTACCGATTTACCCTTGAAGGCATCGACTCACCACACGATTTGATGAAATCGGATTTTGGGCAATACGGAGAAACGAACAAAGCATGGTCTGCCGAGGAAGCCAAAGGTTTTATCAAAATCACGGCCAATGCAAATAAAATTTTCAATCTAAAAAATCATGTCAACGATTAAAACAGTCGGAATCATTGGTGGTGCGGGTTATACCGCAGGCGAATTGTTGCGCTTGCTGGTCAATCATCCGCAGGTTGCCATCGATTTTGTGTTCAGCACTTCCAATGCCGGCAATTTGGTTTCGGATGTGCATGACGATTTGGTCGGGCAAACAGATTTGATGTTCTCAAGCCAAATCAATCCGAAAGTTGATGTCGTTTTTTTGTGTTTGGGCCACGGCAATTCGGCAAAATTTTTGGCTGCAAACCACTTTTCAGTCCACACAAAAATCATCGATTTGAGCAATGATTTCCGTTTGCGTGCCGATGCTGTTTTTCAAGGAAAAACGTTTGTCTATGGTTTGCCGGAATTGCAAAAAGAAAAAATAAAATCTGCGCAGTACATTGCCAATCCGGGTTGTTTTGCTACGACCATACAACTGGCTTTGCTGCCGTTGGCCAAACACGGAAAAATCCAATCCGATGTGCACATCAACGCCACCACGGGCTCGACCGGAGCGGGCGTTTCGCCTACTGCAACCACGCATTTCAGTTGGCGCGACAATAATTTTTCGGTGTATAAAGCCTTTACGCATCAACATTTGGGAGAAATTACGGAAAGCCTTACTTCCTTGCAACCCGACTTGGATGATGAACTGTTGTTTATTCCCAATCGGGGCAACTTCAGCCGGGGGATTTTCGCCTCTATTTATTTGGATTATGAAGGAGATGTAGAAAGTGCTTTTACGATGTTTGAAGATTTCTATAAAGATGCTGTTTTTACAAATATATCCCGCCGGGAAATTCATTTGAAACAGGTGGTAAACACCAACAACTGTCTCATTCATTTGCAGAAGCACAAAACCAAATTGCTCATCACGAGCATTGCAGACAACTTGCTCAAAGGTGCCTCCGGACAAGCCGTGCAGAACATGAATTTGATGTTTGGTTTTGACGAAACAGCAGGTTTACGGTTGAAGGGAAGCGGTTTTTAGTAGCCCGGCATTTCAACGCCGGGATTGATAAAATATAGATTAAAAATTTTTGAATTTTAAATAGATGCCGGGTGTTGAGGTTACCACTGAAATAAAAATCAAATCATTAAATAATCATATAATTAAATGATTAAAATAGTTAGGACAGTTGCGGAAAATTCAGATTTTATCGATTTGGTCAAACAACTCGATGCAGATTTGGCGGTGACGGATGGCGATGAACACGCATTTTACGATCAATTCAATAAATTGGATGCCATCAAATATGTGTTGATGGCTTTCGAAAATAAAACCGCTGTGGGATGTGGTGCGATAAAAGAATTTGATGCCCAAACCATGGAAATTAAACGGATGTATGTTTCACCGGATTACAGAGGAAAAGGTATCGCATCCGAGGTGCTGACTGCTTTGGAAAAATGGGCTGGGGAATTGGAATATAAAAGATGTATTTTAGAAACCGGAACGCGGCAAAGCAGTGCCATCAGGCTGTATCAGAAAAGCGGATATCAACAGATTCCGAATTACGGACAATACGCACAGCTGCAAAACAGTTTGTGTTTTGAGAAAAAATTGAAAAGTTAATAGGGATCCTAACTAAGAATGATAAGATTATGCATAAAAAAGGATTATTAGAAAACTGTAAATTAATTATCTCTGCATTTTTTGAAGAAAATCATCGTTCCAAACAGTATCGATATTTTACAAAATAATAAATCTCATAAATTGAATCATCATATCATTAAATAATTACATCATTAAATCATGAAAATAGCCATCCTTGGAGCCGGAAATTTAGGCTTGTCCATTGCCAAAGGCATCTTAGAAAGCAAACCGGCGTTTTGCCATTCTTTGCACTTGACGAAACGAAATCCTGTGTCTTTGCAAATGTTTGCAAAATATCCGGAAGCCAAAATCGGTTCTGACAATTTGGTTGCTGTACGAAATTCGGAGGTTATCATCGTTTCGGTGCAACCCGGACAATTGGTTGGTATTTTGGAAGAAATCAAACCGGAAATAACCGAGCATAAACTGATTATTTCGACGGTGACAGGCAGAAACATCGCTGTTTTTGAATCGGTTTTAGGTGTACACATTCCCATTATCCGCAGCATGCCCAATACGGCCAGTGCGGTCGGGCAATCCATGACTTGTTTGAGTGCGAATGTTGCCGCGAAAGACAAAGTGAAACTCGCCGAAGCGGTTTTTCAACCCATCGGGAAAACGTTGCTGATTGATGACGAAATGATGCAAGCCGCCACCGTGATCTGTGCCAGTGGCATCGCTTTTTGGATGCGTCTGATTCGCGCCACGACCCAAGGTGCCATCCAATTGGGTTTTGATGCCGCCGAAGCCAAAGAATTGGCGGTGCAAACCTGTTTGGGCGCAGCCAGTCTGCTCCTCGAATCGCAAAACCATCCTGAAACGGAAATCGACAAGGTGACCACGCCACGCGGCTGCACCATCGCCGGGCTCAACGAAATGGAGCACGCCGGTATGAGTTCGGCACTCATCAAAGGTTTGGTCAAGTCGTATGAGAAGATTAATTCGATTAAATAATTATAGGTTATAAGTTATTCGTTGTTTAACTAAAAACTAAACACTCAAAACTTAAAATTAATCAAATCATCATATAATCAAATCATTACATCATCAAATCATTACATCATCAAAAAAATGAATCTCTTCAACGTATATCCACTCTATGACATCACGCCGGTCAGGGCCAAAGACTGTCTGATCTATGACGACAAAGGCATAGAATACCTCGATTTGTACGGCGGTCACGGGGTTATTTCCGTCGGACATACGCATCCGCATTATGTGAACGCACTTAAAAATCAATTGGATCAAATCGGCTTTTATTCCAATGCCATTCAAAACCCGATTCAGGAAGCATTAGCCCAAAAACTCGGGCAACTGTCCGGTTATGACAGCTACGATTTGTTTTTGTGCAGTTCGGGTGCAGAAGCCAACGAAAATGCTTTGAAATTAGCTTCCTTCCACACCGGAAAAGCGCGCGTTATCGCCTTTGATAATTCGTTTCACGGCCGGACTTCCGCCGCCGTGGCCGTCACCGACAACGAGAAAATCAACGCGCCGCTCAACAAACAACAACAAGTTACTTTTTTGCCGCTGAATGACATCCGGGCGGTGGAAAACGAGTTGGCAAAAGGCGATGTGGGCAGCGTCATCATCGAGGGCATACAAGGGGTCGGCGGTTTAGACCAAGGCACAACCGAGTTTTTCAAAGATTTGGAACGCGCTTGCCAAAAACACCAGGTGGTTTTGATTTTGGACGAAGTGCAATCCGGTTACGGACGCAGCGGGAAGTTTTTCGCACATCAACACCACGGCATTTCGCCGGACATCATCACCGTCGCCAAAGGCATGGGCAACGGATTTCCCATCGGCGGCGTGTTGATTTCACCCAAATTTGAAGCCGTTTTTGGTATGTTGGGAACCACTTTTGGAGGCAATCACCTCGCTTGCGCCGCCGGATTAGCCGTATTGGAAATCATGGAGCAGGAAAATTTAATGCAAAAGGTCAACGATATTTCGGTCTATTTTATTGAAAATGCCCGGCACATTCCGCAGGTCAAAAACATCAAAGGACGCGGTTTGATGTTGGGTCTCGAATTTGATTTTGAAGTAGCCGCTTTGCGCAAACAACTCATCATGGATGGACATATTTTCACGGGCAGTGCCAACAACAAAAAATTGTTGCGCATACTCCCGCCATTGACCATCCGAAAACAACACATCGACTTGTTTTTCAAAACGCTTCAAAAGTTTTTAAATCAAGCCTAAAACCAACTGAATTTTCCGGCATGCAAAAAAACAAAAAACGCATTTTACTCAAGATTGGAACGAATACCTTAACCAAGGAAACGCGAAATATTTCCCGTGGAAAGATCGAAGACATCGGGATTCAGATTGCAGCCCTGCGTGATAGCTATGAATTTATCATCGTGACTTCGGGTGCGATTGCCGCGGCTCGGCAGTTTGTCAAACTCGAAAGCAACGGCAAGGAAATCACCGTCAAACAAGCCTTGGCAGCCATCGGACAACCGCATTTGATGCGTATTTTTCACGAGAGTTTTCACGATTTGGGATTAAACACTTCGCAGTGTTTGTTGTCTTATTCAGATTTTGAAAAAGCGCAGTCCAAAACCAATATTGTCAACACCATCAACGTGCTGTTGGCAAACGATTACATTCCCATCATCAACGAAAATGACACCGTAGCCACCGATGAAATTCAGTTTGGCGACAACGACAAGTTGGCGGCATTGACAGCCCAACTCGTTCAGGCCGATTTGTTGGTCATCGCCACCAACACCTTTGGCATTTACACGGCAGAAAGTATGGTCAGCGGCAAGCCGGAAACCATTTTGAAAATAAATAATTTAGCGGCTTTGGCACATCAACTCGGCGACTCAAAATCTTCCGGCGGCACGGGCGGCATGAAATCGAAAGTGGAAGCGGCGGCCATTGCCCAAAAAGCAGGTATCGAAACCTGGATTGTCAACGGTTTGGAAGATCTGTTTTTGGAAAAAGCGATGAAAGGGGAAAGTGATTTTACGAGGATTTGTTAAATTATGAATTATGAATTATGAATTTTTTCATTCTATAGTACAAATAACTCTAATGCCTTTTGGCTAATGCCTCAAAATAATTAACGATTGGAGATTAACGTTTTTTTTTTCTAATAACTAATAACCTATAACGGGTAATCCTATTGCCTAATGCCTCGTTGATGAATATTGAATTTTGAATGTTGGATTTGGGATTTTGAACTAAGCACTAAAAACTAATAAAGAATAGCAACACAATGAACTACCTAACTATCAATGACATAGATAACTTAAACGAATGGGTTCAGCAAGCCCTTCAACTTAAAAAAAATCCTTTTGCACATCAAAACCTTGGAAAAAACAAAACCTTGGGCATGTTGTTTTTCAACCCGAGTTTACGCACGCGTCTCAGCACGCAAAAAGCAGCCATTCATTTGGGAATGAACGTGATGGTAATGAATTTCACTGGCGAAGGTTGGACCCTCGAATTTGAAGACGGTGCGGTGATGAATGGCGGCAGCTCCGAGCATATCAAAGAAGCGGCAGAAGTCATTTCGCAATACTGCGATGTGTTGGCCATTCGTGCCTTTGCCGGATTGATAGACCGTGAAAAAGATTATGCGGAAACCGTGATGAACGGTTTTAAAAAATACGCCACCATTCCGATTGTCAATATGGAAAGTGCTGCCGGTCATCCGTTGCAAGCCTTGGCAGATGCCATCACCATCGAGGAATTACGACCTGCACATCGCCCCAAAGTAGTTCTGAGTTGGGCACCGCATCCCAAAGCACTGCCACAGGCAGTTGCCAATTCGTTTGTCGAAATGATGCAGTTGCAAGATGCCGATTTTGTCATCACCCACCCGAAAGGCTATGAATTGCATCCTGATGTGGTGAAAAATTCAGCAATCGAATACAACCAGAAAAAAGCCTTTGCAAACGCCGATTTTGTCTATACCAAAAACTGGAGTGCCTACCACGATTACGGGAAAGTGCTTTCCACCGATTCGGCTTGGATGGTCACTGCCGAAAAGATGAAACTGACCAACAAGGCTTGTTTTATGCATTGCCTGCCCGTGCGCCGCAATGTGATTGTAACCGACGAAGTGTTGGATAGCCCACAATCGGTGGTTATCCAACAAGCAAATAACCGTACTTTTGCGGCGCAGTTGGTGTTGAAGAAGATATTGGAAAACACTATTGTCATTTAAAAAACATAGCCTTCTTTCAAGTACTCAAGCCGCACGGGCGCTTACTTTTTTTCTACAACCAAAAAAGTAAGCAAAAAATGCCGCCACTGCAGACAATTTCATAAAAATCAGATGAATTTTCTAAAATTCGGAAACTCGCAACGCTCCAACCATCCGTGTTTTTAGCGCCAATTCATCTGATTTTCTTAACGGAAATTCTCTGAGGGGGAAAGTACCTCTGAAAAAACAAAACCACCCCGAATTCTTCTTAAATTGTAGGGTTTATATCTTTTCCTAAAAAATTTAACCGGACACCAATATTAAAAAAAAGGTTCTATCATTATTTCTGTGGGTTAGTTATCCGTTTTGTTCATATTATATTTGATGGCCGATTTCAAAAGACTTGTTTTAGTTTATGAGTCATGCGTATCAAAACCAACTATTTACATACGCGCTGTGTTATAAATATTTTTTGTGGGTTATAAGTTCAAGTAGTAATTACAACAAAAAATTATTGTTGTCCGGTAAGAATAATTGACATTTTACAACATCTCCATTAGCCTATACTTTTTATTTTCAAAAAAAAAATTATCAACGGATTTTTAATCACCTCTTATCGCGTTTATCTTTTATTTGGCTAAAGCCTTTTTGGGTTGTTGCAGCTGTCATCCCGCTAAAGCGGGATGCAATTAATGAATTGCGGTTGGCTTTAGCCAACCTAAACGGGTTTGCGGATGTCATGGCTTTAGCCAAAATAGATTGCTTTCCAGTCAATATTCCGTTCTTGAGGAAGTTGTTTTTAGTCACATCGGGACAAAATTTCAGCAGAAAAGGCCGTCATAGATAGAGGAAGCCCATTATATTCGATATGTTTCATAAGACCTGTGATTGCAAGGATTGAAACATTTTGAGTTAATTTTTATCGGACACGAATGAAAAAAAATCAAAAATTGTTCCCCTCGACAAGCTCGGGATGACAAATCAAAAATCATCGTTCGTTAATTAATTCCACAACATTCGTGGTAGAACAAAAAAATATATATCAGTGAAATTTATACGAATTTCTGCGAAATAGTTAAAAAAATTCAGCTTTGGTATTTTTATATTTGCATAAGTAAACGTTAATTTATTAACGTTGTTTAAATTAAGATTAGCGCGTAACCCCCAAATTACCTACCATATCATGAAACACTTAAGTTTTTTTCATCTGTTTCTTATAGTTCTAAAATCAAATAAAACTATTGCAGTTTTATTACTGTGTTTTGTTTTTAGTAATTTGTACTCGCAAGAAAGGGTATTGGCTTCCGGTGGAGACATTTCGGGCAGTAATGGTTCAGCCAATTATTCTGTGGGGCAAATTATTCAAAACGTTGTCAGTAGCCCAAGTGGTTCTGTTTTCCAAGGCATTCAGTTTTTCTTTCCTTCTGCTACACTGTCAGTTATAGACTTGGAAACTAACATGGAAGTAATCGCATACCCAAATCCAACTTCGTCTGTTTTTAATATACAATTGCATGACAACGCTACCCACGAAATGAAGTATGAATTGTATAACCTCTTGGGGCAATCAGTGCTCAACGGAAATATTTTAGGAAATAGTGCCGCAATTGACGTGAGTCATCTACCCAATGCGGTTTATCTTCTGAGGATAAGTAATCAAAACAATAGAATTTTTAAAACCTTTAAATTAATTAAAAACTAAATCCCCAATGAAAAAGTTTTACCCTTTAGTATCCATTCTTTTTTTGTTTAGCTTAGGCGTATTGGCCCAAGCACCAGAGAAATTTACTTACCAAGCCATTATCAGAGATGCCAGCGATGTGGTTTCGGCCAATCAAAGTATAGGTTTGCAAATCAGTATTTTACAAGGTTCTGCTTCGGGGACAGCTGTTTATGTAGAAACGCAAAACCCCACGACAAACAGCAATGGGCTCATAAGTATTGAAATTGGTGCAGGCTCGGTAGTTAGTGGAGATTTTGCTACCATTAATTGGGGAGCCGATCTATTTTTTATCAAAACAGAAATTGACATCACAGGCGGTACAAATTATACTATCTCCGGTACGAGCCAGCTCTTGAGCGTACCTTATGCCCTACATTCAAAAACCTCAGGAACCGCAACAGGTACCGCAACATTTGGCGATGTAAAATCGGGAATTCAAACCGCAGATCACAATGGCTGGGTGCTTTTGGACGGAAGATTACTAACTTCATTAACACCTGCACAACAAACCCGCGCAACATCACTGGGGCTAACCGGGAATTTGCCGGATGCCAGAGATAAATATCTCTCTTACAGCCCTACTGAAGGCTCTACTTTTGGAAGCAATTCAGTTGCTTTGAGCAAAGCCAATCTTCCAACTGATGCCTTTACAGGAGTTACGGATTATGTATTTGATAACAGCCCGACTATCAATCCCGGGCAGTTTGGATTGATGAGATTAACTATAGCCGGTGAAAATCGAACTACAGGATCGACTGATGTACCCGGTGCCAGCGTAGAAGCCGATTTAATAACAACTCCTATAGATCACAGGCATAATTTTTCATTTCAATTAAACAATTCTCAATCTGCAATTGATGTCAGGCCGGCTACTTTAAATGTGCGGATGTTTATTTATCTTGGCGAATAAAAACAATTTTTACGATTTTGAAAAGCGGCATGGGCTACATTTGTGGCCCATGCGCTTTTATGGTATTACCCCATTATGCTGCACTAAGCATGCTTCCGCCTAAAATAGCCCAAATTAACGTGAGTTCGATTTATATTTAACTGACATATAGTTGTTTATGCAAATACTGTCAGGCCGAGCGCAGTCGAGGCCTCATTTTGAAAGTATCATTGCCAAAAGACCTCTCGACTTTAGTTTATCTTGAGCGTAGCCGAAAGGCTCGAGGTGACACTTGAATAAAACGTTAATTAATTATTAATCATCAGATTATAACTTATTTTAAATCGAACTCACGTTAAATTATCTTTCTGAACTCACTTGGACTAAACCCAGTCTTAGTTTTAAAAAATTTACTAAAATGTTGCGGATATTTATATCCTAAGGAATATGCTATTTGCTCAACAGTTTGGTTGGAGTTTAACAAAATGGTTTTTGCCTCATTGATTAAAAATGAATGGATATGTTCTGTCAAACTTTTTTCGGTCTCCTTTTTTAGTAAATCGCTCAGATATTTTCCGGACATATTCAGTGCTTTTCCACAGTCATCCAAGGTGGGAATGCCGTACCTAACTTGCAAATTATCGTTAAAATATTCGATTAAATATTTTTTAAGCCTCACATGGTAACCATTATCCGAATTTAACCTGCTTAAAAACTGACGTTCATAAAATCTTTGGCTGTATTTAAGAATGGATTCTAAATTATGGGCAATAATTTCTAAGCTATACTTGTCAACGTCAATCTGTAATTCCTTTTCAATATTGGAGGCAAACCCTGCTAAGATTAATCTTTCCTGTTCAGAAACATGAAGGGCTTCGCAAATGTCATAATCAAAAAAAGCATATTTGACGATAGTACTTCCAAGGTTAGTTTTGTGTAGAAAATCAGGATGAAAAATCAAAGACCATCCATGCAAATCAGGTTCATCTACTTTGGAAGGTATAAGTACCTGCCCGGGAGCTATAAACACTAATGTTCCTTCATCATAGTCATAAAGATTCCTGCCATATTGCAAAACGCACTTCATGCCTAACTTTAAAGCAATGATATACAAATTACTAACTATACGAATGCCTTCGTAAGCTACTGCCGTCTGAGGCCTGTTTTTTACAATAGAAATAAGTGGATGCGCAGGTGCTTCTAAACCCAACATGGCGTGCACATCGGCGACGCTGTTTAAAGAAATAATTTTATCCATCTATATATTTTTGAATAACCATACTTGCCTTTTTATATCTTTTAAAGGCGTTAACTTATTGAAATGAAGTTTTTTAAATTAATTTATAAAACAAAATATCTCATTTTAAAGATACATTTTAATTTAAACATACAAAACCGCGTTAAGAATCCCCGGCTTGCCCGACTGTTCATTTCGCAAATACGACCCAAAACAAACCAATATCACGAATGCCAAGTTTTGCAAACTCAGGTCTATGTTTTTTGATGGAAAGTAATGTGTGTTCTTTAGTGGTCATAGACAAAAACTTTAAAACATAGTAGAAAAGTTTGAAGAGTTTTAACCTGGAGGTTAATCAATTCCACATTAAACCCCTAAAAAAATATCCGGTTTTCCTCCACAATTGTTTATAAATCCAAAATCGTTTTTCATTTCAAAATCTAAAACTATCTTTGCCAAAAGCTGTTTCGGCAGACTCTTGTCAAACCCATTCCGTTCATCCATGAAACCCGTCTTAAAAATCGTCAAAATCGGAGGAAACGTCATCGACAACGAGGCCGCGCTTCGTAGTTTTTTAAAAGACTTTGCTGCTTTACCGTCTCCCAAAATCCTTGTGCACGGCGGTGGGAAAATAGCGACTCAGATTGCGACTAAACTCGGAGTGGAAACCAAGATGGTAGGGGGTCGCCGTATCACAGACCAAGCTTCGTTAGACGTGGTGGTGATGACTTATGCGGGTTTGCTAAACAAAAAAGTGATCGCGCTTTTACAAAAAAACAATTGCAACGCCATCGGGCTTTCGGGTGCCGATGCCGGAAGTATTTTATCGCGCAAACGTACCCATCCGGAGATTGATTTTGGTTTTGTGGGCGATGTGGATTTCGTTCATTCGGAGAATATCCACAAACTGATTCAAGCGGGATTTACGCCTGTTTTTTGCGCCATCACCCATGATGCTGAAGGACATTTGCTCAACACCAATGCCGACACCATCGCTTCGGAAGTGGCCATCGGGATGTGTGAAATCTATCAAACGGAACTCATCTATTGTTTTGAGAAAAAGGGGGTTTTGACAGATATCAACGATGAAAATTCTGTTATTGAAAATATTGACAGTCAAAAATATGAGGCGTTAAAAGACGATAATATCATCGCGGATGGCATGTTGCCAAAAATGGAAAATTGTTTTCACGCCTTGCAAAACAAAGTTTCGAAAGTCATCATCGGAAATCCGTCGGTGATCGGCGGTCAAGAAAAATTGTTTACCACGCTGACGATTTAGAAAAAGCAAAACCTCACAGCCCCGAAGCATCGGGGTTGAAAACCTGTGAGGCTTGATTTAAAAAAGGATAAAAAAATGAACTTAACCGATTTAAAAAACGAAGCACTACAACTCCTGCAAGACTTGATCGCGATACCTTCGTTTTCGATTGAGGAAGATCAAACGGCCGATCGAATCGAAAAGTGGTTGGGTCGGTTTGATATTCCGTTTGAACGATATGGAAACAATGTGCTGGCAAGGAATAAATTTTTCGATTCGACCAAACCCAACATTCTTTTAAATTCGCACCACGATACGGTCAAACCCAACGGCGGTTATACCAAAGACCCGTTTACTCCAGAAATTTCAAATGGAAAATTATTCGGTTTGGGCAGCAACGATGCGGGTGGCGCATTGGTTTCGCTTTTGGCAACTTTTGTGCAGTTTTATCCGGAAAAAAATTTAAAATACAACTTGATTATTGTCGCTTCGGCTGAGGAGGAAAATTCCGGCAGCAATGGGCTGAACAGCGTTTTGTCAAAACTTCCGGAGATTGATTTTGCCATCGTAGGCGAGCCGACAGAAATGCATCTGGCAATATCCGAAAAAGGTTTGTTGGTGCTCGATTGTGTCGCGCACGGGCAAGCCGGACATGCCGCACATGGTTTGGGCGACAACGCGATTTACAAAGCCATCGAAGCCATCGAGTGGTTTCGCACATTTGAATTTCCAAAAATTTCTGAAACCTTGGGCAAGATAAAAATGACCGTTACACAAATCGATGCCGGCAGCCAGCACAACGTGATTCCTGCTTCTTGTCATTTTGTAGTCGATGTGCGGGTGACCGATCAATACACAAATACAGAAGTTTTGGAAATAATCAAATCGCAGCTTTCGGTCGAAGTCAATCCGCGATCTTTGCGACTCAATTCGTCTTCCATTCCGAAAACGCATCCCATTGTGCAAGCAGGTATCAAACTCGGCAGAAAAACCTACGGTTCGCCTACGCTCTCCGATCAATCGGTTTTGAATTGTCAATCGTTGAAATTAGGCCCGGGCGATTCGCACCGTTCGCATACGGCAGATGAATATATTTATGTACATGAAGTTGAAGAAGGTATCGACATTTACGTAAAACTTTTGGAAACTGTTCTTTTTTAATCCGTCAAAAAATCAACGCTTATCTTTATAAAAAGCTTAAAAAAAATATAAATATGAAACTTTGGGACAAAGGCTTTTCTACCGATAAAAAAATAGATGCATTCACCGTTGGAAACGATCGCGAACTCGATTTGGTATTGGCAAAATACGATGTGATTGGCTCGTTGGCACACGCTAAAATGCTCGAAAAAATTGGTGTTTTGACAGTAACAGAATACAACGACCTCGAGTGCGAACTCAATCTGATTTTAGAAGAAATATCAGCCGGTAAGTTTGTGATTGGCAACGAATTTGAAGACGTTCATTCAAAAATAGAACATTTACTCACTAAAAAATTGGGCGATACCGGAAAGAAAATTCACACTGCCCGCTCCAGAAATGACCAGGTTTTGGTGGACATGCATTTGTATTTGAAAGACGAAATCAACGACATCAAACAATATGTAAAGAATTTGTTTGATTTGCTCATGTTGAAAGCTGAAATACACAAAGATGTTTTGCTACCCGGCTACACCCATTTTCAGGTTGCCATGCCTTCGTCATTTGGTCTTTGGTTTTCTGCCTATGCCGAGTCGCTCATCGACGATGTGGTGATGCTTAATGCGGCTTTTTTGGTTGCCGACCAAAACCCGTTGGGCTCGGCAGCAGGATATGGAAGTTCGTTCCCGATAGACCGACAATTCACTACTGATTTTCTACATTTCAAAACATTGAAATACAATTCAGTAGCCGCACAGATGAGTCGCGGAAAAGTAGAAAAAACAACGGCCTTCGCCATGAGCTCTGTCGCCGGAACTTTATCCAAACTCGCAATGGATGTGTGTTTGTACATGAGTCAGAATTTTGGGTTTGTGACTTTTCCCGATTCGTTGACCACCGGCTCGAGCATCATGCCGCATAAAAAAAATCCGGATGTTTTTGAATTAATTCGAGGAAAATGCAACAAAATTCAATCCCTGCCTTACGAACTCACATTGTTGACAAACAACCTGCCGAGTGGATATCATCGTGATTTGCAATTGCTCAAGGAAGGTTTGATCCCAGCGATTCAGACGCTCAAAGCTTGCTTGGAATTGGCTGTTTTTTCGTTGGAACAAATTCAGGTCAATCCAAACATCTTGAAAGATGAGATGTATGACTATTTATTTAGCGTGGAAGCGGTTAACAAATTGGTTCAGCAAGGCATGCCGTTTCGGGATGCATACAAAACAGTTGGAAAACAAATCCAAGACAAAACTTTTTCACCGCAACGCAAAGTCAAACACACCCACGCGGGTAGCATCGGTAATTTGTGTTTAAATGAAATTAGCGCGAAAATGAAAGTTGTTTTTGAACAGAAGATTTAACTAAAATATTGTAATGAAGGCTTGCTGATTTAGACTCATAAAAGATGATAAATCATCAAGTTATGCGGAATTATAGACCCTTTTTTGTTTGTTTACTTTTATTCAATTGCGCTGTCGTTTTTTCGCAAGTCAACAACCCGAACCGACTTTCTTTTAATTGGAAAACAGATCTCAGCAAAACCGACATTGATTTATCGGAAGTTACCGTTGTCGTTCAAAAAGGAGCCTTTCCGGTTTTGAAGAATCCAAAATTTATTGACCGACAAAAAGGACTGTTGACTTTCTACAGTAATGAGCCGGTTTTGGTGGTTAATTTGGCAGGCGAAGCAAGAGCTTATCCGTTGAATATGCTGACGATACACGAAATCGCCAACGACCAAATCGGTGATACAAGATTTTTGGTAACCTATTGTCCGCTGTGCAATTCAGGGATGGTTTTCGATCGAAATGTCGAACTTAACGGTCAGACACAAACACTTGATTTTGAAGTTTCCGGTATGTTGCGAAACAGTGACATGATCATGTTTGACAACCAAACTGAAACCTGGTGGCAGCAGTTGACGGGCGAAGGAATAGCCGGAAAACTAAACGGTACGGAATTGAAGGTTATTCCATCGGTTGTGCTTTCAGTTTCCGATTTTTTTGAACGTTATCCGCAAGGAAAAATTTTATCGAAGGAAGGCAGCGGTGTAAATTCTAAAAGTTATGGGCAAAATCCGTATGTCGGTTATGATGCGCTGAATGGAAATCCTTATGGTGGTTTTATCAAACCCGAAAAACTCACACGTAAATTACCGAACATGGAACGTGTAGTAGGTTTGCGAATCAACCAAAAACAATTGATTTATCCGTTTACCGAATTGAGAAAAAAGAAAGTCGTCAATGACGAATTTGAAGGTCAAAAAATTGTTGTTTTCTACAAAAGCGGAACAGTTTCGGTATTGGATACCTATAAAATTTCAGAAGGCAAAGATGTGGGTACAGCAGTTATTTACAAACCAATTGTAGAGGGGCAAACGCTTACTTTCAAAGAAAAAAAGGGGTATTTTTACGATGTGCAAACCAACAGCAAATGGGACATCACTGGCAAATGCTTATCCGGAAAACACGAAGGCAAGCAGCTCGAAATCGAGCCTCATGGTATTCATTTGGCCTTTGCATGGCTGGCGTTTTACCCGAATAGCGAGATTTATTTTGAATAGCAATCGATAATAATTTCGTTTCACGCAATTCAATTTTCGGGTAATCGATTTTTAAAATATCTTTACCAAACTAAATTTTTCCGCTGATGCGAAGTTTTTCATATTCTTCCCTTTTTATTTTATGGCTGCTCATGGGTGGTTTTGTTCACGCACAACAAATCGCTTTGCTCAAATACAAAGGAGGTGGCGATTGGTATGTCAACCCGACCTCTTTGCCCAATCTGATTCGTTATTGCAACGAAAACATACACACCAAGCTTGAAACGAAACCAGCAACTGTAGAGCCCTCCAGTTTGGATATTTTTCAATATCCGTTTGTTCACATGACCGGTCACGGCAATGTTTTTTTTAGCGATGAAGATGTCGAAAACCTGAGAAACTACCTGATGTCAGGCGGATTTTTGCACATAGATGACAATTACGGAATGGATCAATACATCCGAAAAGAAATCAAAAAACTCTTTCCGGATCAAGAATTGACAGAACTTCCGGCTTCGCATCCTGTTTTTCACCAGACTTTTGATTTTCCAAACGGAATCCCGAAAATTCACGAACACGACGGTAAACGACCTCAGGCCTTTGGCATTTTCATCAAGAGTCGTTTGGTTTTACTCTACACCTATGAAGTTGATTTGGGAGATGGTTGGGAAGACCCGGAAATAAACAATGACCCACAAGAAGTGAGGCTGAAAGCACTAAAAATGGGTGCCAATTTGGTGCAATATGTCTTCGAAAACTAATGTCTGAAAACACTGATAATAGAAAAGAACTGCTCGAATTGGCGCAAGCCAAAATGCCTTTCGGTAAATACAAAAATCGTTTTTTGATAGACTTACCTGAGTATTATGTGGTTTGGTATAAAAACAAAGGATGGCCCGCGGGAAAATTAGGAAAGCAATTGCAGTTGGTCTATGAAATCAAGCTCAACGGCTTGGAGGATTTGATTCGGAAACTGCGTTAGTTTTTTGAAATAAAATCGTAAAAGTTCGAGTTTATTCGTTATTTTGCTGACATTAAAGAAAAGAAAAAAACAGTCCCTTATGAATCCCAAAATTATCAGCGGAGGTATTTTAAGAGCCATTGGCATTCTTTTCGGAATTTTTTTGTTGCTGTATTTTCTTTATGTGGTTCGCTCGGTTATTCTTTATATCGGTATCGCTGCCGCTGTTTCTTTGATAGGTCGTCCGGTTGTTATTTTACTGCGAACGAGATTAAAATTTAGAAATACCTTCGCCGTTTTAGTCGCTATATTGCTCATTATTGCTATTATTTTGGGCATATTCTCTTTACTCATTCCCGTTATTATCCAGCAAAGTCATAATCTTTCTACGATTGATTTTAATTTGTTGAAACAAAATCTGGACGATCTCTCAAGAGAAATCAGTCTCTATTTTGGTCAGAAAGAATTTGATTTGATGCAAAGTCTTCAAGCGTCTCAATTTTTTCAAAAGTTTGAACTCAACATGATTCCAAACGCGTTAAATTATGTTTTCAACAGTATAGGAAGTTTGAGCGTGGGATTGTTTTCCATACTTTTCATCACATTTTTCCTGCTCAAAGACAGTAATTTGATGGTTGAAAGCGTCTTGGTTTTCTCAAAAACCGGTAATGAAGAACGTTTTTTGGTGGTATTCAATAAAATAAAAAATTTGCTGTCGCGCTATTTTATCGGTTTGGTTTTCCAAATCTTAATCTTATTTATTTTGTACAGTATTCTGCTGATGGTCTGCGAAGTGGATAATCCGGTTGCCGTTGCGCTCATCTGTGCATTTCTAAATATTGTTCCTTACATCGGTCCGATTATCGCAGGGTTTTTGATGTTGTTGCTTACTGTTTCTTCTAATTTGGGTGCCGATTTCCAATCCGTCATTTTGCCCAAATTGATTTATGTACTTTCCGGTTACTCATTTGCACAGTTGATCGACAACGTGTTGAGCCAGCCACTTATATTTTCAAAAAGTGTTCGCTCTCATCCGTTGGAAATATTTTTGGTGATTATCATCGCCGGTCTGCTTTTCGGGATTGGTGGAATGCTTGTCGCCGTGCCGGGCTATACAGCCATCAAAGTTGTTGCCAAAGAATTTTTATCGGAGTACAAAATCGTGCAATCGCTTACCAAAAATCTTTAGTTCATGCCAATTGTCGATCTTTTAGACAAAGCGGTGCAAGCCTTTATTGAGAATCATTTGAGTGATGACCCGAAACAATTGGCACTCAAAGGAATTCCTTTTAAAAACATTCCAGTTTCAAAAATTATAGACCAAATCATTGGCAGGAAAACAGCTAAAATCAAATTTTATTCAGAATTTGACAGATCCGGAATTTTGTTTCCTCCTAAAATTCATTTAGAGCAAACCTCATCCGAACAAACGGCAAATTACAAAGCTTCTTTGGTTTCCGGTACAAGTTTAATTGATCTCACCGGCGGTTTCGGAATCGATGCATTTTCTTTCTCTAAAAAAATGGAAAGCATTGTTTACTGCGAAAAAAATACGGAATTATCTGAAATTGTTTTACATAATTTTTCACAACTCAGGTTAGCAAATATTGAATGCTTGTCAGTGGACGGCATAGTGTTTTTAAAAGAAAGCGATGCGTATTTCGATTGGATTTATATCGACCCTTCGCGGAGAGATACCCAAAAAAGAAAGGTCTTTTTGTTGGAAGATTGTGAACCGGATATATCGAGTAACATCGATTTGCTGTTTTCAAAAACCGATCAAATTTTGATAAAAACATCCCCATTATTAGATATTTCATCGGGGATTCGCACCCTGCAATCTGTTTCAGAAATTCATGTGGTTGCAGTCGATAATGAAGTCAAAGAATTGCTTTGGGTGCTCAAGAAAAACAATGCAGTTTCACCGAAAATTACAACCGTCAACTTCAAAAAAAATCTGACACAAACATTTTCATTTTTTTGGCGTGAAGAAATGACAGCTTCGGTTGATTATTCCCCCATCAAAAAATATCTCTACGAGCCCAATGCAGCCATCATGAAAAGCGGCGGGTTTAAGCTGTTTGCTAAATTGTATTCGCTGGCAAAATTACATTCCAACACACATTTATACACTTCTGACGATTTGAAAACCATTCCCGGAAGATGTTTTAAAGTGTTAGATTCTTTTCCTTTTGATAAAAAAATCATCGGGGAAAAATTGTCGTATCAAAAGGCCAATATTTCGACCCGCAATTTTAAAATGTCTGTGGAAGAAATTCGCAAAAAGTTTGGTATTTCGGATGGTGGCGATGCGTATGTCTTTTTTGTAACCAACTGTTTAGACAAACCGGAAGTGCTGATTTGTGAAAAAATTACAATTTAGTTTGGTTATCGTTTTTGTATATTTGTTCAAAATTATCCCCATGAAGAACCTCCGAAAAATCAGTTTTTATCTATTCGCAACTATTTCAATATTAATAGTTTCCTGTAAAGAACAACCTCAGCCAAAAGCAGTGGAAGTTGCCGTCGCTCCCCAAACTCCCGTTTCGACAATCAACAACGAAAAAATCAAGTATTCCGATGCGTTTAAGGCGTATTGGTTTGCCGGTGAGGCCGAATTAGCCGCCTATAAACTCGATCAGGCGCGATACGGCGAAATGCGAGATGGAGAAGCTGTTTTGGTTTTCGTAACCGAAGATTTTTTGCCGAAAGAACAAGTAAAAGCTGACAAATACAGTAAAGAAAACATCCCTGTTTTAAAAGTCAATTTTACCAAAAAATTCAACACCGGTGTTTATCCGTATTCCATCATCAACAGCATTTTTTATCCGGTGAACAACAAAAATCACGCGATTAAGTTGGCTTTTGCGTCGCAAGAGTGGTGCGGACATGTTTATACCCAACTCAACAATCGGGGTGATTTTAATTTGACTTCGCATTCCTATTTTGAAGGAGAAGCCGACCAAGATTTTTCCTTGTCGCAGAACATACTCGAAGATGAACTTTGGGCGCAATTGCGCATCAATCCAATTTCGCTTCCACAAGGAACCATCACTTTGATTCCCGCATTGGAATTCAGCAGATTGCATCACAAAGCTGTTGAAGCCCATCAAGCTGTGGCCGAATTGGCAGTAAACGGTGAAGAATCGACCTACACGATTACGTATTCCGATATCGAACGCATTTTGAAAATTAAATTTCAAACGGCTTTCCCGCACCAAATTTTGGGTTGGGAAGAAACCGGAAAAAGCGGATTTGGTGACAACGCCAAAACTTTGACCACAACAGCTACGTTGATTAAAACCATCAAGTCGGCTTATTGGTCGAAAAACCACAATTCAGATGCCGGATTGAGAAAAACTTTGGGATTAAAATAATTGTTTTGTGTTTTTTTCATCGTTTGCCTCAAAATTTACGCTGAACAAGTCATTTTGGGAATGCTAAAACCTTAAAACTTAATTCTTACAACTTAATACAAATTTTTACCATTTTGCTTACCAAAAGAATCATTCCTTGTCTCGATATCAAAAACGGGCGCACAGTGAAAGGCATCAATTTTCTCGATTTGCGCGATGCCGGCGATCCCGTGGAATTGGCTGCCAAATATGCGCAGGAAGGTGCTGACGAACTCGTTTTTCTCGATATTTCTGCAACGGAGGAACGGCGAAAAACCTTGGCAAATTTAGTGCTTCGCGTGGCAGAACAAGTCAATATTCCTTTTACGGTGGGCGGTGGAATTTCCTCGGTCGAAGATGTGGATATTTTATTGAAATCGGGTGCAGACAAGGTTTCTATCAATTCATCAGCCGTCAAAAATCCGCAGTTAATCAATGAATTGTCCGCAAAGTTTGGCAACCAATGCATCGTTGTTGCCATCGATGCCAAGCAAATTGACGGTCGTTGGAAAGTGCACTTGGTTGGCGGGAAAGTTCCTACGGACATTGATTTATTCGATTGGGCAAAAGAAGTCGAGCAACGTGGTGCAGGTGAAATCTTGTTTACCTCCATGGATCACGACGGCACCAAAAACGGTTTTGCCAACGAGGCTTTGGCCAAACTGACCGAAACGGTCAACATACCCGTAATCGCATCCGGAGGAGCCGGAAATACGCAACATTTTATCGACACATTTAAAGAAGGAAAAGCAGATGCAGCCTTGGCAGCCAGTGTTTTTCATTTCAAAGAAATTGAAATTCACACTTTGAAATCTGATTTGCAGGCGGCAGGTGTTTTGGTAAGAATCTAAGCCCGAAAACTGCCGTACTTTCAATTGACCACTTTCTTTTTGCTGACCAATTGATTTTCCAAAATCATGATATCAGCACCACTTTCTTCCCATTTTTTTACTGATTCTTTCGGAATCTGACGAAAAGAAAGGGTGAGCGGCGTCAAGAAAATATCTTCATCTCCATCCTGGTCAAAATCACCGGAATCCATCAGCATCCAACTGCCTGAAGTAACGCCGCTGAACGTATAAGGTTTGAATTCAAATTTACCGGAATTGGTGTTTTCCAAATACACAAAAGACTGTTCTGGATAATTTTCAAAATCACCAAAAGAGGCAATCACTGCAATATCGATGTCTTTATCCTGATCAAAATCTTTGGCAATCAGACGGGTAGCTCCATTGATGGGGTGAAAATATTTTTGAGAAAAATGATTTTGACCGTCGTTAATGAATATTCGAACTCCGTGGTAGGGTTTTGGAATCACCGAATAGTCTGCATTGTCGCCGTTGGCCATGATGATATCTTTATGTCCATCGCCATTGTAATCAACCAGCTCAAACCAACTTGAGCCGTAAACGGGACTGAGCCGAATCACCTGTTCCTGACCAAATCGCAGGTCGTCTTTTTGGTAAAGAATAAAAATACTTTCGTTTCCCTGCGCAAACAAGACAACCAAATCTTTTTTCCCGTCATCGTTCATATCCTCAGAGAGGATGCGGATGGCTCCGGGTAGATTGACGAGTGTTGTTTTTACCCATTGACGACTTTTTTTATCTCTTTTCAACATGGACAACTCACCGGTCAAATGACCAAATTCGCTGATAATATACTCAATTTCGCCATCGCCGTCTAAATCCTCTGCCAACAAATCGACCGGGCGATGAAGTAAATCGCCCATTTGGGAAAGATTTCCGTCTTTTTCAACTGTGTACAACTTTCCGATTACTTGTTCGGATGGATTGAGCTTTCCAATTTCTATCAAATATTGTTTTCCACTGACTTTTTTGTAGGCGGTAACTGCCGTTTTCACCTTTTTCAAATAACGGGTTTGATCGTCCTTATAATTATGACTGATGACATCTCCATTCATGTTTCCAATAATCAAACTGTTGTCCTGAGTTTCATACCTGAAATAAGTAATCAGCATTGATTTATCACTTCTCTTGTGAAGCTTGAAAGGATTTTCAGAAAACTGAGTCAATTCTTGCGTGCTGTTTAAAGTTTGGGTGTCAAATTTCAAACTATCGGGCGCATTGGATACCACATATTCAGTAATTTTATCCCAAACAGCTTTTTCGATAAGTGGTTTTGTGGGATAAACCCCTGATATTCTCACGTTGGCTTCCATAAATGGTGTATATCCTTTGGTTCGGATGCCTAATCGGGCTCCCATTTCAGGCAGCACATTTTTCTCCCAAATATTTTTTGGCAAATCTTGGATAGACGGTGTGATATGGCAAATCGAGCAATAAACCGTAAACAACTCGGCTCCGTTCTTGTCGGCTACAGCTTCTTTTCTCGGAATGGCTTCTTCGAGCGGGACAATGATGTTTTCGGGTTTTTCATCATTTTTGCAACTGAAAATTAAAACAGTTGTAAACAAATATAATAAGATGGATTGAAAGCTCATTTTTGAAAACATATCGAAGGGTTTGGTTATTTTAGGTTTTAGCAAATATACTTTTTTAGTTTATTCCTTGGTGTTAAACCAATTCTCTATTCACGCGAATTAGGGATAGATCTTATAAAAACAACCGCTATATCTTTTACATCATCTTTTTTAGCTTTTTCAATTCCGGTCTAAAATGTGCAAATAAGAAAATGAAACAATCAATCAATTTGAAAACTCAAAACTAACACGCCTATCTTTTCAGCGTGAAATTTCCCTTAAAAGTTCTGCCGTCTGCCAATTCGATGCGATACCAATAGTCTGTCGAAGGCATCAGATTGCCGTTGTATGTTCCATCCCACCCGATGCTGTTTGGGCTGAGGTCTTTGAGCAGTTTCCCGAATCGGTCAAAAATAAATATTTTGGTTCCGCTGCGAAATTCA
>JAXMLV010000052.1:0-31504 GCA_034367065.1 Flavobacteriaceae bacterium
AAAAAAAAGAGGCTCACTTGCCTCTTGTATTTCTCTCTGCAACCTTTACAATAACCCCATAGTGCTAACGGCAGGTAATCGGTTCCGTTCAACACAGGTTTCATTGTTCGTGCTGCGCACGCAACGAAACCTTAGCTGTTATGTGGCGTAATTTTTTTCAATATTTCAACTCATACATTTTGTCTAAACAATCGTTATAAATCCAAAAGTCCGTCTCTCGGTAAAATTCTTGCAAAACATTTTTATATTTCTCGTCGACATGAATCCGTCCAGCTAACCAATAATATTCAAAACGACGGTCTGATATTTCTTTTATCCCTCTATAGTCAGAACTCGAAATCTCAACATGACCAAAACGATTTAATTCATTAGGAACATTAAAATACTGACTTGCAGGTATAAGATTATGATTGGTAGAAATTATTTCAAAATCATCAGTGAATTCAATTATCACAGAATGAACTGTATTAGCATCAATTGGTAAGTTTTGGCATAAAAACTCAGAAACATTCCTTTTTAAGAATTCTTTAATTTTGATAAATTTATCCAAAAGACCATCACTTCTTAGAATTTCAACTTTGTCTTTATGCGCTTTGCATGTATAATAGAAATTTTCATCGTAAAGACTCTGCATTACATCACGCCCCCAATGCCCATAAGTCGAACTCCCAAGTTCACCGTCTAATATTTCAATTTTAGTAAATGCCTCGAGAGGGTCAATTTCTTCTGCAATTGGCTTCAAATCAAGATAAATTGTTTCAATTTCCTTCATTGCGTTCAATGCATTTTCTTTAATTTTTTGAAATTCGTTAGGAATATGTCCCCATGAATTTGCTAAAGGTTCATTATAATCAGGTAGAATTGCTTTTGAATCTGAAACTGTCATTGGCAATTTCCATGAGATAAACTCTCGATTGCGCTTAAAATCCGCTAGGGCTAACTTGCTTTCTATTCGACTAAGTGTATTTGCATTTGATTGGACAAGATATTTTTTGTTCCTAAATATTTTCGCTCCACTTAAACTATATTTCTCAATTTCCGACTGAACAACGATTTCAAAATCTGAAATTATCATTTCTGATGTTAAAAAGAAAATTTGAGAATTCTCCTCATAACCAGTATGGCATAATAAGAAAAATTCATCTCTCAAATTACCTTGATTGTCTATGATATAAGCTTTAGGAATATAATGGCAGGTTTTCTCAGTCTCATAAAATTTAACTTGAACAAAACCTAATTTGGGGGGATTTTTATCAAGGAGATTTTGACTAGTTAACCGCCTTTGAATAATCAAATCTGCACCATCAATATCTACAGAACGCTCTAATATCCAAAATCTGTCCATTAAGAATGCTTTAGCCCTAGCTTCTCCTAGAGCTCCATTTTGCATTGCCTTTAACCAACTGGGATATTTATTTTCCATACTTTAAGATTACACAAAGGTGTCGTTGTCTTTTTTATTATGCCACATAACGGTTCTCAGCTATACGCAGGCAGGGCTTTTAACCACTGAACTTCCTACGAAGAACTGAACTTTAAATTTACCTCTTTCCTGTCCTACGAAGCACGAAACCCCTGCTTGCGTATAGGTGATGTTGTGCGTTCGGTGTTCTTTTTTCGTTTCGGTTTTCATTGTCGTTTCTGTTTTGCGTTGGGGTAGGCAAGCTCTTTTGCAGGTTTTGGCTTTAGCGTTGGCTTGTGCGACCTGCAAATGTGCTTGACTACTGCGTTGGCTATTCGTCTCCGTTTATTGTCTCCATTATTTCTTTAAAACTGTTTAGACCTGCTTCTATGTTTTCAATGATTTCATTTGCCAAAACATCAGGGTCGGGCAAGTTGTCTAAGTCGGTTAGGCTTTTGTCCTTAATCCAAAATATGTCAAGGTTGGTTTTATCTCTTTCAATGATTTCAGCATAAGCAAATTTTCTCCATCTGCCTTCAGGATTTTCTTCGTTCCAAGTTTCGGTTCTTTTGTTTCTGTTTTCGGGATTGTAGAGTTTTATAAAGTCCTGCAAATGGTCAAAGTGCAAAGGGTTTTTCTTTAATGTATGGCTTATGTTACTGCGGTAATCATAAATCCAAACTTCTTTTGTCCAAGGTTCTTTGGAAGCTGGTTTGTTGTCGAAAAACAACACATTTGCTTTTACACCTTGTGCATAAAATATGCCTGTTGGAAGTCTTAAAATGGTGTGCAGTTCGGTTGTTTTCATCAACTCTTTTCTAACCGTTTCACCTGCTCCACCTTCAAACAATACATTGTCGGGAAGCACTACGGCTGCCTGTCCTGTAATTTTCAATAATGTTTTTATGTGTTGCATAAAGTTCAGTTGTTTGTTGGCGGTGGTTGCTACAAAGTCCTGACGATTGATAATATAATCCTGCTTTTCTTGTTTGCCTTCTTCGTTGGTAATGGTCATGCTGCTTTTTTTACCAAAAGGCGGATTGGCTAACACATAATCGTAACGCTTGCCATTGTCTGAAACCAAAGCATCTGCCGAAGAAATTAATGTTTCACCGTCTATTTCGCCAATGTCGTGCAAAAACATATTCATCAAACACATTCTACGAGTATTGGCTACAATTTCATTTCCGTAAAAAGTTTCATTTTTTAAAAATCGTTTTTCGTCTTGGTCTAAATTCTGCGTTTTGATAAAATCATAAGCCGCCAAAAAGAAACCACCTGTACCACAAGCAGGGTCAATAATGGTTTTCATTGGTTTTGGTCGAAGACAAGCCACCATTGTTTTGATTAAGGAACGTGGCGTGAAATATTGCCCTGCACCGCTTTTGGTGTCTTCGGCATTTTTCTCTAAAAGTCCTTCGTAGATTTTTCCTTTTATGTCTGTTCCCATTAAACTCCATTGCTCCTTGTCAATCATATCAATGATTTTTAAGAGTTTGGAAGGGTCTTGAATTTTGTTTTGGCTCTTTACAAATATTTGCCCTAAAGTGCCTTTTTCGCTACCCAAACTGCGCAGCATTTGGTTGTAAAAAGTTTCTAATTCCAATCCTCGTTTTTGCGACAAGGTTTGCCAGTCGCAAGTTTCGCCATTGGGGTCTTCTTCGCCTTGGGCGTTTTTGAGTTTTGGAAATGGTAAACCTTTATTGTAAGGTGGTTTATTGAGTTCATCTGCCATTTTAAGGAAAAGCAAATAGGTGATTTGCTCCAAATAATCACCATAACCTACACCATCATCTCTAAGGACATTGGCGAAATTCCACACTTTTGATACGATTGCACTTTCTGACATATTATTTCTTGCTTTTCTTTTTAGTGATTGGTTTCTTCTTCTCTAATTCTTTTGCCAATTTCTCGGCTTGTATTTTTTTGAGTAATTCGCTGGCAGGTTCGTAATCAGTTTCCTTTTTGCAAAGTTCTATTTCTGCTTGGCTCAATAGTTTACCCTCAAAGGCTTTTTTGAGAATGCTTTGGCGAAGGGCTTCGGCTTTCTCAATGCTTTCGTTTATGCTTTGCTCTACTTTATCGCAAACTGATAAACGGCTTTCTATTTCTTGTACGATTTGTTGTTGTTCTTCTGTTGAACATAAAGGAAATACAAAATTTTCAATAGAAGCAATTCCTATATTGGCTTGAGTTGTTTCAACTGTGTATCTCTTTATCTCTTTTTTTATAACAGGTGATAATGAATAATACAAAGCAAATTTTGAACTCATCAAACCTTTAACATTTTTAATGATTGCACAAGCATAGGAAACTAAAAATTCCTTATCAAAATCAATTAAAATATTTCGTCCTATTGTTCCGTAACGTGGAAATATAATATCTCCTTTCTCAGGTTTTATTTTCAATGATAACCTCTCAAAATCTTCTTTTGAAATTGTTTTAGCACCTGAAAAATCTATTGTTCCATCTTTATTCAAATCACCTGTAGAAAGATATGGATAGCCGTTACTAACCGTTTTCGGCATTTTATGGTCAATATCTCCAATCTTATAGGTTACGTTTCCGAATTTTGACCATTGCCAAGTTGTAGGCAAATTTTCATAAGTTTCAACATCGCTTTCTTTTACATTAGGCAATTCTTTTGGCTTTGAAATTCTGCTCGGTCGTTTTCCAACTTTTCCATTTTTCTCCCAAACCTTCACCGCTTTTTTCCAATCTTCTATTTGTTGGTTGTAGTGGTTTTGTCGTTCTTCTTTTATTTGTTTTAAAAGTTCTTCGGCTGTTGGTAGGTGGGTTTGTTTTTCTCGCCATTCTTTGGTGAGTTCGCCCTCAAACGCCTTTTTCAATACCGCTTGGCGGTATATTTTGAGTTGGTCTTGAGCTTTTTTAAAATTGGCTATTCCGTTGTCTAAATCGGAAAATAATTCTTCGGTTTTTGAAATTATTGCTCGTTGAACAGGTAAAGGTGCAAGAGGTAAAAACTCTTTTTCAATATGCTGGTAATGTCTTGCATAGCCATTATCCTTGATTTTAAGTGTTAATACTTTTGTGAAAATTGATAAATATTCAGGCAGTACAAATTTGCTCGGTTCAAGTATTTTCGTTCCATCTGCACCAGGTGCGAATTTGAAATCAATTAGTTTAGTAATTTTAGTGTGGTCGCCAAAAACGAGTACAGGTAAATCACATTCAATTATTCTGTTTTCATCATTTGTATAACCACCAATTAAATCTTGACCTTGGTCAACAATTGGAATTGTACCACTTTTTAAATATTGCTTCTGTTTTAACTTCTGCTTTGAAGTAGAAATTTTATAGACAGCATTCTCATAGATAATTTGTTCCCAATCTTCTCTCATTATGCTGCTAATGCCTCGTTAAGTTCGTTAATAATATCGTTCATTTCTGCACCAAAGAGTTGGTACATTTTACCTCGCCCGCCTTTTTCGTCAAATGGCGTATAATCGAGGTCTTCCACTTCAATGTGATAAGAGTTTACAACGTGGTTTTTTAGCTCACGCAACCAGTCCATTTGTTCGCTTGTAAAGCGGTTGTGCTTTCCTGCATTTTGTTTAAAAATCCAGTTTTTAAAATTATCGTCAATGGTTTTGTCAAAAGGTTTTAGTTCGTTGTCTATCCTACAAGCCCTGCGAATAAGCGAAACCAAAGAAGTCAATTCATCAATGGGCTGTTTGCTTTTCACATCTTCCAATTGGCTGTATGCTGCCCAAACATAATCGGGGGCAAGCATTGGTTTATCTAATTTCAGTTTATCAAACACTTCCTTTATCATTTTAAAGGTAATGTTTCTGCGGTTGTAAGGTTGCTTGTAAAAAATAGTAAGGGCTGCAATTTCATCTTTGTTTGCTTCCAAATAGTCGCTGAAATCTTTTACAATTTCTTTTGCTTTGTCCACCGAAGTAGTATCCCATTCGGCTTTGGTTACTTTGTCAATATTGTGGCTGTCTATAATTTGTTCGTGTTCTATTCGTACTTTTTCAATGTAGTCGTTTAGTTTGCCGTTAAAAGTAGAAGTTGCCGTTGCAATCAATTCTTTTTGTGCTTCTTGTTGGGCTTGTTCAATTAATGCAGGTGTTCGGTCTTGAATAGGTATTGCATCAATAATTGGTTTTGCCTTTTCTTCAATTTCGTCTTGGTCAAAAGCCGATAGTAATTCCTTTGAAATTTGTTTTAGGTTTTTGCCTTTGGAAAGTTCCAACAATTTTTCTTTTTCCTTGTCAGTAATTTCTTTTTCCAAACGGATAAGTCGGTTAGCCAACGAAAGAAACAAATCTTCTTCTGCAACACCCATTGTAACTGCTCCCAACAAATCTTTTAGTCCAACGGTAGGTTTTCGTTCCAAAGGTCGGCTGTCGGTTTTTTTAGATTTGGTTACGCCTACGGCATCTACAATAATAAAATGGGTTTTGGCTTTGGCAGTTTTAGAAACCATTTGCAAAGCATCTTTGCTAATGGTTCGTGTGCCTCTGCCTTTCATTTGTTCAAAGTAGTTTACACTTTTTACATCTCGCATAAAGAGCAATACTTCCAAAGGTTTTACATCTGTACCAGTGGCAATCATATCTACCGTAACGGCAATGCGTGGATAGTATGAATTTCGGAAACGGTTCAATACCGATTTTGGGTCTTCTACTATTTTGTAAGTTAGTTTTTTGCAAAAATCATCGCCTTCGTCAAACTCTTCCCGAATGATTTTTATAATATCGTCTGCGTGGCTATCAGTTTTGGCAAATACCAACGTTTTAGGCACTTCATATTCTCCGTTTTCGTCTTTTCTGTTCGGGAAAATTTCAGTTTGCAATGCTTTGTAATATTGCTTAATGATATTGCGAATTTGGCTGGGGTTTACAACCTTTTTATCCAAATCGTTTTTCAGGTATTCAGTGTCTTCGTCCTCTTGTGTCCAGCGGTTTTTTCGGGTGAGTTTATCTCGTCTGTCCACAAACCAACCAGCTTTTACAACACTTCCTTTTTGAGAAATTTCAGTTTCGATATTGTAAACATCATAAGGCACATTTACGCCATCAATTACCGATTCTTCGTAAGTGTATTCGCTGACTACATTTTCCTCAAAAAAGCCAAAAGTTCTTTTGTCAGGTGTGGCAGTTAAGCCAATAAGGAAAGCATCAAAATAATCCAATACTTGTTTCCAAAGGTTGTAAATAGAACGGTGGCACTCGTCAATAACTATAAAATCAAATTGCTCAATAGGAACTCTGGCGGTATAATCAACAGGGATTGCCTGTTTCTTTTCCCTTTGTTGTTCCATCCAAGTGGATTCGTTGGGGTTGGTGTCTTCTGCACCTTCGTCCAATTCTTCGCCTTTCAAAATGGCGTACATCCTTTGAATGGTAGAAATACAAACCTGACTATCGGAAGCGATATAGCTTGAAGTCAAACGCTGTACATTATAAAACTCTGTGAATTTACGGTTGCTGTCGTTGGGTTGAAAAGCCATAAATTCCTGTTCGGCTTGTTCGCCCAAATTTTTGGTGTCCACCAAAAACAAAATCCGTTTGGCTTTGGCGTGTTCCAATAAACGATATACAAAAGTAGCTGCCGTAAAAGTTTTACCTGCACCCGTTGCCATTTGTATCAAGGCTTTTGGTTTGTTCTTTTTAAAAGAAGTTTCCAAATTTTTGATAGCCTTAATTTGAGCAGGGCGAAGCCCTGCCTCATTTAAAGCAGGAATATCTAAAAGTCGGCTTCTTAAACTTTTGTCTTTTTGTAACCATTCCGCCAAAGTTTCGGGTTTGTAAAACCAAAATATAGTTCTTCCTCTTGGCTTAGGGTCTCGTGTATCTCTAAAACGTGTAATTGTTCCTGTGCTTTCAAACACAAAAGGCAAAGGGTCGTTGTCTAAATATTTAAGTTTAGCAACTGAATATTCTTTGGCTTGGTCTTCGGCAACAGTTAGTTTATGTCCTTCGTCTTCCTTTTTTGCTTCAATAATTCCAACAGGTTTTTTGTCAACAAAAAGCACATAGTCCGCAAACTTTGTTTCGGCTTGGTATTCTCTCAACGCAACGCCTCTGCCTGCTCCTAAGTCCACTTCGTTTTTTGACTGAACAATCCAACCCGCTTCTTTCAACATCAAGTCGATTTTGTCTCTGGCAATTTGTTCAGGATTTTGATTTTTATCTGTTGTCATATTTATCGTCTTTCTGTCAAGCGTTGGCAAAAAACAGCTCTTTTGGTTTTTTCAGCGTTGGCTTTGCGTGTCGGCAAGACAAAATGTGCTGTTTGCGGGTCGGGGGTTTTTACACTGACGCACAACTAGTAAATAACACACAAGACATACACCCGTTTTTACTTTCCAGAATGCAATTTACCCACACTTCGAGTGTCCGCAGTTTTGGCAAATCAGGCAGCCTTCTTGGTAGATCAGCGTAGGTTCTTTACAGCTTTCGCAGGTGCGTTCGGAGGGCAAAGTACCGTCGGGTATGTATTTTTTGAGTGTGCGGGCAAGTCCGTTTTTCCAGGTGTTGAGGGTCGCATCGTTTAGGTGGAGGTTGTGTATCAAATCAACCACATTCACGATGGGCATACCGTGGCGCAACACCCCCGAAATCAACTTGGCGTAGTTCCAATACTCGGGATTAAAACTTCTCGACAACGCCTCGATGGTGGTTTTGTAGCCGTCGCTGTCTTCGTATTGAAAATCGTAGCGCGATTTGCCGTCTTCCGTCCGGTTTTTGATAACCCAACCTTTGCTGACCAAAGAAAGTATGGAAAAAGACTCTTTGGCAGGACCCGTGAATATCTCATACGGTCTGCCGTCATACAAGCCAACCACCGCGATCCATTTGTCGCTGTCGTTGTGAAACTGTATGATGTCTGCTTCCAATCTTTTCGGGCGTTTGGGTGCGTTGGTTTCGGCAAAACTCTTTTCTTTTTTCTTTTCGTCGTTGGCAATCAACACGCCGCTTCGGCTGCCGTCTCTGTAAACGGTGATGCCTTTGCAACCACTCTCCCAACCGGTCATGTAGATGTCGCTGACCAACTGCTCGTCTGCCTCCGCGGGTACATTCACCGTCACGCTGATGGAGTGGTCAACCCATTTTTGCACGGCACCTTGCAGTTGCACTTTTTGCAACCAATCGACATCGTTGGCCGTGGCTTTGTAATAAGGCGACTTCGCGATGATTTTGTCCAATTCTTCCTGCGGCAGTTTGGCTATTTCCACGGCATTGTATCCGTTCATTTCCAACCAGGTGACAAACTTGTGGTGAAACACGTGAAATTCTTCCCAAGAGTCGCCCACTTCATCCACAAAACTCACGGTCACGTTGCGGTCGTTCGGGTTTACTTTTCGTCTTCTTTTGTAGGCAACCATAAACACCGGCTCGATGCCCGAGGAGGTTTGTGTCATCAGCGAGGTTGTGCCGGTGGGTGCGATGGTGAGCAGGGCAATGTTGCGTCTGCCGTATTGTGTCATTTCGTCATACAACGCAGCATCGGCGTCTTTGATGCGTTGAATCATCGGGTTGTCTTTCTCCCTTTCCGGATCGAAAATGGGAAATGCACCGCGGGTTTTGGCTAAATTAACGGAAGATCGATAGGCTGACAAAGCCAGTGTTTTGTGAACTTCAACTGCAAAATCGTTGGCTTCCTGCGTGCCGTATCGCAAACCCAAGGCGGCCAACATATCGCCTTCGGCGGTGATGCCCACACCGGTGCGACGACCGCGGATGGTTTTGTCTTTGATTTTTCGCCAAAGGTGTAATTCCGTCCTTTTGACCTCGGTGCCTTCGGGATCTATTTCAATCTTGTGAATGATTTTATCGACTTTTTCAATTTCCAAATCTACGATGTCGTCCATCAGTCGGAGTGCCAAAGCGGCGTGTTGTTTGAACAGGTCAAAATTGAAAACTGCCTGTGCGGTAAACGGGTTTTCGACATAACTGTACAGGTTGAGTGCCAACAATCGGCAGCTGTCATACGGACAGAGCGGAATCTCGCCACACGGATTGGTCGAAACGGTTTTGTAGCCCAAATCGGCGTAGCAATCCGGAATGGATTCGTCGATGATGGTGTCCCAAAACAGCACACCCGGCTCGGCAGATTTCCAGGCGTTGTGTATGATTTTATCCCAAAGCGTTTTGGCGTGAATGGTTTTGGTGTATTTCGGTTGATCGGCATCGATGGGATATTGCTGTTGGTAATCAGCATCTGCCTTGACGGCTTTCATAAAATCGTTGTCCATTTTTACCGACACATTAGCACCGGTCACTTTGGTGCCGTCCATTTTGGCATCGATAAACTGCTCGGCATCCGGATGTTTGATGGAAACCGAAAGCATGAGCGCTCCCCGCCTGCCGTCTTGCGCCACTTCGCGGGTCGAGTTGGAATAACGTTCCATAAACGGAACAATTCCTGTCGAAGTCAGTGCGCTGTTCATCACCGGACTTCCTTTGGGACGAATGTGCGACAAATCGTGCCCCACGCCACCGCGGCGTTTCATCAACTGCACTTGTTCTTCATCGGTTTTCATCACGCCGCCATACGAATCTGAGTTTCCTTCTTGTCCAATGACAAAACAATTGGAAAGTGAGGCAATTTGATGATCGTTTCCGATGCCGGTCATCGGACCTCCTTGCGGAATTATGTATTTAAAATCGGCCAATACTCTGTAAATTGCTTCTTCCGAAACCGGATTTGGATAGGACTTTTCCACCCGGGCTATTTCTTTTGCCAACCGGCGATGCATCTGCTCGGGATTGCGCTCATAAATATTGCCCGCCGAATCTTTGAGTGCATATTTGTTAAGCCAAACCGTCGCTGCCAAACTATCTCCATTAAAATATTCGGTCGAAGCAGCCAATGCTTCTTCAAAACTGTATGTTATTGGTTTTGTATTACCTACACCAATTTCAGGTTGAGACTCCTTTTTCGCGGCATCGGTTTCAAATAAATCAAAGGTCATCGTATTGTCCATATCTTCGGGTTGTTTTTAATTAATAAAAGTTGGTTAGTTTAGCTTAAAATAGTTCTTGCAAGTTACTTTATGCAAGCATCAAATTCAATAAAAGCGGGTTGAATTTTTATCAACATCCGCATGAGTTTTAAACAAAGGAATTTAGGAAGTTATTAACATTAAATTAATGTTGAGATGATTTAAGTGGGGTCTGATTTCAGCAAAAATTTAACACCTCGTAAGCTAAAAGCAAAAAACCTCAGACGAAAATCTGAGGTTTTAATTCAATCGGTAAAACGCATTTACTGCGCTACGGTTTCTTCCAGAAAGGAATAATCTGTATAGCCTTTTTCGCCGGGTACATAAAAAGTATCTTGATCCCAATCGTTGAGTGGGGCATCCAATTCAAAACGTTTCGGCAAATCCGGATTGGAGATGAAAAGTTTCCCAAAAGAAACCAAATCGGCATATCCGTCTTCGATGACTTTATTTCCTTTTTCGCGGTCAAATTGGTTGTTAATCATCAAAGTTCCTTTGTAAATCGGGCGAAAATGTTTGGCAATTTCGGAGACCAAAAAGGGCACTTTAGAAACATCCGTAAAAGGTTCGGAAAAATGCACATAAGCCAAATCGAAATCGTTCAGTTTTTTGACAATGTATTCGAAAGTCGGCATGGTTTCTTCGTCAGCCACCATACCAAAAGCGTTGTGCAGTGCCGGATTGAGTCTTAACCCAATGCGGTTTTCGGGGAAAACGGATTTAACCGCGTCCAACACATCAAACAGCAAACGCGCACGATTTTGAATACTGCCGCCATAGGCATCGGTGCGGTGGTTGGTGTGCTTGTTGAAAAACTGGTGAAACAAATATCCGTTGGAAGAATGTATCTCAACACCGTCAAATCCTGCTTCTTTGGCATTTTGGGCTGCTGATTTAAAATCTTGAATCGTTTGCGCGATTTCGTCCAAAGTCATCGGTTTGGGCGCAACGGTGTCTTTAAAACCTTCCGGCGTGTATGATTTTTCGTTGGGATTGACATCACTGGCAGACAAGGGTCGATTTCCACCGTGAAAATCGGGATGCGACATGCTGCCGCAATGCCACAATTGAATAAAGATTTTGCCGCCTTCTTCGTGAACGGCTTCCGTAACTTTTTTCCAGCCTTCAACTTGTGTTTTGCTGAAAATTCCGGGCGTATTGATGTAGCCAATCGCTTGTTTTGAAACCGGCGAACCCTCGGAGATAATCAAACCTGCGGAAGCGCGTTGGCGGTAATAAAGCACGTGCATTTGGGTGGGATTCAATTCCGGATTATCGGCACGTGAGCGCGTGAGTGGCGCCATGACCATGCTGTTTTTCAACAATAAATCGCCCATTTGGTAGGGTCTTAACAAGGGCTGTTGTTCTTTCATAACATTCAAATTTATTTTTTTCAAAAATACGAACAATAAAAATAATTGATGTTAAACCGGTCTTAAATGAAAATCAATATTTGATATCTTTTGCATTAAAAATACAAACATTTCTCAAAAGTTAACTATTTACCAAATTGATTATATTTGTTTTTATTAATGCCATCGCCAATCGGCGAAATGGTTGGAAATTTTCTCCATGAATGACACCAAAAAAATTGCAATAGTCGGCTCCGGTTTGGTGGGGTCGTTGCTCTCCATATTTCTGAAAAAACACAGTCACCAGGTTGAGGTCTATGACCGTCGTCCGGACATCCGAAACATCAAATTTTCGGGACGATCCATCAATCTGGCGATGAGTCATCGGGGTTGGAACGCGCTCAAAAAGGCAGGCATCGAACAACAGGTTCGCAAACTGGGAATCCCGATGGATAAGCGCGCCATTCACTTGGTCGGTCAAGAAGTTTATTACCAGCCTTATGGCAAAGCAGGCGAAGCCATTTTCTCCATTTCGAGAGGACTTTTCAACCAAAAAATGATTGATTTTGCGGAAGAACGAGGCGTCGAATTTAAGTTTGACACCCGCATCTGGGATGTCGATTTGCCGGAAGCCATTTTATACACCGGCGACAGCAAGTGGAGCCCGAAAACACCGCTTAAGTTTGACCATATTTTTGGTGCAGACGGTGCTTTTTCAGCCGTGCGAAATCGCATGCAAAGACAAAGCATGTTTGACTATTCGCAACAATTTTTAAAAATCGGATACAAAGAGTTGACCATTCCGGCGGGGGAAAACGGACAACATCAACTGGACAAAAATTCGCTGCACATCTGGCCGCGCGGACATTTTATGCTGATTGCACTGCCCAACCTCGACGGGAGTTTTACGTGTACCCTTTTCTTGCCACTCGAAGGCGAACATTCCTTTGAAAAACTTGAAAACGAAAAAGAGCTGACTGCTTTTTTTGAAACCTATTTCCCGAATACCCTCCCATTTATCCCGAACTTAATCAAAGATTTTTTTGCCAATCCGACCAGCAGTTTGGTAACCATCAGTTGTTATCCTTGGGTTTATTGGGATAAAGTGGCGCTCATCGGTGACGCGGCACATGCGATAGTTCCCTTTTATGGGCAAGGCATGAACGCAGGTTTTGAAGACATCACCGAGTTGGACTCACTCCTGCAAAAACATCCAAACAACTGGGCGCAAGTTTTTAGCAGCTATCAAATTTCGAGAAAACCCAATGCCGATGCCATCGCCGAATTGTCGTTTCGCAACCTCACCGAAATGAGCAGCAAAACAGCCGACCCGGATTTTATCCTTCGAAAAAAAATTGAAAAACACCTGATGGAAAAATTCCCCGACAAGTGGTTGCCGCTTTACAGCATGGTCACGTTTAGCGACATTCCCTACGCCGAAGCACTCCGCGAAGGCGACCGTCAAAATAAAGTAATGGACGCCGTGATGCAATTGCCAAACATTCAACAAATCTGGGAATCAAAAACGGTAGAAGAATTTATATTGAATAAATTAAAACAACCGCTCGGTTGATGCTTCGAGCCTTAAGAAATCGAGGCTCAGGAAACAATCTGAAACTTAAAAACATGAAACCAACTTATCTCTACCTCATTCTCTTCCTTTTGGGTTGTCAAAATGCAACCAAGCAAGAGCCGATTGACCTGATAAATGCATCCATCGAAGCGCATGGCGGAATGGACAACTGGAATGTCCTAAAAAACATTTCGTATGTCAAACGCATCGTGCTGTATCTCCCCGATGGAAGTGTTGAATCGGAGGTTACGCAAAAAATTAAATATGTGTTTAAACCAAAATTTTCCGGAAAAATGCGGTGGGAAAAGGACGGCGTGAATTATCAAATCGTCTTTGATGGCAAAGCATCTCAACTATATATGAATGATATAGAAAGTCAGGATTCGACACTTGTTGCTAAATATTTCTCAGAATTTATGGCATCTTATTATGTATTTGCACAGCCTTTTAAACTTTTGGAAGACAAAGCCAATCGAACGTATGAAGGAGAAAGCAGCTTAGAAAACGGCATGCCGGTCGATGTAGTAAAAGTGACTTATCCCATGCAAAACGACGAACGCTCGGACGAATGGTGGTACTATTTTGACACGAAAACACACCGACTTGCCGCCAACATGGTGCATCATAAAAAAGGGTACAGCTACATCAAAAACACAAAATATCAGTCTGCAAATTCATTGTTGTTCAATGCCGAAAGGAAGAGTTATAATGTGGATAGTTTGCGCAATGTGCAGTACTTGCGAGCCGATTATTTTTTGACCCATTTAGAAATTGAAATGTAACAATGTGTGAATTTGAAAATCCATATAGCATGTTGATTTTCAATCGGTTTTAAAAGAAGAAGCAAGAAACAGGACGCAAGAAACAAGAAACATAAAAACCTGAATCATGCTTATTTTCAGAGTAATAAACAGTTGTGACTTTCAAATTAAATTAAAATATTTGCAACTATTCCGTCTCATGAAAAATCGATACAAATTTCGTCTGTTCGAGTGTTTTATTGAAAAACGCGACCGCTTTTTTTAATAAAACGTATCGAGAACGCTACAATTTCAAGCTTCTCGATACAATTTTTAATAGTAAAGCTGTCGCATTACTATTAAAAACCACGCGAAGTGACGGTTAAAACGAAATTCATTTGAATAGCTGAATAGTTACAAATATTTTTTTCTTAACAACTGTTGATAAAATTGTTTCGGTAGCTTTTTAATAAGACCTATATTTGTTTTTTGAATAAATTTTAGAAAAACCCTTTTCAATAGTCTCAATACTTAAACCTCAATACTAAAATGAAATTTATCGTTTCAAGTTCATATCTACTGCGAAATTTACAGCTCATCGGTGGTGTAGTCAACAACAATAATACGTTGCCCATTTTGGATAACTTTTTATTCGAATTAGACCGAAACGAGTTGACCGTTTCTGCAACAGATTTAGAAACCACTATTATTGCTACACTCGAAGTAGAATCTGACGAGAAATCCAGTTTGGCAATTCCCGCGAAGTTGTTGTTAGACATCCTCAAAACCTTTCCGGAGCAGCCACTGACCTTCATCAAAGAAAACAACAGCACCGTTGAGATTAGTTCAGGACAAGGGAAATATGCGCTTGCCTACGTCGAAAGTGATGAGTTTCCAAAAAGTGTAAATCTGACAGAAACATCTGCCATTTCCATCAAAGGCGATGTATTGTCAACGGCCATCAGTAAAACAGTATTTGCGACCGGCAATGATGACATGCGTCCAACGATGACCGGCGTATTTTTCCAGTTTTCATCGGAAGGGCTCACTTTTGTCTCCACGGATGCGCACAAATTGGTAAAATATACCCGGAGTGATTATCAAGCAACACAACAAGCTGAATTTATCATGCCCAAAAAGCCTTTAAATTTACTTAAAAACACCTTAGACGGCAGCGAAAGTGATGTGACTATAGAATACAATTCGACAAATGCTAAGTTTTCTTTTGACAACATCTCCTTGTTATGCCGTTTGATTGATGGAAAATACCCTAATTACGAAGCTGTTATACCTAAAGACAACCCCAATCTACTTACCATCGACAGAAATCTTTTCTTGAGTTCGGTCAGAAGAGTCTCTATTTTCTCAAATAAAACCACCCATCAAATCAGGCTTAAATTGGCGGGAGCCGAGCTTCAAATTTCAGCGGAAGATCTCGACTATTCAAACAAAGCTGATGAGCGATTGACGTGTGATTACCGCGGTGATGACATGCAAATTGGTTTCAACGCACGCTTTTTACAGGAAATGTTAACCAACCTAAACTCGCAGGAAATCGGTTTGGAATTGTCTCTCCCCAACAGAGCCGGAATTCTCAAACCTTTAGACGGTTTGGAGGATGGAGAAGCCATCATGATGTTGGTGATGCCGGTGATGATTGGAAATTAACCCTTGTCTTTTATTTCAATTTTTTGGTTAATTCTTTTTTGAGGTGCTATAAGGCTTTGTGATTTTCATTGTGTTAAAAACTTTGTGCAGCTTCGTGTAACAGCTATAACACTAAGTTACACAAAGAAAAACACAAAATACACAAAGACATTTACCTTATGAATGAAAAACCCGGCTACATTATTTTCTTTTATTCATTCGGAAAAAAACATTCTTCCCGTCTCATTCAATTATTTACGATTGGCAATTGAATATTGCTTAATTTTGCAATAGAACAAAATAATAAAATCAGATGAACAAAATACTTATAATAGAGGATGATGAGATTGTTCTGTCTATGTTGAGATACAAGTTGACCAAGGAAGATTTTATTGTAGAAACCGTAAAAAACGCAAGACTTGCGCTTCAAACTGCGATTGAATTTAAACCCGATTTAATACTTACCGATATCATGATGCCGTTTGTTTCCGGTTTGGAATTTCTGAACATTTACCGAAACGAGCTAAAAAAAAACACACCCATTATTGTTCTTACTTCTTTGGGCCAGGAGGAAACTATCTTACAAGCTTTTGAGTTGGGTGCAGATGATTTTATTGCGAAGCCTTTCAATGCAAACGAGGTTGTTATCCGAATCAAAAAAGCACTGAAAATTGTGCATTTTGACAAATAGATTTAACGCCTAAGTCAACATATTACTGAAAGCACTTTCATAGACCGCTTCGTACTGAAGAACGACTTTATCCACATCAAATTTTAGCGCAACTTGTTTGGCATTGGCTTTAAAATCTTTATGCCTTTTCTCGTCTGAAAGGATGTACAAGCCTTTTTCTACCATCTCTGCTATGTCGCCAACTTCAGACAAAAAGCCTGAAAAACCCTGTTGATTTACCTCTGGCAAACCACCCGTATTGGTCGATATCACCGGCACACCAAACGCCATGGCTTCGAGTGCAGACAAACCAAAACTTTCTTTTTCAGAGGGAAGTAAAAACAAGTCGGAGAAACACAATATTTTTTCAATTTCGTTGCTGTTTCCCAGAAAAACAACCCGTTCTTCAATCCCCAACCTTCTGGCTATTTTTTCTGCTTTTTCGCGCTCCGGCCCATCGCCTACCATGAGCAAACGCGCCGGTATTTTTTCTTGAATTTTAAAGAATATTTTTACCACATCTCCTACCCTTTTCACTTTTCTGAAATTGCTGATGTGTGTGATAATCTTCTCGTTGTCGTTTGCCATTAGACTGCGTTGACAGTCGGTAAACGTAACATGTGACTTAGTCGTATCGATGAAATTGGGAATGACCTCAATGTTTTTTTTGATGTCAAAAAGACGAAGGGTGTCGGCCTTTAGGCTTTCGGAAACCGAAGTCACCACATCCGATTTGTTGATGCTGAAAGTAACCGCAGGTTTATAGAAAGGATGGCTTCCCACCAGCGTGATGTCTGTTCCGTGCAAAGTCGTCACCATCGGAATTTCAATGCCTTCTTCTTTCAACATTTTTTTGGCCATATAACCGGCATACGCATGCGGAATGGCATAGTGCACATGCAGTATATCGATTTTGTGAAGTTTGACCGTATCGACCAATTTGCTCGAAAGCGCCAATTCGTAAGGTTGGTATTGAAACAGCGGATATTCAGGTACATAAACCTCGTGGAAATGAACGTTTTTGGTCAGCAAAGCCAAACGAACGGGTTGTTTGTAAGTGACAAAATGAACCTGATGCCCCTTTTTTGCTAAGGCGATTCCCAGTTCAGTCGCTACCACACCACTCCCGCCAAAAGTCGGGTAACACACGATGGCTATATTCATACACTACAAAGTTCTAATTAAAAATAAGTAATTACCAATTGCACTTGTTGGAAAAAGTGCAATTTAACATCGACCTAAAAGTACGGATATTTTAAAAAATGGAAGCGTTAAGGAAATGGTAATGTTTGAAAGTAACAAATCAAGCCCAAGCATCCATTGGCACGCTGTCTAAAACTATTTTATCGGATAAACTCCACCCTTTTCTCTGTTTTTTCGTTTTGGCTGTCGAAAAAACCTTGGTCTGTCATCCATTGTTCGCTGTATATTTTGGACATATAGCGCGAACCGTGATCCGGGAAAATCGCCACCACATGGCTGTTTTTGTCAAACGAACCCGCTTCTGCCAATTGGAAAATAGCCTGTGTGACTGCACCACTGGTATAACCCACAAACAGTCCTTCTGTACGGGCAATTTCACGTGCTTTGTGCGCGCTTGCTTCATCTGTCACTTTTTCAAAATGGTCGATGATATCAAAATCGGTCGCAGCGGGAATCAGGTTTTTGCCCAATCCTTCGATGCGGTAAGGATAAATCTCAGATGGATCCAATTCGCCGGTTTCGTGAAAAGTCTTCAACACAGACCCATAAGCATCCACGCCGATAATTTTGATGTCCGGATTTTGTTCTTTTAAATATTTAGCTGTCCCCGAAATGGTTCCGCCGGTACCGCTACAAGCAACCAAATGGGTTATTTTTCCCTGCGTTTGTTTCCAAATTTCGGGTCCCGTAGAAAGATAATGTGCATCTATATTCAACGGATTAAAATACTGATTGATGTAAACCGAACCTTTTATTTCTTCATGCAATCGTTTGGCGACTTGATAGTACGACCGTGGATCGTCCGCGCTAACATTGGCCGGGCAAACATAAACTTTTGCACCCATGTTTTGCAACATATCAATCTTGTCTTTAGAAGATTTTGAGGTTACCGCCAACACACATTCGTACCCTTTGACGATACTCACCATCGCGATGCTGAAGCCCGTATTGCCGGATGTGGTTTCAATCACCGTACTTCCGGGTTTGAGCAGACCTTGTCTCTCAAAACTCTCAATGATGTGAAGCGCTATTCTGTCTTTGGTGGAATGTCCGGGGTTAAAAGCTTCAACTTTTGCATAATAGTTGCCGGGGAGATTCTGTGTGACGCGATTGATTTTAATCAATGGAGTGTTGCCAATCAAATCCAACACACTATCGTAGATTCTACTACAGTCTTCCATGTTCAGTATTTTAGGTTTAGAGTTTTTTCAACTCAAAAAACGTTGCAAATTTAATTTATTTTTACGGATTACTCTTTAATATTTTCTAAATCTAACAAAAAGCCAAACTCACGTGCCGTTTCTTTAATCGATTCGAACCGCGCCGAACTTCCGCTGTGTCCGGCTTCCATGTTTGTATGGAATAAAAGCTTGTTTTTATCAGTCTTCAAATTTCTCAATTTGGCAACCCACTTAGCCGGTTCCCAATATTGCACTTGCGAATCATGGTAACCGGTGGTCACCAAAATATTCGGATAATCTTGCGCAACGACTTGGTCATAAGGCGAATAGGATTTCATATAATCGTAATATTCATTTTCGTTTGGATTTCCCCATTCGTCATATTCAGAAGTGGTGAGCGGAATACTGTCATCGAGCATGGTGGTGACAACATCCACAAAAGGAACTTCGGCAATCACGCCGTGATAAAGTTCAGGCGCCATGTTCAACACTGCACCCATCAACAATCCACCTGCCGAGCCGCCTTGTGCATAAGCGTGTTCGGGTGAGGTGTATTTTTGATCTATCAGGTATTTTGTGCAATCGATAAAATCGGTAAACGTATTTCGTTTGTGTAAAAGTTTTCCGTCTTCATACCACGGTCTGCCCAAGTATTCTCCACCTCTGACATGTGCGATGGCATAAATGAATCCGCGGTCAAGAAGGCTTAATCTGGAGACCGAGAAATGCGGATCAACCGTTGAGCCATACGAGCCGTAGCCATACTGCAAAAGGGGTGATTTGCCGTTTTTCTTGACACCTTTGCGATAGACGATGGAAATAGCAACTTTTTTGCCGTCGCGGGCAGTCGCCCAAAGTCGTTTTTCTTCGTAATTGTTTTTGTCAAATTTTCCGCCCAAGACTTCCTGTTCTTTCAATACTTTTTTCTCCTGTGTTTTCATGTTAAACTCAATGACCGATCCGGGTGTTGCCAAAGACTCATAGCTGTATCTAAACCAATCGGTATCAAATTCTACGTTGATGTTGCTACCGGCCGTGTAGGTTTCGGATTCGAAGGGTAAATAATAATCTTCTGTACCATCCCATCGAATAAATCGAATTTTATTCAAGCCATTGGAACGTTCGCTCAACACCAGAAATTCTTTAAAAATGTCGATATCTTCCAGCATCACGTTTTTTCGGTGCGGAATCACGTCTGTCCAATGACCTTTGTTGGTCTGTGTTGTTGGCGTTTTCATCAGTTTGAAATTGGTCGCGCCGTCCTTGTTGGTCAGGATATAAAAATGATCGCCATAGTGCGAAAATGAGTACTCCAATCCGCGTTCGCGGGGTTGGAAAATTCTGAATTGACCCGCCGGATTGTCAGCTTCTAAAATTCTAAATTCAGAGGTAAGCGTACTTTCCGAACCGATGACTAAATATTTTTCTGATTTGGTTTTGTAAATATAGGTGCTGAAAGTTTCGTCGGTTTCTTCAAAAATCAATTCGTCCGCATCGGCTTTTGTGCCTAAGCGGTGTTTGTAAATTTTATCGGAACGCAGGGTTACTTCGTCTTTTCGCGTAAAAAACAAAGACTTGTTGTCGTTTGCCCAAGTAGATCCGCCGGTGGCGTTGGTCAGTTTTTCGGGATAGATTTCGCCGGTTTCGATATTTTTGATGTAAATCGTGTATTTTCTTCGGCTGACCGTGTCGATTCCGTACGCAACGAGTTTGTTGTCCGGACTCACATTCAGCCCACCCAATTGAAAATAATTATGCCCCTCAGCCAATTTGTTGCAATCAAATAAAATCTCTTCGGGTGCGTCTATGCTTTCTTTTTTGCGGGAATAAATGGGATAATCTTTTCCGATTTCATACCGGGTAATGTACCAATATCCATTCTTTTTATAAGGTACGCTTTGATCATCTTCCTTGATGCGCGACTTGATTTCAGTGAATATTTTTTCTTGCAAGCCCTTTGTATGAGCGGTCATTTTATCGAAGTAGTCATTTTCTCTTTCGAGATAATCAATCACTTCCGGATGGTCTCTTTCGTTCATCCAATAATACGGATCTACACGAATATCGCCGTGTTTTTCGAGTACTGTTTCTTTAATTTCAGCAGTCGGTGGGGAAATTTTTAAGGTCAAATCTTCTTCTTTTGTTTGTTTACAAGCAACTGCAAAAGTAAGGGAAACAAGCGTGATGAGTCCTATTTTTTTCATGCGTCGGAGTTAGTTAGTTTAAAATGGTTTATAAAAGTAATCAAACCGTCCGATTTTACAAAAAATAGTTTTAAACCATAAACCGGAAATGTTTAGATTTCTTTCGAGGCATCATTAATTTAACGTGAGTCCCAAATATGAAAGACAAACTATCTAATCAAATTAACCGCAAATTATTGTCATTCAATGATTTTCAAAAAACAGTTAGCTGTGTCCATTCACGGTTTTTTCTTTAAAAGCCTCCCGCAGATAACGCAAATCAGCGCAGATGGAAATAAGTTAAACTCAAGATGCTTTAAACCAAATAATTACATATCGAACTCACGTTAATTTATCAAATATTTTTCAAAATAACCAACACGCTGTCGTGCATAACATCCGTATAATCCAAATGCGTGACCATCCTGAGTTTGCCTTGTCCCATGTTGGAAATCAAAATTTCATTTTTTTGGAGTAATTGCATAAATACGGAGATGTCTTCCTGTGGTTTCAGTTGAAAAATGACAATATTGGTTTCAACTTCTTCGACAAAATCTACCTGCGAAAGTTTTGTCAAAGCTTCACCCAATTCTTTCGCTTTCCGGTGGTCTTCCTTTAATCGCTCCCATTGATGGTCGATGGCATAAATACCTGCTGCAGCCAAAAATCCGGCTTGACGCATACCGCCGCCAAACACTTTCCGGATGCGCAAGGCTTTCTCCATGTGCTTTTTTGTCCCAACCAATACCGAGCCGACCGGCGCGCCCAAACCTTTGGACAAGCAAACGGAAATGGTGTCAAACAAATGACCGTAATCTTTGGGCGTAGCTGAGGTTTCGACCATCGCGTTCCACAAACGCGCACCGTCGAGGTGATAAGCCAATCCGTGCTTTTCACAAACGTTCTTTATCTTTACGAGTTCTTCAAAATTCCAACAAGCACCTCCTCCCCGATTGGTGGTATTTTCAACTTCAACCAGCGTCGTCAACGGGCTGTGGTAAAAATCCGGCGGATTGATGACGGCTTCCACTTGTTCGGCAGTCATCATGCCTCGGTTGCCGTCCACCAATCGGCAAGAAACGCCGCTGTTGAAAGACGCGCCGCCGCCTTCGTAATTGAAAATATGTGCCCATTTGTCGCAAATCAACTGTTCGCCCGGCTGGGTGTGAATTTTAATCGCTGTTTGGTTTGCCATTGTGCCGCTCGGAAAATACAAGGCTGCTTCTTTGCCGAAAAGTTCGGCAACTTTAGCTTCCAAGGCGTTGACAGTCGGGTCGTGTTTGAAAACATCGTCTCCGACTTCGGCGCGCATCATGGCATCGAGCATGCCCGGCGTGGGTTTGGTGACGGTGTCGCTAATCAGGTTGATCATGGGTGTTTTTTATTTAATGATTATGATGCTGTTTTAAGCGGTTGGCTTTTGTCTTTTGGCTATTTGCTTTTTAGGATCTTATTGAATTTATCTTTAATTACTGTTGGGTTGGGTAAAAAATATGCTCTTGCAAACTTTGGTTTGTGCGTTGGCTCATTGTATTTTGTTTATTTGTTTTGATGTTGCCGAAGTTAAAAGTTTTTCTAATTGTCCGCCTTCACTTGCATAACCCACGGTGATGTTGTCTGCAAGGTCTATCATTAGTTTGTTCCTTGTTGCTGCTGTTTGTTCGGTTACTCGTTTTGTCCGTTTGTCGAATGGTGAAATAATAAGTAGCCTGCCTTGCTCCAAATGTTTTTCAAATTCGGGTTCTACTTTTTCTTTCAGGCCTCTTGCCAATGCTAAAATTATTGGTTGTTTACCTTTGAGCAAATAATGCAATACATCTTTTTCTATTTGACTGTGAAAACCACTGATTACACAAACACCACTTTCTCTTTGTTCTATTGCCCAATCATAGCATTTAAGCACAACCGTTGCAGGAATTTTACGGCTGCATAAAAAAGCTGTTTTAGATAACTTCAGCAGTTCTATTTTACCTATATATTCTTTTATCTCTAGCAGCATCTTTATCTTTATGTTCAATTACTACTTGGACACTATGTCCAACCTCTTGTCCAAGTTCAGCTCTAATAGCAACTTTAATACCTGCAACTCGGACACTATGTCCAAGTTATTGTCCAAGTTCATTAACTCATTTATTTACAGCATATTTATAATTAGGAGAATTAGCATCTTCTCGATTATCACGTATTAAACCAAGTTCTTTCATAGCAGCTAGATGTCTTTGAGCAGTTTTATATCCAATATCAAAATGAGCAGAATATTCTCTTGTACTTGCTTCATCAACACTTTTTAGCCATTCATAACCTCTTAGTTGAGCATCATTCAATTTTGTAACATTTGGATGATGACTGACTTTCTTGACTGCCTCCATCGTTTTAGGGAAAGTTAGCGTTAGTAGAGGCTCTTCGTAGATGTATTCAGGCAATGGCAAGCCATATTTTTCATTCAACGATTTTAGAGATGCCATTCCCAATCCAGTTTCCTCAACGTATCCCATTTTGTTGAAAACAAGTGATATTACAGGGTTTCTACTGTAAGAAGGAGCTTTGAAGGTATTCAATTGCTCTAAAGTAATAGTTGAAGGTGGGGCACCAGGGCTTTTAATTACAATGGCATCATCATCAATATTAATAGCATTTTTTGAGCCTTCAATGGAGTAATCTCTGTGGACAATGGCATTAATGACAGCTTCACGAAGAACCTCTAATGGGAAACCTTGCTTTTCTGTTCTTTTAAATGATGTGGTATCCTTTTCTTGAGCTAATACTTTCTTCAACCATTCCTGAGCCAAATCAGGAACTAAAACCAATGCTTGGTCAAAGCTCTCAGGTTTAAATTCATAATTGCCAAATTTTGCTGTGCACTTTAAAGCTGCTCCTTTGAATGCTATGCGTGGCTCCATACCAAAAAGCAAAATGCCATAGCCATTGGGTTTGTAAATGTTGGTCGTTTTATCCAAACTCAAAACGCCCATATCTATCAAATATTCCTTGAATTCGGGTTGCTCAATCTTATAGGGCAATTTCGCTTCATTAATAAATTTCTGAAGTGCCTCGGCAGATAGTTTTTCAAATGAAGCATTGGCAATAGGTTGCTCAATAGGTGTGGTATAATCTTCAGTTTCGGCTTTACGCTTTCTTTCCAAAGCTTGTTTTAAAAATTCTGTATTCTCTGTTTCTATTAGTTTTTGAAGGTCGCGGTCAAACATTTTTACATCAACAAAGTGTCTTTTCAAATGCTCTATTCCTTTTGTAGAAACTGTTGGGTCTGGGTCAATAATGCCAACATAAACTGTTTTGATTCGGGCATTGGTTGTTCTGCGGCAACAAGGTAATTTTGGTGGATTGCGTTCCACACAAGGCTCTAGCGTGGTAAACAGAATACACCCATCTAATTTTTCGTGTCCTAATTTTCGCTCCAATAAACTAAACTCTGCGTGGTCGCCTTCTCTCAATTCGCCACGGTGTGCTTGTATAACTTTACCATCAGCGAAAACCAATACTGCACCCACTTTGGGCGGCACTTTGCCATCAGGTCTTGGCTCATTTTTGCTTTTGTTTATTTCAGCAATAGCCAATTCCATATAGGGTCTTGGATTAAATGTTTTATCTTCTTTTTTCTTTGCCATATTTAATCAAAATTTAAAAATTAGCAGGAATTTTTCGGCTGCATAAAAAAGCTGTTTTTGGCAGCTTTAAAAGGTCAATATTTCCAAGGCTTGCAGTTATCATTCTTCGTAGTAATAAGAGTAGTCAATGCCTTTCATAAACATTTCCCTGTCATTAATTTTAGCAGTTAGTGCGGTTTTTATCAATTGCATTAATACACTGCTATCCACTGTACTAATTATCATTGAGTTCATATAATTTTCTTTTCTTATTTTACTCCAATCCACACATTTTTTCAGGTGTTTTTTGAGCATCATATCTAACCATATTCTGGTACTTCTGCCATTGCCTTCCATAAAGGGGTGTGCCTTGTTCATTTCGGCATACTTTAAAATTATTTCTTCCAATGTGGTTTGTGGCATGGCATCTATTTGTTGCAAGGTCCTCTTTAAATGCTGGGCATACACAAACCGATAACCACCTTTTGAAATACTCTTTCCCCTGATTTGTCCGGCAAAATCATACAAGCCACCAAACAGATATGCGTGTATTTGTTGTAAGCCCTTGGTTGTACCCACTTCAAATTCGTTTATCAAATTGCTTTCAAACAGTGTGTAGGCTTTCTTTTTACTTTGCCCGTCAATGCTGGTGTCGCTGTATAAAAACCAATCCAAAAACTTAGTTGCTTTGTTGTTGGAAAATTTTTTTGATAGTTCAATAATACCCTCGCTGTCCAACATATCGGTTTTGTACTTTTTGCCGTCTGCCGCAGTTAATTTAAGTTGGGTAGTGGCACTAACCAACTGATTATTTTCCTTTCTCAGTTTGGCTTTAAGGTATTTCCAATAGTTGCGGACTTTGGCGTAATCAAGTTCTTCGTTTAGCACACCTACAATATCCAATACACTAAACCACCATTTGGAATATTCATCATCCCAAACAGCCCGTACCTCACGGTCATCAAAAAAGCGTATGGATATTTTTAGTTGTTCTTTCATTATTCGGCTTTGCTTTCCAGTTCTTTTCCCATACGATATTTGATGTCGTAGTTGATAATAAAATCCAATTCTTCTTCAGTAAAATCATAGTACTCGGCAAGGACGGTGTCGCTAATCAGGTTGATCATGGTGTTTTTTATTTAATGATTTTGATGCTGTTTTTAGCGGTTGGCTTGAGCGGCTTGGTCCCGCAAAAGGCGGGATGTGTGGCTGTAGGCTATTGCTATTTGCTCTCTCATGTTCCTTATTTTGTCTGAAACGTTCCTTAATATACAAAAGTATTTGATAATAAATAATTTGAAGTCATGGACGAATGTTCCTTATGTTGAAATTACAGTTTCTTAAAAGCGTATTTGATATTCTTATCTCGCTGTTTTTCACTTAGGCGATCTATAATATTTTCATCGTCTATAAACTGATTCAAGTATAGTCTAACATTTTTCTCATGTATCTCTGTTACAGCCACCAATTCATCTATTGTTGCTTGATTATGATAAAAGAGATGTTACAAAATCTTTTTCTGTGAGTCATTATAGCTTGACCAATCTCCTGAATGATTTTGAGAATAGCGTCCGGAATTGTTTTCGTGTGCTTTCTTATTTTTTTTTCGTCGATTTTGCTTCTATTTCCTTCAAGCTTTCAAGATAATTTTTCTCAGCCTCGCTCAATGTTTTAGCTTGATACTTTTTGTATTCTGTTGTTGCTTTTTCAACAGCTTTCTTGTGGCTAACCTTGCCCGCATCTAGCAATAGATTTTCACCACTCATGGTCAAAATACGGTCTAAGTGTGCTGCCCAATCTTTCATGGTCATTGCCTGCTCCCTTTCGGCTTGCCGTTCTGCAAAATCTAAATAACCCGATACAATTTGCCCTAATGCCCGTAGTTCTTTTTCATCTAAATAATTTTTTGCTATTACCACGTCTTTTAAATGCGGCCGATCTCCCGGAAAGGTCATTAAACCCATAAACTCCTTTTCGGCATCAGCTCGGTTAAAAATTACTTCAGCTGCGGTTTGACCATGAACGGCATAATGGACTTTGTTTTGCACTTTCTTAAAAAAGGCAATAGATACCTCGGCTTTGGGGTCGTAATCAATGCTGGTGGCATAAATGTCTAACACCTGGCGATAAAAGACTTTTTCTGAAGCACGAATGTCTCGTATACGTTGCAGCAGCTCTTTCCAATAACCGCCACCACCCAAGTTTTTCAGGCGCTCATCGTCCATGGTAAACCCTTTGCGGATGTATTCATTGAGGCGTTTGGTGGCCCATATCCGAAATTGCGTGGCTATTTTGGAGTTTACCCGATAACCCAATGAAATAATCATATCTAGGTTATAGTGTTTGGTGTTGTAATTTTTACCGTCTGCGGCAGTTCGTAAGAATTTCTTACTAACTGAAATTTCCTCCAATTCGCCTTCGGCAAAAATGTTTTTAACGTGTTGCGTAATACCCGGCCGTTCTACCCCAAAAAGACTTGCTAATTGATCTTGTGTAAGCCAAACATCTTGTTCGGTCATACGCACATCAACTGAAATTTTTGCGTCTGCGGTCTTAAAGATGATGAACTCCGAACTGTTTTCAGTGGTTTTGTCTTTTTTCATAACTCATAACTCATTTCAACGCCTCTTTAATTATCCTCACCTCCTCCACACTATCCAGCGTTTCTATAGCAAAACGAACAGGATGGTTAGTGTCATACAAACGCTCAAACTCACTTTGAATAATGGCAAGCTTTTTTTCTTCGCTCATCTCATCGGTGATGGGCTTTAAATCTCCCAAATGCTTTAGGATTTCTTTGCCTGCCGATTTGATTTCTTCAGGGAAGTAGAGTTCGTAGATTAAAGACTCTAAAGTTGCATCAAAAAAATCGAAAGTAATCTTATTCTGATTGTTGGACAAAATGGAAAGATAGTCAACAAGTTTATCTACTATATTCAATAACGACTTTGAGCCTTCTTTAAGAGGAATAAGCCTTACCTGTTCAGGGTTAATATTTACATTATCAAAAAGTGATTTGTACCAATAATTAACTACATCACTATTGAAAATTGCCAGAACATACTTTATTGGAAACTCTTTTGAAATTGAAATTATGTTGTTGAAATTATCTCTGTTGTAAAAAACTCCATTATCAAATGCTCCTATAAGCTTTCGTTTTAAGGACTTATTTCTTAGTCGAATAAATAAAATCTTTGGCTCGGTAAAATACTTCTCATCTCTTTGGCACCAAAGCCAATTACCATAATTTAAATATCTGCCACCCCAATTTATTTTATACTTTTCAATTTTACTTTTAGTGTCAAGTAGTTTAACCCAACCATCTTTCAATTCATCTGAGATATGCAGATTTTTAGCACTATCTTCTCTTGTCTTATAAACAATAATTCCTTGGCTTACATCACATACATCACCGAGATCAATACAATTTTCTGTAAATCTTTTTAATAATGAATTATCCCCTCTAATTATAAATCTTTTTCCGGGATTATTTCGCCAATCATCTTGATTTAGTAACGAGAATTGTTTTCCTTCTGTAAATTCTTGTGCATTACGCGGATGAATTACCTTCGTTTTACCTTTCTTATTCTTAACGAAGAAGAATATGAGAGTTTCTGATGCATTGTCTTTCCAAACATTATATCTGAAATTTGATATAATAGAAATTAATCCACTATTCAACATATGAACCCTTAAATCCTCAGCACGCTTTGATTCAATGAAATTTGTAGGGTTAATGAATGTTAAACTCCCAATTTTACTACAAAGCTGTTCAATCGCTTGAAAAATAAAATATTCATAGGATTCGGGTTGTCCTTTAATTTTTGGATATAAATTCTTTAGAATTTGTTTTTCCTCATTTGTAAAATCAGCACCATATGGCGGATTCCCAATTACCACATCAAAGCCGCCTTTCTCCCGCCATACTTCCGAGAAAAAAAGTTTAAAGTCAAAGTCTATTTTGTATCCTTCAAAATTTGAAGCAGTATTTAAAACATCCGCTATTTTATCATTGATTAAATCTCGTAGTTTTCTTTTCTTGATTTCGTTAGTTTCTTTAAAAAAATCTTTTTTTAATATTTCCAACTCGTCTTTTAATTGCGGGTATCTATCAGCTCCCTGTGCAGGCAAGCCAATCAACGAATTGCCACACACAATTTTATAATCTAAGTTTGGAAGGGTTTCAATCGGATCCAAGTCGTCTTCGTCCACCACCAGCGAGAGCCACAAACGCAAGCGTGCAATGTCTATGGCACTGGCATCTATATCTACCCCGTAAATACTTTCTTGTATGATGTGACGTTTTAGGCGGTAGATGTAGCGGCTTTCGCTATAACTCTCTTTAAACGGAATACTAAAACCTTTCAATTTTTTGCCCAAGTAATCATCACTGAAATGTGGCTTCAATACCAACATAGCATTTACCAACTCGTGCAACAAACCTACAGGAAAAGCACCTGAACCAATGGCAGGGTCGCAAATACGGATGTCGCTTAGTTTTTGGTCTATGAGGTCTGCATTTTGGCGTATGCTTTCGCGTAGTTGGTATTTATAGGTTTTGGTTTCGCCTTTGGTGGCTACTCGTTCGTCATTTTCTAAAGCAAAATGACCTTCACGAATGTAAGTTTCAATATCTTTTTTCGGTACACGGATATTGTCCGTATGTTCCAGTTCAATTTTTAGGTTGCCTTTTTTATCGGTGCTTCCACCAAACAATTTGGCTTGGTCTGAACCCAATTCTTGAAAACTGCTTGTGCCACTGTTCAGGGCATTATCCAAATAATGAATCAAGCTTTCCTGACACATATAATGCACAATTTCACGAGGCGTATAAAAAGCACCTTTGCTTTTTCGCTCGGTAATGTCGAGCATATTTTCAAACACTTTCCCCAACATTTCAGGGTCAACAGCTACTTCTTTATCTAGTGGTTCATCTTCTTTGATGGTGAAGTTGTAACGGTCAAACACATCCAGCACACCTGTGCCTATATCGCCCGATTTGTTTTTCTCCTCATTGCGAAATAAATTTTCAGGAATGGTAATATTGGCATTTCGCCAATCGTAATCGGCTTCAAACAAGCCACCGTTTAAGAACGGGATTCGACATTTGAAACGCTCGTAATAGGAGTTTACATTGTCTCGCTCTTTGGCAAGGGCTTCATAAAACAGGTATTGCAGTTTGTCTTTAAAAAAGTTTACTGCTTCGGATTGTGCCTTTTCATTCAATTCCTGCACAAAGCGTTTTTTTCCTGTTCCCCATCGTTCGTTTTTTGCAACACCCAACCAACCTTTTTTCTGCAAAAAGTATAGGAAAACAATTTGTCCCAATAGCTTTTTTGTAAATCGGGTATTGTCTATTTCGGCTTTATCAATCGCAGCTTTTACTTGGCTATCATTCTCAAAATGCTCGTAAAGTTTGATGTATAGGTCTTTGTATTGACTAAAGAATTCATCTGTAACTTTTTCAATGCTAAAGGCGGCTTCCAGTTCCTCAATGGTTGGGTTATTGGCAATGTTTTGAAGCAAAGGCAACAACTGATTTTTTGCGGTATGGGCTTTTTCGTATTTGCCAACCAAAAATGAATAGCGTTTGGCCGGTGTAAACTCTTTCTTGGTTTTTACCTTGCCTTTTTCTTCGTCAAGTTCAGATTTGTATTCGAGTTTTATAAACGAAAAACGCCAATCTGCACCATCATCCTCTTTAGAGTAAAACGCCACCAAGGCATAATCTTTTTCAAACTTGCTAAGGTGCTTGATAACAAAATTTCTTAATACAGTTCTAGCTCTTTCAAGTTTGGTAATGCTTTTTACTTCAACTATTAAAACGTCCAGTGCCTCACCTTCGGGATCAATGTATTTGCCAATACGTTTGTAAGTATTGATATGTTCTTTGTAGTCATCCCAAATCAGGTTACCTGCATAAGAATTACTTTTCGGCTCTAAATCATTCAATAAGTTTTTGGCGAAAATGGTAAACCTATCTTCGTTAAACGAATCGTTGAATGTATCTTCTATCAGGGCTTGCGCTGTTTTCTTATCCATTAGTCTAACAATTTTTTCAATGTTTCCGCATCGGGTAAAGCGTTCTTAAATGCATTTGGCAGTTTTTCGGAGGTTTTGTAAGTAGCCACGCCCATTGCTTTATTAAAATCCCTAAAGCTGTATTCCACAATTTTGTTATTTTTTTCTTTACAAAGGATGATGCCAATCGATGAATTTTCGTGTGGTTGTTTGATTAAGTCATCCAATGCAGAGAGATAAAAATTCATTTTACCGAGATATTCTGGTTTGAATTTTCCTGTTTTTAATTCAATAGCTACGAGACATTGCAATTTGCGATTGTAGAAAAGCAAATCAATAAAATATTCCTGCTCTACTACAATCATACGATATTGATTGCCCATAAATGCAAAGTCGTTACCTATAGAAAGAATAAATTTTTTAATATTTAGAACGATTTTGTGTTCTAATACACGTTCATTTTCTTCATCACCATCTTCAATATTGATGAAATCAAGTAGATATTCATCTTTAAACGTTTTGAGTGCTTTTTCAAAATGTTTGGCTGGTAAAGTGTTGTTGAAGTTGTTGGGTAGCATACCTTTTTTTTGAAAATGCTTGTTTTTTAGTTGACTTTCCAAATGACGGAAGTTCCAAAATTCTGAAGCAACTTTTGAAATATAAAACCAAGCTTCGTCAATTTTTTTAGTTTTAGATGCAATAATGTAATGATGACTGAAACTAACGGAGAAAAAAACATCTATAAAATTTTCTGGAAGATTCTTGTTTAATTGGTTCGACACTGTCGAACTAAATAACATATCAACCTTTTCAGATGAGCTTAAAAGTGTTGAACTTAATTCATTTGAATTGCTGAGTAATTGGTTCGGCATTGTCGAACCAAATTTGAAATGAGCTTTCCAAAATTCGGCAAACACCCTCATTTTCTTCAAATTACCACTAGAGAA
>JAXMLV010000053.1:0-12353 GCA_034367065.1 Flavobacteriaceae bacterium
AAGCAATCAGCATTTTGGATATTCCCGAAGCCTACGCTTACCGCTGCAAAAGTGTGCTGAGAAATTTGATTGAAATTTCTAAAAACATCTACCAATTGAAATTCAATCATTTGTGGCGAAGAGCCTTGGTTCATCTTCAGTTGCGAAACGATCCGTTCGACATCTATGAATGGATATTGGGCGAACACGAAAAATATCCCGTCGAGATTCGCTTCTTCTTTTTACTATCCGAAATCAGCGCATATGATAAAAGCCTGAGTATAAGTGAACCGAAATTCAAACTACTCATCAAGGATTTGGCAGACAAGGCAAGTGTCGGGCTTAAAATTTCTTTTTTGGCACAAAATGATGCCCATAAAATGCGTGTGGAAAAGGAACGTTTGGAAAATATCATCCACCGAAAAACAGATAGGGTGAGGCAATCATTCACCAAACTCAACTTGCCGGAAACGTATCGAAAATTAATCGAATTAGAAATCCGTGAAGACTACACCATGGGCTACGCAACACATTTAGGTTTTAGAGCCAGCACTTCATTTCCATTTTATTTTTATGATTTGGGCTACGAAATTCAAACGCCATTGAAAGTGTTTCCCTTCTGCGCATTAGATGCCGCTCTGCAAAAAATTGAAACCATATCGGAGCGTAATAAAAAATTAACATCTTTATTAGAAATAGTAAAAGTAAATCACGGTACTTTTATCACCGTATTTCACAATTATACGTTTAGCCAAATGGATCATTGGCGCGGATGGCGTGCAGGCTATATAAAATTATTAAAACAATTATGCAATTGAATCCTATTACCGATGTTTTTTTTGATCTAGATCACACGCTTTGGGACTTTGATAAAAACTCAAAACTCGCCTTTTTCTTTTTGTTTAAAAAGCACCAAATAAATCTTGAATTGGATACTTTTTTGACGCATTATGAAGCCATCAACGATCAATACTGGAAACTGTATCGCGAAGACAAAATAAACTCGGAAGACCTGCGCTTCCATCGGTTGAAAGATACTTTTACAGCCATAAACAGAAGCGTATCTGACCCGATGATACATGCGCTTTCATTGGAATATTTGGAAAACCTAACCACACACAATCACCTGATTGACGGCGCATTGGACGTTTTGGAATACCTCAAACCCAAATATAAACTTCACATCATCACCAACGGTTTTGACCACATCCAATCCAAAAAAATAAAAGGCTCGGGTATTGAAAACTATTTCACGCACATCATTACCTCCGAGGCTGCGGGTGTGAAAAAACCAAATCCGAAAATATTCGAATATGCCGTCACTGCTGCAGGCTCAAAACCAAACCAAAGTATGATGGTGGGTGACAATTTGGAAGCCGACATATTGGGCGCATTGGATTTTGGAATGCAAGCCGTTTTCTTTAACCCAAAAGAACCCAACTTTGAATTAAAAACATTGGAAATAAATCACCTCGGCTTGTTAAAAAAACACCTTTAAATTGAAAAAATTAATACATTAGCCGAATTGTTTTTCCTTTATACTATTTAAAAACATCGTACAAATAATCTACCTCCACCATGAAGAATGTTCTTATTGCGCTAATCCTTACCTTTAGCCTACACACTTTCGGCCAATCAAATATCAATGATTTTAAATATGTAATTGTCCCGCATCAGTTCGATTTTTTGAACGAACCGGATAAGTACATGCTCAATTCATTGCTCAAACAATACTTAGAGAAAAAAGGATTTGAGGTTTATTTCAACGATGAGAATTTTCCCGCAGATTTAGCCGTTAATAATTGCTTGGCTCTGAAAGCTCAGGTAACTAACAAATCAAACTTGTTTTCCAGCAAAACCAATGTCAATTTAATCAATTGCAACAACCAAGCGGTTTTTATGTCCGAAGAAGGTTCGAGCAACTCGAAAGATTTCAGACAGTCCTACCAAGAATCGCTTCGCAACGCCTTGCAGTCTTTAGATGCAGCCGATTACAAATACAACTACAATGCTGCAATCACTAAAAACGTATTGCCGGGCGCACAAAATGTAGTTCAACAGCAAAACTACCAACAGCAAATCGTTGTGCAAACACCAGCTGCAAACGCCGTCATTCCGGTGATAGAAACATCCATCGTTGACATGGTCGCCGATGGTGATTCCTATATGTTGAAACCCAACGACAAAGGATTTGAACTGTACAAAAAATCCGTGATAGACGATGTGGTCAATTACGGAATGATTGCCACACTCAAACCCACCGGGCAACCCGGTATCTTCCTGACGACTTACAAAAAACAAACCACCATCGGGTATTTTGATGCGCAAGGAAACTTGACCATAGAACTTACCGACGCGAATGGAAAATCGGAAACTAAAGTGTTTAAGAAGCAATAATCAATAACCGTGTTTCTTCCCCCAAAGTTTTTTGAAAAATTCGCGGATGGAAAACTCCGAATTAAGGTTTTGCAATCCGACGGCTTTCGGAACAGTTTGTTTTGCTGAAAATTTATTCTTGAATCCTATTTCTCAAATCCATTCTTGAATGTAAAATTCTGCTGATTTCTATTTGGCGTACATTTAGAATTCTATAAAAGATAAGATGTTGCCCAGATTTAAAACCAAATATTTCGGAATTAATTTCGTTGTAATTTTTGCCCAAATTTTGATTTTCTGACAATTGCTGACAAGCTTCGAGTAATTCTATATAATATTTGTCAGCTTGATTTTCTGTCCAAACTTCGTAAGTATAATTCCAAATTTTGGATAAATCATCAACTGCTCTATTGGTGAGGATGTATTCAGCCATTTCTTTTTTTGGCCTTTAAAGATTCCAGATGCTGTTTAGGGTTAAAATTTTCAGCAACCCCACTCTCAATTCCGTCATTAATTGCCTTTTTAAGCGCGATTATTTTATTCTCCTCCTCTTCTAACAATCTCAAACCGGCACGAATGACTTCACTTGCATTCTTAAATCTTCCATCAGAAACTTTATTATCAACAAAGTTTTCAAAATAATCACCCAAAGAAACAGATGTATTTCGGCTCATGATTTTTTTATTTTTTGTAAAATTACCAATTTTTGGTAATTATTATAAAAAAGATGTGATTTTTTTGTTGGAAAAAAATTACATTTAACTTTATAACTCCAAAACTTTTGTATAACTAAAAATAAAACTTGACTCCAACAATGTCCGAACAGCTGTGTTTCTTCAAAAAGCAAATCGAATCTGAATCAATCAATAACCGTATTTCTTCCCCCAAAGTTTTTTGAGAAACTCGCGGATGGAAAACTCCCGTTGGTTTTGTCCGGGTTCATACAATTTAGTTCCGTCAATTTCGTCCGGCAGAAAGTTTTGCTCGGCGAAATTACCCGCATAATTGTGTGCATATTTGTATGTCTTTCCGTAATCTAAATCTTTCATCAGCTTGGTTGGCGCGTTGCGCAAATGCAGTGGCACAGGCAAATTTCCTGTTTTTCTGACCAATTCTTGTGCCTGATTGATAGCCATGTAGCTGCTGTTGCTTTTGGGCGAAGTCGCCAGATAAATAGCGCATTGACTCAAGATAATCCGCGACTCAGGATTTCCCACAACAGCTACAGCCTGAAAAGTATTGTTGGCCATAATCAAAGCCGTTGGGTTGGCATTGCCAATGTCTTCGGAAGCCAAAATGAGCATGCGTCTGGCAATGAATTTAACATCTTCACCTCCTTCCATCATGCGAGCCAAATAATAGACCGCAGCATTCGGGTCGCTGCCGCGAATGGATTTGATAAAAGCAGAGACAATGTCGTAGTGCATTTCCCCTGTTTTGTCATACCGCAACGGGTTTTTTTGCACCAGTTCCAAAACCTTTTCGTCTGTTATCGCGATGGTATCTTCATTGGAAGCAAGCACCACCAATTCGAGTAAGTTGAGTAACTTTCTCCCATCGCCTCCGGAAAGATGAAGCAAGGCGTTGGTTTCCTTTAATTGAATGTCTTTTTCCTTGAACAATGCATCCGTCTCAATGGCTCTTTGGATGAGCAAAAGCATATCCGCTTTTTCAAAATCGTTTAAAACATACACCTGACAGCGCGACAACAAAGCTGAAATCACTTCAAAACTCGGATTTTCGGTGGTTGCACCAATCAATGTAATCCAGCCTTTTTCGACAGCCGCCAACAAAGAATCTTGTTGCGATTTGCTGAATCGATGTATTTCATCAATAAAAAGAATGGGGTTTTTGGCGGTAAAAATACCTTTGTCAGACTTGGCTTTGTCGATTATTTCTCGTACATCTTTGACGCTCGCGTTGATGGCACTCAACTGATAAAACGGGCGTTGCGATTGTTTGGCAATAATCGAAGCCAAGGTGGTTTTTCCAACACCGGGCGGTCCCCACAAAATCAGAGAAGGTACAAAACCCTTTAAGATATGTTGGCGCAAAGACCCGTGTTCTCCCACCAAATGTGCCTGACCCACAAATTCATCCAAACAAGTGGGACGCATGCGTTCGGCTAAAGGTGTGCTGGTCATTTTTTAATCAAATATGTGTAAAGATACTTGAAAAGTGGTGGAAAGAAAACCCAATTTAAAAACTTATTGTCCACTCGGCTTGATATATTCCATTGGAAACCCGGGGTGTTTTTTTTTACCACTAAGGCACAAAGGCAACAAAGGTTCGCAACAACAACTCTGTGTACTTTGTGGCTTTGTGGTGGATTTCTTAATGTTTTCGCAGTAACATTTATATTCGGAAAAAGCCTATTACAGATACTATTTATTCCTCCTCGTTGAGAATTTCCCATAACTTGTCTTTCAACTCCGTAAGACCTTGTTGGGCAACTGAAGAAATAAAAAGAAAAGGAAATTTCCACTGCTTTTTCAGACTTTTTTGAAGCTCATCTTTTAATTCTTCATCCAACAAATCGGATTTAGAAACGGCGATAACCCTCGGTTTTGTCAACAACTCCGGATTAAATTTCTTGAGCTCTCCCAGTAAAATTTTATAGGCTTTGTTCAAGTCTTTTTCATCGGCAGGTATCAGAAACAACAAAATCGAATTCCTTTCGATATGCCGAAGAAAGCGAAGTCCCAAACCTTTACCGTCAGAAGCTCCTTCGATGATACCGGGAATATCGGCCACCACAAACGATTGGAATTCTCTGTACGGTACGATGCCCAAATTGGGTTTAAGCGTGGTGAATGGATAGTCGGCAATTTTTGGTTTAGCCGCAGTGATAACCGATAGCAGAGTAGATTTTCCTGCATTCGGAAATCCTACCAAGCCCACATCGGCCAATATTTTCAGTTCGATGATGATGTCGCGTTCTTGTAGCGGAATACCGGGTTGCGAGAAACGTGGTGTCTGGTGCGTGGCAGTTCTAAAATGCCAGTTTCCCAACCCGCCTTTACCGCCTTCCGCGATGATTTTTGTTTGTCCGTCTTCGGTAATTTCAAACAAGATATCGTTGGTTTCCGCATCGCGGATAATGCTTCCCAGTGGTACTTCTACGAAAGTATCTTTCCCGTCTGCTCCCGTACTTCTGTTGGAAGCACCGTCACCGCCATGCTCGGCGCGGGCGTGTTTGGCAAATTTGAGGTGATAAAGTGTCCAAAGATTTTTGTTTCCTCTGATGATTACGTGTCCGCCTCGTCCACCGTCTCCACCATCCGGGCCACCTTTGGGAATGTATTTTTCACGACGTAAATGGGCGGATCCTTTCCCCCCTTTTCCGGAAGAAACATACATCTTTACATAATCAACAAAATTGCCTTCCGTCATTTTTTCTAATTAAATTATAGCGTATCAATCACTTGACTGACGCGCTGGGTAATATCCTCGATTTCGCCAATACCGTTGATGCCGAAATATTTATTTTGTGCTTGGTAATATTCTTTTAAAACAGCTGTTTCATCGTAATAAACCTTGATCCGTTTGCGAATGACCATTTCGTTGGAATCATCCGGACGACCGCTTGTTTTTCCGCGTTCGAGCAATCTTTCCACCAAAATATTGTCTTCCACTTCAAGCGCAATCATCGCATTGACCAATTGTCCTTTGCGTTTGAGCAACTCGTCCAATTTATTTGCCTGTTCTTTGGTTCTTGGGAAACCGTCAAAAATAAAGCCTTTAGCATTTGGGTTTTTCTCAACTTCCGCTTCGAGCATACCGATGGTAATGCTGTCCGGAACCAACAATCCCTTGTCGATATAGGTTTTTGCTTTCTCGCCAAGCGGTGTGCTGTTTTTTATATTGAATCGGAAAACATCGCCGGTGGAGATATGAACCAAATGGTATTTTTCTTTTAGTATGGTTGCCTGCGTCCCTTTGCCCGCACCCGGAGGACCAAACAAAACGATGTTTTTCATTTCTTGTGTTTGCAATTGATAAATTTGCGGTAGATTCCTTCCCAAGCCGTCATAATCCAAACCAAAACCAACAATGAATTTGTTTGGAATTTCAAATCCAACATAATCTATCGGCATTGTTTTTTTATAGGATTCGGGCTTGAAGAAAAGGGTGGCAATCAGCAGTTTTTCAACGCCTTTTTTCTTAAAAATATGGTTGATTTCTTCCAAAGTGTGACCGGTATCCACGATGTCTTCAAGAATGACGACGGTTCTGCCGGTCAAGTCTTCATCCAGACCGAAGAGCGTGCGAACTTGCTGAGAACTTTCTGTTCCAACATAAGAAGCCAATTTGATGAAACTCAGCTCACAATCGTTTGGATAATTTTTTAAAAAATCTGAAACAAACATAAAACTGCCGTTCAAAATGCCGACAAAAAGCGGTTTGATATCGCCCAAATCATTGGCAACCTGCTTTGACAAATCTGAAATGCGGCTTTGTAATGTTTCGCTATTGATAAAAGGTACAAAATGTTTATCGTGTAGTCGTATCACTTTTGGTAAATTTTTTGAAAGCGCAAAGATAGGAAATATAGTGCTTTATAATTGAAGAATCTGTGAACAACCGATTGTTAGAAAACAAATTCGGATTAACACCAGAAAACCCGAACTCATACAGCGCATTTTTAATCATCAAAATAAGAATATTATATATTTTATAGAAATATTGCCTCTGAAAAAAAAGATTCTTTATCTTTGATGTATCTTTTTTACGATATGAGCAAAAACACCTTGATTATCGGTGCCGCCGGACAAATCGGTTCGGAATTGACACAAAAACTTCGTGAACTTCACCCCAATCGTCCTATTGTTGCTTCGGACATTCGGCATGCAGACAATACGGTTGAAAAGCCCGGAGATTTTGAATTATTTGATGTCACACAAATGGATCAACTCAGAGCAGTTGTCGCGAAGCACCAAATCAAAGAAATCTATTTAATGGCTGCCATGCTGTCGGTGACTGCCGAAAAATACCCGGAAAAAGCGTGGCAACTCAACATGACTTCCCTTTTGAATGTATTGGAATTGGCTAAAGAAAAAATAATCAATACAGTGTTTTGGCCATCGAGCATCGCTGTTTTCGGTCGGACAACACCTAAAATCGATACGCCGCAAATCACCATTACAGAGCCTAATACGGTTTATGGTATCAGCAAATTAGCAGGTGAACGTTGGTGTGCCTATTACCATGAAAAATATGGTGTAGATGTGCGGAGCATCCGATATCCCGGACTCATCAGTTGGAAAACGCCTCCGGGTGGCGGGACAACCGATTATGCCGTCGATATTTTTCATCATGCAATAAAAACCGGAAAATACGAATGTTTTCTGACCGAAAATACCAAGCTCCCAATGATGTACATGGAGGATGCCATCCAAGCGACCATTCAAATCATGCAAGCAGATTCATCCAACGTCAAAATCCGTTCGTCATACAACCTTGCCGGCATCAGTTTTTCGCCCAAAGAAATAGCAAGTACCCTTCAAAAATTCATCCCCGATTTTAAGATTTCTTATCAACCCGATTCCCGCCAAGCCATCGCAGACACCTGGCCGCAAAGTATTGACGACCAAACTGCACGAGAAGATTGGGGCTGGCAACACCGATACGATTTGGAAGCAACCGTCAAGGAGATGATTGCCGGGCTGCGGTCGGTATCGGTTGTGAAATCAATCTAATTCAGCTTCCGCGCATAGGCAAATTCAGTTTATTTTTGCTGAAAACGGATTGCTTTATCCGGATAATCCGTAATAATACCATCAACACCCCAAATAAGCAACTCTTTCATTCGTTCAGTTTCGTTGACAGTCCAAGGTACAAGTTTCATTCCTTTTTGATGGATTTCATCAACCACTTGTGCTGTTAGAAGCGTATGCAATGGACTGTAAATTTCCGGTGTGAATCCCAATTGATTCAAATTGGTTTGCACATCATCTTTATAAACCAATGCAGCCAATCGATATTTTGGATAGGTTTTGTGCACATATTGCAACACCCTAAAATCAAAACTTTGAAGAATCAATTTGTCTTTTGAAATCGAATGATTTTCGAGTAATGCAATCAACATTTCAACAAATTTTTCAGGCTTCGGATGGTAGATGTTATCTCCCGCCGGAAGTGATTTTATTTCAATATTGTATGAAATTTTTTGGTTGTTCAATTTGGCATAAGACTCCGCCATTTGAAGGACATCTATCAAAAGTGGTTTGGTAGCATATTGCCTATTTTGCTCAGGGAAATTTGGATTTCCAAGACTCCCACAATCATATTTTTGAGTTTGAAGATAGGTCTGTTTGTAGATGTTGATTGGAATTGAATCTTTTATGGTTTCTCCTAAGGAATCCAAACAAATTTCGCGATTAAACCAGGGTTCATGGGAAACCAACAACTGATTGTCGCGAGTGACTACTACATCCATTTCCAACGTATTGACTCCAATTTCGAGTGCTCTCCTAAAAGCCGTAAGTGTATTTTCCGGCATCAACCCACGCGTGCCCCGATGTCCTTGCAAATCAAAAGTAAACGTTTCAGAATTTGTTGTGTCTTTTATATTCTGGACGACTTTGGCCTGTTTGCAAGCACTTAAAAAGATAATTATGATGATAACTGAAAATAGATTTTTCATGGTTTATTTTAAAATTTTTGTGTCGATAAACCTGGTTGTTTCTTCATAAACACCTTGCCAATCCTTCGACCTTAAATCACATGCGATGACATGATTTCCGACTTCCGGAAAGGCAACTTTTACCTTATTTTCATCGGAAGTACCCAGTTCTTCAAACATGTTAAGCATGGCTGGCACCGAAACAACTTTGTCTTGTTCCGCTTCATTTTTATAATAATACCCTAAGAAAACCGGAATTGTTATTTTTGAAAACGTATCAATTGACATGTTTTCTTTTACCATTTTGATCAGAGAAACATAGCCGTTCACGTGATAGGCAGTTGACCAATATTTGGCTTCTTCATCGGGTCTTTGTTGTTTTTGAATCTCACCGCCGATTGCTTTCACAAAATTTTCTTTCCCGCCGGGCAAGATAATTCCTGCCATGGCTGGATTTATCAAATCGATAAAAGGAGAAAACAGAATTAATCCCAAAACATCTTCTTGTTTTTGAGAAGCCAATATTAAGCTGAGCGTACCACCGGTTGAAGTACTGACCAAGATGACTTTTTCACCCAACGTCCTTCCAATCTGCAAAGCTTCGAGCGCAGAAGCGATGTAATTTTCGGTCGTTAAATATTCAAAACTATTGGGTCTGTCGATGCCGTGTTCTTCTAAACGAGCCATATAGACATTGGCATTGTACTTTTCTGAAAGCATGCTCATAATTGGTTCACCTTCCCTGTGACTGGCACCAAATCCATGAAGATAGACAAATGAAACCGGTGATTTTTGCTGGTGAAAATCTTTTGCCCAAATCACTTTGGCTTGATTGCCCGGTTTGATTCCTTCAACATTTGATTCCTTCAGAGACAAATAGTTATCTAAGTCATTGAGTGGAATATCAAAGGGAATTTTATCGACTACTGTTTCTTGCGCGTTTAGGTTTAAGAACGTATTAAAAAACAAAAAGGTCAAAGTGAATTTAAGATTTTTCATGGTTTGTATTTTGACAAGAGTTTACTGCTAAAGTATTCAAAAATTTAAAACTTCAAAGACGTTTGGAAACCGATAAATCTCGGTGCACCGGCAATAAAAGTCGGAATGCCGAATGCCCCGCCTGTGTTTCCGGCATCAATGATAAATTCTTTGTCAAAAAGATTGGTTATATAGAAATTAATTTCGTATTTGTTTTTAAAAATAAAACCGGTTCTCAAGTTTGCAATTCCGTAGTCTCCTTGAGAAATACCGGGAAGGTTGGTTTCCTCAAAAAATACTTTTGACTTAAATGTAAAAGTCGGACGGAAAAAATAATCGATGTTGTCTGTTATTTTCGGGTTGTAATTGATGCCGGCAGAAAATGAGTGTTTGGGCGTTAACCTGAATTTATTTCCTGCCAAAGCTTGAACATTGCCATTTGAATCTTTGTCATCAAAAGAGGCATCTATATATCCATAATTGGCAAAAACACTGCTCTTTTTTCCGAATGCAAATTGAAGCGCCGTTTCAAAGCCAAAAGAAGTAGCACTACCGCTATCGTCCGGATTTAGAATAAGACCCGCATCGGTTAGTGTTGCAATCGTAGTTTGAAAATTACTGTAGTCATACACGAATGCATTTACATCAAACTGAAAACGGTTGTTCATAAACAATGATTTCGCTCCAACTTCATAAGACCAAACGATTTCATTTGCCAAAACAGTTACATTGGCAGCAGTTACATTGATTACATTGGGTCTTCTGCCTCTGGCAACATTCCCAAAAAAAGTAATTTGATCGGATAATTCATAGTTCAATGCTACGCGACCTACTACAGAAGTAAAATTATCGCTGGCATTTTTTCTGCCGTTTGTCGGGGCAAAAAGGTTGTTGGGAAATGCACCTAAAAAGTTACCCAACAGACCCGGAAGTTCTGCATTTTCAACTTCTAAGCCTGCATTGATATTCTCCCAAGTGGCACGTATGCCCGCCGTTAAAGTAAGTTTTTCAAACAAATCATAAGAAGCATCGGCAAAAACATCGCCTGAGTAGTTTTTACCAAAATTGGTCGATTTTTCTTTGTTGAATTCATTCAAAGGTGCGCCGGCGAGTGGGCCAAAAGCCGGATTATTTGGAATGTTGGAAAGCAGCGTCGGGATGCCATTTATCACCAATGCCGGGTTATTGATAAGCAATACAATATAACTCCTTTCATCTACTTCAAAAGGTACGGCTTGCGAACCGTTTTCATAAAAATAATTCGCTCCGAAGAAGCCTCTTAGTTTGTCATTGTTGTCATAGTTGAACCGAACCTCTTGGCTAAACTGCTCACCCTTGGCTATTTCTCTGAAATACAAAACCGGAGCGGCTGTACCATCGGCATCAAAAGCCTCGTTGGATTCAAATTTCCGATAAGCTGTTGTGGAAGTGAGATCCCAATTTGGGTTGAAGTTATGTTTCAAAATACCCGTAAACCCGTAAACTGTACGATCTAAACCCAGTTCCTCCCCCCTTTCCAAATCGGCAAAAGTATTTGGATTTGTATCCCCCCCTAAAGGCGCAAAAGTTCCACTTTTAAACGAAGTGCCGGGTGGCGTATCTTTCTGCCAATTGGCAATAAAGTCAAAAGTTGTGTTGTCTGAGATTATATATTTCATTGAACCTCTATATGCGACGGTTTCCTTGCCATTCAAGTCACCTCCTGAAAGATTTCTAATGAAACCCTCTCTAAAGTTATAAGTAGCGGCGGCTCTGAAAAAGAGTTTATCTTTCACAACTGGCACATTAAAATATCCCGTTGCCAAGAACTGCCCGTAATCTCCTGCACCAAGCGTAATGGAACCGGATGCTTCGTTTTTGGCTTTATTCTGAATAATATGCATCGCACCGATTTGTGCACCTCGTCCAAAAAGTGTTCCCTGCGGACCTTTCAAAACTTCAATTCTTTCAATATCGAATAATTCCACAACAGACCCTCTTGATTTGCTGATGGAAACCCCATCCTGAAAAATCGAAACACGGGGTTCTACCCTTGAATCACCGCTGTCACTGGTAATTCCTCTGATGACAATACCCGGGTTATTAGCACTTTGGAGTTGAACTTGAAAACCCGGTACAAAATCCGAAAATGCGTCATACTCAAAAGTGTTGTTGTTTTTAATAAAATCGCCGCCATAAGATGTAATGGCAATCGGCACGTCTTTGTTGCGTTGCTCTCTTTTCTGAGCGGTCACTACCAACCCTTCCAAAACAAACGCATTTTCTTTAAGCGTGAAGTTTTGTAAAGTTTGGCTATTAAATATGGTTATTTTCTTTGAAATAGTTTCAAATCCCAAATAAGAAATTTGCAGTTCATAAGTTCCACTTTTAATGCTCGTGAGAATATACTCTCCTT